>JAZQZH010000025.1:0-39213 GCA_045633945.1 Alphaproteobacteria bacterium
TTTTAGCTAAATAATCATCAATAAAAAAACAAAATCGGAGCATTTATTATGTTTAAAGCAATTTTAGATACATTCGTTTCATCTTTATATGAAATGTTCATGTTGTTTCCATATTTATATCTAACATATTTGCTAATGGAATACCTTGAGCACAAAATGTCTAGAAGAGAATTGATATTTGTTAGAAAATCAAAGGAATATGGACCAATAATTGGAGGAATTCTAGGAATAATTCCTCAATGTGGGTTTTCTGTATCTTTTGCAAACTTATATATAGCAGGGCTCATAAGTTTAGGAACAATGTTAGCCATATTTCTATCAACATCAGATGAAATGCTACCGATTTTAATTTCAAGAGGTGGGGAAATCTCCACCATAACAATCATACTATTAACAAAGCTGTTATATGCCATAAGTGTTGGTCTGTTAATTGATAGATTTTTACCTCAAAGTTTTATAAAAAATAAAAAAGATCCCAATATTAGTGCTTTTTGTAAGCAAGAAAAATGTAAGTGCAGTGACGAAAAAGAAAATATTTATAAATCAGCTTTTAAGCATACTGAAAAAATATGTATTTTTATCTTTATATTTTCTTTTATTGTTCGTCTAGCATTTTTATTTGGTGATTATGAGGTTATTAAAGGAATAATGCTCAATTATCCAATTATGGGTAAATTTATAGTATCTTTTGTTGGTTTAATCCCTAGTTGTTATCCATCTGTATTATTAACAGAGTTGTATCTAGATGGGGTTATTTCTGTTGCCACAATGATAACTGGAACATTAAGCAATTCAGGTCTTGGGCTACTTGTTTTATATAGAGTAAATTCTAATAAAGAAGAAACGGCAAGAATTATTGCACTAATTTATGTGATAAGCGTTATTTTAGGGATAATTACAGAAGCAATATTATAATAAAAAAAGCGGATAAAATCCGCTTTTTTGTTGTAAGGATAAAGATTATCTCTCTCTTTCAGGGGTGTAACCTAAAGGTTTATCTGATTTATTGTTTTTCTTTTCATTATTTTCTTTATTCTTTTGAGCTAATTCATCCATTAAGCCTTTTTCTCTAAGAGTATTTATCTCAGATTCACTTAATGCAAATTTAGCAAAGGCTTCTACATCTTCAGGCTTAAAGAGGTTGCTACCATTAACATCTTTAATTTCTGGTAAAGATGCTTCCACATCTTTAATTTTGTTATCACTAATTTCAGGGGTGTCAATACCATTTTTATCAACATCCTTTCCTTGGGCATCCATGTCTTCACCTTTGGCAACTTGTTCAACCCCTGCTTGAGCTTCGTTTTGAGCTTGATTTTCAGCATTTGCTTCATTAGTAGCATCAGCATTTCTATTATATTTATCTATAGCATCCATTACTGGGGTAATGTCAGTACGATGTTTCCCATCCTTACTTACTAATTCATAATGAGGTCCATTTTGTTCAACAGTCATACCGCTAGGTAATTTAATTCTTTCAATGGTCTCTTGTTTTTGTTGTTCTCTTCTAGAAGAGTTATCTTCTTTTTCGCCTTTTTCTTTAGACTTTTTATTCTTGTCTCCATCTGGCTCATCTTTGTGTTCTTCATCTTCTTCTCTGCCATTAGGTCTTCTATCACCATCTAGCTCATCTTCTTCGTTTTCTTTATCTTTTTCACGAGTTTTCTTTTTGCCTTTAACAACTTCTTCTTCCTCTCCCTCATTTTCAGAAGTTGTTAGCGCTGGATCTTCTAATTTTTCTTTGGTTTCAGACAACCCAAGAGTAATATCCTCTAGTCCCTCAGGTTCTTCTTTTCCATTGTCAACATCAACACCCGTAACACTAAGTGAGGATTGTTCAATAGCTTCAATTTCTGCTAAATTAGCATTTGCAAATTTACCGTGTTCTATATCTTCTAATCTTTCAAGAACTCCACTATAATGCCCACCTTTTTGTAAGTATTCTTGTACTTCTGGAGAATTTGTCAAATCACTAATACGAGCTGTAGCTTCTGCACATTCAACCTTTGCTTCTGCTTCAGTGAGTTCTTCTCTTTCTGTTTCTGTATTTTCCATGGTTTTTCTCCCAAAAAACTTATTATATATGCAAATTATAACATAAATTTTATGCATCTGCAACCTTTTTCGATATGAAAAATATCATATTTATGTTAAACTATTGTTACAATGCCAATTTTGTATATCATTATTTTTAAGGTTTAATGTCTTAAATTACCTAACAGTTTCCACTTGTCTTCTTGCTAGTATTTCCTGGTTGTTATTTATTGTTTTCCTATCTATTCTGTTGTCAATTAGTGAATCTTTTTGCCCATTTAATAAAATTGACTCTTGATGGAATTGGTAGGTTTCGTTTTCTCTCATCTCCATACGTTTATCTATACGCATATCTTGGCTTCTAGCAACAGCATAATAACCAGTAGCCTCCCCAGTTTGTTCTTTTAATTCACCTGCAAGATTTTCATATCGATTAGAAACAACACGAGAATTATTTCCCGCTGCATTAAATCCCAAAAAGCTACCATTTGCAGCGTTCATAGCACCTAAACTAACTCCGCTTATCAAATAGGTATTTAGATTTATCTTATTTGAGTTTGTATTATTTGAGTATTTATTTTTTTGCGAAATTTTATCCATCTGATCAAGGATAAGTTGTTCAGCCTTTTCAGGTGGTACCCCTGCTAATACAAGCTTTTCATGTGCTATCATAAGGTTGATAAATTTTTTAGCCTCTTCAGGTGGTACTCCTTGAGAAATAAGAGATTCATATATTGTATTATAGTGTTTATATACCTCTTTTTTTAAGGCATTTTGCCTAGCCACTTCATCCTCTGTTTTTTTATTACAATAGTTAACTAGAGCGACCGAATTTCCCAATAATGCTTGCGATATAGCATAAGAGGCTTCACCAGCTTCTTTTAATCCGGGTTTTACGCTTGTTTCCCAAACGTAATTCCATGTACCTCCATACTGTTTTATAACTTCTTGCTGAGCTTTATAAATTTCAATTGCCTCTTCAAGTGATATTCCTTGATAGGCAGCTTCTTTTTTGATGTTTTCCTTTATCTCTTCTTTTATGGCAAACATCATAGCTCCTTCTTTTGTAGGTTCTATGCCTTTTTCTTTGCACTCACGTTCATATCTAGTGGTTGCGTTCTCCCCTGTTGTAATCAAGTCCCACAATTGTGTAGCCTCATTTTGACTAAGTAACATATTCGGGAGTTTAACATAATTCCCAAAATGGAACTTATGTGTGTCATATAATAACAAATCTATATCTATTGCAGTGCTTATAAGAGGGCCAGCGACTGGAACAAATGAACACCCTCCAGAAATCAACTCTGCAACGCCTTCAGCAGTTTGTCCTTTATTAAATCTGTCACATGCATACGAAACGCCAAATCCTAGAGAAGCTAGAGGCATAAATCTTCCTCCAAATTTTGCGCATAATTTTATACTGTTTAAAGCTTTTGCTCCATAATTAAGGGCTCTTAAAGAAGAAGAAGCCCTCAAATTGAATCTAGGAAAAATATCGCTAGTTAATGATTGTGCATAATGTTTAATTCTACGTTTGCCGTAATTTACAGATCTATTAACAAATCTCATTGTATCATTATCATTTACCCAACGATCAAATCTATTTTTAACATAATCAACACCATCAGCTGCTTTATTTAACACATTATAAGGAGATTTTGCCACATCAACAACATCATCTAGGCGTCCAAAGTTAGTATCCCAACTATATATACTATAAATATCAGGAACTAGGCGTTTGCTCCCGTCCCACCAAGTAGGGGGATTATAACCATATTGGTCCCAATAGTCTTCGCTTGGAGCATAAACATATATAGGGTTATCTACTTTCTCAGTATTATCTATTTTAGATGTATTACCCATAATAGTTCTTCCTAACAATCTACAATATATGATCAATTATAACATAAATTTTATATTTTAACAACTATTTTCGGACTCAATATGATGTTAAATAATTGTTACAATTATTTATAAAACGATAACAAAACTTAAGCCAATCGATAATAAATAATACGCTTTATTATTGACATTAATCACATTTTTTTATAAAATAACTACTACATCAAACAGTGTTATTGGAGATGCGGAATGAGTGAAGAAAAAAGAAATGTAAAATGGACAACATCTATTATGGAATTACCTGAAGACACTTCTTTTGAGGGGTGTAGACATAGATTAAATAATCCAAACAACTATGAATCAGACAAATTATTTGCATATGACTGTTGGCAAATTGCAACACATGCGTTAAATAATAATAAATATGTAGATGATGTTATGGAAATGTATGATATTTTATTAGAAAATGGAGTTCCAGAAAATGTCGAGGCAGATATTTGTTGCTCTTTGGGGGAAATGGCTCACTATATACCAGAATTAAAACCAAGTATTGTTGAGATTGGGGTTAAGCACAGCCCATTGTTTGAAAAAAATATAGAAAACCAAGACCATCTATATACAGAAGAAATAAAAGACATGCAATGCACTGTAAGTGAGGTTCTAAGCCAAAAAAATAATGAAATAATGGATGGGCTTAAAGCAAAAATGCAAACAAACGATAGTAAAAAAGAAGTAGCTTCAACAGAAATAGATAGAAGTACAAAAGCATGTATAAATCAAATGCGCTCTGTTAATCAACGATAGTTATTACTATTTTAGATTACTCGTCCTTATGAGGATAAGAGGAACGTAATAATTTTCTTGATAAAATAAAAATCAAAAATAAAGGTAAAAAGAAAATGCTTACTCCAACAAAAGCCATTAAGCACATAGTGAAATCAATATTGCCATAGTTGTATTTGGTTATCAATAATAGATAAACGTAATTTATTGCAAACCAGCCAAATCCTTCGCATATCCGAAACAAATAAGAAGGGTTAAATCCAACAATTTTTTGCCGCATAATATCAAATATTACATAAATAACAGAAGTCAAAATATAGTATCCGAAATAAAATTCTAAAGAATAAACACAAGGTGCATCATCCCATACCCATTGATATATTTTTCTATAACGCCAATCATCAGGTACACACATTGCACCTTGTGTATTATCCCCTAAATTACCACGATATATTAAAATCGCTAAAAAAGTAATTAACTATACCATATAGTGTATAAAAAAGACTTTTTATTTATTTTACTCAATCTGTTCATATTATCTAATCTTGTTATCTATAAATTCCAAGGGCGTAAATTATACATTTTTCTATCTCTATATCCAAAAGATGAAATTGTATTTCGTCCTAAACTATTCCATAGAGTTATTATTCTATCAACAGTCGGATTGTCAAGAGAATTGTATATCTGCTTAACCAAAAGAGTACCTAATTCAATATTTTCATTGGGATTATTTGTGTCATAATATTTTCCATTGAAATTTCCCCACATATCTCCTCTAATATTCATAGGCATTTGGCTTTTAGATACTTCCATATAATCAGCTATAGCATTCAAACCAAAATAATGCCCACATGCATTTTCTAAAAATACAATAGTTTTAATAAGATTTGTATCGACATTATGTAGAGATGAATAATATTCTATAGGTTGATTATATTTTTTTACTGCATAGTTTCCAATTGGTGTAAAACACCACCATTTCATACTATCGTCTTCATTAGGATTATCATCTAAATGTAAATATATCTGTAAAACAATCCATTGTTTATTTCCTATAGTATAAATTATATTGAGACGATTATCACATATCATTTTAAAAATCTGGACTTTTGAGATTTAATAAATTATTTTATTGCATAATATAATTAAAAGCATAAATTAGATGTATGTTATATAAACGGAGTTCAAAATGAAAAAGTTTTTAATATTTTTTAGTTTTTTATTTGTTGTTAATATTACAAACGCTAAAGCTAATAATATGATAAAATTTGATGAACTAAATAATAAATTCAATACTTGTACAAAGAAATTGGAGATATACGAAAAAAAATGCCCTGAAAAATGGAAATACAAATGTTATAATATTTTAATGAATGCTAACAATGAAACACAAAAATGCTATATTGATATCGCAAAAGAACTATATTTAATTTACTATGAACAAGATTATATATCAACACAAAAAATGTTTAAAGAAATAGCTGATTTAGCATATAAAAAACACTTATTCATTTATCAAGAAAATAATTATTGTAAAAATAATAATTGTGGCACATCAACATATTTGCGCAGTCAATATGCCACAACACAAATAATTAGAGATTATTTAGATAAAACATTTATCACTATAAAAAATTATTTATAATAACTATTATATCTTTTTCTATGTCCTTTTTCAAATTCCTTTTGCGTAGAATCTCTTCTTTGATAAGTATCTTCCACAGCATTAGCATTATCAGAAAATATTTTTTTAATTTTTTGATAATTAACTCCTTTTAGAGCAATAAGTGTTTGGGTTCCAATTATACCATCTGCTTTAATATTTAAAGCTTTTTGAAGATTCTTTATAGCAGTTCCTTGACCTTGTACAACAGCATTATCAAACACAATGTCTGAAATTTCATTAGGCAATGTGTTTATTTTATATTTTATCCAATAATCTCTATATAATATAGCATTAGCTCTTTCTCTTGTCATATGTTTTATATCTTCATCTGGATAATACTTTTTAGTAATCCCCATATTTGTTTCACCTCCTCTATCATTTTTATTATTAACATAACCTCCTTCATTTAAGCTTGTACGCTTCAAAGCCATTTGAAACGCTTTATCATTTAACATTGTATCAATAAATTCTCTAGAAAAACCTTTACCATATTTAGAATAATCAACTTCCAACTCATCATCCTCCTGTTCTTTAGAATATTTCGCATCACTCTTTGTTCTTTCATGTTCATTATCTGCAATTTTTATCTCCCGATTGGCTTTTTCAACTTTTTCTCGCAATATATCAAGCTCGCTTCTAGATGCTTCTGAATTTTCCTTCTTAGATTTAGTTTTCTCAACACCTTGTTGTTCTCTTAAAGCTCTAATAACAGTAAGCTGAGTATTCATATCAAGTTTGTCTATAGTCTTCCTTTGTCTATCACTTAAAGTCAATCCCTCTAGCGAAAAATCTTCATCATCAGGAAGTAGAGAGTTTGATTGTTTCGTATTTGACTTCAATCTATCATTATTATAAGACTTTGGCTCTCTATAACCTAACTGTCTTTCTTCCAAAACTTCTTCTAAAGCACCATCAATTCTTGCAAAATCAAGCTCAAAACTATCTCTTAAATCACCACTTCGCTCAATTTCTTCCACACTTCCATACTTATCTAAAAGTTTGTGAAGTTTCTTTTTGTTTTCTTTTTTTGTAGCAAGTTTACTATCGCTAACCAAGTCCAATAAATTAAAAGTCATTGTTTTACCTTTCTATAAAAAAAAAAGAGCTACGCCACGTGGCATAACTCTTTGGTTAAAATTTAAAAATAAAAAAACTCTCAGCCTTTTGATTGAGAGTTTTATTGCATAGAATTTTAAGTATAAAACTCCATACTAATATAATTCATACCAACTGCTGACACACTTGTCAATAGGTTGAGAGAATTTTAATTAAATATTTTTATTATATGAATTGTTTATATTTCTGTCTTAGTTCTTTTAGTTTGTCCCAATCAAATGTGGTAGAGAACATTAGGGTGTAAAAAGCAAACGTCATAAAAAAGTAAGTTTAGTTAAATGTTGAACAAAATCCATTCGGCAACGATTCTTGGGTTAGGATGAAAAAGATTAAAAATCCAATCGGGTAAAATTATAAAAAATCTTCTGAAAGTGAGTAAAGCAAAGTGTCTCCAACGTCTTGAATGACGTGTAGGTCTTTCGTGTAGGTTAAAACTGGCTTGAAAAAAGGGTAAGAAAAAGACCCCATTAGAGGGGCTTAATTAAAGAATGGTGCCGACAGAGAGAAATCAGGATTTAAGTCTTTGAAATTACTTGATTTTCTCGTTATTTTTTTTAGGATTTTTACTGTTTTTTTAGTACTGACGTATATACGTCATCGTCGGGCAAAAAAACGCCGGGAATCAATACGTACGCAAAATTTTAGTGCCGCCACTATTAGTAACAACCGTCTTTAAAAGACAAATATCACAAAAAAGTAAACGTCTCAAGTTATTTGTTGTCTTAAATAAATTAATTGTACGTTTGTAATAAACCACGAAAAAAAGCAATTTGACACTCAGGCAAAATTCTTAATAAACTAAAAGTATTTTAGTAATCGTTTTGTTATTAAATTCTGTCCTTCTTCATAAAGGTTATCAAGGTGTTTTAGTTTATTTAGCCCATCGTTTATCTGGGATATGCCGGTTATTAAGTGATGAATTGCATCAAGTGACGGATGTCTTTGTTCTGATAATATCATTCCAAAGTAATATTTGTTCTTGCCTAAAAACTGCTCACTAAATTCATATTGTGTCTTTATATATCCAAGCTTCTTCAAATACTTAAAGCACTTAATTAAGAATTTAGCATCCAATTCTTGCTGACGGTATTGAGGATTATCCATTTCCTCATTTACTTCTTGGTCTATTGTTTTTTGAGGAAAAAGTTTTTGTTCCTCTCCAAAGTATTTCTTTAGTTCTTCAATATCTGATGTGATTTTATCGATATCTATAATCATTCTGCTTCCTTATATTTTATAATTATATTTATTAGAAAGCTGATTAAAAATCGGAATGAGGTTAAATAGTATGTTTTTATATTTCTAGATTTTTTATTGCATTATCTAAAATGGCAAAAGCTCTATCTATAAATTGATTTTGAGGTTCAATTTGTTTCCAAAATGATAACTTACCTTTTAAGCTAGGTATAAATAAAGGATTATTTTGATTTGTATTTTCCATATGTTTCAATAATCCAAATTTTTCTATCATATTTATTTCTTGACGCCAAATACGTTTTGTTTTTCGAGGAAGCATAGGTGTTCCTGATGATATAGATATACCTGTAATTATTTTTTTATTTTTAGGACCATACAAACGTGTCTTTTTATGATTTAAGGAAAAATTATATCTTAGAAAAATTTTAGATATAATTTTTTTTATTTTATCATCTATTGGCTTTACTGAAGAAATTGTAATATCATCAGCATATCGTGTATAAATAAAATCATATTTTTTACATAGTTTCATTATAAGATTATCAACTTTATACATTATCATATTACTTATAATAGGACTTGTTGGTGCACCTTGTGGTAAACAAAAGTCTTTACAACATAATTTTGCTAAAATAATACTTATTTTATCAGAATAACCTAAATCATCAAAAAGTTCTTTTACTAATTTAAATTTTATTGATGGAAAAAAATCCTTTATATCAAATTTTAATATATAATCTCTATTCAAATGTGGTTTTACATTATCCAATATACTTTTATTTTCAACAAAACCTATACAGCAAGATAAAGGGGTAAAATGGGGTTTTAATATTTGATTTGCTATTTCTCTTTGAATTGCCATTAAATTTAATGAAGGTGATGATATGTTTCTATATCCTCCAGTTTTTTTAGGAATTTTATATGAACAATAAAATATATCAGGATTTTTTATAAGCAGATAAAAATATCTTACTTTTAATCCAAATAAATCGGCGATTAATTTAAAATTGTTATCTCTAGACATGATATAATAGATTAGATGATAATAGCTACTTAAAAAATATATTCATTTAATCGAAAGCGTAAGCTTAAGATTAAGTGCGAGGCGTGAGCCGAACACACATTGATATAAAGGCTTTTATATCAATGTGCGAACCTTTAACATCAGCTTTAACAAACGAAGCGAACCAACTTCATTTCTAGCTATTATCATCTAAAACCTTTTCAACTCCTTTCCTAAATTATTCTTTATTTTTTTTGAAAAATCAATTTTATTTTTCCAATTTTCATCAACCTTACAAAATAAATCACTATAGTTCTTTAGGATTGTTGGTCTTTTGCGTTTATCTATATGTATAATATGTTTATTTTTTATTATTAATTTAGATTCTACTAAAGAATTTATAGCTTTATATATTTGAGCTACAGACAATCCTTTATATTGATGAAACCAATATAATTCAATACCTTCTTCTTTGGAAAATAGTTCTTTTAATATAATTCGTTCTTCACTATCCATTATTTTTTCCTTTGAAAAAAAGTATTTAAGTTATTACAACTTTCTCCCCAAAATATAGGAAATACATTATTAGGAATGTTGTGGTCTTGGTATGATACTAAAGCTTCAGCCTGTCCAAATCCAAGATAATGTAATTGTTTTTTTAGTTTATAGCAATCTGTTATGTCTTTTAAAATAGCCTTTTGAATATCTGCTTCATCCTTATAATAATCTGTAATAGCTTTTTCAAAACGTCTAGAAACAAAGAATTTAATATCAGGAAATTTTTCTTCTAAATTTTTTATACCAGTATCCATTCCTAAAGGACAAACACAGTATATATTTGGGCATATAGAATTTTCTTTTACATATTTCAATTTTCTTGCAAGTTTGCTTCCAGAACCTATAAAATCATCAACTATTACTAAATGTTTATTTTCATTACACAACAAAAAATTTTTACAATGCATTAAATTATTTAAAAGCATTTTAGGATTAAAAACATTCGGTAATCTCTGTTTTAATGAAGCTAAAATCCATAAGGATCCATCTATCTCTGTTGTATCTGCAATTGGGAGAAAAATTACTTCTTCAGGAGGCAATTTCCATATTTTTAAAATTTGATTAAAAATATCTATTTCTAATGGATATCTATTCTTTTCATCAATAATCTGAAAGCGATTTAAAAGATCTATAATTAGATGTTTTTTATTATCATCATCACATATAGCCCATAAATCTTCTAAAGCTTTTTCTTTTTCAAGTATCCAAGAATGATTCTCAATAAGTTCATATAATTGATAAAAATATTCTTTGGATAAAGATTGTTTCCATTTTTTCATTTAATATCCATATACTAACAACATTCGTAAATAATAATATACATATTAAAATCAAAATAAAGCTTTTATCTAAAATTATGCAAATTTATATATCTTGTAATGTAAAATAAACATTTTATTTAATCTATAATGTCCTTAATTATTTTATGCATATTTGTATAAGGTTCTTCTTTCTCATTAAGATTTAATCTTTCAGCATTTGAGATTGCAGTATCCAATTTATCTTTTAAGTCATTGAATATATCTTTTCGAGATTTGAGAGTATTCATTTCATAATTTGTACCAAAATGTTTGTTATATTCAGTTCTAAATACCTCACAGCATTCTTGAGCATTTGCAAAAGGCTTATTAGTTTTTCTTAAATGTAATAAAAGCCAGTACTCATAACATGGAATAGAAAAAGCTGGTATAATTTCTTTTTTTCTACATTGAGCAATTATTTTATTAAATTTATCATCCGGACAATCATCTTTATCAAATAGACAATAAATCTTGGCTATTCCCTTATCTCTAAACAATGATAGTTTATCTTTTGCAGTTTCGTATACATTTTCAGGACTTGTACCATATGCTTTTTCTGCTTTAATGTTTATATTTTTAGCTTTTCCAAGACCTTCCATATAGTACTTTGAAGATTTAGTATCTTCACATATAAAAATATGTACAGGGTTTAAGAATCTAGGAGTTCTAATTTGTCTAGCCATATATTAATCCTCACGAATATTAGGTACAGCACCAAATATACCATACATATATTCATTATAAAATGCACCTTTTTTCCTTTTAATCTCTTTGAAATCACTCAAAGAATATAAATCACTAGAATATCCATTTTCTTTAGCAACAAACCATATCTGATCTCTTGTTAAAGTATCTCCATCCATTAAATAATGAGCGTGAGAGGTAAAAATTAACTGAGCACCTTTAGGGTTTGTTTCAGGATTATTAAATAAATTAACTATATATTTTACCAAATGAGGATGCAAAGAACGATCAAGTTCATCTATGAAAAGTATCTTTCCTTCTTCAAGAATTGGCATGATTATATCGGATAATACCAATAAAGCAATCGTACCTTCTGACTCTTCTTGTAAAAAGCTAAAAGCAATATCCTGTCCTTTTTCATTTTTATGTATTGAAAACAATCCTTCTCTATTAGCAATTAATCGTTCAATAGGAATATCTGCTTTTCTTAAGAATTCAGTTTTTCCTTTACAATCAATATCACTATGCGAATAGTCTTTATTTAAATCAGGACGTTCTGTATTAAATATAACTTCAATATCATCAGAAAACCATTCATATATATCTAATATAATTTTATCTTTAATATTTCTATTGTTGACTAATTCGCTGATTAGCGATCTTGAAGAAATTGTCTGTTTCGCAATTTCTTTATCTATTCCATGAGGGCTATTAAAATCATTAATAGTCCTTTTAAATAAACATTTTTCTCTTTTATCAGCTTCTAATTCCGTATAATATATTTCTTCATTAATTATTCCATTTTCATTTAATTCAACAGAGTATCTGTATAAGTTATTGTTTTTAATAAATTCAACTTTAAATGAAGAAGGATCGTCTTCATTACCTAATTTATAAGTAGGTATTTCCATCGGTTCATTTAATCGTTTTAAATAACTACTACAAACTAAAGACTTAAGATAATTCATAGCATGTATAAAATTACTTTTACCGGATGCATTTGCTCCAAATATTGCAGATGTTCTATAAACATTTGGAGATTTCTTGTATCCAGTATTAATAGAATTTTCTACAGATCCGTTATTTGTTAATGGTTCCATTGAAAATTCAACCATGTTTTTAAAGCTTTTCAAATTGCTAAAATTGAAATTTATTAACATTAACACCCGTTCCTTGTTAAAAAATTACACAGATATATACTTAATATATTAAATAAAGGAAAATAAGTCAATAGTTAAGTTGTCTTCAATGTAATTAAATAATCAACGCTGCTAAATAACTGAGTTGATTATATTTCATTATTTAATTCTAAAGACATAACTAGTTTCAAGAAGTTTTTAAGAAAAAACTAAAAAACTTTCTAATAAATCATACTTTTTGATTATTCTTTCCTAAAAATATAACTACTCTCGAGCATTTCTTTTAATCCTTTTAATTCTTTCTGAATTGGATAGTTCACCTTACTAAGTTCTTCAAGCATACACAAAAGACTTTTAATTGTTGCCTTAGATAGAACTTTGGTAGGAGCTGAAGTCAAAATATCAGACATCTTCATTCCTTTTTCTATCTTATCTATCCACTTTTTAGGCACTTGATAAATCTTTTCACTTAATTTACGACAATCCTGCTTGGTTATTTCCTCAATATAGTCTTTCTCAATTAGTAAAAATCCTAGCATCACAGCAAGATACATAGTTCTTACTCGTTCATCAGGAATACCTTTTAAGTTCTTTTTATTCTGAGCATATCTCTTGAAAAACTTCTTCCAATGGGTTTTCGCCATTGATTTAGTTAGTCGTTCTTGAGTTTTTAACTCATCATAACTTCTAAGTAAGGTTTTAACCTTAGGATTACTTGGAGTATAAGGTCTTTCATTCTGAATTGCTTTAATACTGTTTTGAACATACCTATCAAGTGCTAACACATGCGAGGTAAAACTCTTAAACCATTCATATCCATCAGAAGTCTTTTCCTCTAGACCAAGTTCTATTTCCTTTTCTTTTAATTTTGAATAAGTTGTTCTTAATGTTATATTAGCTTGAGAGTTATCTACCAAACTCTTCAAATAATCGACAATCATCTCTACCATTAAGGCTTTTCGTTGCTCATCCGGTAGTTTGATATTATTGAAATCTTTCTCGCCACTAATTATCTCTTCGGTGTTTTCTTCCAAGAAGTATTGGATTTTGCTTAATCGTGCCAATAAAATTTTATCGACATCATTTTCATCAAGAACTACTTTGTTTTTACTGTTTAATCGTGAAATAAAAATGGCGGATAATGAGTACTCTGAAACAAGAAGTGATACAAAAGTAGTGAAGGAAAGAGATGATAACAAATTAGAAATTAATAGTGTTTCTTTAGAGAAAGCTAAAAATATAGGTATATACGAAGAAAACAATAAATTTGATTTATTAATAGAATCTGTCTTTTATGAAGAAGGAGGGTATGAAGATAATTCAGATAAAATTGATCAACCTACAAATATTGGTATTATTCAATCTACATTAAATAATTTTAATAAAGCTCATCCAAATTTAAAAATAGATAAGCCTTTAAATCAAATATCAAAAGATGATGCAAGGCTTATTTATAAATTAGATTTTTATGATCATTATAATTTAGATGCTGTTGATGATTTTGGTAATTCAAAAATATTATTACATATGTTCGTTATGCTTCAACCCAATACAGCACTAAATTTATTGCATAAATCTTTAAATGATTTTGGTTATCCTTGTAAAAAATTATTGACAAAGCAAATGATTCCAATGTTAAATAAAATAAACAAAGATGAGATGTCTGATGAATTTAGCAAATTATTGAAATTAAATTATACAAATCATTTGAAAAAAAGTCCTAATGCTAAAAAGTATAAAGGTTGGTTTCCAAGAATAGAAAGGCTGTAAAATATAATGAAAAGTTGGTTTTATGGGGTATTTATTTTATTATTGAGTTTGAGTGCAAATGCTCAGCATATTGATGATATTTCACTCTTAAAAGGAACAGAAATCATATGGAGTTCTCCATATAAAAAAGCAAGTAATGCAAAAGTTATTTTAGTAAAAGAAATTACTAAAGGGGAAAACTTTTGTGATAGTGGAGAAGTCATTATCAATAATAGTAAATACCCCATTGACCAACTTTTTATAAAGAACGATAGAGGTCAGTATGAAAATTTATTAAATCTTACAAAGGATAATATTATTCAAGGTACTTTTTTTATTAAGTATTATAATGAAGACCTTTTAGCAATAGATGATGAAATTGTTAAAATTAAGTCAGATATTAAAAATTGTATTGAGGATTTTTATGGTAGTGGGATAGCAGGTATCAAAAAAGAAGCATTAGAACAAGAAAAATGTTTAGATGATATTTACTTTAGATGTGTTGATATATTTTATGCTAATTCGAAAGATGAAATATTAAAAAATTATATGAAATTATCTGATGAGATTAAAGAAAGTTATTTTTTAACAAGCAATCCTGATTATTGTTATGGAAAATGCGGAACAATTGAACAAATGAAAGTATATGATAGAATATTAGAAATAAAAAAGAAAATAATTCTAGATTTAGTAGATAATATATTGGAAAAGGATTAAATTTATAATCATTTCTATTATGGAATATAATAGAGACAGGAGAGTATAATGATAAAATATATTTGGTTTATTTTATTAATTTTTTCTACTAATCTTTATGCTGGTCTAGTATTAGGTAAAGATAATATTGATAATGATGAGATGCTTTTGTGTGCTGTTGCAACGGAAGAAAATATAGAAAAACTTGGATTGAATAAAAGTATTTATGATAAAATTGTTGATGAATATTTTAAAGATGAAGCAAGTATCTTAGGTAAAGAGTTCAGTCAAAAATTATTGATTGCACAAAATTTGAATAATACATATGTATTCATTCTTAATTCTTCTGTAAATTGTGGTAGTATTGGTTGTCATAGTAAGATTTTTAGCATTGATACAAAGAATAATTATCAATTTATAGGAACAGGTAACGTATATGATTGTGATTATTTTAAAGCTAACATATATCGTTGTTTTTTATTATAATATAAACTGCCTCATACTTGCCTCTTTATCAAATTTATATAAGAAACCTTAAAACATTAAATCTTTAAAGTCCAGATTTTTAACATTATCCTTGTATTCCTTGGTTTTGCTAGTGTTTTTGAAAAGGCAGTTTTGACCTAAAATCCATAATGTTAAATTTTGTATTTCGGCTCAACTTTTTTTAACATTTTTATCATTTTTTTGCGGACGAATTAAAAAAAGTGCGACAGGATGTCTTTATCGTTAAAAACTTCAAAGGATTAGTTATGATTAACCAAGCATATTTAGATGATAAAAAAATTAAAGATATTTTGACTTATGTTTCTGGTATGAGGCATTCCGAGCAAATACGAATGATGTTCTTTTGCTCCTTAAATGGAATGAGGTCTATCAACTTCTGCTATCTTCAAATCAAAGATGTCTATAATGAGGATGAAAGTGTTAAAGATGTCATTTCTCTTGACGCAGATAAAAACAAAGGAAAGTTTGGGGCAAACTATTATTTGAATAGCCAAATAAAGAAAGAGTTCAAAGAGTATCTCAAATATTTGAAGTCAAGAAATGTCAATTTAACTGCTGAAACCTATTTATTTACCAGCCAAAAGCTAAACAAACCATACAATAGAGTTTCAATCAGTAGATTATTCTCAAGCATCTATAGAAAGTTCAATATTGAAGGTGCAAGTCATTTAGGTAGGCATATGTTCGTGTCTAAGCTTGTTAATAGTGGTATTAACATCTGCTTGGTTCAAAAGCTTTCAAATCATAGAAATATTGGGACGACACAACGGTACTTCAACTACAACTCTCAAATGCTATCAAATGCGGTAGAGAGTATTAAGGTGTAAAGAGCAATCGTCATAATAAGACGAGTTTGGTTAATTGTTAAACAAAATCCAATCGGTAACGATTCTAGGCTCAAGTTGAAAAGGATTAAAAATGCATTCGGGCAAATGTCCTAAATATCTTATAAATCCAATCAGGGAAAATCGTAAAAAATCTTCTAAAAGTGAATAAAGTACAATATCTCCTACGTCTTGAGTGACGTGTAGGTCCGACGTGTAGGTTAAAACTGGCTTAAAAAAAGGGCAAAAAAAAGACCCCGTTAGAGGGGCTTAAATAAAGAATGGTGCCGACAGAGAGACTCGAACTCCCGACCCACTGATTACAAATCAGTAGCTCTACCAACTGAGCTATGTCGGCAACAAAAAGGTTTATATATTAAGCTTTTTTAGTTGTCAATAAAATAATTTTATTTTTTGTGTATTTTTTTTGAAGATTATGATTTTTGTGCTTTTTTATACTTATTAATCAATGTGTTATTAATGGTGTTTGCTTTTTTGTTTTTTGAGATAATTTTATATGCAGAACTAAAAACATCTTTAGTTATAAGGTTAAATTTTTCCACAAATCATAATGTCCAAGAACCTTTAGAAGAAGTTTTCCGATTCCTTCAATTTCAATATTGGGGCCAAAATAAATAGCATCATATACAGATGTTTTTTTAGAGGAAGAATGAGTGGATAAATAATTTTTTACAGCTTGAGATCTTGAAATCATTTCATGATTTTTACCTTCAGGACACACTCCTTCATGTCCAACAATTATACCGTTACTGGTATCATAAAGGTAAAATCAATAAAACTATTCATAACTATCAAATTTATCTATTAAACAATTCATTTACTGCTAATATCAAAAAAAAGGAGAAAGCCATGACCAGTGAAGAAATTTTATCATATATTAGAAATATTCCTAATTTTCCCAAAGAAGGTATCCAGTTTAAAGATATAACAACAGCTCTAAAAGATAGAGAAGTGTTCAATGCTATAGTTGATAATCTATATGATTTAATAAAAGATATTGAGATAGATTATATTGTAGCAATAGAAAGTCGAGGCTATTTACTCGGCGCTCCTCTTGCATACAAAATGAATAAAGGCTTAGTTATAGTTCGCAAACCTGGCAAGCTACCTGCAAAGACAGAGCGTATAGAATATGGTTTAGAATATGGAACAGATGCTTTAGAAATACATTCTGATGCAATAGAAAAAGGTAAAAGAGTGCTAATAGTTGATGATTTGCTTGCAACAGGGGGAACTGTAAATGCAACAATAAAACTTGTTGAAAAAATAGGGGCAACAGTAGCAGGTAGTCTATTTTTAATAGAACTAAAAGACCTATCTGCAAAAGCTAATATAAATACCAAAGTACTTAGTTTAATTAAGTGTTAAATCAATTGGTTGTGGTATAGTTAAAATAGTCATATTGTATGGTAATTAAAAAAAAGTGTTGACAATAAGATAAATATATAATAACCAAGCGTACGATTTTATGTTAAAATCCTAAAATGGAAATTTTTTTTATGACTGCATTGATTAGTGTATATTTAATAAAGCTCGCATTGAGAAAGAAAAGCCTTAAGATGGCCATTCCTTTATTTATCTTGCCAATAGCAATTATTGTTATCTTACTTAGTCTCTAAGTGCGAGTTTGTTACAAATAAAAATCATTAGATAAGCCCAAATATAAAAAAAATTATATAATTTGTATCTAAAATAAGGTATCTTTGTTATACACGGATAATAAAAAAAGATTATTACAATAAAAAGCTGGACTTTTGTCTAAAAATGATGTAATATAACAATCGAAAAATATTACAAATATATAGATTATGAAAACAAAATCTTTAGTTGTAGCTATTTTAGCTATAATGCTTTTTGCAGTTCAAGGTTACGCGCAGGGAGCAAGAGGACATGGACATCATCATGGCGGACGAGGTAATGAAGGCAGGTCTCGTACAGAACATTACCAGTCTGGACATGGAGCGCGCTCAGGTCAGCATGGTTATAGAGGAGACAACAGAGGTACAAGGCAAGGCGGAAATCACAAAGGAAGGGATAACCATAGTTATGGTGCACCACCAAAACATGGTAACCACCATATGACTCCACCAAGTCATGGCTCTCATTATCATGGGGGGCATAGTGGAAGCTGGTGCTCATCGTATAATCACCACCACAGCTATCGACACCATCACCACAATTGTGTTTTCGATAGTTGGAGCTGGTACTCTTGGAGAGGATACACCAACCGTTTCATACGTCATAATTACTATCACAATAGGTATTTTGACAGTATGCTTGGTTATTATCTTTGGGACAGCTTTGATGCACCAACACGAATTGATATTGGTACAATGAGTTTTACCCGTTATCAAGGACGGCTTAAAATTGTAATTGGAAGCAATGTTTCCTATTTAGATTTGCACCAGTATCACACAGTTACTTATCAAGTTGGCAACACATTTGTTAAAGTAACAACAGATAGTGGATACGCAACACTCTATCTTTATGACGAGTATGGCAACACAGCTACGTATCACTTGTAAAACAACACTAACAAAGAGAGCATTTTGCTCTCTTTGTTATTTTTAATATAAATTATAACAGTTTGCATTTCATTATAATACTTATACTAATAGAAAGCCTTATATAAAAACTAGTTGCAATAATGAAAAAGAGTTTATATTGTAAGAAAGTCAAAGAAAGTAAAAACTTTGAATTTTTTTTATATTTATTTGGTGAATGGTATAATTTCACTAAGGGGCATTAGATGAAAATACTTGTTGGTTTAAGTGGAGGAGTTGATTCTTCCGTTGTTGCATGCGTGTTAAAAGAGCAAGGACATGAGGTAATTGGTGCCACAATGTCTATATGGGATAAAGAAAAGTTTCTAAACATTACATCATCAACAGAGGGGTGTTTTTCTGCCCATGAAGAGGTGGATATAAAGGCAGCTAAAAGCCTATGTGAAAAATTAGATATTCCTCATTATGTGGTTGACTGTACTAAACAGTATCAACAAATTGTTTTAGAAAACTTTAAACAAGAATATATGTCTGGTCGTACACCAAATCCTTGCATTATATGTAATTCTAAAATAAAGTTTGATGCACTGCCTCTAGGCGCAACAGCAAAGGGGATTGAGTTTGATAAGTTTGCCACAGGTCACTATGCTCAAATCTCATATAATGAGCAAACTAAAAGATATCAATTAAAGCGTGGTGTAGATGATAAAAAAGATCAATCGTATTTTATTTATCGTCTCAATCAAGAACAGTTATCAAAAATTATGATGCCATTAGGCGAGCTCACAAAAGACGAAGTAAGAGCAATGGCTAAGAAGTATAATTTAGAAGTTAGTGATAAAAAAGACAGTCAAGATTTCTATAATGGTGATATAAACGATATTTTACAAGCCAAACCTAAAAAAGGTAATTTTGTAGATAAAAATGGCAAAATACTAGGTATACATAACGGTATATGGAATTTTACAATAGGTCAAAGACGAGGACTTGGAGTTAGTGGGGCAGACAGGCCTCTTTATGTAATAGG
The DNA here is from genome assembly GCA_045633945.1 of Alphaproteobacteria bacterium. GTDB lineage: Bacteria > Pseudomonadota > Alphaproteobacteria > RF32 > CAG-239 > CAG-267. Next base: position 20,151 of record JAZQZH010000025.1, read on the forward strand.
ATTAAATAAAGATAAAAACGAAGTTGTTTTAGGTTATGTAGAAGATGGCTTTGTATCATCAATTACTGCAAAAGAAATTTCTTGGCTTTCATGTGCTCCAATTACACAAAAAACTAATATAAAGGTAAAAGTAAGATCTTCTCAATATCCGTTTGATGCAGAATATATCCCAATAGATGATAAAACTGCAACAATAATATTTAAAGAAACCCAAACAGCCATAGCTTCAGGGCAGTCTGTTGTTTTTTATGATGATAAAGACTATATTTTAGGCGGTGGTTTTATTGAAGTAAACAAAGAATAAGTTATGATTAAATTTATAAGAAGTATATTTTTTATAATTACATTACTACTAAGCCATCCCTCTTATTCTTTGGTGGTTAACTCTGATATACCCGAAAATCCCAATAGTGCTTTAATAATGATACACGGCTGGAGACAAGATGGAAAAAGTATGCAATGGCTTACAAGTAAGCTAAATAAAGAATTTCCTGATATGGCTTTTTATTATCCAACTGCACCAGATAAAGCCGACCGTGGAGGATATGAATGGTTTGTAATCCCAGCATTGGGTGAAAAAATATCTAAAATGGAAATATATCAGATTATGATGTCATCTGCTCTTAAGAATATAAATGAGCTACATAATCTCATAGATGAAATACATACCACGCAAGGTATTGAATATAAAAATATTCACATCGCAGGTTTTTCGCAAGGCGGTTTAATGTCATTACTTGTGGGGCTTACAAATAATAAATTAATTGGAAAAGTAATATCATTTTCTGGAGTTCCCTTATTATTTACAGAAGACTTTACTTCAAAAAATATAAACTCTCGACCAGAAATTCTAATCATACAAGGTGATAATGATTATATTATACCAGTAGATAGTTACAATATAACACACGAAACACTAAAAAGTATTGATATTATGGCAGATCTTCAAGTTATAAAAAATATGCCCCATATAATTAATGATAAGGCTATAGAATATACGATAGATTTCTTGAAAAAATAAATAAAAAAAGCTTGAAAAATAATATTTTATGATTATATTTGTCCGGAAAATATTTATTATGAATTAAACTATAATTATTATGGCTAGTTACACAATTAAAGAAGTAAAGTTTATCAAAGGAAAGTACTACTTTGTGGATGAAGAGGGTATTATTGATTATATCCTAAAAAAAGAAAAAGCTTGCGGAACGGTTACTCCAGTTTCTCCAAAAACTCCAGTTGAAGATCGTCCTACATTAACAATCTTTAGAGATGAAGATGGTATAGCAAAAAAGGCTATATTCAATCAAGTAACAATATTTGCAAGATAATAAGAATATCTTGGCAATTCATTGTTTATCTTAGCATTTTGATAAAATGTTACTTTACTACACTTAAGAGCGTTTTTCGCTCTTTTTTTTATATATATACTAAATATATGCTAGAAAAATCTAAATGAATAATTATTTGATAGCTGTAACAAATTAAAACAAGGAGAAAGCTATGGAAATTAGAACATATCAGCAATCAGATAATAAAAATTTTATGGAGTTTTATGAGAAATTATGTAAAGAAAATGAAAAGCTACTAGCATCAAAAGAAGAAATGAGCAAAAAGCTAGCCAAACAAGAAAAAGAGTATGAAAATGAACACAAATATAGGCAAATGTTTATTGCTATCGAGGAAAATGACATCGTTGGCTTTTTAGCTATTAAAAAAATGCACTTTGAAAAGTTAAGACATACAGCCAAATTTGTGCTAGGTTATTTAGAAGATTATAAAGAAGATGGAGTAGGTTCACAATTAGTAGATTATGCAGAAGAATGGGCTGAAGAAAATAAAATCGAGCGCTTAGAAATACATGTTATAGACGATGATGAAGATTTAGAAGACTTGCTTGATGATTTAGAGTTTCAAAAAGAAGGTACACGCAAAAGTACTATCAAAATAAAAGATAGCTATCACGATGAAGTTGTGATGGTTAAAAAAGTTGGGAAGAAATAATCAAAAACAATAGCCACAGTACTAGCTGTGGCTATTAGATTATAATATAAATGAAAACAATTTAAAACTCTCAATTTGTATTTATAACCTTTCTTCAATATATATTAAAGAATTTTAGCCCCAAAAATAATAATATCTAAATAACATAAAAAAATAAATATTATATTGACAAAGTTTTGTCTATATAGTATATTGAGCACAGAAATAAATTATTAACCAAAAAAATATAAAATTATGAGAAGATTAATTATTAAGTATGTGCTTACTGCGATTGCTGTAATTTTCAGTATTGTACTCTTTTGTAGTTGTATTTATTCTATTGCTCCAGGTCATCGAGGCGTGAAGGTTACCTTAAATAAGGTGGAAGATATATCTATTCCTAACGGTATAGGATTTAAGTGGCCTTTTATTTCAGAGGTTGTTGAGATGAATGTGCAAACTCAAGAGATGACTAATAAAACAACATCTTATACCGAGGATGTTCAGTCAGCCGAGATGGATTATACTTTCATTTATGAGCTTAATCCACATAATGTTCACAAGCTCTATGAGGAAGTTGGAGAGAATTATCATTCAAAAAAGATTATCCCTATTCTAAATGGCGTACTCAAGGATGTTATAGGCAAGTGGAAGGCACAAGATTTGGTTGCAAATCGCGATCAGGCTAGAAATGAAGTTGTAACTCTTTTACAGGAGCGCATAGACACCAATTTCTTCCAAAATATATCCTTTGAGTTCAATAACATTGATTACTCAGATAACTTTGAGAAGTCTATTGAGGATAAGGTAATTGCTGATCAGCGTGCACAAGAAGCTGTTAACAATACTAAGCGAATTACCGAGGAGGCTAATCAGAAGCTAATCTCAGCAAGAGCAGATGCAGAAGCAATGGAGATTAAATCTCAAGCTTTGGCAAGGAATAAGGGACTTGTTGAGTATGAGTGGGTGCAAAAATGGAATGGCCAAATGCCTCAATTTGTATTGGGCAATGGAACAACACCACTGATAACTCTTCCAACAAGTAATCGTTAACAACTAAAATAGGGCTCTATAATGAGCCCTTTCTTAATTTTAAAACCTTTATAAAAAAATATAACCAATTAGCAACAGATGCATGAAAAATAACCACACCTTAAGAAAAATATATTAAAATAGCAACCCCCAAAGCCAAGCAACAAGCTTGTTTATCCAAATTCTAGTTCAATGTTTATAGATTGATTTTTTTACTAGTCTTTCTTCTTTTCTTCTGCGCCAAAAGCCGCGATACATAAACAAAGAAGTATCATACAAGACTTAAATATCCCAAAAGACATGTCATATTCCTTTCTAAATAACTTACCATACCGCCTGTCCGATAAGCTTAGGTAAAGCTATTAAAAAGAAATCTATGTATAAATATGTATGGCAATGTATCACTTTGGCGGACATTCCGAGCGTTTGCCTCACTCACAAGGCCTTTATAATATAAAAAATATTTTTTGTCAACCATTTTGTTTAATTTTTGCTTAACTAAAAAATAAAGGGTTTAAGACCACTCTCAAACCCTCTAATCATAATATATTATATAGTGTTACATATTACCAATATTGCGAACTATAGCAACATAGTAGTCAGGCCAATGATACCCAGGAACAGCAATACGGATTTGTGACCATTTAGGAGTAACATTAACGTAAAAATGCTCTTTATCACTATCAATAAGATCTAAACACTTTGATCCACAAGATTGAAAATATCCTGTAGGTTTAATTGTTTCAACAATTTCAACAAGCTCAGGTAATCTCGGACATTTTAAGATATAATCTCCAGCTTTACCTTCATCAATCTTTTCATAACTACTTAAATTGATGTTATATACTTTTAGTCTTGTAATTTTATATGGGTTTTCTGTGTTAAAAGAGTTAATACGACTTGTCAAAATATCTTCAGGACAATCAATAACTTCTTTCCAAGAGTTAAGACCTAGCATCTTAGCAATAATATGTTGAGCTTTCATTAAAGAAAAATCATCACAATCGATATTAAAATCTTCAACAATTGCATTTATATCAAAGAATCTTGAAGCAAGTACATATTCTTCATCACCTTGTTCATATTCAAGTTGAAAGTCACGATATAAATTTTTAGCTTGATTTTTTAGATAGTTAATATTTTTTACAAACATAATATAATCCTTTTCTATTTTAGAGAAGTGATTTGTCTTATATTTAGCGCTCATAATCTTTTGCGACAAATACCCCCTCAAAAGGTTATATTAGTCTTGTGTTGGTTGACCAAAGTCTTTACATGAGCGAGCACGCTTACCAACAAGCGTATACATACGTATAATGTAAAAAAAAATTTTGTCAAGTTTTTTGTGATAAAATTGCGTGAGTATAAATAAAAAGTAGCACCAATGTATCACCAAAAAAACTAAAGGGTTTGAGAAATATCTCAAACCCTTTGCGGTGTTGGTGAGCCCGACGGGATTCGAACCCATGACCCTTTGATTAAAAGTTTAAATTTTAGGGTGTTTTAGTGAGTTCTAAAATCTTCTAAAAAACAACATAAAACCCTTGATTTTATTGAAAATAAGGGTTATAAGGACTTCTATAATGTTACAAGAGATTTTATGCAAAAAGTATACCAGCGGTATACCAAAAGTATGCCAGAAGTATACCAAAATTTGAATCAAAGGGGCTAAAATGAAGCTAAAAATTACAAAAGCAAATATTGATAAAATTAAGCATATGCCAGAAGGTATTTATAGGGATAGCGAATTAATAGGTTTTGCTGTTAGAGTTAGAGCTACAAAACAGACGTATATAGTAGATAAAAAGTTAAACAATAAAGTTATTCGCAAAGTTATAGGTAATGTTGGGGCTCTAACCCCCGAGCAAGCAAGAAAACAAGCTCAAATTTTATTAGGGGAAATAGCCAAAGGTATTGATATAAATGCAGAGGCAAAAAAAGAAAAAGCAAAAAGTATCACTTTAAAAGAAGCTTACGATGATTATAAGCAAACCAAAAAATTAAGAGGAACCACGATAACAGGTTATGATTGTGCTATGAATAAAGCGTTTAATGATTGGCAAAATAAAGAGTTAATCAATATAAATAGAGATATGATAGAAAAACGCTTTAAGAATTTGAGTAAATCAGCACCAACAGGTACAAATTTATATTTTAGATGTTTAAGAGCTGTATTTAATTTTGCAATGGAAAAGTATTGTATTGATGGTGAGCCAATAATACCTTCAAATCCATGTAATAGAATTTCAGCATTAAAGATATGGAATAAGGTAACACCTCGTAGTCGTTATGTTAAACCATCTCAAATAAAGATGTTTTTTCATGGCTTAACCATAGATAAAACAGATAGTGAACATTTAGCTATTGTTAAAAAGCAATGTATGTTTATTTTATTTACCGGTGCAAGAGACCAAGAAGCTGCAAGTCTAAAGCGTAGCAATATAGACTTTGAAGAAAGAACGATAACATTTGAAAATACTAAAAATCATCGTACACACATTTTGCCTTTTGGTGATTGGTTCGGTGAATTTTTAGCAGATTTATGTAAAAACAAAAAATCAAATGAGTATCTTTTTCCTGCAAATAATAGATTCGGACATTTAAAAGACCACCGTAAGGCAGTAAAGCAAATAAGCCAAGATTGCGGTGTTGAGTTTAGTTTACATGATTTACGTCGTACTTTTGCAAGTATCGTGGAAAGTGATATAGGTTTAACTGTTTCAGAATATTTGCAAAACAGACTATTAAACCACGTACAAAATGATGTGCATGGAAAACACTATGTGCAATTTGATATAGAAAGACTTAGACCAATTATGCAAGCATTGGAAGATTATATATTGATACAAGCTGGTATAAAAGAAGATGCTAAAGCAGAAGTTGTAAATATAGACAAGGTAAAGAAAAATGCATGATTTATTAAAAAAACAATACGCTGGCATCTATGAACAGGATAAACATGCAGGAAAACAATCCGGCGTTTCTGTTGACAATGTAATAAAAAATGTATAAAAATCAAGTATATTATAAAAGAATATTGAAAGTTTTTAAAAATGAACGAAATATCGGAAAGTATGTTTAAGCCTACAAAAAAGGAAATATGCTCATATGATGAAGCTTTAGAAATATTGGCTTTTGGTTGGTATCCAGTAGATGACGAGAATTTATTGGATCATATAAGAAGAAGATACCCAAATTTTTATTATGGATATGATTATAACAATATTAAAGAAAGTTGTAAGTTAAAAGGAGATTATATTGGATATAGCAAACATACCGGCAAATACTACATAAATTATGACAGGGGATATCATAGGATTGAGACTGAAGAAGAATTAAATTATTATAGGAAATTACAAAAGGCAATGGCTAAGCTAAACTTTTTAATTAGAAATAAAGAAATAAGTATATCGGGGTATGCAATACATCGCCCTTATCCGTGGGAAGATGTATTTTGGGGTAAAGATAGATTAGATAGTTTAGAAGTATTTAAATCATTTAAATATGGACACTACGATTATGATTATGACACCACAGGAAAAGAATATAGTAGGCTCACAAATGTAATCACATCAGACGTAGAAGAAACTGAATATGATATCTATTTCGAGTTTAAGACAGATGAAATTATGCGATACTATAAACCACTTCAAGAAGATGTTATTAAAGGAGAGACAAAATTTGCTAATCATTATTCAACGCCATATCTCGATATAATAAATGAGATGATTGCTGAAGGAAGAATATCAAAAGAAAATCAGCGAACAACCAAAGAATTAAAATATGAAATTATAGAAAAAGGAAAGCAACATAAGGTGAAAATAACAGAAACACTTGCTGGAAAAATAGCGACGGTAATGAGAATGCCCGAGTCTCAAATAGGGGGAAATAAAAAAAGGAAGCAAAGATAGCCTACCTTATAATCATTGAGAATATTGTAATATCTCAAACATAGCTTAGGTTGCTTTAAGGGACATAGCTTATCAAGCTATGTTTTTTTTGTGATAAAATTTATTAACCTCTTAGATGACACGGTAAGCAAATTAAAGCCGTTAACATTTTTAAGAGGTTTATCAAAATGAATTTATCAATATTACAAAAACAATTTATAGATGCTGACAATGAAGCTCTATTAGAAACAAAAGTAGTTAGTGCATATACAGGATTGTCTATTAGCTGGTATAATAACAAGGCTGTATATGGTGAAGGAATACCCTATACGAAGCTAATCAATAAAAGACTTTACAAAAAAGCTGATGTTTTAGCATGGCTAGAAAAAAATAGTCAGAAAGTGAACTCTACTTCAGAATATAAAAATGTAAGAGGAGGGGGTAATGACTAATACAACACCATTAAAAGCAATAAAGTTATGGTGCATAGAGTGTTGTGGAGATGACCATCCTCGCAAATGCATATGTAATAAATGTCCATTATATCCTTTTAGATTGGGGAAAAATACTCTACTTCCTAAAAGAACAGTCTCTGATAGTCATCGAGCTATCTTGATTAAAAACATACAAAAAAGATTAGGGAGATGATTATGGAAAAAAAGAAAAATACCAATTTGTTTGTTGAACATCTTAAACAGCAAGCAAAACCTAGGTTTTCAAAACATAAAAAAACATCAAAATCTGAGGAGACTTTAGTTAATAATAATATAATATATAATTTAAATAATATAAATATACCTAAGTGGAAGTACTTAACTAAATCACAGAAGGTTGCGTTCTTTTTCACCTATATTGTTGATAATAGTTGGTATGCAATAACCCTGAGATTCTCAGATAGCTTTGCTGCTGGATGTTCTAATAATCGCAAAATATCAGATTTTATTCGACGTAGAATTAATGAAAACCTTAAAAATAAGCTAGGTTATGTTCCTGAATATTTATTTAGCATAGAATTTTGTAATGGTACATTTCATATTCATGGAGCAATAAAACCTAATTATAATATTGAGATTATCAAAAAAGTACTCAAAAACACAGCTTTTAGCAAAAATCATCAGAATAATAACTTTCCCGAACAATATAAATTACGATGTAGAACTATTTATGACGCTCTCGGATGGGGGAGATACATTCTAAAAAGCAACAAATTACCTAAATTTGATATCTACATATGCGCAGCGATTACTCGAAGAATTGCCCAAAAATATCAAGAACTAACTAGCTTATCAAACACAATGAAAGGACTTCAAAATGACTAAACATATCAGAAAAGTACTAATGGAATGTCTAAATAGTACAGAAAATGGCGAAACTATGAAAAAAGAAATGGCTATGGGGATTATAAATAAAGCTATTTCAGGGGATGTAAAGGCTTTTGAAATGGTTGCAAAATTTATAGGTGAATTTCCTGACAAAAGGGAAATGGTTGAAACCGATGCTGAAATCAAAAACAATACATTCAGATTCTAAGTTTGCTTTAGATTTCGATTTGGAAAGCAAAAAATATGGTTTGGTATCATTTTACAAAAAAGCAAACAACCGATGAGTTGCTGAAACTAAGTATAGGATGGCTAAAAAAACAAAAATCTATACAAGAAAACTCCAAAATTAATGGAGAACTTTGTTGGAAACGATATTGTGATAGTAGTAAGCCTACAAATATAGCTTCTATAAATTTTTTATCCAATTTTATTGGGGGAAATAAATACATTGAGCTATCCTATACTTACAACAACCAAGAAGCCATCAGATATAAAATTCAAATTGATACTAGTATTCCAAACTATGGAGGAAAAAGATATTGGTTTATTTGCCCTAAATGTAATAGAAAAGTCGCATTTCTTTATTTAAGAAAAACATTCCTTTGCAGGCATTGTAATAAACTGACATATAAGACTCAGCAAGTTGGATACTCAAATAGAATGTCCATAAAAAGTCAAAAATATAAAAATAGAGTAATGAAAAATGATAACAAAAAACGGTGGGTACATTGGAAAACATTTTATAACACTATGGACAAAGCCGATTACTATGAGGATTTGAGTTATATCAACTTTTATAAGAAAATATGTAAAATGATTAGATACTAGAGGTAGTGATGATATATGGATATATAAGAGTTTCAACTGATAAGCAAGATTGCGAGAATCAAAAACTTGGAATTGAGCAAAAAGCTAAACAGCTTAACATAAAGATAGATAAATACATAGAGGATACAGGAGTATCTGGCACTAAAGAGCCAAAGGAACGAGCCTTAGGCGGATGTTTGAAGAAACTAAAAGCTGGAGACGTGTTGATTTGTTCAGAAATATCAAGATTAGGTAGAAAGCTGTTTATGATAATGCGAATACTAGAGCATTGTATGAGTATCGGAGCAAAAGTTTATACCGTTAAAGATAATTATGAACTTGGTGATAATATACAGAGTAAGGTTTTAGCCTTCGCATTTGGCTTATCAGCCGAGATTGAAAGAAATCTTATTAGCGCAAGAACTAAAGAAGCTTTAGCGCGATTAAAGGCAGAAGGACGCAAATTGGGGAGAAAATTAGGAAGTAAAAACAAACATCATAAATTAGAGGGAAAAGAAGAAATTATCAAAAGACTATTAGATAAAAATACTTCTAAAAAAGAAATTTGTAAGAAATTAAGGATTACATACCCAACATTAAGAAAATACTGCAATCAATAAGAAATAAATAGCGAACCTTTTTATTTTCATATAATTATTTCATATTTTAATCAAGCATAAAATCAATATTTTCAAGCCACTGTGTTTAATTCTGATATCAGTGGCTTTCTTATTATTCTAACCTTCATTATTTTTTTAATCACATAAAGAGGTTAGTTTTGAAACAATATTTAGATGAAATAGTAGGACAACGTGAATTTTATCAACGAATTAGTGTTGATCCAGATATGCACCACAATACAGATGGTGTTGATAGAGGTAATTTGTATGAAAATAAACTAACAATATCAGATATAAATAAAGTATTATTTCAAGCTGTTAAATATGCCTCTCGTATCCGCATTAGGGGAGAAAAATTACCTGCCAACATTATATTGAATGATTTGAATGCTGAAAAATGTTTTATTTTTAAATCAGAAGATTTGCTAGATGATATAGAAAAAGAATATTTTGGTGCAGCTAGCAAAAATAATGAAAATTGGCACACCGATGCAAAATGTATTACAATTGATTATAGTACTATTAATGGGCTACAAGAGTTATTGAAATATGCATCATCATGTGAATTTACAAAATACCATGTAGAAAAAAATAATATTTTAGGACTAGCACAGGAATTTTACAAAGTAAGGCAAGATAAAAATGCTTTTCTAAAAGGTAGTGAATGTGAAATAAGAAAACCTTTTGTATTAAAGGACCGTATTCATCCATACACAAAGGAGAGCAATCTTGAATTTGATAAAATTATGGATTGCTTAAACCCTAAACTACTACAGAGAGAAAGAGGTGCATACTACACACCTCCAGCATATGTCAAACAAATGCAAAAAATGTTATTGCAAGCAGTTTCTGAAGTTCCAGAAGGTATGGATTATGTAATCATAGATAGATGTGCTGGTGTTGGAAATTTAGAAGAAGGGTTACCTGATGAAATTTTATCACATTGTGTTCTTTCGACAGTTGAGGCAAATGAATATCAAATATTACAATATTTATATGCTGATAAATGTGCTGTTGTAGTTCCTGAAACTGACGCATTAGCTTATGACATTATTCCAGCAGAGAGTGGATTAGAAGGACAAGTTTTCAACGATTATGTTAGAGAAAAAGTAACAAATCCTAATTGTGTTGTGATACTTTGCGAAAATCCTCCTTTTAGCGAGGCGGGGAGCGGTGGTGCACAAAATACAGGTAAAAAGGAAAATTCATGGAAGCATAGTTTAGTAAAATTGAGGATGGAAAATGAAATAAAAGGGGCTCCAACAAATGAATTGTCTAATCTTTTTATTTGGAGTGGTTTTAAATACTATCTAACAAAACCAACAGACTCATATATCCTATTTTCACCGACAAAATACTGGCGCAATCAAAATATTGTTAACAAGCAATTTAGAGATGGTTTTTTATGTAATCGTAAAGAATTTCATGCTGAACTGAATTCAGCGATGGGATGTATATGGTGGCAAAATGTAGATGATTTTGATACAAAATCATTAAAGTTAATACCTTATGATATTTGCGAAAACGATACATTAAAGGCTAATTCGTATATCACAATTAATAAAGCATACTCAATGCTATCTACTCAATATGATAAGCGAAGTTTTGATGATGATGAGATAAATGGTATTATATGTGAAAAAGATGGAAGCGAATTTATTAAAAATGGAAGAAAAATTGCTGTATCTAATCCTCTATATAATAAAAATATAATTGGATATATAGCAACACAATCTTTTTCTATTGACAGAAAAACATTCAAATTGATTAGATCATCTTTATATGATGGGCATGGTTTTTATTTGCGCTCTGACAATTTTTTAGAAAAATTACCTTTATTTGTAGCTGCAGCATTTCCGTATTCAGACCACTGGTATACAACAGATGTGTATTCAAAATCTTATGATGGAAACGGAAGACATTTGCAAGACAAAGAATTTATCAAAAAATGCTTTATATATACATGCTTAACATATAAAAACAAATGTCGTTCCTTAAATGGAAGTGATAAAAGATTTTATCGTAATGAATTGTGTTTTGATGGAGATACTTTGGCGAATAAGACATTATCTACTTTTGAATTAACCAAAAGAGAACAAAAACTTATAAAATATTATAATGATGTTCTTTATGAAATTAAAGAAACAGAAGAATATAATTCTAGCTTTAGTTATGGTGTGTGGCAAATATCTGAAGAAATCAATGTAAAAATCGATTCAGGACGAGTTGATAAACATAATAAACCAATATTAGTAATAAAATATCCACACCTAAACACTCAATTAAATTTATTAAAATCTGAAGTAGAAAAATATTATAGGGATTTAATTATTGACGATTTATTCAAATATGAATTAATTAAATAAATTGTTGCTATAACGATAAACAAGGTATTAACAAATGAAAAAAAAAGAGCCACATAAAGTAGCTCTCGGTTAAGTCATCGTATGACCCTATTTGCAAAACTTATATTATAAAAGAACAGCCCCTATAACTACGCAAATTGCAAAACACACAGCAACTCCCACAAATACTGTTCTAATAACATTTTTTACTTTTTCCATTTGTTTGCTCCATAATCTAAATCTTGTAACCACACTCTACAAGATTCATCAGGATTTGTCAAAGTATATTTTAACTCTAGAGGCTCTTCTCTAGAAAAGTATTTGGGACAACTCAGTGTCGGATACGCTCCAATTGCGTTCGCAAGTGGAAACCTTGCTGAAATCTCAAATAACAGGATATATTGTTAAAATACAGATGTAAATGAAAAACTATTTTATATAATGTATACGTAAAAAAGGGAATGCTGCAAGATTCTGCAGCCCATTCCCTTTCTACAGATACTATAACACCAAAATCTTAAATATCAAGAACAAAATATAGGAATGAATTAATAAAAGCTTTTAAAATGGCTAGTCCATGTCAATATGAGAGCTAGCAAATGCAGATTGAAATTGTGCTTTGTAGTTGACAATATTATTTACTTTTGTTATATCTAGAGTGTACTCTGGTAATTCAGGGTTAGGCTCTTCCGCCCCCGTATTTGTAACGGACACTGCGAGTTGAGTCTTTTTTTTGCCTGTTCAAGTAGAACTTTGTCTTGTAAACTAATTATCTATAATAACTAATTGTCAAATCGGTAGTCGATAACTTTTTTATTGTTTTGATATGACATAATTTATTCATAAAACCTTGAAAAATAAATTGTATTTTATAAAATAACCTAAACTAAACTTAAAAATGTTATAGGGGCATAATATGGATCTTAAGTCATTAAAATTAGCAGTTCTTAAGTATATTTATGAGAATTTGATTGATGAGGATAGTGAGATTAACTCTTGTATGGAACTTTATCAGACAGAGGTAACTATTGATCCTGATATATTAGATTGTATGGAAGATACATTTTCACAAACTCTTTTTAAGTTTATTAAAAGAAAAGATATACCTGAAACAGAATGCTATAAAAATGCTAACTTAGACCGACGTTTATTTTCAAAGATAAGAAGTAATGATGATTATCAACCAAGCAAACATACTGTATTTGCTTTAATTATAGGGCTAAAGCTTAACCTTGATGAAGCTGAAGTACTTTTAGAGAGCGCTGGTTACTCTATATCTCACAGTATCAAGTTTGATTTGATAATGGAATACTTGATAAAGAAACAAATATATGACATTTTTGTGGTAAACGAAATACTTCATTCTTTTAAGTGTCCATTGTTAGGACAAACTAGCTAAAATATACACAAAATGTCGCATTTGAGGCGACCAAAGTTTATAATTTTTTGATACACTTTTCTTACTAATTCACCAATTGAAAGGAAATAAGATGAGAAAAGTTCAAGAAAATACTAATGCTATGGAAGTTGTTTTTGTATTAGATAGAAGTGGCTCAATGGAAAATGTTACGGAAGATACCATTGGAGGATTTAATTCTATGATAAAAAAACAAAAAGAAGAAGCAGTAAATGCTCTAGTTACCACGGTACTTTTTGATGATAAAATAAACATTCTGCACGATAGGGTTAATATTATAGATATTCCACCACTCACAATTAAAGAGTATTATGCAAGAGGAGCTACAGCATTACTTGATGCTATTGGAAGTACAATTACACATATTAGTAATATACATAAATATGCAAGAGAAACAGATATTCCAAGTAAAACACTCTTTGTTATCACTACAGATGGTTATGAAAATGCTAGTAATAAATATACTCTAACAAAAGTAAAGTCTATGATAGAAGAACAACAAAGTAATGGTTGGGAGTTCTTATTTTTAGGAGCAAATATAGATGCTATAGAAACAGCAGGAACGCTCGGTATACGCAGAGAATGTGCTGCAAATGTTATATGTGATGATGAGGGAGTAGCAACAACATATCAAGCTGTTTCAGATGCTGTATTGGAATGTTGGAGTGCTCCAAGAGGCTCTGAATTATCCAAAAAATGGAAAGAAAGACTAGATGAAGACTTAAGAAATAGAGGTATATCACGAAAAAAAATAGATAATAATGAATTGCCAGAGTTTTTAAGAAAAAAGTAGAGCTAAAAGACAAAGGAGACTATTCGTAAATGAAGTTTGATGAGATAATAGAATTACCGCTAGCTGATGAGATTATACAATATGGTATTGTTTATGGTTCTAACACTATTGTTTTTATAAAAGCAGGAGCTAATGGCTCTATGCATGGTTATGAGAATAAATATCTGCAAATCGCTAAAAATATCAATAAATCACACGGATATACGGTAATCTGCTCATCAAATCCAGACTATTGTAGAGAAAATCCCATACAGCAGGCAATAGAATTGATAGCAAACTATGCCGAGAGTAAAGAGTTTGATGATTACAAAATATTTTATATGGGGCATTCTGATGGAGCTTCTCTAGGTGCTAGATATGGTCATTTGTATCCTAAAATTAAACGAATGCTTCTTATCAACTCTCCATTATTCTTCAATTGGCATTTGATAAAAGAAGGAATGAAACAATTTACTGGTGAAAAAGCTGTGTTTGTATATGGAGATTTAGATCCTTCATATAAATACGCTGAAATGATTAACCTGATAGGTAATGATAGAGTTAAACTAGAGATTATTGAGGGCGCAGACCATCATTTTATAGGTAAACTAGATGAGTTTATCGATTTGCCTAATAAATATTTATTGTAAGAAACTTATACTATATAATAACAACCTTTTATCTAGTTGTGTTAAAACAACAATTTATGCAAATTTTATTATAGGTTTGTTTTTTAGCTCAAAAATAGCTAAAAATAACTAAGTTGTTAAAAAATAGAAATAAGTTCGAAGAAGCTTCAAATTAAGTTATTATTAAATGTTACAAATTTCAGATTGCACTGTATAATTAAATGAATTACAATGCGATACAATACTTACTAATATGTCATAGGGGAAAGATTATGGAAATAATATTAAGTATAGGAATTGTTTTAGGACTTTTATATTTGTTTTTTTCAGGAAACAATTTAGCCAATAAAAGGCCGGAAAAAACAAAAGCACATACGAAGATTGATTTAGAAACATTTTATAATAAATCATTACAAGAATGTTTATCTGTAGTTCAAAAAGAAGGATATGTAAATTCAGGGATTGTAGATATTCCAGCATTAGATAAGTATATGAAGAAAACTATAGATACTTTTTTTAATGATCCATATTTTAATATTCAATTTGGTTCAAATTTAAAGACATTATGCTTTGTTGTAACATGTATGTGTTGGGAGAGTGGTGTTGTTTTTGCTTCAAAGTGGAATACAGATAAAAATAATTTTACAGATGAATATGTAGAACAAATATATAAAAAAGGTCCTCCACAGGAAGCAGAACCAATAGTTAAACAGTACTTTCAATTAGAGAAACAAGAAATAAACCTATTATGCAAAAAGTTTTTTGATGCTTTTATTAAACTGTATGAATATTATAATCCACAAGAAGAATACTTAAAACAAATTTTTTCAATATCTTATAAATTAGGTATTTCGATGCTATTAGATAAACAAAATATGTGTAAAGAAAATACTAAAATTATTTCTCCCAATGATTTTTATGAAGAGTGTATTTGTGAATATCATAAAATTGCAAAAGACAATGGATTTGCACAAAAGGATTTAATTTTTATTCCTGAATTACTTATGAACGGCAATAAAATGGTTTTATCATTTCTAAAGTCTCCAGGATATGAGCAACATATGATAAAAGAGCCTGTATATGGATATCTTGTAGGGATTGGAACAGCATTATTCATGGGGATAATAGCAGGATACCAATGGCACATTGAATATTCTAAATTAGAAGATATGTCCAATAATATTCTTGCTGCTGGTGATAACGTGCCAGTATACTATAAAGATAATTTTGAAGAAAAAATAGGTATTGATACTAAAGAAATATTGGATTTTAGTTATGAAGTTTATGAAAAATTTTTAAAACTTCATGAACCATACTGGAAACTAAAAGATCCAAGAAATTATACATTTAATGGTATGTTAGCATCGTATCAACTTGGAATATCTATCGTATTAGCAAATTTTGGATATTAAGGGTCATCATAGTAAAAATCGCTATTGCTGACTAATAAATACTTGCTGTAGAAAATATTGACATTTAAGATGTTAAATATATAGAATACAGGTAATAAAGGTTTGAAATGCAGAAAGTCGCTCCTACTGCAGGCTTGGTAATATTATTATCAACAGCGTATGATGGGGTTGGGCGTCCATCCAATATTTATTACATTCCTGCAAATATATGTAGGGATGGTGGTCTTAGGTTTGGTCTGATATGCCTAGCGCCCGTAGAATCTAAGCAAAACCATCGTGGGCATATCACGGTGGTTATTTTATATCCAATATCGGCAATAAGTATCCGTTAGAGGTGTGCAATGAAGGAAAAAATAAAAAAGTATGTTCTTTTAATAAAAAAACATGGTTTTGATGCTATTAAGATAATATCAATTATCGTATTCTACATAAGTTTTTTTTATCATCCTAAATTTAGAACATTTGGTTATAGCATACATTCTTATTCATACGTATTGTTTATCTTTATGCTTCCTTTTTGGTTTGGTTATCTTATATATAAAATATTGTTTCCTAAAGGAAAAACTAATGTTTTATCTAAAATTATTAGATTAGCAATTGCAGGTCCTCTTATTTTAGGTTTAATTTACTTAACAATATACTGCTTTCTTAGAGGTTATATTGATTATGGATATGAAGAGTGTATGGAATGGTGTGTTAAGGATGATTTATCTAATTATAATGAATGTTCTTCAAATACTTGTGATTTTCCAATATAGATTAGTCTTGTAAATAGTAACTATGGATAAAAAATATATGCCTATTAGGGCAAAAACTTGCCGACCTAATGATTCTTTAGTGGTAAATTATCTTAGGCTAAATCTTTCATGTATTTATCATAGTTTGAAAGAGCTTCTTCAGTTTGCTCAATGATTTCCATAACCTTGGTTTCATTAAATCCAAATGGTTCAGCTGTTTTTATAAAGTCAATATTTGTTATATCTTTGCCTTTACCATTAACCATAGAGGTTTGCTCTCCATTTATTCCTTCACTTGGTGTTAAGTCGTATGCAGGAGTTAATTTCCAATTGTTTTTATCATCAAGCATAAATGAAAAGTTTTTGGAGTGGTCGTCTTTGTTATTAGATTTTACATTGAAAATCATCAAACGTATCATTTTTTCTACTTCTCTAACATCTTTAGTTAAAATAGAGGTTAGTTTTAGTAATGATGAGTAATCAATGCTAGCAAAACGATGACTTGCATGTAATAAACCACAGGCAGTATGTATGTGTACTTTTTTATTATTTATTCTATCAAATCTTTTAACGCCAAAATGACCTATACAATTTTTTGAAGGAAATAAATGTGTTTCAGGCATTTCAATTCCGGCATCCTTAGCAATAAGAGAGTAAACATATTCTTGACCGCCAATATTTTTATTATCAAAAGATGACTGAAACTTAATAATCCATGGTTCATAACCATCTTTTGCTATATTGCCATGAATAAGTTTTTGCTTATCATCTGAAACTAATGCTACAATTTTAGGTCTAGCACCACCAGATGAGCCATTTAATGTTAATAAGCTTTCTAATACTTCAGAGCTTTTACCTTCTAAAATGTTGTTTGCTTCCATACATAATGAATCTAACTCAATATTCCCAACAAACTCATTATCAGCTTCGGTTGTTGGTTCATATTCCAAAGCTCCCATTGCATTTAATCCAATCATAGATAAACGTTGTAAAGGAGTAATAGAAAATAAACTCAAACCTTTTTTCTGTAGAGCTCTATCAAGCAATAAACAGCCCCAACCATCAGGTAAGCTATCATTAAATAAACCAAACAATCCATCAAAAGTTTTTTTCTCATCTTCAAAAATTTGAGACTTTAATGGAAGCATAAAAGGAGATAGACTTGTGCCTTTTTTTATAAATTCTGGAGCATATTCAAAAAGTACACGTCCTTGGTTGTCATCTAAAATACCAACAAATTCTCTTTTACCAAAACTATTTAAAAATACATTTAATCTCATTTTACAGCTCCACGTTTACGAACTTTAACTTCTTTTGTATCAAAAAGACTAGTAGATGCTTTAGTTTGAAAAAGTTTCTCAAAATCACCTAAGCATCCCAAAGCAACAGCAATATCAATAAGTGATTTTAATGATATTTCACCTGTCTTTTCAAATCTTTTTAAGCTGCCTAAGCTAACACCTGAACGCAAAGATAAACCTGCTTGAGTTAAGTTTTGTGATAAACGTATCTCTCTTGCACGTGTTGCAATATCTTGCATTACTTCTTGTGATGATTTTAGAATAAAGTTCAATATATTATCTCCTATGAGTGAAAAATATCTATAATAGCTATTATATTATCTATTAATATAAGAGTCAAGATGTATTTGTAAAGGTAAATATTTTTCTGCAGCCCCTGTAATGTTTGTCTATAAGAAAACCATTAAGATGTATCCTTGATGGTTTGTTTTTTAGATTCTACGGACGTCGTTACAAGATAACCTTGTCGGTGAGAAGTGATTCTCTGATCTAAAAAACACTTAAATGTGCTTAAATGCATACAAAACATATCTTCTTTTGCTTTAGGAGATAAAGCCGTTGAAAACTAAAAATACGTTCATTGGTGGTAAAAAAATGATGTAATTGCAAAGAAAATGCAAAGAGAAATGACCAGAAAAAGAGTAAGATTTATATAAGATAACTTTATCTCTAAAGTATACCATGGGTATACCAAACAAAAACTAAAGGGTTTGAGAAATCTCTCAAACCCTTTGCGGTGTTGGTGAGCCCGACGGGATTCGAACCCATGACCCTTTGATTAAAAGTCAAATGCTCT
>JAZQZH010000026.1:0-2779 GCA_045633945.1 Alphaproteobacteria bacterium
AAATAAACCTGAAAGAATTTCATCTTTAGTAAAAATAAAACATAAAAATAAACTAAAAATTACTAAAATCAATGGAAAAATGTATCCATACATAGAAGCAATAAAAGCTTGTCTTCCGCTTATCAATACTTCAATATTTTGCCCAATTTTATAATCTTTAGGATTATTACATTCTACATCTACAATATGTTGTCTAGTAGTTTGTGAACAAGCATCTTTTAATGCACAGTTTGAGCAAGCTTCCTTTTGTATTATCTCTACACTAATAATATTATTCTTAATTGCTGTTATAATTCCGGTGTGTGTAATTTCAGTCATTGCTCTATCAACTTTTTAGCTTTAGGTGAAACAACATTTATAATTTTATTGTCATTTGTTTTTATAAACATAACAACGGCAAAGTCATTGTCTTTAGCAAACTTTAATCCTTTTTTTTCTCCCAAAGACATAACTGCGGTAGCAACACCATCCGCCACCATGCAACTTTTATGAAAAACGCTAACAGATAAAACGTTATTTTCTGTAGGATATCCAGTTTTTGTATCTATAGTGTGAGAATATTTTTTGTTCTCAATATAAAAAAAGTTACGATAATCACCAGATGTTGCAACCGCATAATCTTTTAAGTTAACAACAAAAGAATTCTCATTAGTTTTTTCATTAGGTTTTGTTACACCAACATTCCATCCTTTTATCTTATCAGATTTATCGCCAGAAGCTACAACTTCGCCTCCAATCTCGATTATGAAGTTGTTATATCCTCTCAACTTTAATAATTGAGCAATCATATCAACACCATATCCTTTAGCAATAGAGGATAAATTTAGTTTAATATCTTTGTGCAGTTTTTTTAATTTGCTAAAATCATCGCTAAATTCAATTTTATCAAATCCTGTTGTTTTTAATATTTTAGAAATCTCATCATCATTTGGTATTTTATCTATTTTTCCTTTTGTGCCAAATCCCCATAAGTCAATAAGCTTACCAGCAGTAGGATCAAATGCTCCATCACTTAAATTGTAAATTAATTTAGAATTTCTAAGTACGATTTGCATATCTGTTGATAAGTCAATCCATAGATTCGCTTCTGCATTGTTAATTTTTGAAATTTCAGAATTTAAATCAAAAACAGACATTGCTGCACTTATTTGAGATAGTTTATTATCTATAATTTCCTCAAGTTGCGGATCATTATTATTTGTTTGAATTTTAACAGTATAATATGTACCAAAAATTTTTCCATTTATCACATGATATTTGGGATTAAAGCCTACAAAAAAGCATACAAAAGATATAACAAATATAAAAAAAGCACAAAATTTCAGTACACGCATATCTCAAAGCCATAGAATTAAAGTTATTCTTGTATTTATCAAAGAGTAATAATATTCCTCTTTTGAGGAAAGGCAACTAATTATAACTGAATATCTACAACATTAAAATAATCGATAGTTAATATAAAATATTTAAAGACAAAATTTGACAAAAAAGTATTGATTTTTTATTTCTAATGTTATATACAATATTAAATTTACTTTTTTGGAGTTTAACATGTCAGCGTTAGGTACAACATACACATTTGTAGGTGGAAATAATAAAAATCGTATTGGCGGAAGTTGTTCTGTTATTGAACATAAACACAGTGAATATAATAGACCTACACGTATTATGTTTGATTTAGGAGCATTGTTTGCACCAGAATATTGTTTAGATGTAGACGCAGCAATTCCAGATGTAAGAGAATATTTAAGTTCAGAAAAAAGTATAGCTACAAAAACAATAGATGCCATATTTATTTCCCATGCGCATGAAGATCATATAGGTGGATATGTGCATCTTGCTAGATTAGGTTATACAATGCCACCGACATATGCTTCAAAAGAAACTTTAGAATTATTAAAGGCAGCACTAGCAGAATCATCAATTGATAAAACAAATTGGCCTCAAATGGTTGAAGTAAAAGCAGGAGAGCCAATTCAATTTGATGGTCTAGAAGTTGAGGCAGTTAATATGTCTCACTCAACAATAGGAGCATTAGGGTATCATACTCTAACAATGATAGATGGAAATGTTGAAGCAGGAGTATTTCATCCAGGAGACTATCATTTAGGAAAAGTTAGAGTAGGTGAAGGATTTAATGAAAAATCATTAAAAGATTTAATGAAAAGAAAACCGATTACTCAGGTTATTTTAGATTCTACATCCACAGCAGTCAATGATGAATATCTGATTACTCATGATGAAGCTGTTAAAAATACAGCCATGTTTGTATCTCAACATTCTGAAAAACAAATTTTTACTGGTGTTATATCTAGAAGTGTTCAAAATTTAGCCATACATCTAGATGTTGCACGTCAAACAGGAAGAAAAGTTTATATAGATGGATACTGGGCAAAAATAGCTTTTAAGGCTATGCAAAATAGCGGTATTAGCGAGTTTGATGATATTGTATTTAAGGGAGAAGCAAGTGCATATAAAGCAAAATTTCCTATTTCTAAAAGATATGTTATTTTTAGTGGTGCTTTTGCTGAATCTAAGAAAGGTTTAAAGTCTGGACTTTATAAATTATCAGAACAGGAAAAAGTTAAGCTAGATGAAGTAGCGGATACTAAAAAGAAAAAAAGTAATAAATTAGGGCATGAGCATTTTGTTGCCAGCTCAGATACAGCTATGCCTATTAATCAGAGGTGTATTGAGGAGATTAATGGAAAACAAGTTAGGGCTATGTACGCACGTATAGCTGCATTAGGAGTTGTGATGAAAGTCGGAGGCCAAGCGG
>JAZQZH010000027.1:0-28489 GCA_045633945.1 Alphaproteobacteria bacterium
AAATGGCAGAAGGTTATGTTCTAGAAATTGGTGTTGATGAAAACAACGAAATCATTGGCTATAAGTTTGTACACTTAGGCAAAATGATGGAAGCAATCCGCAATGGAACAGACGCTAAAACTGCTCTTGAAAATAATATCAAAACATACGGCCGTTTTGAAGACGCTGTTAAGAAAATTGATCCAAGAAAGGAGTAGGCCATGCAACAGTTTGAAGGATATGATAGAAGAATAAATACCATTACTCCTGTATTAACAAAGTATGGTTTTAAAGACCTTGATGAAGCAAAAGCTCTTTGCTCATCAAAAGGTATTGATGTTGAAAAAATCGTAAAAGGAATCCAACCAATTGCTTTCGAAAATGCTGTTTGGGCATACACATTAGGTTGCGCTATCGCTCTTAAAGAAGGTGTTAAAAACGCATCAGAAGCTGCTGAAAAAATTGGTATTGGATTACAAGCATTCTGCGTACCAGGATCAGTTGCAGATCAACGCGAAGTAGGTATTGGTCACGGCAACCTCGCGGCTATGTTATTAAGAGAAGAAACAAAATGCTTCTGCTTCTTAGCAGGCCATGAGTCTTTCGCTGCTGCTGAAGGCGCTATCGGTATTGCTCGTTCTGCAAACAAAGTAAGAAAAGAACCATTACGCGTAATCTTAAACGGTCTTGGTAAAGATGCCGCTTACATCATTTCTCGCATTAACGGTTTTACTGCTGTTGAAACAGAATATGATTACACAACTGGCGAATTAAAAATCGTTAGCGAAAAAGCATTTTCTAATGGCGATAAAGCAAAAGTTAAATGCTATGGTGCTGATGATGTTTCTGAAGGCGTTGCAATCATGATAAAAGAGGGCGTAGATGTATCAATTACTGGTAACTCTACTAACCCAACCAGATTCCAACACCCTGTTGCTGGTACTTATAAAAAATGGGCTACAGAACACGGCAAAAAATATTTCTCTGTTGCATCTGGTGGTGGTACAGGTCGTACACTTCATCCAGACAACGTTGCAGCAGGCCCTGCATCATATGGTATGACAGATACTATGGGACGCATGCATGGTGATGCACAATTTGCTGGTTCTTCTTCTGTTCCTGCTCACGTAGAAATGATGGGCTTAATCGGAATGGGTAACAACCCAATGGTTGGTGCAACTGTTGCTGTTGCTGTTGCTATTGAAGAATCACTTAACAAATAATAGCCGTAAAAACAAAAAAAAGCACTCTTAATAGGGTGCTTTTTTTTATCTAAATAAAAAAAGGCGCCACAAAGAGCGCCCATTTTATAACAACTAAATCAATATAGATTCTATTGTTTTTTGCAATTCAATTAAAGCAGTTTGCTCATAATTAATAGCTAAACGCACTGCTTCTTTATTGTTTTTTATCCTATTAACTTCAACATCAGACATAGATAATTGATATTTAGCATTACATAAAAGCTCTCTTCTATTTTTAATAGCAACCTCTTGTAAAGTGTGTGGAACATGATTCAACACAACTAAAATATCATTCTTTAACAAGCTACTCTTAACATTTTCAATAGTTTCATCACTCATAACCGGTTCAGGCCAATTAACTTGAGCAATACGAGATGCACCTATAAATTCAGCCATTTCAACCAGTTGCTCTTCCGTAAAAAAGCATCCTGTCAAATCTAAATATTCAATATTTTTATGAATACGAATAGTTTTCATCAACATATCAAACATAATCGTCTGACCTTCAAAAGAAAAAGCCCTCAAAGATAACGCTTTTAACTCCTTACATTTTTCAACACGAAGTAAAATCTCTATCAAAACATTAGCATCAAAAGCTTTTGTATGCTCAAGAGCTTGCCTCATAACCGCGCGAGAAGATAAGTAGATATCATCTATTGCTGTCTCAGCCATAAATCCCTCAATAGGACCTATACCTATAATTATTTTTTCTAGCCCATGAGTTTGAGCGCACTCCGCCCATTCATAAACATCTTCAACCTCTTTTTTCTTAGAGAAAGGGTGTTTTAAGAACAACTCTTTAGATTTTGAGTCATAATAACCCAAACTATTTTTAAACCCGCTATCGGTAATGCAAGAAACCATTTGTTCCTCCAAAATATACTTTCAAAATCAGATATAAGTTTTTTTTATTTTACAACTTATTTGCTACTATCACACATTAAACAACCATTTTATAAAAATCAACATATTTTTTTGCATATTTTTCAATCATTTTTTAAAATAAAACTAAATAATATATAATATGTTATACTAGATGCCTCAATTTTCCAAACACAAAAAATATAACAATATCATTATATACACCCCCATCAAAGCAGTTGATAAAAATAAAAAACATTCTATACTGGCAAAAACATTATTTTTTTTACACCTAAAAGGATTTTTAAGCAAAATGATAACAGAAGACAGCAACCAATTATATTCTATTTTTACAATATTTTTTACTATATTATCTATAGTACTTGGAGCATTATTAATAAAATACACTAACAAAATAAAAAACATAACAAATAAAAACAATGAATTAGACAAGTTATATTCACTAATAAAAAATAAATATGACGAGCAAGAATATAGATTATTAAAAACTGAAGAGTTAAAAAATAGCATATACGATTCTCTTAATCAAAAAGAATTAGAGCTTGCAACATTAAAGGCAACAAATACAACAAAAGAAGAGGCTCTTTTAGAAAAAATATCTTATTTAGAAAAAATAAAAGATGAAATGACCTTAAAATTTAAAGACATATCATCTGAAATAATAAAAACCCAGCACGACACATTCACTAAATCACAACAAATAACTTTATCTCAGATATTAACCCCATTTAGCGAACAGTTAAATGCATTTAAAACAGAAGTAAACCAGGCAAGAACAGAAAGTATAAAAAGCAAATCAAATCTTGATGCTCAATTAACCAATTTATTAAATCTAAACAAGACATTAAGTAATGATGCTCAAAACTTAGCAACAGCCCTAAAAGGCGCTTCCAAAACACAAGGAAACTGGGGAGAATGCCAATTATCTAGAATACTTGAAATATCTGGCTTAAGAAAAGATCAAGATTATGATACTCAGTGTTCTTTTACAGATGAGAATAAAAAAATATACAGACCTGATGTAATTATTCATCTACCAGAAAACAGAGATATTATAGTAGATTCTAAAGTATCATTAAATGCATATCTTGACGCAATGAATACTGATAATGAAACTGAGCGCCAAAAATTTTTACAACAAAATCTATCTGATATAAAATCCCATATAGATGAACTATCTAACAAAGAATATCAAAAACTACTAAAAGAACGCTCTTTAAATTACGTAATTATGTTCATTCCTGTAGAAAGCGCTTATATTGCAGCACTTGATACAGATAGATACCTCTATGATTATGCATACAAAAAGAATATAATTCTAGCAACTCCATTATCTCTACTACCAACTTTAAGAACTATCGAAAACCTCTGGCGTATCGATAGCCAAAATCAAAACGTACAAAAAATAGCAGAACTTGGCGGTAAAATATATGACAAGTTAGCCGCATTTATTGACGATATGAAATCTATAGATAGAGCCTTAAATCAAGCAACAAATGCTTATAATAATGCAATGACAAAACTTCAAGGAAGAGGTTCTGCTTTATCTCAAGCAGAAAAAATGAAGTTATTAGGTTCAAAAACAAATAAAACTATTAACCTAAACTTAAATGACAATGAATTACTATTAGAAAGTAGTGAAAATATAGAAGCAATTGGAGAAAATTAGATGCCTAAAATAGTTTTTACTGGCGGAGGTTCCGCAGGTCATGTAACCTTAAATCTAGCATTAATTCCATGGTTTATAAAAAATGGTTGGGAAGTAAGCTACATTGGTTCACACAATGGCATGGAAAAAGAACTAGTAAAAAAGTTTAAAGAAGTAAAATACTATAGCATCACCACAGGAAAATTGCGCAGATATTTTTCATGGCAAAATTTTATAGATATGATAAAAATACCATTTGGTTGTATAGAAGCATGCTTGCTTGTACACAAAATAAATCCAGACATAATTTTTTCAAAAGGTGGCTTTGTTTCATTTCCTGTTGTAATAGGTGGATTTATTAATAAGAAAAAGATATTTATGCATGAATCTGATTTAACACCAGGATTAGCCAATAAAATGAGCCTGCCTTTTGTAAATACATTTTACACAACCTTTCCAGAAACAATAAAATCCATTAAACAAAAAAATATTGTAAAATGCATAGGGCCTGCATTATCCGATAGATTGTTTAATGGTTCAAAAGAAGAGGGAGCTAAATTTACAAACCTCTCAAAAGATTTGCCAACAATAATGATTATAGGTGGAAGTTTAGGTGCAAAGAGCTTAAATCAAGCTGTAGAAAATAATTTTGAAAAACTTTTGCAATCATATCAAATCATTCATATTGCTGGAAAAAATGGATTTAACCCATCTCTAAAATCTCCTAAATATGCTCAATTTGAATATGTAGATGCAGAATTAAAACACCTTATGGCACTATCTGATGTAGTAATTTCAAGAGCTGGTTCCAATTCTATTTTTGAATTAGCAACATTAAATAAACCAATGATATTAGTTCCATTACCAAACACATCTTCACGCGGAGAACAAACTCTCAATGCAAAAAGTTTTCAAGCAAAGGGGTTTGGCGAAATAATCAAAGACGAAGATATCACAAATAAAGATATACTATTTCCATTACTTAAAAAGGTTTTTGAAAACAAAGAAACATACATTAAAAACATGCAATCCGCCCCTGTAAAAACCACATCAATAGAGGAATTAGCTCAAGAAATAAGTCAACAAAAATAAATTATTTCAAAAACTTACGCATATACAATGCATCATTATACCAAGGATCAATGCTTACAGGAATACCACTTCCTGTTTCCATTGTTATTATAGCATCACTATCTGTATAATTATTAATAAAATATTCTAACTTATAATCACCTTCACCAAAATGCAGATGATCATCATTTATAGAATTCATATATCCATCACAAATATGATACATACAAGGATTAAGCTCAAACATCTCTTTTAAAAAAGAAAAAACATTGATTTTATAATAATTTGCACCACAAATTGCATGTGAAAAATCAAGACAAAATTTAGCTCCACATTCATCAATAAAGCGCTTAATTTCAGAAGGTTTAACGCCATGAAGCTTACTCATTGTAGTAGAACAATAACTCGGCAAATTTTCAACAGCCAAACGTTTATCATTTAAACCTTTGAATTGTCTAACACTTTCTTCTAAAAATTCCTCACCAACATTCATGCCAGGATGTAAAATAATAATATCAGAATTAAGCGCATCAGCAAAATCTTGCGAAGATCTTAAACGATTTTTATTATTTTCATATTCATTTTTATCAGCAATATTAACCCCATGGCAATTATGAGGAGCATGAATAACTACTTTTTCACCTTTAAAACGAGATAAAACAGAGCTTTTAGCATCATCAAAACTAAAGGGAAGGGCATATAACTCTAAATAATTAAAAACTCCATTTTTTACAAATTTTTCAGCATCATCAAGTAATGAACTATTTTTTATAAAATCTGTAGTCCAAAGTTTTAACCCAAGTTCACGCAATTTATAAATCCTTTCATAAAAAAAAAATATTTTAATATAATTTAAATAACAAAAATTAAACTAAAGTAAATCTAAAAATTATTTTATATAACTTTCATCAAGTTAAAATAAAAAAAGTCATAAATGCCCAAAATAACAAAATTCGTCTAAAATAGGGATATTTTATATACATCATAATTGTCGCATAATTTACGTTATGTATACAAGTATATTATAAATATATGAAATTAAATATTATAAACCATTCAATACTTATATTAAAAAACTAAATTAGCGCTCTATAATCGAGCTCAATATATTTTTATGATATTTTATACACAAACTCAATCTAATTTTACAAAACTCATCCCTCATTTTTTCTACAAACACATCTAACTAACAAACAACATTCTAAAACGCTCACCTTACATTCATCATAATACTTTTCACACCAATATACTAACCTTCATTAATTATCTATATATGAGATACAAATAAAACAAACCAACAAATCAATAAAAATTAAAACAACAAAAAATTTACGCAAGATAAATCCTACAACAAACTTACACACTCTTCTTATTATTTGTTAAAGAACTTTTCTAATAAAATAAAAACTACAACTCAAAAACTTCAGCAAACAACTATTAACATCCCTATCCTACCGCTTATGGATTTTGTCGATTTTAGACAAAAGATTATTTGGTTTTTACTGTAAGCAAAATTTTACCATTATCAACATCATCAATACGCATTAAAACATCAAAATCATTATAAAATTTAGCTAACCCTTTACCATCACAAATATCAAGCTCTACTTCTTTGATAATTTTTCGTTCATCAAATTTATCGCATAAAATTTTTAAAAGTTTATCACTACCCTCTCCTGTAATTGCTGAAACACCAATAATTTTATCATTTTTTTGAGAGAAAAGCTGCAACTTAACATCATCATTTAAAAGATCAATTTTATTTAAAACTTCAATATATTTATCATCATTTTCTATTTTAGACAAACCTAGATCATGCAACACACTTATAACATCATCCCGCTGTGTTTTATATAAAGGATTAGAAACATCAATAACATGAACTATAACATCAGCCATCAACACCTCTTCAAGTGTTGCACGAAAAGACATTACAAGTTCATGAGGCAAATTAGAAATAAATCCAACAGTATCAGATAATATAACCTCAACCCCTTTCTTAAGCTCAATTTTTCTCATCGTCGGATCAAGAGTTGCAAAAAGCATATCTTGAGCTAAAACCTCAGCATTTGTTAATTTATTAAACAGTGTTGATTTTCCAGCATTAGTATATCCAACCAACGCAACAATAGGATAAGGAACTTTTATTCTTGCATTTCTTTGAATTGCTCTAGTTTTTTTAACTTTTTCTAATTCTTTTTTTATCTTCAAAATACGATTATCAATATGTCTTCTATCAAGCTCAATTTGTGTTTCTCCCGGACCGCCTAAAAATCCTCCACCTCCTCGCTGTCTTTCAAGGTGTGTCCAACTCCTCACTAATCGTCCACGTTGATACGTTAAATGAGCT
This sequence comes from Alphaproteobacteria bacterium, assembly GCA_045633945.1. GTDB lineage: Bacteria > Pseudomonadota > Alphaproteobacteria > RF32 > CAG-239 > CAG-267. Next base: position 7,175 of record JAZQZH010000027.1, read on the forward strand.
AATTCAACTTGCAATTTACCTTCTTTAGTTTGAGCTCTTCGTCCAAAAATCTCTAATATAACAGCTGTACGATCAATCACTTTAAGGTTTAATTCTTTTTCTAAATTTCTTTGCTGCACTGCACTTATAGCCTGATCAACAACCAATAGTTCAACATCGTTTTCTTCGCATTGAGATTTTAATTTATCAATCCATCCTTTACCCAAAAAGCTTCTAGGAACAATTTTATTTAAATTAACACTAAAACAAAGAACAGCGTCCTGCCCCATTGCTAACACTAATCCTTTTGCTTCCTCTTCACGACTTTTCACATCATCTGAAGTAAAAACACGTTCATCAGTCTTAACAACAGGACAAATAACCGCTGTCCTTGTTCTTTTATCTTTTTCAATCAGTTGCAAAGTTAACCTTCAACAACATCGATTGGTGTTGCAGGCATAATTGTCGATACTGCATGTGAATATACAAGTTGAGTATGACCATCACGTCTTAATAATAAAGACGTAGCATCAAACCATGTAATAACACCTTGTAATTTAACTCCATTAATCAAAAACACTGTAACAGAGATTTTTTTGTCTTTTATATCATTTAAAAAATCAACTTGCGCATTTGTAGTCATGTTTAATTTCCTTATTATATTTTTTCTCACAATATGCCAGCAATAGATCCTCCTTTGCGTGCACATACTATGTATAAAACATATTTAGTTAACATAATCTAAATTACAACAAAAAAAGCTCTCTTTTTTTTAATTAAAGAGAGCCTAATTTAAAAGAATACTTCTACACAACTTTACTCAAACGCAACAAAGTTTCTTCTTTTCCTAAAATAGCAGCTATTTCACTAGCACCACCTGGCGTTGTTTCCATACCCGTAAGAGCAATTCTAACAGGATACAAAACTTGACCATTTTTCAAACCATTTTCAACAGCTACGTTTTTCAAACATTCAAACAAACTTTCATTAGTCCATAATTCCAAACATTCTAAAGCAGGTTTAGCTAATTTCAAAGAATTATGCGCTATCTCAACATCTGTTTTCATCTTTTTATTTACAAACAATTCCTCGCTATATTCTGGCAAACTCTCAATAAACAAAGCAACTTCCTTAATATCATTAAGAGTTTCAATTCTTGGCTGCAAAACTTTAGATAATTCAACCCTATTAACATCTTTAGTTAAAAATTTATCATACTCAACACAAGCTAATTTATGAAATTCATCTAAACTTAAACTTCTAATATAACAACCATTCATCCATTTTAATTTTTGAATATCAAAAATAGCTGGAGATTTATTTAATCGATTCGCATCAAATATCTCTTCTAGCTCTTTTAATGAAAATATTTCTTGCTCTGTACCAGGATTCCACCCCAATAAAGCGATATAATTTAAAATTGCTTCAGGCAAATACCCTTTAGCAACCAAATCCTGGAAAGATGCATCTCCATTTCTCTTAGATAATTTATGATGAGCATCTTTCATAACTTGAGCAACATGAACATATATCGGAGGCTCCCAACCAAAAGCTTCATATATAAGATTATACTTAGGAGTAGATGAAATATACTCATTACCTCTAACCACATGAGTAATTTTCATTAGATGATCATCAACCACATTTGCAAAATTATATGTAGGGAAACCATCACTCTTAAGTAACACTCCCTCATCTAACTCATCATAATCAATTTCAATATCACCATACACAACATCATTAAATATAGACTTACCTTTTTTATTTATTGTTTGCCTAATAACAAAAGGCTCACCATTTGCCACCCTACTCTTTGCTTCTTCTAGAGACATGTTTTTACATGGGTCAACAAATTTAATATTAGCCTCTTCGTCTTTCTGCTCGTCTGCCTCATCTTTTGAGCAAAAACAATAATGTGCACCGCCTAATTCAACTAATTTATGAGCATATTCTTGATACAAACTTAAACGTTCAGATTGTATATATGGACCATATTCACCACCTTTATCTGGTCCTTCATCCCAGTTCATACCAACAGTCTTAAGAGTATTATATATAATATCAGTAGCGCCCTCAACATAACGCTTCTGGTCTGTATCTTCAATACGCAAAATAAATTGACCACCATTAGCTTTAGCAATCAAATACTCATACAATGCAGTCCTCAAATTACCAATATGCATATATCCAGTCGGACTTGGCGCAAAACGTGTTCTTGCAATCATCTTAACACTCCTATAAAATCTAAATATCCTAAAAGCTTTTACTCTAAAACAAAAAAAAAGTAAAGTATAAAGTAAAAAAATAGGAGAGAAACATATCTCCCCTATTAATAAAACATATATCTACTACTTAAAAATACCACACCCCCCAATATAGCATTCCAATTGTAGAAACAAACAAGATATAGAATATAGTAAGTTTAAGAGCTAATTCATCATCATATGCTGATTTAAATTTAGGTTCACCAAACTCGTTTTTCTTATCTTCACCTTTGTAAAACAAGGTAACAATTAAAAATTTTAAGCCGTAATATAGAACTGAATACAATATAGTAACAAAGCAAACAGCCATAGCTAAAATAGTATATTCAAATTTTGTTCCAGCCAACTCATCAATGCCAATAATCAACAAACTAAGAACAATCATACCCATAACAACTTGCTCTAGATATCCTTTCCACGCAAGTCTATTCAAATCGTGCATACGACGAACAAACATCGAAATCATTGGAATCATAGGTAATATAATACTTAAATAAAATGCATAATTTGCATACATAATATTTCTAGATATTTCATCAATGCCTATACCAGCATCATTAGCTAAAATCAAATAATTAGGAGAAAGTGTTGTATAACCAAGATGCAACTGAAGAATAACTGAAATAACAGTATTAATTAGCATAAAGCTCCAAAGTTCAACCCTAGAACTGCGCCCTTTATAACAAAAAATATTCTTCCATCCTTCTACAAAAATATGAAAAAACACATCAGCTGTAAACTTTTCAACTTTAGGCTTACTAACTTTTTTTTCCTTAGTTTCTTCTTTCTTCTCCTCATTTTTTAAAGTTTTAACACCTTTAGAACTCACCTTTTTCTTAACTTTAACAGGTGTTAGCTCTTTATTTTCAGTCTTTTTAGCCATAACAAACTCCCATATTTATTACTAATAGTTATACATATAAACATTAAGAGTTAAATTTTATTTAAAAAAATGAATTTTATATATTGACAAAAAAAAATATATATGTATAAATAATAACTAATAAACTATAGATCTGTTAATTATCAACCTTTTTTGAAGTGGTTTCTTCATTTATTTAAGTTTGGGTTAGTAGTTTCGAGTGAATTCTTTTTCACTCAACAGAGTGCGCATACGTGACGTACCCGCACTCTTTATCTTGAAAAATCTTTTTTTGTTTTCCATATATATAAAAAAAGTTGTACATCTGCTTAAATTATGAGTAAATCAACTTGGAGGGAGTATACCTGCGTGAGCACCTATACTCCCCATTTTTTAGAAAATAAAAGAAATTCAATATAAACATCTTCCAATATAGTAAACTTTTTTTGTGTTGGATTTGCCATATAAAACACAATTAAAATGGATGCTGTATATCCATGAGAGTACGCCCACGTGACGTGTCCGTACTCTTTTTTTAAGAAAATTCATTGAAAAAAAATATATAAAAAAAGCTTTCAGGCTTCTAGCTATCTTTTAGCTGAATATTTGGCATAGGGTTAGTTTAACCCAAGGGAGTACGCCCACGTGACGTGTCCGTACTCTTTTTTCAAGAAAATTCATAAAATATATATACACGTTCTAATGTTTATTTCGGAAACTGTTTGTTAACTGCAGAAGATTTAATCTTCAAAAGAGTGCGCATACGAGATGTACCCGCACTCTTCTTTTGAAATAATAATTTGTTTTCAATAAAATATTTCAGTTGATAGGCTATTTTGTTATGATTTAAAGTTAATAATATTCAACTGAAGGAGGATATACATACGTGATGTACCTATATCCTCCATTTTTTTGAAAACAAAAAAAATATAGATACTTAGATAAAGATCTTCTACTGTGTTTAAGATTGCCATAAAACACAATTAAAATGGATATTATATATCCATGAGAGTACGCCCACGTGACGTGTCCGTACTCTTTTTTTATGAACACCTTTATTTGCTATAAAAGTTTTCTTTTATTGTACTTGCGAAGAATGTTTGTTCTTCCCTGAGAGCACGCCCGCGTGATGTGTCCGTACTCTCAACTTTTTTAGAAATCAAAACAATTGAGTTTTTTCATAGTATCATAATTAAGTGAATTAATCTGTTTTGATTTTTATAAAAAACACGCATACGTGATGTAACCGTGTTTTAGCTCTAAAAACGAGCATTGGGCACTTTTCATAAAGTGCCCTTTTTTATTCTTAAAGTTTCGATGCTAAATATTTATATGTATAACCTTTTTTCTTTTTAACAATTTCCTCAGGTGTTCCTTCAGCCACAATTTGCCCGCCACCATCTCCACCTTCAGGTCCCATATCAACAATATAGTCAGCAACCTTAATCACATCAAGATTATGCTCTATAACAATCACTGTATTTCCTTGATCCACTAACGCTTGAAGAACTTTTAATAATTTATTTATATCTTCAAAATGAAGACCAGTTGTTGGTTCATCTAAAATATAAACAGTCTTTCCCGTTGCTCTTTTAGATAATTCTTTAGAAAGCTTTATTCGCTGAGCCTCACCTCCTGATAAAGTTGTTGCCGGCTGACCGAGATGAATATATCCTAACCCAACTTTTTGCAATAACTCCAACCTTGTACAAATTGATGGAATATTGTTAAAAAACTCAACTGCTTCATCCACAGTCATATCCAAAACATCAGCAATAGATTTACCTTTATATGTAACCTCCAACGTTTCACGATTAAATCGTTTACCATGACATTCTTCACATTCAACATATACATCTGGCAAGAAATTCATTTCTATTTTAGTGACTCCATCACCTTTACAAGCTTCACATCTACCACCTGCAACATTAAAAGAAAATCTCCCAGGTTGATACCCTCTTGCTTTTGCCAAAGGTAGTTCTGCAAACCAATCCCTGATATAAGTAAACAATCCTGTGTATGTTGCAGGATTAGAACGAGGCGTCCTTCCAATTGGAGATTGATCAATATCAATTACTTTATCAATATTCTCAATACCTTTTAACTCTTTATATATTCCTGTTCCATCTCTAGACCCATTAAGCTCTTTATTCAATGCTTTAAATAAAGTTTCTAATATCAAAGATGACTTTCCACCACCAGAAACACCAGTAACTAAAGTAAGACAACCAAGAGGTAATTTTAATTTAACATTTTTAAGATTATTAGTTTTCGCTCCAACAAGCTCCAAAAACTTGCCATTACCTTTACGCCTTTTACAGGGGATAGCAATTTCCTTTTCCTTATTTAAATATTTGGCAGTCAAAGAGGCTTCATTTTTTAAGACATCATCAACACTTCCTTCTGCCACAATATTACCACCATTATCACCAGCACCGGGCCCCATATCAATTAAATAATCAGCACTCCTGATAGCATCTTCATCATGCTCTACCACAATAACAGTATTACCAATATCACGAAGCCTATATAACGTATCAAGTAATCTATCATTATCACGTTGATGCAACCCAATTGATGGCTCATCCAAAACATAAAGAACCCCTGTCAAACCTGAACCAATTTGCGAAGCCAAACGTATTCTCTGTGCCTCGCCACCTGATAAACCTCCAGATTGACGAGATAATGTCAAATAATCAAGCCCAACATTATTCAAAAATTCCAATCTTTCTATAATTTCTTTTAAAATTTTCTCAGCAATCTTTCGTTTTTGAGGAGTTAATTGCTCATAAACACCTTTAAACCACACTAAAGCCTGCTTTATAGATAAACTAGAAACCTCTATAATATCTTTTTCACACACTTTTACAGCTAAGGCTTCATTTTTTAATCGCTTACCATTACAGTAACTACAAGGAGCTGCTGACTGATAGTGCGATAACTCTTCTCTAGATGCTGCAGATTCTGTTTCCAAAAATCTTCTTTCCATATTAGGAATAACCCCCTCAAAAGGCTTATCCGAAACAAAAGAAGAATAATAAATAGGCACACAAACATTGCCCGAACCATAAAGAATAGTATTTCTGGCATTTTCTGGCAAATCTTTCCATGGAGTATTCTGTGAAATATTTAAAAAATCACAAAGAGAAATAAGAGTTTGCTTATAAAACGCCGACTTAAAACCATACCATGGTGCAATAGCTCCTTGCGCAATACTTTTACCAACATTAGGCACCACTAGCTTTTCATCCATATACAAGCGTGCCCCTATACCATCACAATAAGGACAAGCTCCCTGAGGATTGTTAAAAGAAAAAAGTCTAGGCTCAATTTCTTCTATTGTAAATCCTGAAACCGGACAAGCATATTTAGAAGAACAAACAAGACGAGAATTCAATGATAAATTATCTACATATAATATCCCATCACTTAACTTTAAGGCTGTTTCTACAGATTGAGCAATTCTATCAGACATATTTTCATCTTTTATAATAAGTCTATCGACAACAACCTCAATATCATGTTTTATATTTTTCTCTAAATTTGGAACTTCTTCCAAATCATATACTTCTCCATCAATTTTAACACGCTGAAAACCTTGCTTCAACAAGCTTTCAAGCTCTTTTTTAAATTCTCCTTTACGCTGCCTAATCATTGGTGAAACAATCATTATTTTACTACCAACTTCAAGCTCTAATATCTTATCAACAATTTGACTAACCGTTTGCGCCTCAATAGGAAGACCTGTAACAGGGGAATAAGGAACCCCTACTCTCGCCCATAAAAGACGCATATAATCATATATCTCTGTAATAGTACCAACAGTAGACCGTGGATTATGAGAAGTAGTTTTTTGCTCAATTGATATAGCAGGCGCAAGCCCTTCAATGGAATCAACCTCTGGCTTTTTCATTAAATCTAAAAATTGCCTAGCATAAGATGACAGACTTTCCACATATCTTCTCTGCCCTTCAGCATAAATTGTATCAAACGCAAGCGATGACTTTCCTGATCCAGATAAACCAGTAATAACCGTTAATTTATTTTTAGGAATAGAGACATTAACACCTTTAAGATTATGCTCTCTAGCTCCTTTTATCTCAATAAATTTACTTTCAGCCATATATTTACACCTCCAATTCAAAAGTAATATACCACTTTTGTTCTCTTTGCAAGCATTTTTTAGTTAGACAACAAAAAAGCCACACTATCCCTTTGTGGCCTTTTAGATTTATACATAACAAACTATTTTTTCTACTTAAACTTCCAAATAACTGAGCAAACATCCTCCTTACAATTACATGCTCTTTCAGCTTTATCATTAGCTAAATACTGTATTCCTTTAGCTTTAAATTTATTATATCCTTTAATATCTTTCTGCGCAGTATCAACATAAATTTCATCCAAAACACCACTAGGTGTAGGTGTACCATACCCAGCAACAGCAATAGCGCCTATATCCTCAAGATTTAACTTCATCAAAGATACACATCCATTTTTGCTTAAACCTTGAAAAGATATTTCAAACGCAGATTTATCATTTTCAAGAGATGTAGATGAATACCAAATATCAACACCACCATAAAAAGAGTTCGTAAACTCTCTAAAACCTTCTCTCTTCATACTTTTAGGAAACAATCTCAATTTCTCAGCTGTCTTATAATCTATTTCACCATAAGTACGCTGATTACGATACGCATCCTGAACATTTCTTGCAAAATTAATAATTTCATCTGTACAATGGGTTATTTTAAGCTTTTCAACAGACAACTTATATGATCTAATCCCCAAATAACCAAGCATAATGAACCCTAAAAAAGCACCTATTTTAAAAATAACTCTAACGTCCTGCTTTTTTTTCTTATCAGCCATATTAACTCCACAATTCAATTTAAATACAGTGAAAATACTAACGCCTGATTTTTTTTTTTCAATATTTATTGTTAAATAATTCCATAAAAAATATATTGCAAAATAAAAAAATAGTGATAGATTCACGAGCATGAAAAAGGAACATTATATATATAGCAATAACGCTCGAATGGAAATGTGCATTTACAGATAATGCTCATCCGTCTTGCATTATGCTATTCTAACTTATAAAGGCGGATTTAAAAACCGTCTTTTTTTTATTAACAAGGATAAGGAAGTTACGATGAAAAAATATATCACTACTCCAATTTATTATATTAACGGCGCTCCACACATTGGACACGCATATACAACTATTTTGGGCGATGTTATAAAAAAGATAGAGCAAATGCGTAACATTGATGTTTTTTACACAACAGGTACCGATGAACACGGACAAAAAAATCAACATAGCTGTGAAGAAAGCGGATTAAAAGTAGAAGAATTCCTAAAAATGCGTAGTGATAATTTTAGAAATTTATTCGATAAAATGAACATAAACTACAATAACTTTGTTAGAACATCATCTATCGAACACAAATCTACAGTTTCCGATGCCTTAAATTTAATCAACTCAAAAGGTTTAGTAATAAAAAAATCATATGAAGGATTGTACTGTGAAGGCTGCGAACAATTCAAAAAAACATCAGACTTAGATGAACACGGCCTCTGCCCAGATCATCAAAAAGCCCCTAAAGTAATCACAGAAGAAAATTATTTTTTCCCACTAGAAGAACATCGTCAATGGTTAATTGACCATATAAAATCTAATCCAGATTTTATAAGACCCAAACGTTTTGCTAAAGAAGTATTAGGAATGCTTAACGAACCATTAGATGATTTGTGCATTTCTCGCCCTAAATCACGCGTATGGTTAGGTGTTGACCTCCCATTTGATAATGATTTTGTAACATATATTTGGTTTGATGCTTTAATTAGCTACATCTCTAGCCTAGGATGGAGTTCAGATGAAGACAAAAATAAAGAGTTTAATGAAATTTGGTCAAACTGTACACACTTATTAGCTAAAGATATATTAAAAACACATGCTGTATATTGGCCAATAATGTTAAAAGCCTTAGGTTTAGAATTACCTAAGCACTTATTAGTTCACGACTACTGGATTGGTGAAGGTGGAATAAAAATGTCTAAATCATTAGGAAACGTTGTTGACCCTTACGAAGTTATGGATTTAATGGGAATAGAACCTTTAAGATTCTATTTATGTAACGCAATGTCATTAACAGGAGATTCTCAAATCTCAATAGATTTATTAAAACAAGGTTACAAACAATTAGCAAACAATATTGGTAACCTACAAATGCGTGTACTAAAAATGATAGCAAAGAACTTAAATGGCTTAGTACCAACAAATTTAAACCTATCATCTGAAGACAAAAATCTATTAGAAACAATATCAAATAATTTCAATAGATTATACAAATACACTGACACTTCACTTGAACTAGTATCAGAACTATCTGCTGAAATATTAAAAGCCGGCGATATGGTTAATGCTTATTTTGCAGCCAACGAACCATGGGTACTAGCAAAAGATGAAACTAAAAAAGAGCGTTATGAAGCTGTAATCTATACAACTCTAGATGCCCTACGCTTAATAGCAAATGCAATCTATCCATTTATGCCAACCGTATCAGAAAAGATATTATCATCATTAGGTATAAACGATAATCCAGTTGCAGATTTTAAACCAATGGGACTATCTCCTAACTTACAAACAACTGTTGGAGATCCGCTATTCCCATTTATAGGCTAACAACAAAGGTGCGTATAAGCGCCTTTTTTAATTAAAAACTTAATTATATATTAACCTATATTATCATATTTTGAAGTCAACATAATAAGGGATATAAAATTATGCAAAATTTCACACTTCATACACATAATAATGAATTAAGATTTGATGGCTTTGCTGATGCAAAAACCATGATACAAGAAGCCCAAAACAAAGGGTTTTCAACTATTGGAGTAAGCAATCATCTAATAGTAAATAGCTCTTTTTCCTTTCCTCAAGAGAAAGAACCAATGTTTTTTGATGATTTCAACAAAGCAAAAGACTGTTATATGCGCCATATAGAAATATTAGAAAACTTAAAATCAGAATTTAAAATAGATATCAAAATAGGTTTTGAATGCGATTTTTTCACCTCCACAGATTGGCGTGATAATTTTGAAAAATTAATAAAAGACCTTCCTGTTGATTATCTGATCGGTTCTAATCATTTTCTAAAAAACAAAGATGAAAGTTATCTTTGTAACATATATCATATGCGAAAAAATAAAAACCCACCTTCTGAAAATCTCATGCATGAATACACCGTTGAACATTTTAAAAATATAATAGAATGTATCAAAAGTGGTTATTTCACATTTATAGCACATCCTGATTATTGTACTATATTCGGATATGGCAGTGATGAACGCTACAATGACTTAAAAAACGAGATAGTAGAAACTCTAATCACAACTAAAACTCCTTTTGAATTAAATACAAGTGGCTATGATCGAGTTGATAACCCTCACCCTCATCCATGGATGCTAGAAATATTAGCCAAAGACAATACCGTACCAGTATTAATTAGTGATGATGCTCATGACACTTCACGCATAGGAAAATATTTTGATAAAGCAGAGCAACTGTTAAAAGATTTAAATTATACAAATCGATTTACGCTAGATATGCTAAAAAAACATTTTTAGACAGAAAAATATTGACAAAATAAAAATATCATATAACATAAAACCAAACATAATAAAAATTCTGTCAATTATGAAAAGTTCAGTAAAAATTCAAACCAAAGAAGACATCCGTCAACTGATGATTGATGCTCTTCACTATTCCATCCCAGAGATTAAGTCTTACCAAAATTATCCAATCATTGTCACAAATGATAATGAAAATGAAAATTCAATTTTGAAAGACGGCATCTACTGCTACTGGCTATGGATATTACCCAACGGTAGTGGAGTTAGTTATGGTAAAAAAGGCAAAAACAAAATCATCTACATTCCTCACATTAAAGAAGATGTGAATTTAGCAAATGTTGGATACTCTTGCGCTATTGATGTTTATACAAAATCGTATAACAACGCAGAAATGAAGCTAACCGTAAAAAAAGCCATCTACAAAACAGAAGACAAAACTCCACAAATGGTAGTTTGTGTTGAATACCCTGACCAGGAGCTTAGAGATATATCATGCTTATTTAGCAAAACTTATCCAACAGAGTTCCTCTAAACAAACAACTAAAGCGTCATTTGACGCTTTTTTTTATTTTTCTCCTTTAAATAACAAAAATAAATATTACATCTAAACATCATAAAAAAAGGAGCAAAAAAATGGAAACATACTTATTTATAGCGCTTGTATTTATTTATATCTTAACGGCTTTTATGTTACCCAAAATAATATTAAAACGAATATGGACAATAGCTTTTATCACATCTTTTATTGTCACAGGAATATCAATTTTTTATATAAAGTTATATGCAACCGACACTCTAATGAAAGTAGGAGAAATAAACTGGTATTATATTTTATACGTATTTGGCTCCATATCAATCATCTTAGGGCTAATACTTATTTGGATATACAAAAAACAACTATATCAACTATTTGTAAACAATGAAGACAATACAGAATAAAATAATATCTTCTTATTAAAATACTATAACTATAACAAGCTTTTTTGTGGATGAAAACAGATACATATTGTAATGCTTGTGAGATATATTAAAAATAAAGACCAAAGGTATTGATAGATAAATTTTCAAACACTATATACTACAAAGATAACCTACCGATTTTTATATAAACTAATTTTTTAAATAAGGATATTATAATGAATAGTTCTGACAATAAAAATGATGTTAATGAAGATATTTCTACAACTGAGAATTTAGCCCCTGCTGACGATACTATTGTTCTAGAAAACACAGAGTATCCGGTTCTCGCCCTAAGAGATATTGTAGTATTTCCAGGTAATACCGCATCTTTATTTGTTGGACGTTCAGCCTCACTAGAAGCAGCTTCTGCAGCATATCATTATAATACACCATTAGTATTATTAACACAAATAGATGCCAAAACAGAACACCCAGAAACAAAAGATTTATATAATATTGGTACATTAGCAAGAATCAAGCGCTATATAGTAATGCCTGATGGTACATTAAACATCGCAGTAGAAGGTATAAGCCGCATAAAGATAAATAAATTAAACACTTTTGGTAAACATTATACTGCTTTCATATCCAGCAACCCCCTAGATAGTTCACAAAGTAATTACAAAGAGTTACAAGCCCTAATGAAACTAATAAGTGAAGAATTTCAAAACCAATCACTTGATTATACAAAAATCGTAAAAGAAAATCTTTCAAGTATTTATAATCCAACAGATGTAACAGAATTTATCGCATCTGTTATTGGTAATCTTGAAATTCCAACAACAGATAAACAAAAACTATTAGAAGCAGATAATTATCAAGAATTATTAGAGCAACTTTTATCATATATTGGAGAAACTCGCACCAAAGAAGAAGTAGAAAAAAAGATAAAAAAGCGCGTAAAAGACCAAATGGAGAAAAACCAAAGAGAATACTACCTAAATGAACAAATGCGTGCAATCCAAAAAGAGTTAGTTCAAAATAATGGTGGTGAAGACGGTGAAGATGAAATTGCACTATATACTAAAAAAATAAAAAATACTAAATTATCCAAAGAAGCAAAAGCAAAAGCAATGCATGAGCTAAAAAAACTTAAAGCTTCTGGCAATATGAATGCTGAAAGTACAATAATTCGCAATTATTTAGATTGGCTTGTTGATTTACCATGGAAGAAAAATTCACCACTCACAACTGATATAAATAAAGCAATAGAAATTTTAGATGAAGATCATTATGGCTTAAAAAAAGTAAAAGAACGCATTATCGAATATTTAGCTGTTCAAACTCGTTCCAAAAGTCTAAAAAGCCCAATTCTTTGTCTAGTAGGAGCACCTGGAGTTGGTAAAACATCACTAGGACGCTCAATAGCAAGAGCAACTGGACGCAAATTTGTAAGAGCATCATTAGGAGGAATGCGCGATGAATCAGAAATAAGAGGCCATCGCCGCACATACATCGGTGCAATGCCTGGAAAGATATTACAAAACATCAAAAAAGCAGGAACATCAAATCCCCTATTCTTACTAGATGAAATTGATAAGCTTGGCTCAGACTGGCGAGGAGACCCAAGTTCTGCACTACTTGAAGTATTAGATCCCGAACAAAATTCAACATTTAATGATCATTATTTAGAGGTAGATTATGATTTATCAAAAGTAATGTTTGTAACAACAGCAAACTCATTAAATATGCCACGCCCTCTTCTTGATAGAATGGAGATTATACGCATAGATGGATATACCGAAGATGAAAAATTAGAAATATCAAAACGTCACCTTATTCCAAAGGTATTTCAAGAAAACGGCATTTCACCTGAAGAACTATTTATCACTGATGAGGCTATAAGGGATGTTATAAGATATTACACATCAGAATCAGGAGTTCGCAATCTAGAAAGAGAACTAGCAACTATTGCTCGCAAATCAACAACAAATATTTTGATTAAAAAAGAAAAAAATCCACACATTATTGTTGAGGCAAACAATCTTGAAGAATATCTTGGTATAAAAAAATACCATTATGGAATAAAAGAAGAAAAAAATCATATTGGTGTAACAACAGGACTTGCATGGACAGAAGTAGGTGGAGATATCCTCTTTATAGAAGCAGTTGATATGCCTGGAAAAGGTTTAATCAAACAAACAGGTAAACTTGGCGATGTAATGAAAGAATCAATTGACACTGCTTTTTCAGTTGTGCGTTCTCACGCAAACTCACTTGGCATAAAAGATGAGGTATTTGAGAAAACAGACATACACGTACACGTACCAGAGGGAGCAACGCCAAAAGATGGACCGTCAGCTGGTATAACAATGTATACAACTCTTGTTTCAGTATTTACTAAAATACCTGTTAAAAATGATGTAGCAATGACAGGAGAAATAACTCTTCAAGGTAGAGTTCTGCCTATTGGAGGTCTAAAAGAAAAACTATTATCAGCTCTTCGCGGTGGCATAAAAACGGTAATTATCCCTAAAGATAATGAAAAAGACCTAAAAGAACTACCTGATAATGTGAAAAATGAACTTAATATTGTCATGGTAGAAAAAGCATCCGAAGTGTTAGATATCGCTTTAGAAAAAAAGATAAAACCGCTAAATGATATTAATTAACAATAAAAAGCCAGTAATTTGCTGGCTTTTTTCTTTTAATATATTGCATTTTAAATTCATATAGTCTAAACTCACCCAAAGTTTAATCATTTTAATTTTTAAAGGGGTAAAAAAATGCCAGCAACTCAAATGGAACAATTAGTTTCTTTATGTAAACGTAGAGGATTTATATTTCAAAACTCTGATATATATGGAGGCCTACAAGGTTTATATGACTATGGTCCATTAGGTGTTGAATTAAAAAACAACATCAAACAGGCATGGTGGCGTTCAATGGTATACGAACGTGATGATGTTGAAGGTTTAGATGCAGCTATATTAACAAATAGAAAAGTATTACATTATTCTGGACATGAAGACACTTTTTCAGACCCAATGGTTGATTGTAAAAAATGTAAAGGCCGTTTTAGAGCAGACCACCTAAACGATGGTAAATGTCCAAATTGCGGATCAATAGATTTAACAGAACCTCGCCCTTTTAATTTAATGTTCAAAACAACAGTGGGACCAATTGTTGATGAAAACAATATTGCATATTTAAGACCAGAAACAGCTCAAGCAATCTTCACACAATTCAAAAATGTAGTAGATTCTACTTCTCGCAAACTTCCATTTGGTATAGCGCAAATTGGTAAAACATTTAGAAATGAAATTACTCCCAAAAACTTTATATTTAGAGTACGTGAATTTGAACAGGCTGAATTAGAATTCTTCGTAAAACCAGGTGAAGATGAAAAGTGGCACGAACACTGGAAAGAAGCCAGAATTAACTGGTGGGTAGAACAAGGTCTTCCTCGTGATAGATTTAGAGTTTATGACCAAAAAACTGATGAGTTAGCTCACTATGCAAAAGCATGTTCAGATATAGAATATGCATTCCCACACGGTGTAGAAGAACTTGAAGGTATTGCTAATCGTCGCGATTATGACTTAGGAAATCATACAAAATCTCAAGAAGAATTTAATCTAGAAGCACATTGCCATGAAAATCATGAATCAAATACTAAAATGTGCATCAGAGATGATGAAACAAATTCTTGGATAATTCCTTATGTTATAGAACCATCAATGGGTGTAGATCGAGCAGTTCTTGCTGTATTAACCGAAGGATATACAGAAGAAAAACTAGAAAATGGTTCTGAACGTATAGTTATGAAATTAAAGAAACATTTAGCTCCAATCAAAATTGCAATTGTTCCATTAAAGAAAAATAGCGAAGCGATCATGTCAAAATGCTATGAGTTAAAGAAAAATTTAATGAAGCTAGGCATTGGTCGTGTAGCTCTAGAAAATACAGGTAACATAGGTAAAGCATATCGCCGTCATGACGAGATTGGAACACCTCTTTGTTTAACCGTAGATTTTGAAACTATTGAACAAAATCCAGAAACAGTAACTCTTCGTGATAGAGATACAATGGAGCAAATCCGTATTGCAACAAGCGAATTACCTGCTTATTTAAGAGAATATTTCGCATAAATAAAATATGATTTAAAATCAAAAAAAAAGGCACTTAAACTAAAGTGCCTTTTTAATTTAACAGCCCCAAAAAATTATCCCTTAAACCCCTGTGCTACAACATAGCATTCAGGAGATTTATCGCGACTAGCATCTGGTTTATAGTGGGTTACCTTCTTAAAATTCTTTTTCATATCAGCAAGAAGTCCTCCCTCTGCCCCCCCTTGAAACACTTTAGCTATAAAAATACCTCCTTCAGCTAATACAGTTTTAGCAAAATCATACGCAGCCTCAACAAGACCAATAGTACGCAAATGATCAGTTTGCTGGTGACCAGTTGTATTTGCTGCCATATCACTCATAACAACATTAGCTCTCTCCCCGCCTAAAAGATCCAAAAGTTTTTCTGTTGCCCCCTCTTCAGTAAAGTCCTGACAAACAAACGTAGCTCCATCCATTGGTTCAGTTGGCAAAATATCAAGTCCAACAAGTTTACCAGTTCCTTTCAATTTAAGACTTGCAACTTGAGACCAACCACCTGGAGCACAACCTAAGTCAACAATAACACTATTTCTGCATAAAAACTTATATTTTTCATCAAGTTGAATAAGTTTAAATGCTGCACGAGAACGATATCCTAAACGTTTTGCTTCCTGCACATACGGATCATTAAGTTGACGTTCCAACCATCTATTTGAAGACGAAGAATGATACTTTGCATCTTTAAGCTTAACTGCAAGCATTTTTCTTCCACGAACTTCTTTTGCTGATTTTGTTAATTTAGCCATATATTTATACCTTTACATCAAAGTAATTCATCAATAATCGCTTCCTGTGCTGCTTTTAATGATGCCACCATATCATTCACACCTAACTTCTTATATATAGCCCTAAAAATAACAAGTGCTGCAACAAAAATAGGTGCCCTATTCGGTCCAATATATGGTGAATTAGATCTTTGTTTATAACTAAACTTAAGCATACTAGATATAATTTTATCCAACTCTTTTATAGGTACAACAACACCATCAGCTTCAAATTTATCATATTTTGCCATTTGCTTATATGCAGCAGCTAATCTAAGAGGTGTTGATGATGTCGCAATTAAAGCAACATTTTTATTATAATCTATATCCTTTATACTATCCAAAAGCTCATCAACATATTTTTCAACATCAGCTCTTAGTTTTAATGCTCCAGCTCTATTATAATTTTTCAAATCATACATTTCTGTTGCATTACGTGCACCAAGAGGAATAGAAATAGTCGCTAAAATATTAGGATTTTCCTCATTTGTTGCAAGAGTAATTTCTGTAGATCCGCCACCTAAATCATATACAAATATATATTTCTTATCATTAGGTGCATTGAGTTTAGCTCCTTTGAGGGTTAATCTCGCCTCTTCATACTCACTAATAACCTCAACATCAACTCCAGATGCCGCTTTTACTTCATGTAAAAAATTTACAGTATTAGTACTCATTCTACAGGCAGCCGTTGCTATCGCTCTATACTTTTTAATTCCATACTTTTTCATCGTTTCAGAAAAATCTACATACGATGAAACTGCCCGCTCCATTGCTTTATCGCAAAAATATTTATTTTCTGCCAAGCCCTCACCAAGAGCAACATGTCTAACATCTCTTAAAATAGCTTTACCACTTTCATCAACAACAAGCAATCTATTAGAATTTGTCCCCAAATCAAGAGCTGCAACATACTCCTTATTATCTGCTCTTTTTGCTGAATTTTCCATTATCCCCTCCTCTTTTAAATGGAAATCTACCACGTTTTTTCTTATTCTTATTTTGTTGTTGATGAAATCTCTTAGAATGCATTAAATCAAGTAAAATACCCTCTCTAATACCTCGATCAGCAACCGTAATTTCAGAAATTGGCCAAAACGTTGCCAAAGCCTCAATAATAGCGCACCCAGCAATTGTCAAATCAGATTTACTCTGCCCAATACAAGGATGCTTACATCTACCATCTGTTCCCATATTTTTAATTTTATTAATAGTAAACTTTATATCAGGAGCAGAAATAGCAACCCCATCAACAGCAGAACGATTATATCTAGGAAGCTTAAGATGAACTGCACCAATAACGGTCACTGTTCCTGACGTACCAATAACCTGTATTTCCTGATTAGCTATCGCATTAGTAATATTGTGTTTATCTTCAAACTCTTGCAAAATACTCTGAGTTCTTTCCAAAACAGTAGAATACTCGAGATTGCTCATCCCATGACCAGCAAAAGCCTCAGATATTGTAACAACTCCATACGGAAGCGAAACAAACCCCTCAATAAAAGTTTTACCAAAATCAGTAACTCTTGCCAAAGAAATTTGTGTTGAACCACCACCAATATCAAACACCAGAACTCTTTTAATACTTCTATTTAATAAAGGCAAACATCCAACAACAGAAAGTCGAGCCTCTTCTTTAGAAGATATAATTTCAAGCTCAATTCCAGCCTCTCTTTTAACCATATCAACAAATGATGAAACATTTTTAGCTCTTCTACAAGCAGCTGTTGCCACAAACCGAGATGCCGCAATAGGCATATATTCATCAATAACACCACGACATACTTTAAGCGCTTGCAAAGTACGTCTCATAGCCGGCATAGATAACTCATTATCTTGGATAATACCTTCCCCAAGTCTTACAACTTTGGAGTAAGTTTCAACAACTCTAAAAGAAGTTGTTGTAGGAGTTGCCACAACTAATCTACAAGAATTAGTCCCCAAATCAATTGCAACATAATTATCCTGCGAAATTCCAGAATTAGTACCTAAAATTTCAACTCTATCCGGCTTCCTTGATATCTTTTTATTTTTTATTATTCTAGGTTTTCCGTTTATTTTTATCATTTATTCTCCGTGCATTTCCACTCTTATCAACTGCCTCAATTCATCAATACAAACAAGTTTATTTGTTTTCTTATCAAGATAGTGCCAATAAGCCCAACCATTACAAGTAGTAGAGTTTTGAGCCACAGCCCCAATCTGGTGAATAGATCCACTTTCATTTTTAAACTTGATAGTACCATCAGATCTAACAGTTGCTTTTATTTTCTTTTTATCATCGTATAACATATCTCCTGGAGAAATCAAGCCCCTTTCTAAAACAGCCCCAAAAGGAACTTTAGGCAACTTTCTTTTACAAGTAAAATCAAGTCCATCTTCAGCTTCATTTAACACAATACTGTCAATTCTAGCCTTAGCTCCTTTAATATAAGTCTTATCTTTTTCAATACCAATGAAATTACGTCCCAACTTTTTAGCCACAGCCCCTGTTGTTCCAGTGCCAAAGAATGGATCTAGCACAACATCACCAACATTAGTAGAAGACATAATAACTCTATACAAAAGAGCTTCAGGTTTTTGTGTCGGATGAAGTTTTTCACCTGTTTCTCCATTTTTAAGACGTTCTTTACCTGTACAAAGAGGTATCTCCCAAGTAGATCTCATTTGCACATCATCATTCATCGCCTTCATCGCTTCATAATTAAATGTATATCTAGCTTTAGGATTTTTTGTCGCCCAAATCAAAGTTTCATGAGCATTAGTAAAACGAGTACCTTTAAAGTTAGGCATAGGATTCGTCTTATTCCAAATAATATCATTCAATATCCAAAAGCCTAAATCCTGCATAATATATCCAACTCTAAATATATTATGATATGAGCCAATCACCCAAATAGTACCATTTTCTTTAAGGATTCTTCTTGCCTCTACCATCCAAGCCTTAGTATATTTATCGTATTCTGCAATACTTTCAAAGCTATCCCATTCTTCATAAACACCTTTAACATCAGTATTATCCGGGCGTTTCAAGGCATCACCTAATTGTAAATTATAAGGAGGGTCCGCAAAAATGACATCAATAGAGTTGTCAGCAATTTTCTTCATAGTTTCAACGCAATCAGCATTAATAACTGTATTTAATATATTTTTTAATTCATAATTACTCATAGCAATCCCTAAATAAGTGATACCACCATTACGGATAACATAAAACAAATTTAGTTAGCATAATCTTAACAAGAAAAACTTTTTTTACTTAAATTTATATCTCTTTGAAAAAGAATCACATTATATTTTTTTATATAATTTTATAGAAGATAACAAATTATGCTCTACTATTATTATTTTCATTCATTCTCCATATATCTGCTTTTGTTGGAGAGCTAGCTCCTTCGTTTCCATCATTGTTATCTCCTCTCTTAGCAAAGGCTTCATCAAATTTACTATTATATCCATATACGCCCATATTAATCAATCTTTGATTATTTTCATATTCTTGCTCACTACTAACTTGTTGCGCTAGAAGTATATAACCATTATTATAAAGAGAAGAAGCGCCTTTATTAATGTACATACAAGGATTTCTCATATAATGTTTTATCAAATCATTTTGCTGCCTCACAAAACACGTCCTTCTCACTGGATCAAAACATTGTTCTGTATACAATTTTGTTTCAGTTACAGCTAATATTTCTATTTCATTTACCAAATCATCTCTTGAAGCATAAATTGCCTCAATTAATTCATCTCTTGACATTTGATTAGCTTTTGCAGTAATTTCATCTCTAATACAATCATTAACACTAGTATAACGCACCTCTTTATTTAACTTCTGCGCGTTTTCACTTGTGGTATCATTTATATCAAGAGTTATTAATCTTGTTTTATCATTTCCACCATTATTATCCATAAGGGTATAACTAATAATATTTCCATGTAAATCACGATTAACAGCTGCAACGCTTAAAGCATGATACCCAGAACCACTATTCCCAGTATAAATAGATATTAGATCACCAGCTTTAATTTTTCCATCTTTAATCAACTCATTAAGTTTAGATCCGTTGTTATCATTTTCCAAATGTTTATATTTCTCACCACAAAGAGGAGGAAAATCGCCACCACCCTCAATAATTCCTCCTGCACCAGGAGTATACACCCCCGCCGTAGGGTTTGGCACCCCCATAACAACACTACCTACATAAACATTTAATCCAGCTGATCTCGCGCAGTAAGGTAGACCTTTCCCCCCCTTTTCCCCTCCTGTCTTTGCAAGATAATCTGGTATATATTCAAAAGTATTTCTCATGCCCGCGCACATACCATCAACATGATCAGGTAAATCTCCTCCATTAGGATCATACAAAGCATTATTCGTATCAGTAGTACTTATAGCTCGAGATATAATATATGTACCATAACAAATATTCTGGTTTACATATTCATATCTTTTCATCTCCATATTAACATATAATTCTCGAAGTTGATCTATAGTATAATCGTTAAAAACGACACCTCTTGAAAGAGCATATGGCGAAAAATCATCCATACTAAATGGAACAAACGACGCAGCCTCTTCTAGCCTAGCTCGTTTATTGTTTTCAATCATAGTTATTAAGTCTTGATTTTTACTCATAACAACCTCCCCAAAACAAATATTATACATAAATTATACCACAAAAAAGATATCAACGCAATAAAAATACATTAAATTTATCAAAATAATTAAT
>JAZQZH010000028.1:0-3175 GCA_045633945.1 Alphaproteobacteria bacterium
ATAATTATAAAATTTTAGTTTAACATAATAATCACTTTGTAGCTTAATATTTACCATATTTTATAATTTTTGCAACAAAAAATCCTCGCCATTTGCGAGGATCTAAAAAACTTGGTGCTCTGGAAAGGACTTGAACCTTCATGGGATAAATCCCACAAGTACCTGAAACTTGCGTGTCTACCAGTTCCACCACCAGAGCATAATACTTCTTTTAATATCTTATTAGATTGTCGTCAAGCTTTTTACATAATATTATATGCGTCTAACAACAAGATAATGCCAACTATTATACGATATATAACAAATGGCAAAAAAGTTTTGCTTTGAAGCCACTTCATCATAAACATTATCGCAATTAATGAAAAGAAAAATGACCAAACAACCGCATTATAACCTAAAATAATTTGCGCGATATTACCTTCTTTGTATAACATATATGCACTTACAATGCCTGCTGCTAAAATTGATGGAATAGAGAGCAACATAGAAAATTTTGCAATATCCTTTCTATTATATCCTAAAAGACGCCCCATTGTTATGGTAACACCAGAACGGCTTGTCCCTGGTAAAAAAGCCATGGTTTGAGCGATACCAATTAAAATTGCATCTTTTATGGTGATATCCTTTAGGTCTTTTGTGGTTTTAAAAAATGTATCAGCGTACCATAGTAAAATTGAATATATAATAAGTAACCACGCAACTAGCTTTGTTGACCTTGTCCATTCTGTACCAAAAAATGACATTATTCCGCCAATTAAAATTGCTGGAATTGTTGCTATTATTATTAAATATGCGAGTTTAATATTAGTATTTTCAAAGTTTGGCTTAAATTTATTCTTAAATAAAGAGACTATCATATCTTTTATGGTTGACCAAAAATATAATACAACAGCAATTATTGAGCCAATATGAAGAGCTATATCTATTGCTTGCCCTTGGTCTTGAAAACCTGCATATTTGGCAAATAAAACTAAATGCCCAGACGAACTTACAGGTAAAAACTCTGTAAAACCTTGTATTAATGATAACCAAAATATTTGTATATTAAACATAAAGCCTCCCTTTATGGATATAGAGTATATACATTAGTTATTAAAAATCAAATAACGTTTCTTGTGTTTGTTCTATCTTTTTTTGTTTTTTAGGTTTTATACTGTTGGCGTCTTTATTTGGAGACGTTAATGGGCTTGCATTTATTGAACCATCTTTAAATTGTATTATAAGATTTGTTTCTTTTTTAGCATCTTCTGTATTATAAATTGTGTTATTATTTGCTCCCTTAACCCATGCAAAGCCTCTTTTTAATACGGATTCAACAGATACACCTTCTAGTCTGTGATATAATGACTCTAAGCGCTCTTTATAGCGTTCAATTAGCATATTTATATAAATAGGTTTAATTTCAGATAAATTTAATGTATTTTGCTTTTGTTTAATATAATTTTTCATAGCAACTTGAAGACGCTCTATTCTATCATCTAGTTTTTGCGCTGTCTCGTTTAGTAATTGTTCTAAATTAGGAATGCCACGGCTTAAGCCTTCAATTTTATTTTTATATTCACTTAAACACCTTCTAATAGAATTGCGCATACGATTATCTATAATATTTATAGTAGATAATAACTCATCTCTTACTGGTACGGCAAATTCTGCGGCACCTGTGGGCGTTGGTGCACGTTTATCTGCTACATAGTCTATTAACATTGTGTCTGTTTCATGCCCAACAGCAGAAATTATAGGTATTTTAGAATCATATACGGCACGAATTACAACCTCTTCATTAAACGGCCATAAGTCTTCTAAACTACCACCACCTCTTGCTACAATGATAACATCAGGACGTTTAATTGAACCATCATTATCAAGCAAATTAAATCCTCTTACGGCCTCGGCTATTTTTTCTGCTGCGCCTTCTCCTTGAACTGGGGTTGGCCACAATAAAATATGACTTGGAAATCTGTCTCTTATACGATGTATAATATCTCTTATAACAGCCCCTGATGCACTTGATACCACACCTATTGTATTTGGCAAAAATGGTATTGGCTTTTTGTGGCTAACATCAAACAACCCCTCTTTTATAAATTGCTGTTTTCTTTCTTCTAATAGTTTAAGTAGGGCACCTTCTCCTTCTAACTCTAAACTTTCTATCACTAATTGATATGAAGACTTACCTGCAAATGTGGTTATTTTACCTTTTGCTACAACCTCAAGACCATCTTCTATTTTTACTTTAAGATTTGAGGCAACTCCTCTCCAACATACTGCAGATAAAACAGCTCCTTCATCTTTTAATGATAAATACCAATGACCAGAATCCGCTCTTTTAGCTCCAAAAATTTCACCTTTAACTAAGATTTGATTGAAATTTCCTTCAACAAATCGCTTGATTTCATTAGAAACCTCTGTAACTGTTTTGGCCTCTTTTTTATCGGTTTTTATTTTATTTTCATCATTAAAATCAAAATTCATCATAGCCCTAGCAACCCATCTGTAAATTCCCTGGCATTAAACACATCCATGTCTTCTAATTTTTCCCCTACTCCAACATAATGTATTGGAATAGATGTTTCTCTTGCAATGGCCACTAATATACCACCTTTTGATGTGCCATCTAATTTGGTTATAATTATACCATTAACATCTACAAGTTCTTTGAATGTTTTTACTTGATCTAGACCATTCTGCCCTGTTGTTGCATCTATAGTTATTATGGTTTTGTGAGGCGCATCTGGA
Organism: Alphaproteobacteria bacterium; assembly: GCA_045633945.1. Lineage (GTDB taxonomy): Bacteria > Pseudomonadota > Alphaproteobacteria > RF32 > CAG-239 > CAG-267. Next base: position 2,737 of record JAZQZH010000028.1, read on the forward strand.
ATAACTTTTTTTATAACTCTTATTACTTTTTGTAGTTCTTCCATTAAGCCTTTTTTATTTTGAAGTCTTCCGGCTGTATCAATAAATACTATATCATCCTTTTGAACAATAGCCTCTTTTAGGCCATCAAAGCAAAGACTGGCACTATCACACATAGAGGGACCAGAATATACTCTTATATTATTTTTTTTGCCCCATTCTGATAGTTGTTCAACTGCAGCTGCTCTAAATGTATCTCCGGCTATATATGAAACTTTATATCCTTTATCTATAAACTTTTTACCTAATTTACCAATGGAGGTTGTTTTTCCGGCGCCATTTACACCAACCATCAATATAACAAAAGGACCATTTTTATTGTCTATTATAAGTTCTTTTTCTGCAGGTTTTAAGATTTCTGTTATATCTTCTGCTAGAGCTTTTTTTATTTTTGTTATAT
>JAZQZH010000029.1:0-37660 GCA_045633945.1 Alphaproteobacteria bacterium
CCTTATCTTATTTGGTTATTATTTGCCTCATTTTTGAATATTTATATATCTTTTGCTAATTAAAATAATAAAGAATCCGTATTTTATCTAAATTTAAACTAGACATAAAAAAAAAACTACTGTAAATTCTCATGGTTAAAAGTTTAATTTTATTTTGGGAAGTAAAAATGGCTAGTGTAAATGAAGTAAGAAAAACATTCTTAAATTACTTTGAAAGGAATGGGCATAAAATCGTACCTGCTTCTTCTCTTGTTCCGGACAACGATCCAACCTTGATGTTTACTAACTCAGGTATGGTACAGTTTAAAAATATTTTAAGCGGAAATGAAACAAGAGATTACACACGAGCGGCGACTTCCCAAAAAAGTGTTAGAGCGGGTGGAAAACATAACGACTTAGATAGTGTAGGATATGATGTACGCCATCATACATTTTTTGAAATGCTTGGAAACTTTTCTTTTGGCGATTACTTCAAAGAAGAAGCTATTTATTATGCTTGGGAATTGTTAACAAAAGAGTTTATGTTACCTAAAGAGAAACTCGCTGTTACCATTTATCATACAGATGATGAAGCTCATGATATTTGGAAAAAGGTTTCAGGTTTATCAGAAGATAGAATTATCCGCATTGCTACAAAAGACAACTTCTGGCAAATGGGTGATACAGGCCCTTGTGGACCTTGCTCTGAAATTTTTTATGACCATGGACCTGAAGTATGGGGTGGTCTTCCAGGAACACCAGAAGAAGATGGCGATAGATTTATTGAAATTTGGAATCTAGTATTTGATCAATATGAAGATTTACCAGATGGAAGTCGTGTTAACATCAAAAAACCTTCTATTGATACAGGTATGGGATTAGAAAGAATCGCTGCCATTTTGCAAGGTGTTCACTCTAACTTTGATATTGATACATTCAAAAATATTATAAATTCTATATCTAATATTACAGGAACAGATCCTAATGGAGAGCTTAAAGCTTCGCACAATGTTGTTGCTGACCATTTAAGGGCTATGAGTTTTTTGATTGCTGATGGTGTTTTACCTTCAAATGAAGGCAGAGGATATGTTTTGCGTCGCATTATGAGAAGAGCTATGCGTCATGCTTATTTATTAGGTTCTAGGGAACCTATGATGTATAAACTTCTTCCTTCATTGCAAAAGGAAATGGGAGATGCATATCCTGAGCTTTATCGTTTTGAAAAATTGATTACTGAAACAATTCATACAGAAGAAAAGCGTTTTGGTAAAACATTAGATAAGGGGATGAAGCTTTTAGAAGATGAAGTAGAAAACTTAAAAGAAGGCGATACTCTTAATGGTGAAACAGCTTTTAAGCTTTATGATACTTATGGCTTCCCTCTTGATTTAACTCAAGACGCACTGAAACCTAGAGGTATTGATGTTGATACAGAAGGTTTTGATAATGCTATGGCAAAACAAAAAGAAGAAGCACGTAAAAACTGGGCAGGAAGTGGCGATGCAGGTACAGAAAAAGTTTGGTTTGAAGTTAAAGAAAAGATCGGCGGAACAGAATTTTTAGGTTATAAAACTCTTAAAGCTGATGGTATTATAAAATCTCTTGTACAAGATGGAAAAGAAGTAAAATGTGTTAAAGGTGGTGATTTTTATTTAATTGCTAACCAAACACCTTTTTATGCTGAAAAAGGTGGTCAAGTAGGAGATATAGGCCTTATTAAAGGTAATGGATTTGAAATTGAAGTTTATGACACTAAATGTAAGCTCGACAACCTTCATGTTCATTGTTGCAAAATGATAAATGGCGAGATTAAGCTTGATGATTTTGCTAGTTTTGAAGTTGATGAAAAAAATCGTCGTGCAATATGTGCTAATCACTCTGTTACACACTTAGTTCATAAAGTTTTAAGAGAAATATTGGGCGAACATGTTACTCAAAAAGGCTCTTTGGTTGCTGGTGATAGAATGCGTTTTGATATATCTCATCATAAACAAATCTCTCATGATGAACTTAAACTTGCAGAAAAGATGGTAAATGAGGCTATTAGAGAAAACTTCCATGTTAATACCGTTTTAATGAGCCAAGATGAAGCAGTTGAAAGTGGTGCAATGGCTCTATTTGGTGAGAAATATGGCGAGGAAGTACGCGTTGTTTCTATGGAAAAAAATGGTGTAGTTTATTCTCGTGAGCTATGTGGAGGCACTCACGTTTCTAATACTGGCGATATAGGTTATTTCAACATTATTGGTGAATCTGCAGTTGGTGCAGGTGTTCGCCGTATCGAATGTGTTACTGGTTGCGGTGCTGAGGATTATGTTGAAGATGTTGAAAATAGATTACATTCAGTTTGTGATTTGTTAAAAACAAATATTAATGATTTAGAAGCGCGTATAAACAACTTGCTTAATGAGAAGAAAAAATTAGATACAGAAGTGTTTAACCTCAAAAAAGCGCTCGCATCAGGTGGTGCTCAATCAAAAGATGAAGCAGAACTTGTTAATGGGGTTAAATTTATTGGCAAGGTAATATCAGATGTTCATCCTAAAGAGTTAAAAGCATTTATTGATGATATAACTCAAAATATTGGTAGCGGTGTAATTGTTCTTGCTACTGATAAAGATGGCAAAGCTTCTATTGTTGTAGGTGTTACTAAAGATTTAACAGATAAGTATAATGCTGTTGATCTAGTTAAAATTGCTTCTTGTGCTGTTGGTGGACAAGGTGGCGGCGGAAGACCAGACATGGCTCAAGCTGGAGGACCTGATGCTAGCAAACTTCCAGAAGCATTTAATGAAGTAAAAAAAGCATTATAATACAAAATCGATTTTAAAAATAAAAAAAGTGCTCGTTTGAGCACTTTTTGTTGCTTAGAAGCTATATACCTCTAGCTTATATGGGCTTTAGTTATCCCATAATTCGTCACCGCTACAATACACCTCGCAATAAAGCTCATGCATTTCCTCTGTTCCGTAATCGAACAGAAAATCTCGCTCATGTTCTTTGAGCTCATGTTTGATTACGTAGCTCTTGAACTGCTTTAGATTACCAGAACAAATCATTCTGACAATTTCCGCTGTTCGAACTATTTCAACAACTCTTCTACAATCTAGGCACTCCCATTCAGAGTGGCTGTTTAGATAGAGCGCATCGGAGCCGCAATATGGACAATTATCTTGTTCAACATCCATATTATACTCGCGTGCTGCTGGATACACTACAGCAACATAATCTTCAATCATGTCGTCTGTTCCATTCTTACATAGAAACTGTACTTCTATTGGACGTAGTCCATGCTGTGAGATGTAGTTGTTAAATGTTTCTCTTTCTTTAGAGTTGATGAGCTCGATGACCTCTGTTGTTTGAAGTCTTTTTACACGTTTTACCATATTTTTCTTTTTATTTTTTTATATATACAAGACTATGCTGCTTTTTATCGAACACCCATAAAGTAAACTTGTAAATAAACTCCATAAACATTACAATAATAGGCATACATATATCTTTGTAGGATGTATACTATAATATTTTTAGAGAATTGTCAACTATTACTTGAAAACAACTTTTTTAATCTTTTTTTAACTATCAAAATTTAGTATATTTAGTGTTATTTAGGAGTTTATTATATGAAAAAACATGTATTTATCACTATTATCTCTACTTTTATTTTGATTTGCGCGTATTTTTTATATATTAACTTTTTTGCTAAAAAAATAGTTGAACCAAAATTAGAAGAAAAAATATCTATTACAGATATTTTTAAAGATGTCTTATCCAAGCATAAACATTATAAAAAAGATACCTACATTTTATTTGATTGTTTATATGACAAAGATGCTGAACCAATTGATGCATACTCACTGTTTTTACATATGAGAGAAAAAAACTTAAAGGCATATTATGTTGTATTAAAAGATACCAACCTTTTTAGAAAACTAGAACAAGAAAATAATTTAGAAAATATTATAGCTATTACAAATTATTCTAAATTAGATGGTAGAGAATTCATTTATAGCATTTATGATATATTACCAAAAACAAAGGCTATCATTACTTCTTTTGGAACAGAAAATGTAATTGATTATTATTTTAACCAAATACCATATTTGAAGTATATATTTATCCAACATGGACAAGTTTTTTTCAAAGAAAGTGTAATGAATAATGGCTATATAAACTCCAAAAAATTTGATAACATTCTTGTCTCTTCTAATATAGAAGCAAATATTTTTAAAAAATATGGCTGGAGTGATGATAAACTAATAAAATCTGCTCTTCCTAGATGGGATTTATTAAACAATAAAAATTCAATTGATGAGAAAAGTATTTTTATTATGCTTACATGGAGAGATACATCACCTGATAGATTTGCCAAATCATTATACTTAAAAAGGCTGTCGTCACTATTGTATAATATCAACAACGACCATTTCTTTATAGATAATAATGTAAAAATATATTTTGCACCTCATCATGCTTTTAAAGCAAATTCAAACATCTCTTTGCTTATAAAGCACAAAAACATAGAGATTGTTAGCCCTCATAATATATCGCAATATATAAAAAAATCATCCATTCTTTTGACTGATTTATCTTCTGTTGCGTTTGATTTTATGTTCCAAAATAAGCCTGTTATTTTTTATGGTCTAGACAGAGGTGATGCTTTGCTTGAAAAAAAACAATTCATAGATTTGGAACTACTTAAACAAAGAGAAAAAATATTTCCAAATATATTTTTTAATGAACATGAAGTTATTAACAAACTTAAATATTATGTAAATAGAGATTTTACGTTAGAAAAGGAAATTTCAGACATTTACAATATGTTCTTTTATATCAAAAAAGATATTAGAGATGATTTGTTAAAAAAGATAGAAGATATTTTATAAAATATTTTATTTACCTCTTAATTTTAATCAAATTGTGCTTATATTCTTTCTAACTTTATAGGAGGAATTATGAATTATAGATGGATAATATTAACTGGTTTTATTTTGGGTATTTGTAGCTGTGCTAATAATGATATTGATGGAAAAAATTTTCAATATCAAATACAAGGAATAAAAGCATATAGAGGTCAAGATATAGAATCTTTGTTTAATGAAAATGGCGCTCCAAATGCAATAAAAAAACTTGGCGATGACCAAATTATGTGGATTTATTATACAAATTATAGACCAGTTGGAGGTGGTGAATTAATTTCATATGACAACCCACCACCAAATAATGCCTCGACATCTTGCATGGTTAGGATAATATTAAAAGATAATAATGTTTCTAAAGTTTTCACAAATTGCTCATAAAAAAAAGCGCCTTAACGGCGCCTATTTTTTAAAAGAAATAATATCTTATTCCGATACTTAGTTCTTGAACATTCTTTTTAAAGAGTTTCTCTTCTGGGAATATATAGCGATACATTGCTCTTATACCAATTTTATCTGTTGGATTAATTTGTCCACCAAAACCTAGTCTATATGATGAACCCTCAAATTTATTTAAGTCTTTATCTAATATTCCGCCATCGAGAGAATATTTACCATAACCTACTGTTGTTAAAAGCTCTACAACTCCTAAATTTAGAGTATCAAAAACTAAATCTACACCATATGCTGATGGTTTTGTTTTACTAGAAGCCGATGCTTTTGTTGAAAAATGTTTTTGATAATATCCTTCAACGGATAAAAATCCTAATGCTTTGGCTCCTACACTAAATATTGCTCCATTTAGCTCATTTATATTATCAAACCCATGTAATTTTGAATGCGCATAATCTATACCAACATGGGGAGAAATGATAAATGCATTTGCATTAAATGAAATAAGCAACATTGCTAAGGCTAAATAAAGTTTTTTCATTACTCGTTCTCCTTTTTAGATTAAAGTTCTTTTATTTCAATATCGTGTGTTTGAGGATTATATGTCAAACATAATTTCCCTCGGCTTAAATCTTCAACAAATCTACCAAATACTTCATAGCGCCAACCACTCATTATTTTATTTTTTGCTTTAGGATTTTTTATAAATTCTCTTAGATTTTTTTCTGAACTTATAAGATGAGCAACAACTCGATGTTCATTACTTTTTATTTTTAAGAGTAATTTTAGTACTTCATATAAAGATTGTTGAGAAGGAGCTAACGATATATCTTTTTCCTTATCTTGTTTTGATAAACTTTTATCAAGTCCCTCTTTATCTAGCTTTTGTAAAGCGCTTAGCATTTCTGTAACTAAAATACTTTTTAAAATATCTGGACGCATTCCTCTTACGTTCTTAAAATCCTCTATTGTTTTGGGAAATACTGTTGCAATGTTTATCAACATATCGTCCTTTATAATATTTTGACGTGTTATATTTTGTTTTTTTGCCCTTTCCTCGCGCCATGCTGCCAATACTTTTAGAGCATTTAGAAAAGCAATTGAATGATTATTTCGACGAATACGTAACCATGCTTTATCGTTATCTGTTTCATAATGAGAAATATCTATAAAATCTTCTAATTCTTCTTTTATCCACTCATTGCGATTATTTTCATTTAGATATGAGATTATTTTGTTATAACATTCTATTAAGTGTGTAACATCACCAGCAGCATATTCTAACTGCTCTTCTGTTAGAGGACGAATTTGCCAGTTTGTTAGCCTGCATGATTTATCTAATTCTTTATTGCAGCATAACTTCACTAAATTCTCATAGCTTATAGACTCGCCAAAACCTATAGCTTGCGATGCTATTTGTGTATCAAATACTGGTGTTGGAACAAATCCTGATATGTTATATATAATCTCGATATCTTGACGACCAGAATGAAAAACTTTTAAGACCTTGGTATTTTTCATTATTTGTATTAACGGATTTAAATCCATTTCTTTTGCTTGCATATCAATAATAAAAGCACCACCCTCATAACCTATTTGCAATAAACAAGGAATCGGATAGTATGTTTTTTCTCTTATAAACTCACAATCTATAGCTATTACTTTTTGTTTTTTTAAGATTGAGCAAATAGACTTTAATTCTTTTGAAGTATCAATTAGTTTCATCTTGTTTTCCTTATGTTTTTTATTATTTTATATATGCAATATTTAAGATTTTTTTAATTTTTACTTGCATTTCATTTGTTTTAGGATAAAAATGCTTGTTAGTTTGTTAATTGATTATTCAGGGGTATTTATGATTGAATACAGAACACATACGTGTGGCGAGTTAAGAGCTCAAAACGCAGAGCAAAGAGTTAAACTTTCTGGTTGGATTCATCGCAAAAGAAATTTAGGTAATTTATGTTTTGTGGATTTAAGAGACCATTATGGTATAACTCAATGTGTAGTTGATAGCTCAAGTGAATTATTTGTAAAATTAGAAAACCTTCGCGTTGAGAGTGTTATCACTGTTGATGGTATTGCGGTTATGCGTGAAAGTGTAAACAAAAACATGCCAACAGGTGATATTGAAGTCAAAGTTGATGCGATAGAAGTTCATTCTGAAGCTGATGTTTTACCAATTCAAGTTTTTGGAGATGATAATGCTCCTGAAGATATGCGTTTAAAATATAGATTTTTAGACTTAAGACGTGAAAAAATCCATAATAACATTATTATGCGCTCGAAAGTTATAAATAGAATGCGCCAACTAATGACTGAGCAAGGATTTTTAGAATACCAAACTCCAATTCTTACAGCTTCATCACCTGAGGGAGCTCGTGACTTCTTGGTTCCTTCACGATTAAATCCTGGAAAATTTTATGCTTTGCCTCAATCTCCTCAACAATTTAAACAATTATTGATGGTTTCTGGTTTTGATAAGTATTTCCAGATTGCTCCTTGTTTTAGAGATGAAGACCCTCGTGCGGATAGAAGCCCTGGTGAATTTTACCAACTCGATATGGAAATGTCTTTTGCCACACAAGAAGATGTTTTTGAAGTTATGGAAAAAACAATGGGCTCTATTTTCAATGAATTTTCTTTTGGAAAAACTGTTGACCAGGCTCCTTATGTTAGAATTCCTTTTAATGAGGCTATGTTAAAATATGGTTCTGACAAACCAGATTTAAGAAACCCTCTCATCATTCAAGATGCAACAAACTTCTTTAACAACTCTGGCTTTGGTGTATATGATGCAAAAGCTCAAAATGGAGAATTAATCCGCGCTATTGTTATCCCTAATGCGGGTGAAAAACCTCGCTCTTTCTTTGATAAGCTTGATGGTTTTGCTAAAGAGGAAGGCTTTGGTGGTATGGCTTATGTGGCTTTATCTACTAGTGGGGCAAAAGGTGTTGCCAAATTCTTTAATGAAGAAAAAATGCTTGAGTTAAAAAATAACTTTGGTCTTAAAGATGGTGATGCTATTGTATTTATGGGTGGAAATAAAAAACTCATTAATAAATTTGCTGGTAAAGTTAGATTAAAACTTGGCGAAGAGCTCGATTTAGTTGAGAAAAATGTATTTAGAATGTGCTGGATTGTTGACTTCCCATTCTATGAAGAAAATGAAGAAACAGGCGCTGTAGAATTTTCTCACAATCCTTTCTCAATGCCTCAAGGTGGCATGGATGCTCTTTTAAATAAAGATCCATTGGATATTTTAGCTTATCAATATGACATGGTATGTAATGGTGTTGAACTTGTTTCTGGTGCGGTTAGAAACCATAAGCCTGAAATTATGTATAAAGCATTTGAGATTGCCGGTTATGACAACAGCGTTGTTGATAATAAATTTGGCGGTATGATTAATGCATTTAAGTATGGTGCTCCTCCTCACGCAGGTTGTGCTCCTGGCGTTGATAGAACTGTTATGCTTATTCTTGATGAACCAATCATCAGAGATGTGATTGCATTCCCTCTTAATGGAAAGGCGCAAGATTTGCTAATGCAAGCTCCTAATACTGTTAATCAAAAACAGATTGATGATTTGCATATCAAGCTTGTTGAAGAAAACTAAAACAATAAAAACCCCGATTTCATATCGGGGTTTTATTTTACAACTTTTGTTTTTAATATTTATTTAGGCATAAATAAATAATGGACCATTATAGATAAACACACACCCAAAACAAAGCCTGCAAAAACCTCTTTAGGAGTATGCCCCAAAAGTTCTTTTAATTGTTCAGATTTAGTTTTTAAATCTGACTTATAAAAATCTCTAATAATTTTATTTAGTAATTTTGCCATATCCTGTGTTTTTTTTCTAACACCTGCAGCATCATGCATAACAACTAATGCATAGCCACAACTTACAGCAAACAACAATGAATCAAAACCATCAATTAAACCAACTGAAGTTGTTAAAGCGCAAACACCCGCACTATGAGAACTAGGCATCCCTCCTGTTGTTGATAAGTATTCAAAATTTATCTCTTTAGTTTTTAAATAAAATGTAAATATTTTCATCACTTGAGCAATTATAACAGCAAGTAAACCACTGATTATTGCCTCTATACCTGTATTATAAATCATAAAGTCTCCAAATGTAATTTTTACAAAAAAAATACTTATTGGGGTATATTATAATTATTTTTCATATAAGTCCATCCTTTTATTTATATGTGAATATGTTATTTATGCGCAAATGGCCTAAATGTTAATTTTAAATTAAAAAAATGCTTTACTTTTTAAAAATATAGTGTATAAACAATGTTCGATGATGATTAGGGCTAATGGCATGCCTTAATGGTCTATTAATCCAACTTAACTTTTGAAAGGGATTGAAATGCCTAAATTAAAAACAAAAAGTTCTGCAAAGAAACGTTTTAGCGTTACTGGAACTGGAAAATTAAAAAGAAATTTTGCGAACAAGAGACACTGCCTCTTCTGCAAAACTCAAAAAATGAAAAGACAAGCTCGTGGCACAACTTTGGTTTCAGAAGCTGATGCACAGATTGTTAAGAAATTTTTACCATACTTGTAGTTTTAGGAGGATATGTAAATGTCTCGTGTTAAAAGAGGTGTAACAGCACACGCTCGCCATAAAAAAGTTTTGGATATGGCGAAAGGCTACAGAGGACGCAATAAAAACGTTTTCAGAGTAGCAGTTGAAAAAGTTGAAAAAGGTTTGCAATATGCGTATCGTGACAGAAGAGTTAAGAAGAGAAACTTCCGCTCTTTATGGATCCAACGTATCAATGCAGCAACTCGTTTGAATGATATGACTTATTCTCGATTTATCAGCGGGCTCATCAAAGCAGGTATTGAGCTTGATCGTAAAGTCCTTGCTGATATCGCTTACAGAGAGCCCCAAGCTTTTGCTAAGTTAGTAGAAACTGCCAAAGCGGCTCTAGCTAAATAATTAAAAATCAGTTAGGTTTATATCAAAAAAAATATTTAGAGTCGTCTTGGTCAGCCAAGATGGCTCTTTTGTGTTTAAACACAAAAATTATTGGTGGATGAGAAATTATAGAAGAAAAATTTTAAGGTGGAAAAATGAGTGATATTGAAGTTATTAAAAATGAAATAGAAGAGCAAATCAAAAATGCTCCTGACCTTAAAGCACTCGATGAAGTTAGGGTTAATGCTTTAGGTAAAAAAGGACGTATTACTGAATTATTAAAAACTCTTGGCTCTATGCCTATGGAAGAAAGAATTGAATTTGGTAAAAAAATCAATGTGATAAAAGCTGATTTAGACAATATGATTGTAAACCAAAGACAAATCTTAGAGGCTAAACAACTTGATGAAAAACTAAAAAAAGAAGTTATCGATGTAACTCTACCTTGCCGTCCTGAAACACAAGGTAGAATACACCCTATTTCTAAAGTTTATGAAGAAGTTGTTGCTATCTTTTCTGAAATGGGATTTGAGGTTGCTGATGGTCCTGAAATTGAAGACCAATTTCATAACTTTAATGCCTTAAATACACCGCCTAATCACCCTGCTCGTCAGATGCAAGATACATTCTATATTAATAATGATGTTTCAAAAGAGTTTGATATGGATAGTGCATATATCGTTAGAACTCAAACATCTAGCGTACAAATTCGTACTATGGAGAAAAAACAACCTCCTATTAGAATTATTGCACCTGGTAGAACATATCGTTCTGACTATGATGCAACACATACACCTATGTTCCACCAAGTTGAGGGGTTGGTTATTGATAAAAAAACAACTATGGCTGATTTGAAAGGTTGTCTATATGACTTTATGAAAGAATTTTTTGAGGTTGATGATTTACCTATTCGTTTCCGTCCATCTTATTTCCCATTTACTGAACCTTCTGCTGAAGTTGATATTGGTTGCTTAAAAACTAAAACAGAATTAAAAATCGGCGCAGGAACTGATTGGCTTGAAATTTTGGGTTGCGGGATGGTGCATCCTAATGTGCTAAAAGCTTGTGGAATTGATCCTGAAGAATATCAAGGTTTTGCATTTGGTGTTGGTATGGACAGACTTGCTATGCTTAAATATGGTATTCCTGATTTGAGAACCTTCTTTGAAAGCGATGTTAGATGGATTAAAAACTATGGATTTGCTCCACTTGATTTTTCAGCTATGACTTTAGGATTAAGTGGAAATGGAGGATTAACACGATGAAATTTACATTATCTTGGTTAAAAGAGCATTTAGAAACTAATGCTAATATTGATGAAATTGTTGAAAATTTAACTCGCATTGGCCTTGAGGTTGAAGAAGTTGTTGATCCTGCATCTAGCTTAAAAGGCTTTATCACTGCTCGCATTGATGAAGTTGAGGACCACCCTGATTCTGACCACTTACATATCTTGAGAGTAAACACAGGAAGCGATGTGTTACAAGTTGTATGTGGTGCACCAAATGTTCATAAAGGATTAGTTGGTATTTACGCGCCAACAGGAAGTCTTATCCCATGTTATGGAGAACGCCTAAAAGTTGCAAAAATTAGAGGTGTTGAAAGTATGGGGATGATGTGTTCTGAAAAAGAACTTATGATTGGCGATGACCATAGTGGTATTATTGAACTTGTGGGTATTACTGAAATTGGAAAAGACGCATCTTCTGTCTTAAATATTGACCCTGTTATTGAAGTATCTATCACTCCAAACAGAGCTGAATGTTTGGGTGTTAGAGGTATTGCAAGAGATTTAGCGGCTAGTGGTCTTGGAACATTAAAACCTTTAGAGATTAAAGAAATTAAAGGAAACTTTGAAAGTCCAATTAAGGTTAGCATTGACTGTTTAGATGCATGCCCAACATATACGGGGCGCTATATTAGAGGTGTTAATAATAAGGCTGAAACTCCAAAATGGATGAAGGATAGACTTACAGCTATTGGTCTTCGCCCTATTTCTCCTCTTGTTGATATAACAAACTACATTAACTATGACTTAGCTAGACCTTTGCATGTTTTTGATGCAGATAAATTAAAAGGCAATATTAAGGTTCGTATGGCAAATGATGGCGAAGATTTTGTTGCCTTAAATGAAAAGAGTTTTGTGCTTGATGATAAGTCTCTTGGAATTTGTGATGACGAAGGAGTTCAATGCTTGGGCGGTATTATGGGCGGTCTAAATAAAGGTAGCTATGAAGATACAACAAATGTATTTTTAGAGTGTGCTTTATTTGAGCCAACATGTATTGCTAGAACTGGACGCAAATTCCAACTTGATTCTGATTCAAGACATCGTTATGAACGTTGGGTTGACCCTATGTCTAACATTAGTGGGAATCACTATGCTACACAAATGATTTTGGATATTTGTGGTGGTGAAGCATCTGTTATGGAAGTTGCTGGGACAGAGAAGTTCGATGCAAAACCAGTTTATTTAAGACCTGAGAGACTTAAATCTTTCATTGGTATGGATGTAGAAAAAGAAAAGTGCATTGAAATTTTATCTAACCTTGGTTTTAGTGTTTCTATGGAAGGCGATAAGGTTAAAGCTATTTCTCCTTCTTGGCGTGGTGATATTGAATATGAGCAAGATTTAATTGAAGAAGTTGTTAGAATGATTGGTTTTGACAACATCCCTATGATTTCTATGAAAAATGAGGGATTTCCTAAACCTGTTTTAACTCCACTTCAAAATAATATCATGATGATTAAGCACGAGCTTGCTTTAAGAGGCATGTATGAAACAGTTACATTTAGCTTTACTGATAGCAATATTGCTAAATATTTCCGTAGAGGAAACGATGGTGTTTTGATACAAAACCCAATTATCAATGAATTTGATGAAATGAGACCATCTGTACTTCCTAACCTTTTGCTAGGTGCAAAAAACAACATAGCAAGGGGATATCCTAATTTGGCTTTGTTTGAAGTTGTGCCAGAGTTTTATGGTCGAAACCCTGGTGAGCAAAGAGTTGTTGCTGGTGGTATTAGAGTTGGAAAAACTGATAAAAAAGAGTGGACATCTTCTACTAGATTATACGATGTATTTGATGCAAAGGCTGATGCTCTAGCTGTTATTGCAAGTGCAAAGGGTCCTTATGAAACGGCTCAAATTACAACAGATGCACCAGAATATTATCACCCAGGAAGAAGCGGTGTTATCCGTTTGGGTAAAAATGTTTTGGCATACTTTGGAGAATTACATCCTCTAGTATTAAAAGCATTAGACATCAAAACAAATGTTGTTGCGTTTGAAGTGTTTGTTGAAAACATTCCAACTCCTCGTGATAACAAATCTAAAATAAAGAAAAAACTAGAGTTATCTCAACTACAAGCAGTTGATAAAGATTTGGCTTTTGTTTGCACAAAAGATGTTAAGGCTGTTAACATTGTTAGTGCGGCAAAAACTGCTGATAGAGAAAATATTACAGATGTTAGAGTTTTTGACGTGTATGAAGGCGAAAACTTGGATCAGGATAAAAAGTCTATTGCAATTACTGTTACATTCCAACCAAAGGATAAAACTTATACTGATGCTGAATTAGAAGCTTTGATGAATAAGGTTATTGCTGAGGTGAGCAAAAAAACAGGAGCAGTTTTAAGATAATTTATCTTGTTGAACTGATAATAAGAAACGGCACCTTAATCGGTGCCGTTTTTTTGTTTTAATATTTACTATCTGGTTGTTGTACGTTTTTTTCTTAAATTTGTAGCAACAGCTTGTCTTTTTTCTCTATCTTGAGATACTTCAAAGCCCTCTTGCAATCTTTCGGCAAAATCATCTGCAATGACTACTCCAGATATATTTTCACCTGTTTCTCGATCTTGTTTGTGCTTTTCTTTAACACGTCTTATAGCTTGAGAAACTGTTTCTTCTTTCTTTTTGCCTGTGATGCGAGCTTTAGTTTTTTCTAAATCACTTTTAGCGATTTTACCTGTGATAATTATCTCACTATCATGAATAAATCTTTCATGCATTTCGACTCTTTTATGCAATCTTTCAATTAGAGTTGAAAAAGCCTCATCACCTTCTTTACCTTTTATATTTGTTGCAAAATATTTCACAGTGCCTCTTTCAATATCAGTTGGAGCTAGATTTTTTGCAATTTTACGATACTCCATATCATAGGTTGAAAACTTTTGATAATCTTTCTGTATTTCATCAAAAATATAACGGCGTATATTTATATCAAAGTTTGCTTCTTCTTTTTTAGCTTTTGTAATTAATTCATCAAAAGATGCCAAACTAGCTTTTAAATCTTTACCTTCTTCTTTTTCTTGATGAAGTTTTAAGGTTGCAAGAACAGCTCCCATATGAGTTGTAACAAGCTCTGTTCCATAAGCTTCTTTTAGCTCTGAAAAACTCATTGCTTTGAATTTCTCTATTTCTTTTTCAGACATAAATATTGTTAAATCTTTAGTTTCTTCATAATATTTTAGTCGCATCGCACCTCTTATATGTTCTTTTCCATATAGCTTTAACATAGAGGTTCTTAATTCATCCTCTCTTTTAAATGGAAAAACATAACTTAGTTCTTTTATTTCTTCTGAGCATGTATTTCTTTTTTCATCTACTTTTGCAATATCAGGAAAACCTTCTTCATATAATTCTTTAATTTCATCTATATATTTAGTTTCTGATAGACGTCTAACACCATGAGCCACATTAGAAAAAGGCATCTCATGAACTATATTTTTACCTGTTACTCTTTCCATAAAGCTACGTCTAGCATTTATGCTTTTTACTTTTTTACCGGATGGCTCAATACATTCATCAATGGCATCTTTTATATAGCCTAAGCAATTATCTTTTGCTTTTGGGGTTAAACCTTCTAAATCTATTGCAGATATCTTTCTAATATCACTTAAACAATATTGGAAATACCATGCCTCGTTTATTTTTTCTCTATTTTCTACAAATGCTTCAATTTCTTTTGACAACTTTTCTTCATCAATACCATATGAAGTTGATGCAATATATTCTTCTATTTTTTGATTCGCTTGGTCACTTGTTGAATATAGTGTAGCATCAAAACTTTCATAAACCTCTCTTGCCGCCTCATTTATTGGAGCAATGTCATTGATACAGTTCGCATAGTCTCTTACTCTTCCATACCGATCTTGGTCATAACCTAGTGTAATTTTTTTCTCTTTATCTCCTTCAATATAAAAACCAACCTCTTCCCTTGCTATATCTTTATAGAAAAGGCTCTTATTTAATTTATACTCTCTCATCATTTTTCTCCTTAGCTTTTTTTTGATTATATCATTAAATCACTTATTTGTAAATATCTGATTAATGATTCTTTTTTTACTTTTATTAGTGTTTTTCATGAAGAAAATGCTTTACTTTTAAAAAAATTATGGTATGAAATTTGAGCAATTTAAAGAGAGGAATCGCTTTAAATCGATAACTTTTTGAAATTGCAAAATAAATCCCGTGGGGGAATTAGCCATAATTCTGACCACGGACCTTGTGATAACAATTAATTTTAGAATTGAGGTTTTAAAATGGCTAAGTCTAAAAAGAAAATTTTAGGTTTAATCAAGCTTCAAATCCCTGCAGGTAAAGCAAACCCATCTCCTCCAGTTGGTCCTGCTTTGGGTCAAAAAGGCTTGAATATTATGGAATTCTGTAAAGCATTTAATGCTGCTACACAATCTATGGAACCAGGTATTCCTGTTCCTGTTGTGATTACAGCTTTTGAAGATAAGAGCTTTACATTTGTAACAAAACTTCCTCCTGTTGCTTACTACATCAAAAAAGCTGCTGGTATTAAATCTGCTGCTAAAACTCCAGGTAAAGAAGTTGCTGGTTCTATTACAATGGCTCAAGTTAGAGAAATTGCTGAGGCTAAATTGCCAGATTTGAATTGTTCAACAGTTGAAGCAGCTATGAATATGGTTAAAGGCCAAGCTGTTTCTATGGGTGTTAAAGTTACGGAGTAAGGCAATGGCTGGAAAAAGATTAGTAAATGCTTATAAGAATGTAGATAAAAATAAAAGCTACTCTTTAAAAGAAGCTATTTCTTTAGTTAAAGCTAACGCTGGCGCTAAATTTGATGAAACAATTGATTTGGCTATTAACTTAGGTGTTGATCCTAAATATGCTGACCAAATGGTTCGTGGCGTATGTGGTCTTCCTCATGGTAATGGTAAAACAGTTCGCGTTGCAGTTATGGCTCAAGGTGAAAAAGCTGATGAAGCTAAAGCTGCAGGTGCTGATATTGTTGGTGCTGAAAACTTGGTTGACTCAATCCTTGCAGGCAAAATCGAGTTCGATCGTTGTATTGCTACTCCTGATATGATGGGTTTAGCTGGTCGTGTTGCTCGTGTTTTAGGTCCTAGAGGTTTGATGCCAAACCCAAAACTCGGTACAGTTACTATGGATGTAGCTAATGCAGTTAAAAAAGCTAAGGCTGGTGAAGTTCAATTCCGTGTTGAAAAGAACGGTATTGTTCATGCTGGTATCGCCAAAGCTTCTTTTGATGAAGATAAAATTTATGACAACGCTAAAACTTTCATTGATACAATCTTGAAAGCAAAACCACAAACATTAAAGGGTACTTATTTGAAGAAAATTTCTATAAGTTCTACAATGGGTGTTGGTGTTAGAGTTGATATCACATCTTTGTAATGAGCTTTTAGAACAAAAAGAAATCCACTAGCGAAAGTTAGTGGATTTTTTATTTGCTTATATATATTATTTTATCTTATAATCTCAAATTTAATAATTGTATCATCATCTCCTCTTAATGTAAGAGTTGTCCCTATAAAAGAATATGTTGTAACTTTTGACAATGCATTTAGGTATTCTCTCTCATCTTGCATTTTCTTTTCAGGTCCCATCATCATGGTAGTTCCTTCTAGCTTAAATGTTATTTTGTCACCATCTATATCATAAGTACCAAAATAATTATTAACACCCTTACTATAAAACTTTTGCTCTTTTATATCAAAAGAAAGCTTTATACCTTTACCATCAACATTAAACGTTTGACCTCTTAGGTTTATTTTACCAACTTTGTTACATCCAACTAAAATCATCACCATCATTAATGTGTAAAGTATCTTTTTCATATTTCCTCCTTTTAAGCTTTATATTGTTCTCTTAAAATTGCGATTTCTTTTGCATAACCATCTAGTTCATTTGGAGTTTCTAAATTTATTGGAATTCCCTTTAGTGCAGGATGATTGATAAACCTTATTATACCATCTAGTCCTAAAGAACCACCGCCTAAAACTTCATGCCTATCTTTATGAGAATTAAACTCAGTCATACTATCGTTTAGGTGGATTGCATGCAACCTATTTAAACCAATCACTTTATCAAAATGGTCAATAACCTCATCAAGCTTATTGATTATATCATAGCCAGCAGAATATACATGACATGTATCCAAACAAACACCAAGTTCTGATACGCTATTTTTGCTAGCTTTAGAAATTATCTCTGCTAGCTCTTCAAACGTTGAACCAACCTCGCTTCCTTTACCAGACATTGTCTCTAGTAGCACTGTTGTATTTTTTGCCTCAATCATTACATCATCTAGCACCTCGACTATTTGATTAATAGCAGCTGGCACTCCTTGCCCAACATGTGAGCCTGGATGAAAATTATATAAATTACCAGGGATATTTTCCATCCGCTTTAAATCATCTGCAAAAACAATTCGTGCAAATTCACGTGTTTTTTCGTCTTTAGAGCATGGATTTAAGGTATAAGGAGCATGTGCCAATATTTTACCAAAATTATTTTTGCGAGCCAATTCAAGAAACGCTTTCACATCTTTATCTTCAATATCTTTTGCTGCTCCACCTCTTGGATTGCGCAAAAAAAACTGAAATGTATTTGCATTTAGCTTAAGCGCAGTTTCTCCCATTTTTAAGAAACCACCTGATGATGATAAATGGCACCCTACATAAAACATTTTTACTCCTTTTTTTATTATATATAGGTGTAAAATTAAAAGTCGTCAATTTTTTTAATCTATATATCAAAAAAAGCTTGTATAATATTTTAGAGGGTGTAGTTTTGATTTAAAGACGGAACGTAGTTCAGCCTGGTAGAACGCTGCGTTCGGGACGCAGAAGTCGGTGGTTCGAATCCACTCGTTCCGACCAATAAAAAAGGGAGGGAGTATGGATAAAATCTTTAGATATTCAATTAAGGCTATTATAATTAAAGAAAACAAGCTCTTGGTTGAGAGTGTTGATTATGGTAGAGGTAGATTTTCCAAACTTCCAGGTGGTGGTCAAGAATGGGGCGAAACAATGCAAGATGCCCTCATTAGAGAATGCAAAGAAGAATTAAATATCGATATTAAACCTTTGCGCTTGGTTATGGCAAGGGATTATATTGCGAAAAATCATAATCAAAATATTGATTTAGATTATTTTCATCAAGCGGAATTGATGTTTGAATGCGAGGTAGAAGATTTTTCTACACTAGGCGCGGGCACTGTTCCTGATGGCGATGGCCAGAGGATTGAATGGATTGATTTAGACGAGCTATCTCAATCTGACTTTTATCCAAAGGCGATTGTTCCTTATTTAAGAGATATAAAAAACATCAAAGAAACAATCGTCCTTGGTGATGTTAATTAGATTATAAATAAGTAAATTACCACAAGCAAAAGCACAATAGATAACGCTCTAAAAAAGCGATATTGTTTTTTTAATCTATTTTGCTTCTTATCTTTTTTTGATGATGGTGCAACAAATTCTTCCCACAATTCTGAAAATTCTTCAGATATTTGTTGTACTTTTTCAAATTGTTTATGCTTAAGTAATGCAGCAATAGTCTTTTGCCCCATTTCGATAAACTGGCATTTTTTATCTACATTAAAAGTTTTTTCAATTTCATGCCAAAAGCGAAGATGAGGAATACCGCAACGCAAGAACCAAGCATCTTCATATCCGCAACCAGTCCAAATTCCCCCGTCATGACGATGATAAACAGCCATAACATCAGGCAGAAAGCCTATTTTACCTGTTTTGGCATGTAATAGATGCAAGAACCAATCTCCTGGCAAAATTCCTGTTGGCATTTTATCATAATTACCATCAGCTAAAGCCCAACGATAAACCACAGAGTTTGTCTGAATAAAGTTTCTTTTTAATAAATCTTCTAGAGTTAAAATTGTTTTATTAAAACGCTTTTTAGGAGATGGATATATTGAATCATCAGCACGTTTATCATCCCATTCTACTTTTACAGGGTGGAAACAAATAGCAAAATCAGGATTATTTTCTAAGAAATCAACTTGTTTTTGAAGTTTATTTTCATCTGTCCAATAATCATCCCCTTCGCAAAGAGCAACATATTTGCCTTTAATACGAGGGAATTGATAAGTTTTTGAAATACTTATACCTTTAGAAAATTGATTTTCTGTTTGATAAATAGGCTTTATAATATCAGGATATTTTGCTTCATACTCTCTGATAATATCTGCCGTACCATCGGTTGATGCATCATCATGAATTAGAACTTCAAACTTAAAATTTGTTTTTTGCATTAAAATTCCATCTAAGCATTTACGAATATAATTTTTATGATTATATGTAATAACATCAACCGAGACAACACAGCTATTCATTAAATTTTACCTTCTCTCAAATATTCTGATAATTCCACTTTACTAAGTCCTTTAATTCCTAAGTATTCCAAAGAATATTTACTCTCTTTGAAATAATTTTTACGATGAAATGCTCCTGCAAGAGTAATCATAGAATCAATTATTGGTGTAGGAACATCATATGTAACACCTAAATCATGATATATTTTGCAACTAACTGGAACATCTTCTGTTAAATATCTATGGTGTATTGAATTTGGACCTGTATTTCCCTCATTAGAAGGTTGGTCTAATGGAAATACAACATTATCATTACCATCTTTATCCAAGCCCATATATTCTTGAGTTAATACACTTCTTCTTGAGAAAAACATTTGATATTTATACTCAGGACAACCAACCCCTAAAGCTTTTGCTAGTGCAATTTCTTCATTATAAAACTCATATTGAACTTCACAAATAGAAGGACATAGACCATGTGAATACATAGAGTAATTTGTTCTGTCATGCCCCCCAAAAATAACACCCCAGTTTTCCATTGTTGAAACACCTAAAACAGTAGCAGGAACGTGGATTACAGGATTGACATTTGCAAAATCAATATCAAGAATTGTATCACCTTTTGCGGCTCCATCACCTTGAACAACAGAATCAAGCGCTGGTAAATACTTTGCAGCTTCCAAAAAAGCATCAGTATCAGACGCTGGCAATGCAGCTCCTCTTAATGTAATTGCTCTGTATTTCAATCCAACATGAGGGAATCTATAGCCATTAATTTGTTCAATTCTTGAACCAAATGGTGCAGAAGCCCAACCACCAATTATAACATTTTTATTACAACCAGCTTCACGCATCATCTTTCTTAATAACAAACTTCCAAAATTATCAGGAAACAACATTATAACTTGCCCATCTTCAAGACAAGGTATAAGCTTTTCAAACATCATCTCATGCCTAAGCGCTGTAGTACAAATACAAATAATACCTGCATCTTTTACAACTTTTGACATATCTGTTGAAACTAAATCAAGAAAAGCCCTTCCAGAGCGCTCAAATCCATCTCTGTTTCTCTGTATACCATCTAGTAATATCCCTGTTTTATCAAGCCCCTTTAAAGAACTTTCCGCAAATTCTTCGCTTCCATATAATCTAACATCTTTTGCGCCACCTAACTTACAATCAGCAGCAATTGTTTTTCCCACTGCTCCACTTCCAAGAATTGCTATAGGTTTGTTTTTTAAATCTTCCAACCTCATATTTCATACTCCTTTAATTTATTTGTGTTAAAGACTTCTATTAACATATTTTCTCCTTTATCATCCAAAACTTTTAATTTTTCAAAAACATCATCTAATATTCTCTTCATCTCTTCAAAACTATCACTCACAATACAAAATTCTCCAAATCTTTGTCTTACATCTTTTGTTTCTTTAACTTCATCTCCTACATTATAAGATTTTGATATAGATACAAAATTAGGATGCTGTTTTAGTTCCTCAAAACCTTCAATTCGAGAAATTTTCCCAGGTTTTAAACAAGGTAAAATCATTATGGAAGGTTTAGATTGTCTAGTATTTTTTAGTTTTTCTTTAAACTCTTTTACAATCCTCCCTGTAAGAGCAAATTCTACAAGCATTTTAGGAATATCAATACCTGTAATAATTTTATACATATCGTCATAATCATCACCTGGAAATCTCATACCAGGATCGTAAACTCTTGCTTTTTTTTCGTCATCAATAAATGCTTGAATAAAAATAGGAGCATTTTTTAAACCAATTTTTTTTATAGTTTGCTTTATTTTTTCATCAGCATTTAACAAAAATTCTTTTTCTTTTTTTGATGGTCCTATTTCGGCGACACAAAGTTTATCAAATCCACCATTTTTTTCACCTAAATATCTATCACCTATTCTTATATAAATAGGTTCTTCATCAATTACCATATATGTAATCTGTACATCATTTGTATTTCCCATATATGTTTCAATAATAACACTTTCTGAGCTACTATATTCTTTAGCATATTTTATTGCTTTTTCAACTTCATTTATATTGTGACAAATTGTTTGTCCTCTAGAGCCTCTACTATCATTAGGTTTTATAAGAATAGGAAATTTAATATTTTCTGGATGCTCTAAAATTTTCTTTTCATTATAAGAATTTATTATATCAGCTCCATTTTTTTGAAAGAAATCTTTAAAGGTTTTTTTATCTGTTAAAATTTTAAATTGATCTTTATTTCCAAAGCAAGGAAGTCCTAATTTTTCACAAATAGCTTGATACGGCAACTGTGCTATATCTAAATATGGTCCAATTACACCATCTATTTGTTTTTCTTGACAGAATTTTACCATATTTTCTACATCAGTAATATTATACATAAGTGGATAATCAGCTATTTGCTTAGCAGGAGATTTTTCTATTGGTAAAAAATCAGTAACATAAGTAATCACTCCAAGTTTTTTTGCAGCATTTACAATTTTTATATGTTGATAACTTCCACCAAGAATGAGTATTTTTTTATTATGAAACTGTTGTTTGTTCATTAGCTTGTCCTATGTTTTTTTAATTTATTTATTTTATAGCGAATATAATTTATAAAAAAATTCTTTATCCCGATAATTTTTAGAGCTTCTTTGGTGTTTTGTATATTAGCCTGCCATTCAGGCAACTTAGAATTTGTTGATTTATTATAACAATAAGCTATTGTGATATTATCTGTTAGCTTTTCATAAACCACTTCTTTATCCTTTAAGTTTGGATTGTGTTTAATATACAAAAGATCAATTTCTGCATTCGGATACACTTTTTTAAATTGAGAAAATAGCTCTTTAAGTTTCTCATTTTCAATTGTGTTTTTTGCTGTAGGTAAATCAATATATAGTAACAATATAGAGTTTTTATTATTTAATTTTTCTAATACTCTTGATATACGTCTTTCATACTTTTTAGCAATAATTGGATAGTACTCTTCAAAATCAGCCCCCTGAGGAAAATCATGATTGAAACATAATTGAGTTCTTGTGTTTTTATATTCATCGCATTTTACATCAACACGGGTAAATACTAAATCTTCTTTATTAAAAAAGTTTTCAAACTTATCTAAAATTATTTTAAGTCTAGTTTCAAAACTTGAACCCCACATCCAATCAAACGGGCAACTCATTATTCGATATTTAAGCCTTTTTAAAGCATATGCTGTGTGACAAGCTTCCCCAAATGGTAAAATCAAATCATATTTCTTTTGCTTCATTTTAATTCCCCCTAAAGATTTTCTATATACCCAAATTTTGAACCATTTGAGTCCCAAGATATATTTTCTTTTACTTTTCTTGCTGGGTTACCTGCTATTGCACAATTTGGAGTTAAGTGTTTACCTGAAACAACGCTTCCCATACCAACAATACAGTTATCTGCAAGTTCTGTATTTTTTAATATTGTAGAATTGGCACCAATCCAGCAATGATTTCCTATTTTAACACCTTTAACTTTATTAATAATTTCTCCTGTTTCCTTATCAAAAATAGGATGCGCATCAGTATTAAATATTACGATATTATATGCAAACATGCATCTCTTACCTATGTTACAATATGTATTGCTGTTAAATGTTACATATCTTGCTTGTTCAATACTTGTACTTTCATCTATGAAAAATTTAGAATTAGTAACTTTTCCAAAGTTAGGGTGTTTTTGCCCTATTAATATATTTAGCTTATTGGATATACTAAAACCATCTTTAATAATTACTGAATTGTTATCACCAAAAATATTTATGGATATTTTACCCTTATGAGTTTTTATACCTTCTATAATTACAGTATTATTGATACCGTTTACTTTTAATTTAACATACTTTAAATCAGTTGTAGGGATTTGTATATTGTTATCCTTAGCTATTCTAGAAATTTTTTTTCTATTTATAATATCTCTAATAAAACTCATTGCTTGTTATCTTTCATGTTTAGCTTTAAAAATTTTCTACATGTTCAAAATTTTTGCCAATTGTTTTTCTTATAATCTTACATATTTTTTCTATATCTGCATTTTGCAAATCTGGATATAGTGGTAAACATGCAATTCGCAAGCTTATGTCTTCTGATATTGGGCAACTTTGTCTATTGCCTATATATGGCAATGTATTTAAACTTGGATAAAAATATCTTCGTGGGTATATATTCTCAAGCTTTAAAGCATCAAAAACTTCTAATAACTCTTGTTCTGAATTAAACACAACAGGGTAATAAGCATAGTTATAATCCAAATTATCTTGCTTTTGTGGACGGTATACTATGCCTTGCAATAATTTATCATATAAATCAGATACGCGCTTTCTTTCGTTTTTGATTTTTTCCATATATGGTAGGTTGGCTAAACCCATTGCCGCATGAAATTCTGATTGTTTGCCATTTATCCCTAAACAGATATGATTATCGTAGCTATGACCAAATGCTCTATGCAAACGTAACTTGTTATAAACTTCAATATCTTTAGCAACAATGCCACCACCCTCTATTGTATGAAATAATTTTGTGGCATG
Source organism: Alphaproteobacteria bacterium (assembly GCA_045633945.1). Classification (GTDB taxonomy): domain Bacteria; phylum Pseudomonadota; class Alphaproteobacteria; order RF32; family CAG-239; genus CAG-267. The sequence continues at coordinate 24,393 of JAZQZH010000029.1, forward strand.
AAAACTATATGTTGTTATATCGCCATATTGACACAAACTTTTACCTTTGTAGTTTGTTCCAAATGAATGAGCGCCGTCATAGATAACTTTTAGACCATGCTTGTCTGCAATTTGTTGAATTTTATCAACATCGCATGCATAACCAAATACATGTACAACCATTATGGCTTTGGTGTTTGGGGTAATTGCTTGCTCTATTTTGTTTACATCAATAGTAAAATTGTTAGGCTCTATATCTACAAATATAGGCTTGCATCTTTCCCATAAAATACTCGAGGTTGTGGCTACATAAGAAAATGGTGTGGTAATTATCTCACCATCTTCTATGTTTAGAGCTTTTAGTGCTAATTGTAGAGCTATTGTGCCATTTGTTACATATAAAAAATTATTAACACCAAGATACTCCTTAATCTTTGTTTCTAACTCATTAACTAAAGGACCTTGATTAGTTAAAATGCCACTCTCATAAATACGCTCTATGTATTTTTGATATTCTTCAATTGGTGGCATAAATGATTTAGTTACATATATACTCATCTTCTTAAAACTTTACACTCTTTTGGGTTGAAAACAATGGAATTAGGTCAAATAAGTAATATTTTGACCGTCTGCCATTTTGTTCGATTTTTAAAAATGGAATAAAACCAAATAACCTTATGGTTTTGATAAACCTTGCTTTGGTTAGCCTATACTTTTTCCATAATACTGGATACTTAAACTCATTTTCTGCCCAGATATTAAATGCACCCTCTTCCATTTTTCTATTTTGTTTATTAGAAGTGTTTGATTTATGGTCACGATAATTAAACAATACTTCAGGTATGTTATAAAAATTTGTTACATCTATTAAATCACACCAGAGTTTATAATCTTCTGCTGGGGAATAGTATTCATTATATTTTATGTTATTGTCTATTAAAACAGATTTTCTTATCATTGAGCTTGGGTGCACAATGGCGCATTTCATCATTAAAGTTGTTTTGATATCTTGGTCGTTGGTCGGATAAACTATATCTCTGTTTGAACATATCATATGAATATTGGAACCAACAACGCCTACTTCTGGATTAGAATCTAAATATTCAACCTGTTTAGCAAAACGCTCTTTGTTTGAAACATCATCATGATCCATAATGGCTAGATATTCGCCTTTTGATAGCTCCATTAATTTGTTTCTTGTTGGGGTTATGCCAAGATTTTTTTCATTCTTGCTATATTTTATACGCGAATCCTTATATGATTTTATAATATCCTCTCTTGCATCATCTGGGCAATCATCTAAAATCAAAAATTCAAAATCATCAAAAGTTTGCGACAAAATGCTTTCTATTGCTTCGCGCAAATACTTTTCTTTTGTTTTATAAACCGGCATTAAAACCGAAATCTTAGGATTTTTATTTTGTTCCATATCCAAAAAGTTCCAGATGCTAAATTAAACGTTCGTTTAAATTGAGCATATATTTATAATTATAAATATCAACTATATTTTTGTTTTGTATGAAATTAGTGCACAACTACTACAATCGTTTTTATGTGCAATTCAAACGAACGTTTATTTTGAACCATTTTTTTTATTGAAAGTTTCTCAATCTGGATTGCCACGGAGCTAACGCTCCTCGCAATGACGATATAAAATGGAGCGCTATGACGATATAAAAAAAAGCCCCATGGAGGGGCTTTAAACGGTGATTTGTTTTACTCTTAGAAGCTTCTCTGCCGCTTTGGGTGATGCAGAGCTGGTCTTGAAATAATGACTTTGAACTCAGCAACATCGCCGCTCTCGGGGAAAAACTCAAAGCAGTCTGTGAATGTTTTCATCCACCTACCCTTAGTCGGTATCTTAACTCTGATAGCATCTCGTTCGGTTTTTAGAGTAAACTCTGTGCCGACTGTACTCATCGTACCATCACATACTGGAAACTCCATCTCTCGAACCTTTTGCTTCAGCGACTTAATTCGCCAACCGGGCTCTCCAATCACTTCAAATCTTCTGGTTGTTTTGAGGTCTTCTACGAAGAATTCTCTAACGTCCTGTGCTTTTTGATTTCTCATAATACATAATATTTATTGGTTACGTTGGAGAGGATAACAATTTTTTTTGCTTTTGTCAATACATTTTGTCAATATTTTTTTTGACAAAATTAGCTATTGCATTAAAAAAAAAGATATGGTATTCTCGTGGTCGATACAATATTATTCTAAAATCTTAATTTTTTTGTTATGTTTACCAATATTATTAAAGCAGTTTGGATGTTTTATATCATTCCTCTTTTGCTTATGGTTCTACAAACATTGCTAGGTGCATTGTTTGGATGGGGTGTTGGCCTTATTTTTGGAAAATCTATACTTAATATCTTAGAGCAAATTGGCATCTATGGTGTTTCAATGTGGCAAGTAGGAGCTTTTTTAGGCTTCGTATCAGCGTATTTCAAAACTCTTATAACCTTTAACGATAAGAGGAAATTGAAAAAAGAAAATTAGAAATTCAATGTTAATTTTATTTATTCAAACTGTGTTTCGTTATGAAAAAAAAGCATTTTAAAATCCATGTTGCGCTTCCACACTTGGTTTTCATGCCAAATGATTTGCTTGAGGGCATCACTCTAGCTGTGGCTTATGACAAGAAGAAACCTTGCCATGCATCTGGTAGCGATTTGGAGGTTTACAAACTCTATGATGTAGAAGATAAATCTTTTTTGGGCACATGTTACGCCCTTAAAATTGATGACATTTTCTATGCAAACATTCAGGGCACAGAGCACATTATCAGCTTCAACCAAAAGACAATCAACATGGTTAAAAGCGATGAGCTTTGGCTACCTTTAGAGACCAAAGAAAAAGATGTAACATTCCTTGTTTGCAAGTATGAAAAGCTCAGCGACGGATATAACATTTATCCTATGAGCATCAAAAAAGCAATCAAGCCAATGCTTACTGAAATCTCCGACCTTCATGTTTTCGAGAAGAAAATGAGCGTGATGGATGCTCTTGAGTATTACGAAAAAAACTTCTATGTAGAGTAATCTACAAAGGCAATTTTAAACCTCACTTTATAGTGAGGTTTTTTTTGTTTTTAAAATAAAAAAACGTCCTTAATTTTAAGGACGCTTTTTAGTGGCTCCGACTATCTGATTCGAACAGATGACCGATCGGTTAACAGCCGATTGCTCTACCGCTGAGCTAAGTCGGAATACTTGGAGGCCGGTACCGGAATCGAACCGATATAGAAGGATTTGCAGTCCTCTGCATGAGCCATTCTGCCAACCGGCCATCCTTAAGTACCAACGACGTGGTGATTTGTATTTATACATGAAAAATTTTGAACGTCAACATATTTTTTTTAAAAATGTGAAAAAATTTTTATCCTGTGTATAAAACATTACATCAATCACAATATGCTATTGATTTTATGATATTTTAATTTTTATTTTTGTGTATATATTTTCAATATGTTTGCTTAAAATGTTTGTATTTCTTATATTTTGAATAAATTGTTTAGGAGAAAAGATATGAAAATCGCAATTGCTTCAGACCATGGTGGAGTGGAATTAAAAGATTTCATCGGTAATTATTTTAAAAATAAGAATATTGATATTGTTGATTTAGGAACAAATGATACTAACTCTGTTGACTACCCTGTTTATGCAGACAAATTAGCTGAAAATGTATTACAAAAAGAATCTGATTTAGGTATTTTGGTTTGTGGTACAGGTGTCGGTATTTCAATTAGAGCAAATCGTCATAAAGGTATTAGAGCTGCTCTTTTGTATTCTGATGAAGTTGCTAAAATGGCAAAACAACACAATAATGCAAATGTAATTGTATTTGGCGGAAGAACTATGAGCAATAATGATGTTATAAAAAGAATCGAAATTTTCTTAAACACTAAATTTGAAGGTGGAAGACATCAACGCAGGCTCGATATGCTTGATATGTAGAAGAGGATAATATGACTAGTCTAAAAGAATCTGATATTGAAATCTATGATGCAATAAATCAAGAATATAATCGCCAACAAAATAATATTGAATTGATAGCGTCTGAAAATATTGTGTCTAAAGCTGTTCTTGAAGCACAAGGTTCTATTTTAACAAACAAATATGCTGATGGATATCCTAAGAATCGCTATTATGGTGGATGCGAATATGTTGATGTTATAGAGCAACTTGCTATTGATAGATTAAATACTCTATTCGGTGCAAAATATTCTAATGTCCAACCACACTCTGGAAGTCAGGCTAATATGGCTGTCTTTGGAGCTCTTCTTAAGCCTAATGATACAATATTAGGTATGAGTTTGGATGCTGGAGGACACTTAACACATGGAGCAAAAGTTTCTGTTTCCGGAAAATGGTTTAATGCAATTCAATATGGCGTTACAAAAGAAACTGGCCTTATTGACTATGAAGAAGTTAGAAGACTTGCACTTGAATACAAACCTAAATTAATTATTGCAGGATGCTCATCTTATCCAAGGGTGATTGATTTTCGAAAATTTAGAAGTATTGCTGATGAGTGCGGAGCTCTTTTGATGGTTGATATGGCTCACTTTGCAGGACTTGTTGCAAGCAATCTATATCCGAATCCTCTTAATGTTGCAGATATTGTTACAACAACCACCCATAAAACTTTGAGAGGGCCTAGAGGTGGAGCAATATTAACAAACAACACAGAGATTGCAAAGAAAATAAACTCAGCAATTTTCCCTGGCATGCAAGGTGGACCTTTAGAACATGTTATTGCCGGTAAAGCTGTTTGTTTTAAAGAGGCTTTAAGCGATGAATTTAAAATATATTCAACTCAGGTTATAAAGAATGCAAAAGCATTAGGTGAAACTCTAAAAAAACGCGGAATTAATCTTGTTACAGATGGAACAGACACACATCTTGTTTTAGTTGATTTATCATCTAAAAATATTAATGGCAAAGAGTTAACTGAAGCTCTTGATAAAATCCATATTACTGTAAATAAGAATTCTATTCCTTTTGACACCTTACCACCTTCTAAAACATCGGGTATTAGATTAGGATCTCCTGCTGGAACTACCAGAGGTTTTAAAGAGGAGGAATTTGAACTTATAGGTAATATTATTGCAGATGTTGTTGATGCGCTTAATACAGAGAATGAAAGTGATGTTTTAGAAAAATCAAAAAATGATGTTCTAAAGCTTACTGCAAAATTTCCGATATATAAAGATTAATTGATATTTTAATTAGGGGCTATTGTTCGCATGTGAGCTTTAGCCTCTTTTGTTACTTTAAGTGAATCGCATATTTTACTTATTGTTTTTTGAAAAATAAATTTATCAAGCTTGGTTACCTTTAAGTACTCTTCTATTTTATTGGGGTATTTTGTGTATGCTATTGATAAAAACCATGCCACCGACATTTTATCATAAAATCCATAATAACTCTGGCTTTTAATATGATTTAATATTTGTAATAAAAAATTATCTTCTATAAAATAATTTGTAGCTATAACATAAAAAAATCTAATCTCATATTCTAATTTGCTTTGAAGATATTCTTTAAATTGTTGATAATAAAATTCTTTATTTTCTTTCACGCATTTTAAAGCTGAACAAAACGTATCACACTCTGACCAATTTTTTATGTATGGAACATATTGTTTTATTTTTTGTATTCTTTGATTATCATTGAGTTTGGTATTAGCAATTAGCAAAGAATATAGCATTTTTTCTTCTTGATAAACAAGCCTATCTAGTGAAATATTCAAGTAGTCTAGATGTTGTTTATCTTTTATCATCTGTTTGGAAAGTTGTTTAATTATTGGAATACGAACACCTAATAATTTAGTTTCTTTGGGTAACAGCTTTAATGAGAAGTTTTTATATTCCTTCTCCGATTTATCCTGTAATATTTTTAATATTTTAGTATGCATTTCTTTCGATATCTTTTACATATGCTACTGTACTCTTATCTAACTTTGAAGATGCATCTTCATCACATAGATATATACCATGTCCATGCATTTGTAAAGCGCTTACAGCCCATTTATGATTTACACCACCTTCTATAGCTGCAGCTGTAGCTTCTGCCTTTTCTTTTCCTGTTGCAAGTAACATTACTTCTTTTGCTTCCATAATTGTTCCAACACCGACTGTTAAAACAGTATGTGGTACCTTAGTTATGTCATTATCAAATAACTTTGATTTAATTTTCATCGTTTCTGTTGTTAATGTTTTTACTCTAGTGTGTGAGCTAAGTGATGAAAAAGGCTCATTAAATGCAATATGACCATCAGCTCCAACGCCACCTACAAATAAATCTATTCCACCTTTTTGTTTTATTGCTAATTCAAAATTAGCACATTCCTTTTCATAATTTTTTGTTTTTCCATCTAGTATATAAATATTTGAACTCTTACTATCTACATGTTTTAGCAAATATTCATTCATATAACTATGACAACTTTGTGGATCCTTTTTTCCAAGTCCAACAAATTCATTCATACAAAATATTACAACATTTGCAAATGACAATTTTCCTAAATGATTTAGTTCTACTAATTTTTTATACATACCTTTGGGAGTATCCCCCATAGGCAAACCTAAAACAAATGGTTTTGAAGGAGTTGGTCTTGCTCTGTTTATCTTATAAGCAATATATGTTGCTGCCCAATCGGTTACATCATCATAATCTTTTTTTATTACAATACGCATATTACCCTCCTTTCTCTATTATTATATTGATAGGATAATATATAATTGTAAAATTTTTACTAAAACTTATCTCTATATTCGTATGTTTTAGTTCTTGGATTATACCTACAATCATAACTTTGATATTCAGGTTTTAATATATAAAGATCATCTCTATTTAATGGCTGATACATTTCATTTAATAGATGTCTGCTTATCCAATGTATAGGATATACACCAATAAACCCTCTATATTCACGATATGTATCATAATAATTATTTCCATATATAATTTTAGGACGATATTTACGAATAAGTGTTTCCAAATCTGCGGTAGGTCTTATACCTATTGTAGAAGCAATAACGTCTATTTGCCCCAATAAATTCCATATAAAATCTATATCTTTTCCAAATAAATTATAACCTATTCTATATCCATTTAAGATATAATCACAAGGGTTAGTTAAACTTAAAACATAACCAGAAGCGCCATATTTATACTCATCACCAACAGTTATACGATAACGATAATAGTTTGCATAATATCCGCCTACGGCTATGAAATATGCCAACACTCCCCATATAAATAACTTATATTTTTTAGCCATCTCTATAACAACATACCCTGCAAATATAGAAGAAACAGCATGCAAAAATGCAAAATAGTATATAAATGGAGTAAAATAATACATTCTTATTATGTACTCAAATATAAACATAGCTCCAATCAATTTAACATATACATTGGATGAATATAAATATTTATATACCCCATAAAGCGATAACAATATAGGCACCATCATCTCAAAGCATGGATAAATATGACGTCTAGTAAAAAACACATCAGGTATATAAGTATTAAGCTCAAAATTTGCTTTAAAATAGAGCTTTAGCACATCATTATTGTACAGGTTAGCTAAAAATACTATATAAATAATTATTGGCAATATTGCGCACTGAATGCAATCTTTTAACTCTACTTTTTTTTGCCATATTAGATATAAAATAACCCCTCCAAGACACAATAATTCAAGAACTGATTTTTGTGTAAACATAAATGATGCAAACAAAAGCAAAAATGAAAGACTTAAATTAAATAATCCCTTTTGTCTTATATAGCATAACAAGTAATACATACCAGACACTAAACATAGCACCATAAAGTTATCAGGCTTAAAGTCTTTATTATATAAGCTATTATGAGGAAATGCAAAAAAAGCTATCGCAATTAGTCCACCAATTCCACAACTTATAAAGCTTTTATGAATTTTGAATATATAAAACATAGTAAGAGCAGTGCAAGTTACAGTTAGCATATTTGCAGCATCTACTGCTCTTAAACTATACTCAAAAATACCAACTATTGGAGCTCCTATATACCACAATAATGGATTATGATGTTGGAAAAAGTCTTTATATGGCATTTTGCCTGTATATACAAGCCATGATGAATGAACGTGCTCTAGAGTATCCCCATCTCCTGAGCCACTATATATAACAACCCAATATAGTAACCCTACACAAAATGTGATATATAAACCTAAAATAGTGTAAATTATTTTCTGAGCTGTACTATTCATTTATATCTACCTTGTGTAATAATAATTCCATTGTTTTGTATCAATATCATAACGACAGCGACGATGATTTTGATACTCTTCTTTTAATATAAAAACATCAACAAATAAAGATTGTTTGTAATACTTATTTTTTATATAATCAGACACTAAATGCACATAAACATTTTTGTTTTGCTTACGTAACTTTTCATTCCAATATGGTCCTGTGTAAATAATCTTTGGTAGATATTCTTCTATTACCCTATTAATATCATGAAGAGGGGCTAGACCTATTTTGTTTCCAATAACATCTAATTGCCCATTTAGGTTCCAATAATATGTTACATCTTTAGCAAATATGCTGTATGTAATACCATACCCATTCAAAACAGAATCACAACGATTAGTTTGCTCAATCACATATTTTGGGGTAACATAACGATGGTATTGAGGTAATAATTTATTATTTATACAATATTGACCAAAGCTCCAACAACCTAAATATGACAAAGCCAAAAACATTAATGCTACAAAGTTATATTTTTTTATAACCAACCATAGTGTAGGACCTGCCATTAAAGAATTAAATAATTGCAGTTGGTAATAATAATGACGATCTAACGAAAAGTAAAACAAACGTTGCACTGCCTCTATTAGCCACAATATACTTATTATCCTTTGATACACATTACCTTTTATCAAAAAGTAAATACTTCCCAATAAAGCAATAGCACCTACCACGTAAAATTCAGGCTTTGTTTTTTCAACAAGACTACCGTATACATCTGGAATATATAAGTTAAAAATATAGTTTGATAACCAATAGCGCTCAAACATATCATGGTGATACAACCAGCATAAAAAGACAACAACCATAAAAATAGGCAAGATAAGTGATTTAATAAAATCACTCATATCTATTTGTTTTGTTATAAGAAGGTAAATAACAATTACACCAATCACTGCTAAAGTGAATATTATTTTTTGCATAAAAAAGAATGATACTGCAAATAATGAAAATGATATTATTAAATCTTTAGCTTTGTGATTTGCCAAGTATGATAGCATATAAAATAAACCTAAAACAAGACAAAAAACCATATAATTATCTGGTCTGAAATCCTGTCCGCTATAAATCACATATGAAGGAAATACTGATGCAACACTGATAAGTGAAGCGAGCCAGCTTTGAGACATAAAGCGTTTAACAATTAAACATATAATATAAAGATTTAACAACAACAGTAATGTTGAAATAATTCTAACTACATCAAATACAGCTATATCATAAGCCATTGCTCCTAACAAAGGCGCATAAACATACCAAAGTAAGGGATTATGATGCTGAAAAAAGTCATTATATGGAACTTTACCATTAAAAACAAGCCACGCAGAATGTAGATGCTCTACATCGTCGCCTGTTTTAGGTTGGTGATTAAATAATATCCAAAAAGAGATAAATACTCCAAAAATTATTTGCAATATTATTCCATATTTTGCAATTAACAAACTTAATGATTTTTTATTTTCTTTTGGATTTATTGTAGTATCTTGCATTATTCCCCCTTAACTATTTTGCTCACTATAACAAATAAGGATGTACTATGTACACCCTTATTTTCATAATACTCACAACTGTGTTGTAGTTTAATCTTCTTCGCCGTCAGATGTTTCAGGCTTATCTTCCTGAGGAACAACATCTGGAAGAATGCCGATTGCCTTTTTACGCTTTAATTTATTTACAAATTTGATAGAGCGTTGAGCATCCCACTTCTTTTTGCCCTCTTCTCGTTGGAAGATGTGTTTATATATCTCTATTGCTTGATCAAACTCTGACAACTTTGTTAAACAAGATGCAAGACCATCATAAAGCTTATGATGATAACGACCATTAACTAAATTCTTCGCCTTATTATAGCATTTCAAAGCATCTTTAAACTTGAACATTTTTTGATATACAAAACCAATACTTATCCATGCTTGGATTTCTGCACTATCAATATTTAAAATCTTTGTAAAACATTTTAATGCAGATTCATTATCCCCCATCAACTGATATGTAACACCAATACCGTTCCATGCTTTAACATTAGATTTATCAAAAGATAATACCTTTTTGAAATAACCTATAGCACGTTCATATTGCTTTAACTTTTGCAAAGTTACGGCAATACTTAATAGTGTTTGTGGGTGTTTTGAATCTACTTGATATGCTTGTTGTAAAACATCTAGAGCTTCTTTGAACAAGAACATATGTTGTAAAGCAATAGCTTTACCATTCAATGCTTCAAGAGATGTTGGATCATTTGAATATGCCATTTCAAAGCAATTAATAGCCTCTTTATAAAGACCTCGCATGCTCAATGTAACACCTTTATTATTTAGCACCTCAACAGATTTAGGATTAATTGCCAAAGCTTTATCAAAACATTCAACAGCTTCGGTATATCTATTCATCTTTTGAAAAGCAAATCCTTTTGAATTGATTGCTTTCCACGAATCAGGCTGGGTTGCTAAAAACTCATCAAACTGAGCTATTGCCTCCATACACATACCTGAATCTAAAAGTTCTTGCCCTCTTTTGTAGGCATTATTATCACTTAACTTAACCATACTTCTTCTCTACATAGTTTTACAAAATAATTTAACTTTGTTATTATATGAAAACTTTTTGCATTTTGTCAAGACAAAAAACAAATTAAAACGTCAATTTAGAAACTATTTATGTATAAAAAAAACACAATCTTTCGATTGTGTTTTTAAGTTACTTCGTTTACAGCTTATCTTTGTGAGTAAGATTGTTAAAATCTGCAATACATGGTATTGGATTTCCTTTTTCATCACTATAGATAAACATTTCGACCTCATCTCCAACATCTGATAAAACAATATCAGACATTCTTGAATAGCATAGCATCTTTGCTAGCTCAAGGTCTCTTTGGGTATAAACCTTATCAAAAATGTAACAATACTTCTTAAGTTTGTCCTCTGTTTTTAGCAGCACCAATACAGCGCCTCTTGTTTCCAAACTAACGACAACTGGCTTGGCGGCAATACTGCCTTTTATTTTTTTAAGTCCCATGTTATAAAAATTTAAGTTTATTTTACTTTTTTGCCCATTCAACAATTGAACACCATAGTGTTTCTAAACTCAAAATTAGTAGCACTATAATTATTACTACCCAAATAAATGTGGATACTCCAGCTGGAATGAATATAAGAAGTTGCCATACAAATCCCCAATCAAATACCATTGCTAAAATAGCAAAAGGAATAAAAGCTGTACAAAAAATAAGAAGAGCTTTTTGAGGGTTGATATCTATCCATAAGATAAGCTTTTTTATTAAACTTTTCATAAATAATTTAACATATAATTGTTGTACAAAATAATTTCTAAACTGTCTCTTCTTTTATCATTATTTTATTTTAAAATCAAGTATTAAAAGCGTAGTGTTTTAGATTATAAATTCGCACCTTTTAAATAACAAAAAAAATGGAAGCGATGAAGCTTCCATTTCGGATTAAAAACGATCAAGATTACCAAATATTGCCCCCCATACTTCTCCTGGAGTATTACAAGAACCACCCTCAATACGCACGGTGAACATAGGTGTGGTTCTTTGCCTGAAGTCATACTCTCTCATTATACCTTCATTACAACACATAAGTGAATGAGTGTTTGAGTAAAGATTGCAATCTAATAAATCAAAACCCTGACAATGAACCAAAAATTCATTATAATCAATAATTACCGCTGGAAAAACGTTGAAGGGCTCGTTTACATCAGAGACAAACTCATGATAATAACGCATTGCGCCACAGTCAGTTTCTTCAAACTTTCTGGCATCTTTAATCGGAAAAGCTGTGTCTACTCTGTAATTGATGTCATCAATGTGAATTTTACACTCAAATGGTTCCAACACCCAACAATATTCCATTTCTCTGCCGTGCTTTGCAAAATTTTCTTTACAAAATGCAACAGATGACGCAAGCGGAATTATGGGCTCAAATGTAGTTTTCCTTATCGCTACTAAACGGTGTGTGCTATATTTACGCTTCAACCATTGGTCTATGAGGTTTCTTGCCTCGATGCTTGATTTAGCAACACCAATACGCTCAAAAAAAGTAATGACGAAATAATAAGAATAAATATCTGCCGCTAGTACAAGGTCAACAAAACCCACGCTTTTAGTTGGGTCATCGGTAAGTTTAAGATTTTCATCAACATACCTTAGATTTCTTAATAGCTTTTCTTTTTTGTCTGCATTCATAATATATACATTTTTTAGTTAAACATAATAATTTCAAATAGTGGGCAGAGGATAACCTATTTTATTATAAAAATCAAATATTTTTACATCGAAAGCTATAATTTCTTTATCCAAATCTCCTTATAGAATATAGAAAAACTAATGCCACAGCATTAGCAAAAGAATATGGAATTAGCAGAGGTTTATTATATCAAGTATTGAAAGCATAGTATTTTAGATAAAAGAAACCCCTCACAATATAAAAATTGTAAGGGGGGATAGTTTTTAACTACTAATCATTTGAATCTTTATTGATAATAGGCATATTCAAACCTATTAAAAACCATAGAATAGACCAAGAGATTATAGTTATTTGCACTTCTATTGCGGGATAATTTAGGAAGGGCGTTGCACATAAATAGGCAAGACCTAACATTATTATTGCAAAAATAAGAAGTATTAAAGAAAGATAAGGAAACCATATCTTAAACTCTTTTATTGCAAAAACAATTCCCATTCCAAAACCACCAGATAGAACAGCAACACCTAATCCTAATAGCCAATGCCACCAACTAAATGAGGAAGATGCTTCAATTAAAACTTGAATGAATTGCTCCATAACACAAAGTTTTTAAATTTATATTTTATGCACACTATCTGTATCTACGTCATTATAATAACAAGATACAACTTCATCAAGATTGGTTGTTGATGTAATACGGAGTTTTTTGTTATTAAATACAGCACGCACAGGTAGTTTAATAAAAGTGCTTAAAATTTTCATCTCTCGTAAAACAT
>JAZQZH010000030.1:0-5388 GCA_045633945.1 Alphaproteobacteria bacterium
CCATCGATTATATTTGTGCTCATTTTTTATTCTCCAAATTATTTAATAGTTCTTCTATGTTATTGGAATGTTCGTGTTCTAGCAGTACTTTTTTATATCTATCTGTTGTACCGTATATTACTGAAAAGGATGATTTGTTTATTTTTAGGGTTTTACTTAATAGTTTTATTAGTTCTTGATTGGCTTTACCCTTTTCGGGGGCAGAGTTTAGGCTGACTTTTAGAAAGTCTATACCATTTGGATCTGTGAAAATATCTTGAAATCCAGATACAGAAGAATTCGGAGTTACCCGAATTCTTAAAATGTATCCTTTTATTTGTTTTTCGTAAAACATTTAGCCTGCATATGTTAGTGCTTCACATGCTTTTGTAATTAAGTGATTTAAAAAAGCAAGACATACAATTAAAGCATATGGAGTAATATCAAAGCCAGAAATTGGTTTGATATGTTTGCGAAGTTTTTCATGTATTGGTTCTGTTACATCATGTAAAATGTTTAAGAACTTTTGGAACGCTTTACCGCCTTGTCCAATAATTTCAAAATGCATAAACCAATATAAAGTAATGTTTACAACAGCAATAATAAGGTACAATTCAATACAAATACCTAAGAGCCATAAAATACTTTCGAATAAAATAGTCATAAAAGGTCTCCTTTTAAAGGTTTATTATCATGGTCATATTCTAGGTCATTATCATCAAATAGGTTTAATTTTAAGTTAATTTGCAGGTGCTTGGGGTGAAATAATTTTTTTATTTCGGTGAAGATTTTGTTTGAAAAAAATAAAGTTCGTGATATAATATGTTTTATTGAATAATTGGTATAAAAAAAAGAAATTGGGGATATGAATAAAAAGTATTTTATAAAAACATTTGGATGCCAAATGAATGTGTATGATAGCCATAGAATGGCTAGTATGCTTATTGATATGGGGTTAGAAGAAACTCAAGATCAAAATGATGCAGATGTTGTGATTTTTAATACGTGTCATATTAGAGAAAAAGCTGCAGAGAAAGTTTTTTCTGATTTGGGTAGAGCATATATTATCAAGCAAGAACGCGAGCTTCAAGGGAAAGATACAATTATTGGTGTAACAGGTTGCGTTGTTCAGGCTGAAGATCAAGAAATTATGAAAAGAGCTCCATATGTTGATTTTGCATTAGGACCTTTGAGATATTATCGCTTGAGAGAGGTTGTTGAGAGTATTTTTAATGAGCGTGAAGCTAAATTATTAGATACTGAATTTAGTGCAGTTTCTAAATTTGATCATTTGCCTGAAAATAAGTCGGAAGGTGGATGTTCTTTTTTGGCTATTCAAGAAGGATGTAACAATTTTTGCACATATTGTGTAGTTCCTTACACTAGAGGTGTTGAGGTATCTAGACCTATAGAAGAAGTTTTAAATGAAGCTAGAAGGCTTGTTGAAACAGGAAGTGTTGAGCTTAATTTGTTGGGGCAGAATGTAAACTCTTATCATGGTGAAGATAAAAATGGCAAAGAGCGTAATTTGGCATATTTGTTGAATAAAATTGCGGAAATTGATGGTCTTCAAAGAATACGCTATACAACATCATATCCAGCTGATGTGGATGATGATTTAATTGAATGTCATAAGAATTTGACTAAATTAATGCCATATTTGCATTTGCCGATACAGTCTGGTTCTGATGATATTTTAAAGAGAATGAATAGACGTCATACAAAAGATGAATATTTAAGAGTAGTTGATAAATTAAAAGAAGCAAATCCTTTAGTTGGTATGTCTTCTGACTTCATTGTAGGATTTCCAGGAGAATCGGATAAAGATTTTCAAGATACTCTTGATGTGGTAAATAGAGTTAAATATATTCAGGCATTTTCTTTCAAATATAGTAGGAGACCTGGAACTCCTGCTGCTATTATGGATAACCAAGTGGAAGAAAAGATAAAAAAAGAACGGTTGCAAATTTTGCAAGACTTGTTGTTTGATTATCAATTAAAGTTTAATGAGCAAAGTGTTGGTAAAACAATGGAAGTATTGTTTGAAGGTAAAGGTAGGCATAAAGGGCAACTTACAGGACGTACTCCATATATGCAAAATTTATATGCTGTGGCAGATAATTCTTTAATTAATAAAATCGTCTCAGTTAAAATTACTGGGGCATCAACAAATTCTTTGAAAGGGGAGGTAATTTAGATGGCTGAGCTTAATTTTGAATTATTTAATAACCAATTAGTAAAAGTTTTAGTTGGTGTTAATGATGAAAATATTCGTTTAATTGAAAGAATGCTCAATGTTGAGATATTGAGTTTTGGTAATCAAATTACAATTAGAGGGGCGTCTGTTGATGCTGAAAATGCTAAAACAGCTATTGATATTTTGTACGAAAAAGCTTCAAAAGGGCATGTGATTGGTGCGCAAGAAGTTAAAGCCGCTGTTCGAATTTGTGATGGAAACGGAAGTGTTGAAGAAAAGCAATCTTTGAGTGAAATTGTTTTAAAAACTAAAAAACGCTATATTTATCCACGCTCACAAACGCAAGCTAAGTATATTACAGAAATGATGAAAAATGAGCTTGTTTTTGGTTTAGGACCAGCTGGTACAGGTAAGACATATTTGGCAGTAGCTTTAGCTGTTTCTATGATGATTGAAGGTGCAGTTGATAAAATTATTTTATCAAGACCAGCGGTTGAGGCAGGTGAAAATCTTGGATTTTTACCGGGTGACTTGAAAGAAAAAGTAGATCCATATTTGCGTCCTTTATATGATGCTTTGTATGAGATGTTGCCGGCTGAACAAGTGGATAAAAAATTAGCCTTAGGAGAAATTGAAATTGCACCATTGGCATTTATGCGTGGTCGTACTCTTTCTAATTCTTTTGTGATTTTGGACGAAGCTCAAAATACAACACCTATGCAAATGAAAATGTTTCTAACTCGTTTGGGTGAAAACTCTAGAATGGTTATCAATGGTGACTTAAGTCAGGTGGACTTACCAAGAGGGACAGTTTCTGGCCTTCGTGATGCTCTGGATACTTTAAAAGGCATTGGTAATATTAGCTCAGTTACTTTTTCTGCTAATGATGTGGTTCGCCATGGTCTGGTTGCAAAAATAGTTAAGGCTTATGAAGAAAAATCTAAAAAGGAAAGAGATGAGTAAGGTTGATTTAGAAGTTATTGTAGAAAATGATTTTTGGGTTGATAATGTAGATTTTGATGCGGTTAAGGTTGCATTAGAGCTTAAAGATTTAACTTTTGAATATGTGTTAAAAAATTGCAAGCACGAAGTTTTGAGTATGGATAAAAAGCTCAGCTTAAATGTATGTTTGAGCGATAATGAAGAAGTGCATAGGCTAAATAAAGAATTTAGAGGTTTTGATAAACCAACCAATGTTCTTTCTTTTGCTAATATTGATGATGATGAGTTTTGGGATAATATTGAGAATGATGAAACACATGAATTAGGTGATATTATTTTAGCTTTTGAAACTTTGTATGAAGAAGCTAATATTAAAGGTATTAGTCTTTATGCTCACTATTGTCATCTGTTGGTACATGGTTTTTTGCATCTTTTAGGTTTTGACCATCAAGAAGATGATGAAGCAGAAGAGATGGAAGAATTGGAAACAGATATATTGGGAGAATTTTCAATAGCTGATCCATATGAGAATGAGGAATAATGCTAGCTTTTTTTAAACATAAAAACTCAAAAGTCTTGAGTATGTTGTCTATGCTTGTATTAGGAATAGGAGCTAGCTCTATTTTTCCTCCATTTAATCAGGTTTTGATTGGTTATGTATGCTTATTTTTATTTTTTACTTATGTTTTTAATTTAAATAAAATTGATAAGAAAGCATTTTTTTATTGTTATTTATTTGGCTTTTCATTCTTTGCAGTTGGTTTTTCTTGGGTTTGTAATGCTCTATTGGTTGATGAAGAGGAATTTAGGGCATATGTTCCGGTTGTATTTATTGCAATGGGACTTTTTTTTAGTTTATTTATCAGTATTCCGTTGTTTTTGGTTAAATTTGGAAAAAATATCTATGCCAAAGGGATTATTTGGTGTTTTGGAATAGTTTTATTTGAGTGGATTAGAAGTTTTATATTTACGGGATTTCCATGGAATTTATTTGGATCTGCGCTTAGTATTGATGTGAGATTGATTCAAGGTGCGGGAGTTGTCGGTTGTTATGGTTTATCCTTGATGTTGTTGCTATTTATTACAGGCTTTAGTATTTTATTTTTGGGCTGGGTTAAGAAAAAAAACTATAAAGGTGGATTATATTTTATAATTATACCATTGGTGTTTTTTAGTTTGTTTTGGTTTAATAAAAAAGACTATGTTGATGGAGATTTGAAGGTAAGACTTGTGCAACCTGCTATACCTCAAACGCTTAAATGGAATAATAGTATGTTGTATCAACATTTTCGCTCATATATTGATTTAAGCAAGTCAAAGCCTCTTGATGGAGTTGATTTGGTTGTTTGGGGAGAAACGGCAACCCCATATCCATTAGATTTTGATAAAAGAAGATTAGAAGAAATTACTGAGGCTATTGATAAAGATGGCTTTTTAATAACAGGACTTATTAGATTTGGTATAGAACAGGGTGAGTATGTATCATATAATTCTATGTTTGCAATAGATGGTAATGGTATTATAAAAGATTATTATGATAAGGCTCATTTGGTACCATTTGGTGAGTATATGCCTTTAAAAGAATATTTACCAGACTTTATGAAGCCCGTTGCGGATGTGGTTGGAAATCTTAAAAAAGGTGAGAAATTTAAAAATATAAAAGTTAAAGGCTTACCTTTGATGGGGGGAGCTATTTGTTATGAAAGTATTTTTCCTAAAGGAGTAATAAATCCTATAGATAAGCCAGATATTTTGGTTGTTTTGGCAAATGATGGATGGTATGGCATGAGTGCTGGACCATATCAGCATCTTGCTGCAACGCAAATGAGAGCGGTAGAAGAGGGGGTTACTGTTATTAGAAGTGCTAACACGGGTATTAGTGCAGTAATTAGACCAAATGGTGATGTTATTGGTGCTATAAATCTTGGCGAAAAAGGAATATCTGATGTTTTATTACCAAAGGTATTAAGTGTTAATACTATATATGGTAAATATGGTAATTTTGTTTTGCTAATATGCTTGTTTATAGGCTTGGTTCTTGTAATTTATTTAAATAAACACACTAAAGAAGATAAATAGAAAACCATTGATATTAAAAGTTGAAAAATACAACAAAAAGTTGTTGTATTTAAAATTTTTTGTTGTATAAATAATAAAGCAAGATGTTGTTTTGTATATAATATATATTTTTTTATGAGGTTTTGATATGATGGCTAAAGATAAAACAGAAGAAGATGTATTAAATGATGAAGTTGCAGAAAATGGTATTG
>JAZQZH010000031.1:0-3488 GCA_045633945.1 Alphaproteobacteria bacterium
GCTGTTGCATTTTCTTTATCTGATGATAACCAATGATCAAATGAATCCTTTACAGCCTTTTCAACTAAATTTACAGCTTTAGATGATGTTAATTTATCTTTAGTTTGTCCTTGGAATTGTGGATCTCTAATAAATACTGAAAGCATAATAGCAGCATCACTTAAGAAATCATCACCGGTAACATTTGCAACTTTTTTTATATTTGCCATATCGGCATATTCTTTTAAGCTTTTCAATAGTGCTGTTCTAAAACCTTGCTCATGCGTACCACCAAGAGGGGTTATAACCGTATTACAATATGAGTTACAGAAACCTTTTTCATCATCAGGCCATGTAATTGCCCACTCTACTTTTCCTTCATTTCCTGTTAGTTCGGCTTCACCTGAAAATGGATTTCTATTAACTGTTAGACGTGTACCAATTTGATAATTTAAAAAATCTAGTAAACCATTTGGAAAATTAAATTCTGTTGTTTCAGGTATATTATCACCCTCTTTTATTAAAGATGGAGCGCACTTCCATAAAATTTTTATACCTTTAAAAAGAAATGCTTTTGAGCGCGCCATACGATAAATTTTGGCTGGAACAAATTTATTATCATGACCAAATATATCTTCATCAGGTAAAAATGTAATGCTTGTACCTCTTCTGTTTGGAGCATTTCCAACTAACTCTAATTTTGTTTGAGGTTTTCCGCAAGAATATTCTTGTCTATAAAGTTTTTTATCACGCGCTACCTCTACTATTAATTTTTTTGATAAAGCATTTACAACAGATGATCCTACACCATGCAAACCGCCAGAAACTTTATATGCACTACCACCAAACTTACCACCTGAGTGTAGAGTTGTTAAAATAACCTCAAGAGCTGATTTATCTGGGTATTTAGGATGAGCATCAACAGGAATACCGCGACCATTATCAGTAATGGTTACTGATAAATCATCGTTAAGACTAATCTCAATACGACTTGCATGACCTGCAACAGCTTCATCCATTGAGTTATCTAAAATTTCAGCGACCAAATGGTGTAGTGCTTGCTCATCTGTTCCGCCGATATACATACCTGGTCTATGTCTAACAGGTTCTAGACCTTCTAACACTTCAATATCGGCTGCTGAATATTCTTCTTTAGCTACAACAGCTGATCCCTCAAATAAATCACTCATTTCTTCCTCTAGTTTTTATAATTTTCTCTTGGGAATATAGAAGATTAAAACGCGTAACACAAGAAAAATATTTGTAATATCCAACAAAAAAGCATTATTTCACGAGTAATCTTGTTTAGATTGTAAAAAAAATGCTTGCAATTTAAATAATAAAAGGGTATATAACGCATGCTTGGCAATGGTGCCAGGCTTTTATTTAATTCACACGCAAGCGGTTGCGGTAGGTTTTATGATAGTAAAATTTAGCGCTCCGGTGTTTTGTGGCGATGTTAAATTATTTAACTTCATCCAAAACTTTTAAGCTTGCGGAGGTTTAACCGGAAAATAAAGGAAAAATAAAAATGACTCTTCCTACTTTTACTTTACGTCAACTCGTTGAAGCTGGCGTACACTTTGGACACCACGCTCGTCGTTGGAATCCACAAATGGCTCCATATATCTATGGAAAAAAAGATAATGTTCACATCATTGATTTACAAAAAACATATCCAATGCTTTATACAGCTATGGCTGTTGCTCGTGATGTTGCTTCTAAAGGCGGTAAAGTTCTTTTTGTAGCTACAAAACGTCAAGCGCAAGATATTGTTAGAGAAAGTGCTGAGAGATGCGGACAATATTATGTTAACTATCGTTGGTTGGGCGGTATGCTAACTAACTGGAAAACAGTTAATAAATCAATCAACCGTCTCGTTAAATTAAACGAAATGGAAGAAAAAAATGCTTATGAGGGATATACCAAAAAAGAAATGCAAAACATTAAAAAAGAACAAGGCAAACTTGCTCTTTCTTTGAACGGTATTAAAAACATGGGTGGTCAACCAGATTTGTTATTTGTTATTGATACTCCAAAAGAATCTTTGGCTATCAAAGAAGCTAAAAAATTAGGTATTCCAGTAATCGGTATTACAGATACAAATGCTAACCCTTATGATGTTGATTATCCAGTTCCTGGTAACGATGATGCAATTAGAGCTATTCAGCTTTATTGTGAATTAATTTCTTCTGCTGTTTTAGATGGCATGCAAGCTGAAATGGCTGCTCACGGCGTTAAAGTTGAAGAAGCTTTCGCTGAAAACGTAGAAAACGCTTAATTTAAGCATTGTTGGCGACGGCTTGAAGTCGTCGCCTGATTTTATTTTTTTTTATAAGGGGAATGAAAATGGCTGAAATTACCGCTAGTATGGTAAAAAGTTTAAGAGAAACTTCAGGTGCTGGTATGCTTGATTGTAAAAAGGCACTTGTTGAAACTAATGGTAACATGGAAGATGCTATTGACTGGTTACGTAAGAAAGGCTTAGCTTCTGCTGCTAAAAAAGCTAGTCGTATTGCTGCCGAAGGTTTAGTTTCTGTTTATGTTGAAGGTAACCAAGGTGCTGTTGTTGAAGTAAACTCAGAAACTGACTTTGTTGCTAAAAATGATATCTTCCAAGAATATGTAGAAAATTCCGCTAAAGCTGCTCTTGCTGTTAAAGGTGATGTAGAAGCATTGAAAGCTTTTGTATGTCCTGTTAATGGAAAAGATATGGGAACTATCTTAACAGATATGATTGCTAAAATTGGTGAGAATATGAACATAAGAAGAGCTCAATACTTATCAGTTGAAAATGGTGTTGTTGCTTCTTACATGCACAATGCTGCTAAAGCTAATTTAGGTAAAATTGGTGTATTAGTTGCTGTTGAAGGTAATGCTGATAACGCAAAAATGTTAGAACTTGGTAAACATATTGCTATGCACATTGCTGCAACTAACCCTATTTCTTTAAATATTGCAGAAGTACCTGAAGAAGCTGTAGCTCGTGAAAAAGCTATTTTCTCTGAACAAGCTTTAGCAAGTGGAAAACCTGCTAATATCGTTGAGAAAATGGTTGAAGGCCGTATACGTAAGTACTATGAAGAAGTTGTTCTTGAAGAACAAAACTTCATTATGGATCCAGAGAAGAAAGTTAAAACTGTTGTTGAAGATTTTGCAAAAGAAAATAATGCAGAAGTAGCATTAAAAGGTTTTGTATGCTTCAAACTCGGTGAAGGACTTCAAAAGAAAGAAGAAGATTTTGCCGCAGAAGTTGCTGCTCAACTTGGTCAAACAGCTTAATTTTCTTTATAGCTTTTTAAAAGGTCTAGCTATTTGCTAGACCTTTTTTTGTTTTAGTTATCTTGAAGCCTAAACCATTCTAATTCTAAATCTGTTATCTCATCTTCTATGGATTTTAATTCTTTTTGAAGAGATTGGATCATAGAATTATCAGAAAGTTTATGGGTAGGCCTTATTTTTTGTGGTGTTATTTCGGAATTTCCCACTATGTTGGCATAAATATTTTG
>JAZQZH010000032.1:0-46909 GCA_045633945.1 Alphaproteobacteria bacterium
CATTAGCGATGTATCAGGTAAAATTGACGGTGTTACTGTTATATTTTTCTTATTTTTTAGTTTTAGGCTAAAAGTTGTCATTGATGTTATATGGTTTATCATGTTTTCTTTAAATGCGTTCCAGTCTTCTAGTTCGGGCAGGATTGGTTCATGCATATCAATAACATCTTTTAGTGTTATGTCTTCAAATAATTGTTTGTCGTTAATTGTTAATAGATTTATAAACGCATTATTATATGTTTTTAACTTTAAGTTAGGGTAAAAGATAACGACAGAATCGCGTAAATTGTTTAGTATTCCTTGTTGAACAGCGGTTAGATCGTTTAAGTTTCTAGTGGTTGCCAAGTCATCTGTTATATCTTCATATGCAATAAGAGTGCCGTCTGAGTGAGGGGCACGGATGCGTTTGAATGTTCTGCCATCAGGGATGTATAGGAGATCTTCTTTGGGATCTGTTAGGCCATCAAAAGCTTTGTTTTCTTCTTCTTTATATAATTTGAAGTCGGGAACCTCTGGAAGTATCTTTTGTTCTCTTATTTTATCTAGAAATAGATTGTAGTGAGGGGTTTGATCTATAAAATTATGTGGTAAATTCCATAATTTCAAAAATGCAGAGTTAGAGAAGATGAATTTATGTTCTGGATTTATGATACAAAATCCAGTATCTAGTGAGCTCAATATTTCTAAGTGAGAATCTAAATGCATTTGATAGTTACGTTTAGCATCATCAAAGTTAGTAATATCAATGAGTGAGCCAATGATGTGAGTTGTTTTTAATGACGAATCGTGATATGGGGTTTTGGTTATTTCAAATTTTTTAAGTTCGCCGTTTGTTAGGATGTTTACATGCTTTTTTTGTGGTCTGTTTGAAACTTTAGCATTTTGAGCTAACTCTTTGAAATTCGTGGTGTTTCCTAAATCTTTTAGACTAGAGTTAGCGCTATTTAGCTCGTTAAAGTTTTTTAGCCCCAATAGATTTAGGTAGGGGCGATTTAGAATGCGTAGGTTAAGGTTTTCATCTCTTAACCATATTGGATTTGGAATATTATCTATAAGAATGCGAAAATCTTCAATTTCTTTGCGCATAGATAGTGTTTGTGTTGTAACATTATCAATATATTGTTTGCTTTCTGTAATGTCTCTAAACCATATGCAATTACTATTTATTTCTTTATCTGTTGAGTTTATTTTGGTACCGGTTATTACAAATGTTTTGTTGTCTTTTGTTTGACCAATGAGTTCAAAGCCGATGCCTTTTTGAGTTAAAAGGTTGAATTTTTGCTTTATTGTTTCTTTGTATGTGTTTGAAAATGTTGAAAAAATTTCTTCGAATGAGCTATCTTCTCCGTTTTTTAGGTTAAGGACTGTAGCTAACCTTCTAGAGCAATATTCATATGTTTTATTTTTATATACGGAATAAGTAAGATAGCCATCTTTGGAGGCATAAAGCATTTCTTCATAATGGCGATTGGCTAAATCTAGTTTAGAGATTGTATTTTTTAATTTTTTATTTTTATACATGATGATAAAAGCAAGAAGGGGGAATGTTAATGTAATGCCAAACCAAATATATAATAAGGTTGTTATTGTTTCTATAGTCATGTAATTTCTCTCTAAAATTAAAAAATAAAGGTTGTTTGTTTTTTTATTTTGGTATATATACTTTTTAATGCATATATTATATGTTAGCAAATTAAAAATTGAAAGAGTAAACAAGGATATGTATACATTAGTATTTGATACAACAGCTATGGGGCTTGTTTTGGCACTTTATAAGGATATGGAGTGTAGGCAAAAGGTTGAAAAATTTATGGAATTTGGGCAAGCGGAAGAATTAGCGGTTAGTGTAAGAGAAATTTTGGATAGAGAAAATATTTTGTTTTCTGATGTAGGCTTGCTTGGAGTTTCAGTTGGACCGGGGTCTTTTACTGGGGTTAGAGCTAGTGTATCTTTTGCAAAAGCTTTGGCTTTAGGGCATGAGGAACTTAATATTACAGGCGTTTCTAATTTTGATGTATATATAGAAATGTTGAAAAAAGAGCATATAGCTTTTTATAATGCAGTAGTTATCGAAACAAAGCGCGAAGACTTTTATTTTCAGCTATTTGATGAGAAGTTAGCAAAATTAACACCTCCTATGGCTATGGGGCGTGATGAGATTAAGGATATGCTTAAATCTCATAAAGTTAGCTTTATAGGTGATGGAGTGGAGAGACTTTTATCTCAGCCAATGGGGGTAGATATTTGTCATGTTGAGCTAGTTGATTTTGTTGATTCTAGTGCTTTGTTTAATGCAGTTTATAAAAAATATCTAAATAAAAAACTTGATTTTCCTAAGCCACTGTATATAAGAGGTGCAGAGGCTTGTGTAAAATAAGCAAAAAATTATAGATTACTTTGAATTTTGGTGTTATATACTAGGTTCGAAATTAATTAAGTTTATATTTTCATGAGAGGTATATTGTGACTAGATCTGAATTGATAGAAAGCGTTGCTAAGAAGAATCCTAATCTTTTAATTAGCGAAGTTGAGAAAATTGTTAATATTATTTTTCAAAATATAACAGCTGCTTTATCTAAAGGTGATAGAGTAGAATTTAGAGGTTTCGGTGTTTTCTCTATTCATAAGAGAGAACCAAGGGTTGCTCAAAACCCAAGAACTGGTGCTAAGGTAAAGATTGGTAGTCGTAATATTGTGCACTTTAAGGTTGGTAAAGAATTGCATGAAAAATTAAATGAGAACTAATAGTTTAATATTTAATTGTTAGGAGATTGATATGTGGCTGCTTAAAGTTTTGATTTCTCTTCCTGTTTTGACTTTGTTTGTTATGTTTTTAGTGCAAAACAACGAGTTTGTTGCTTTGTGGCCTTTTCCTAATTTAGAAATTGCAGTTAGTGTTGTTTATTTTGTTTTGTTTTGCTTAGGATATTTGATTGGACGACTTGTTGCATGGATGCAATACGCTCCTGTTAGAGCTACTATTCGTCAGCAAAAAAAGCAAAATAAACAGTTAACTAAAGAACATCAAAGACTTAATATTGAACACGAAAAACTTAATCAACAAGTTAGTTCTCTACAAGAAGAAGTTGATTCTAAAAGCGATAAAAAACTTTCTTTTTCGCTTAACAAAAAAATCAAAGGATGGTTTTCTCATCCATCTGTTGATGATAAATAATAAGTGAGGTATTCATGAATTGGCTGACTGATATTGTTCGACCAAAAATAAAAAAAACTACACCAAAAGAAATTGCTGATGATTTGTGGGTTAAGTGTCCAGAATGTGGGCAGATGCTTTTTTCTAAAGAATTAAAGCAAACACTTTATGTGTGTACTAAGTGTGGTTATCACTTGAGATTATATGTAGATAAACGATTGAAGCAATTATTTGATAATGGTATCTATTCTGAAATGGTCTTACCTCAGGTAAAAGAAGATCCATTGAAGTTTAAGGATACTCAAAGATATACTGATAGAATCAAGGTGTATCGTAAAAAAACAGGTGGTAATGATGCTATTAAAGTTGGTTTAGGTAAAGTTTCTAATATTGATACAGTTGTGGCAGCTATGGACTTTTCATTTATGGGTGGTTCTATGGGAACAGCAGTAGGTGAAGGTATTGTTGCTGCGGCTGAGTATGCATATGAGCATAATATGCCTCTTATTATTGCTAGTGCTTCTGGCGGAGCGCGTATGCAAGAGGGAATGTTATCTTTGATGCAAATGGCTAGAACTACAGCAGCAATTAATCGATTAAAAGAAAAAGGATTGCCTTATATTTCTATCTTTACTGATCCTACAACTGGTGGTGTTTCTGCTTCTTTTGCTATGATTGGTGACATTCATATTGCAGAGCGTGGAGCTTTGATTGGTTTTGCTGGTAAACGTGTTATCGAGCAGACTATTAGGGAAAAATTGCCTGAAGGTTTCCAGACTGCTGAATACTTAAAAGAACATGGTATGGTTGATATTGTTGTGGAACGTCGAGATTTGAAAGAAACTCTTGATAGAGTGCTTTCTATATTGATGGCAAATAAAAAAGCTTCTTAAGGCTTAAAATATTGTGATTTTATGGGAGCTATTTTAGCTCCTTTTTTAGTGATAAATAAAAAAGTAAACTTCAAGAGATGGGTTAAGAATGCTCTTGAAGTTTTTGATTTTAAATTATTATGTTGTTTAGAATGCGTAACTTAAGCCGGCAGTCATTTCCATGATGTGGTTAAGGTTTTTCATACCTACATAAGCGTATCGTCCCATTACACGCATTGATATATTGTGAGTGAAATCATATGAGAAACCTGCACCAGCTCGATATCCCATGCGTTGTTTATCTTCGCTTCCTGATGGTTTAAATTTATATTTTATGTTATAGTCGGCAAGACCTAATGAACCAAGTAGATTAAACCCTGAGCACATGATTGGCATTTTTCCGTACATATCTAAACCCCAAGCATAGTATTCTGATTTAATTTGTTCTGGTTTGTGATCTGATTTGCGCTCGCCTGATTGTTGGAAGAATGCTTCTAGGCTAGCGTATTTTCCCATATCCATTCCAAGATTTACTTTCCATGAACTATAATCTTTTTTAGCGTGTTTTACATTTGATCCTTGTTTTAGGTGTGAATAAACATAATCAGCTCCAATATATGGTCTGTAGTAGTCGTTGGTGTTCCAACTATTGGCATTTGCGTTTAGAGCAAAAACCGAAACTGCTGCAGCTAATAAACAAATTTTTTTCATGTGTTTTAACTCCATTGTAAACTAAAATTAACTTTAGTCCTAAAGTATTATTGGTTTTGTAATACTTTTCGCTAGCTTATATAACTATCAAATTTGTCATTTAAAGGGGGGAGGAGTTTTTTTCTTCAAATGATGCGTTTCTTTATTTGACATTATTTTTTGTTTTGAGGTAGTATTTTGCTATAATATTAATTGAGGATGCGATGTTTTATAGACTTAATAATGTAAAAATGCCAATTAATACGGATGTTGATACTGTTGTGGCTGAAGTTAGAAAAAAATTTAGAAATGCTGGAATAAAAAATATTAAGCTTGTTAAGAAATCTATTGATGCACGAAAGAAGGATAATGTTTTCTTTGTTTTTGCAGTAGAGTTTGAGGCTGAATGTGATATTGAATGTGGAGCTGACTTAATTAGGTTTGAAAAAGAAGAAGAATTAGATTTTGGTGCATATAAGTGGAATAAAGATTATAGGCCTGTTGTTATCGGGAGTGGTCCATCTGGGATGATGGCTGGACTTTGTTTGGCAGAAATGGGAGCTAAACCTATTATTATTGAAAGAGGGAATGATGTTGATAAAAGAGCTGAGAAAGTTAGAAAGTTCTGGGAAAATGGGATATTAGACGAAAAGTCTAATGTTCAATTTGGAGAAGGGGGGGCTGGAACTTTTTCTGATGGTAAACTTATGACAGGAATAAAAAAAGATAAGTTTGTTGCGAAAGTATTAAAAGAGTTTGTATTAAATGGTGCGCCAAAGGAAATTTTATATCTTCAAAAACCACATATTGGTACTGATAACTTGGTTAAGATGGTTAAAAATATTAGAAATAAAATTGAAAGCCTTGGTGGAGAGTATCGATTTGAGGAAACGTTTGTTGGTTTTGAAGTGAAAAATGATGAAATTGAGAATGTTATAATAAAAAAAGATACTGGTGATTGTTACTCTATAAAAACAAAAGAAGTTTATCTTGGGCTAGGGCATTCAGCAAGAGATACTTTTAAGATGCTCTTTGATAATGGGGTTAAGATGGTGCAAAAGCCTTTTGCAGTTGGGTGTAGAATTGAGCATAAGCAAAAGTATATAAATTTGAGCCAATATGGAGAAAAATATTGCAATTCTCCGTATTTGGGAGCAAGTGATTATAAATTAGCGGTTCATTTAGAGAATAATCGCTCGCTTTATAGTTTTTGTATGTGTCCAGGTGGTGTTGTTGTTGGAGCGACTAGTCTTGAAGGGCATGTTGTAACCAATGGTATGAGTGAATATAAGCGAGATAAAGAAAATGCTAATTCTGCGCTTTTAGTTAATGTAGATGAGAGAGATTTTGGTTCAACACATCCTTTAGCAGGAATAGAATTTCAAGAAAAATTGGAAAAGAAGGCTTTTGAGCTTGGTGGAAGTAATTATTTTGCCCCAGTTCAGTTGGTTGGAGATTTTATTAGATCAAAGAAAAGTGTTAAACTTGGAAATGTTAAACCATCTTATCTGCCTGGAGTTAAATGTAGTGATTTTAAGGAGCTATTTAGTAAGGATATTTATCAGGCGATGCAAAAAGGATTGATGTTGATGGAAAATAAACTAAGAGGTTTTTGTTCAAATGATGCGGTATTGACGGCTGTTGAAACAAGAAGTTCTAGTCCGGTTAGAATTATAAGAGATGAGAGTTTTAGCGCTAATATTAAAGGAGTATACCCGATTGGGGAAGGAGCGGGGTATGCAGGAGGGATAACGTCTGCTGCGGCTGATGGTATTAAGGCGGTTTATTATGTGGGAATAAAAAAATAAAGGTTTAAAGATAAGTATTTGGGTGTTATAGAGATATTGCAATTATAAAAAAGGAGTTTAATTATGGCTAAAGTTGTTATTTTAATGATGGATTCATTTGGTGTTGGTGGAGCTGTTGATGCTAAAAATTTTGGCGATGAGGGAGCTAATACTTTTTATAATATAGCAAAAAATTATAAAAATCTTGCTTTACCTAATTTAGATTTTTTGGGGCTTTCTAAAATTTTAGAGATGGCTAGTGGAAAAAAAGTTGAACTTTTAGCAAAAGAACCTGAAATTTCGCTAGCTTCTAAATATGGATATATGGAAGAAAAAAGTGCAGGAAAAGATACTATTTCTGGGCACTGGGAAATGGCAGGTGTACCTGTGATGAAAGATTTTGGACACTTTAAGCTTGATTATCCATCGTTTCCTGAGGAATTGATAAATAGAATTTGTAAACGTTCTGGGATTAAAGGTATTTTGGGTAATAAGGCGCATTCTGGTACTGTTATTATTCAAGAGCTTGGAGAAGAGCATTTGGAAACTATGAAGCCAATTTTTTATACATCAGCAGATAGTAATATGCAAATTGCTGCACATGAAGAAAAATTTGGATTAGAAAATCTTTATAAACTTTGTGAAATAGCATTTGAAGAAGTAAAGCCTTATAATATTGGTAGAATTATTGCAAGACCATTTGTTGGTGAAAAAAGAGGGGAATTTGTTAGAACTAAAAATCGGCATGATTATGCAGTATTACCATTTGGTAAAACAATTTTGGATAAGGCTAAAGATAAGGGCTTAGAAGTTGTTGCTATTGGTAAGATTGGAGATATTTATGCTCATCAGGGAATGACAAAAGAGGTTAAGGCTAGCGGATTAGAAGAACTTTGGGATATTACACTTAATGAAATTAAGTGTTTGAAGAAGGATGGTATTATTTTTACAAACTTTGTTGATTTTGATATGAATTGGGGACATAGGAGAGACGTTGAAGGTTATGCTAAAGGTTTAGAGTATTTTGATAAAAGGCTTTCAGAGATTGAAGATGTAATAGAGGATGATGATATTGTATTTATTACAGCGGATCATGGGTGTGATCCAACTCATAAGGGATCTGATCATACTCGGGAATGCGTTCCTGTTATTATGTTTGGTAAAAATGTTAAAAAAGAAAATATTGGTTGTAGAAAATGCTATGCAGATATTGCTGAAACTATAGCTGAATTTTTTGGAATAGAAGGATTTGGAATAGGTAAAGGGTTTTTATAATAATATGAAAGAACAAATGCTTCCCTATTATAATGTTCGGTTAAAAGATAAAATTGATACAATAGTTATACATGCAGGAGCGCAAACCGAAGCAAAAGATTTGATAAATCTTCTAGAAGATAGAGAGTTATCTTGCCATTATGTTATTGATAGAAATGGTGAGGTTTTCAAATTAGTTGATGAAAATAATCGTGCTTGGCATGCTGGGGTAGGTATTTGGAATGGTCAGGGTGATATAAATAGTAATTCTATTGGGATTGAGTTATGTAATGAACTTTTTGGTGAAAGACAATATTCTCAAAAACAGATGCTTGCTTTAAAAAAACTTTGTATATCATTGATGAAGAAATATAAAATTGAACCGATAAATGTGATTGGACATTCTGATTTAGCGCCAACTAGAAAAATAGACCCAGGGACAATGTTTCCATGGAAGGAATTTGCTAAATCTGGAATAGGGCTTTGGTATGAGGAAAAAAAATTAAAGAATGTAGATAATATTGATACTAAAGCGTTATTAGAGAATATTGGATATGGGGTTGAAAATTTGGAAGCTACAGAATGGGCTTTTTTGAGGCATTATAATCCAGAACTTTATCTTTATTTAGGTGGCAAGATGGGGGCTAATGCTTCAAGTGTGAAAGGATTGGTTCTTTGTGATAATGAAGAGTTTCGTAAAACTTTGTTAGCTGTTAGTAATAGAGTTGATGAGTATCGTAAAAATAGATCAAATCCATATAAAATTGGGTATGACTTTAATTTCTAAGCTTTAGTTTTGGGGAAAAAGATGATTTAAGGTTTGAAAACTTTATGTCATTTTATTATGTTTTGTTATATGTAATTATTGTTTAGTAAGGAATAGATAAGTGATTGTAGGTTTATTGATTGCACTTTTAGTTATAGTATTAGATCAATTTTCTAAGATAATGGTATATTCTTATTTGTTAGAAGTTGGTAGAATGGTTGAGGTTACATCATTTTTTAATTTGGTTTCTGCGTGGAATACTGGTGTTAGCTTTTCTATGTTTAATAATCTTGGTGTAAATGGTGTATATATATTATCAGCTTTCTCTTTGTTGGTTGTTGGCTTTTTATTGTATTGGTTAAATAATGAAAAGTCTTTGTATATGAGAGCCTCATTAGGATTTGTTATTGGTGGTGCTATAGGTAATGTTATTGATAGAGTTCGTCTTGGTGCAGTTTATGACTTTTTGGATGTGCATTTAGGTGTTCATCATTGGCCTGCGTTTAATGTGGCTGATAGCTTTATTTGTATTGGGGCTGTTTTGATTGTACTAGATGGAGTTGTTTTTGATAAATGTGGTAAAAATAAAAAAATAGAGGAGACGAAATAATGAAAAAGTTTAGTATATTGATGGTTATTGTTTTGTTGCTTGGAGCTTGTGGTTTGACTAAAGAAGATTTAGGAATGGCGCGTTCAAAACCAGATGAAACAAAGGTTATGAAAAGAAATGCTTTGGTTGTACCTCCTGATTATGAGGTTAGACCTCAATAGGTTTTATTTTGGAGCTTGTCTGATTGCAAGCTTCTTTTTTTGTGTGATTAATGGTTTTAAAATTGTTTTGGTGTGTCTTTATAGATTTATATGGGGGAAGATGTGATTAGAAAGTTTTTGTTGGGAGCTGTTTTTATTTTGTATTTTACTTTTGATGCGTCTTCTAAAATGTTAAATGTACATGATTTTGTGTTAGACAATGGGTTGAAGGTGGTGGTAGTTTCTAATCATAAAGCGCCTGTTGGACTAGTGAAGCTTTATTATAAAGCTGGTTCAATTAATGATCCAAATGGAAAAGGTGGTATTGCTCATCTGTTGGAACATATGATGTTTAGAGGAACAAAAAAGGTTAGAGGGCAAGAGTTTAATACTATAACAGAAGAAAACGGAGCAGATAATAATGCATATACAACATATTTGCATACTGGATATTATGAATTTAGTGATATTTCTAAATTAGAATTGATGTTAGCTCTTGAAGCGGATAGAATGGAAAACCTTAAGTTAAGTGAGGAAGTTTTCTTAAAAGAAAGAGCTATTGTTTTAGAAGAAAGGATGCAACGATTTGAAACAAATCCTATTACTAAATTTTATGAAACATTAAATAAGAGATTTTGGGATAAACATCTTTTTGCTAGGCCTGTTAGCGGTGAGGCGCATGAAATTAAAGGCTTGAAGCTTTGTGACGCAAGAAATTTTTATGATAAATACTATACCCCATCTAATGCAATATTAGTAATAGTGGGAGATATTGGTGTTGATGAGGCAAGATTGCTTGTTGATAAATATTTTGGTGAGATAAAAAAGGGAGATATAGTTGAAGCAGAGATAAAAAGAGATAAGTTGAATGCTGAAGAAATTGATTTGGAAGTTGATTTAGATGGAATTAATCAACAAAGATTTGTGGCATATTGGCATTTGGATGCTAAAAAGTTTTCTAAAAAAGAGATATTAGCGCTTGAATTTTTGGTTGAGTTTTTATCTGGTGATGATACGGCATATTTGACTAATAAGTTTGTATATGAAGATAAAAAGTTTTTGAGTTTTGCTGTAAGTATTGATTATAACGAGGAGTACGGAGGGAAGATTGCCTTTTATATTGTACCGGCAAATAATGAATTGAAATCTAAAGAAATTAAGCGTATTATTAAAGATGGGGTAGTTGAGGGAGTAAATAATATAAGCCAAGAAGATGTTTTAAAAATTAGAAATGAAACACTTAGTAATACGATTTATATGCTTGAAAATCCGACTAGTATTGCAGGTTATGTTGGCATGATGATGCTTGATGGATATAGCGTTGATGAAATTATGAATTATGATGAAATTATAAAAGATATCTCTAAAGAAGATATTATTGATGTGTTTAATAAGATTAATAGCATGAATAAAAGAGAAATATATGCCTTAGTTAGGGCAAATAAAATTTGATGATTAAAAAATGTTGCTTTGCATCATAAAATATGATATAATCATACTGTTATAATATATTTCGGTAAATTTTTATGTTGTTATTTTGTTTGTCTCATGTTAATTTAATGCTGCGGTTGCTGGATTAAAAAATATGACTGAATATAATAGTGATATAAAATTTATTATGATGTATTATATCAGAATATTGTTTAATTTAGAGGCGCGGAAAGCTATTTACAGGAATGGCACCTCGTTAAAAACCGTATTAAGACTATGAGAAATCAATTTATTACCGATGTTGCTGAGGCTTCTTTTGCAAAAGTTGAGGATTTGCAGAATTTGAGCATTAAGGAGATTGCTGACAATTACATTCTTCCGAAGATTGTAAAGCCATTTAATAACCGAGGTTATGGTGCTAAGAGCTTTATGAAGCTTATGGCGAAGTGGGGTCGCAGTATTTTCTTGTGGGATCCACATGTTGCAGGGCTTCTGTTTGAGGTTGGTATGCAGCGTATTTCAAGGGGAGCATTGCTTCATGAGGGAGTTGACTTAGTAAATCTTCTTCCTAGTGAATATAAGATGTATACCTTTGCGTACGATGAGTATCGCATCATGTCGAATGAGTGCTATGATTTCTTGGTTAATAACATTGAAATCATGTTTACTTCTTTGGAGCCTAAGTATCGTGAGCACTGTCATAAGATTGTGTTTGGTATTATGCTGCATGTTGAAGAAAACGGCGAAACAGATATGCTTTGGAGTGATCAATGTGCAGGGCATTCTGCTTTGGAGTTAAGGAATATGGTTAAACCTTATGCTACAACGCGATGCTCTGAGGCAGAACGTTGGGAGTATGTTGGTAGGGTGGCTACAAATACTGCCTATAGATGGGTGGTTAAAGAGGCTCCTTGTTGCAGTATTCCGATTGACAGACTTGCAAAGAAAATGGCAACAAATTGGGAAAAGGTGACTGAATTTTATCGTGATTTCTACAAGGAAATCAATTGGGATGAAGTCAGAAGTCAGCTAGACTTGGATCAGTATTATTATTATACTGGTTTCTCAAGAAAAGCATTGAAGCTTGTTGGTCTCTATAATTGGATGACATGGCAGGCTATTAAGGCAGAGATTAGAGGTTAATTTCTGTTAGGATTTATCCTATCCCCCTTTTTGGGGGACTTTTTTTTGCTTGTTTTTATTTATCAAATATGATTTAAATACAAAAAATGAATAATTTTTAAGGATGTTTAATGTTGGATAAAAAAATTTTGTTACTTTCATGTTGTGCACCTTGTAGTGCTGCGGTTATTGAAAAATTAAAAAATGATGGAATGGATTTTGAAGTCGTGTTTTTTAATCCAAATATTTATCCTGTGACTGAATATATAAAAAGGCGTGATGAACAGCTAAGATATTGTGAGGAACTTGGAGTTAAATGTATTGAGCTTGAATATGAGCCTGAAAAATGGTTTGATGCTGTTAAAGGCTTTGAAAATGAACCAGAACGAGGAAAAAGGTGTGATATCTGTTTTTATTATCGCTTAAAGAGGGTGATGGGGTTTGCTAAAGCAAATGGTTTTGATGGAGTTGCATCTGTTTTGGGCGTTTCTAGATGGAAAGATTTAAACCAAGTAAATAGGGCAGGTGATAAAGCTAGCCAAGAGGTTGGAGTGCCATATATTGAAATTGAAGGAAGAAAAAATGGTATGCAACAACGTAGAATTGAATTGATTAAAGAATGGGAAATGTATAGTCAAGATTATTGTGGTTGTGTATATAGCATGAGAAAAAAAGATAAATAGTTGTTTGTTTTTGAAAGTTTTGTATTAAGTAAATATTTATTTTTTTTATATATTATCCTAGCTAAGATATGGGAGATTAGAATGAGTTTTTCTTTTAATTTAAAAGGTATGTTTTTATTGTGCATATTTTTAATGTTATGGCACATGATGTTTATGCATACATTTGTTTTAGGTAGTGGTGTTGTTTTAGGATATTTGGTATATAGACAAATTAAGTATGAGATTAGTATTCCTGATGTTTTATTTGCAAGTAGTTTTTTGCTTAATTTATGGTATGTACTTTGTCTTGGTATAAATGTTAGGCAGTATGATTATTTTAATTTTTTCATGCATGCGGTATATTTTGTTGATAATGATTTTTTTGTTAAAAATCCTATTAATTATTTGATGAGTGTATATTTTCAACCACCACTTTGGGGGGGGATTGCCGGTTTAATTACTAAAATTGGAATTATGTTAGGTAATTCTAGAGAAGAAGCTTTTGATGTTGTTAGATTTGTTAGTCTATTTTCTATCTCTGGAGTTGGAATTATTGGATTAAGATTGTTTAATCTATTTAACTTTAAGCATATTGTTTTATTGTTTGGATATGGAGTATTTTTGTTTTTTCCTATTCATACAATTTTAAGTGGGCTTAATAATAATGATGCATTTGTATATTTTTTGATGACTATAGTTATATATCAAGGTGTTATTTGGTATCAGAATAGGGGATATAAGAATGCACTTATTATTGCTGGTATTTTAATTTTGGCTGGTATGACTAAGTTTTCTGGTCTTATGGTGATTTCGTATCTTGCTATGCTTGGAATTGCAATTTTGATTAATGAAAATAAATTGTTTGATAAGAGAGCTTGGTGTGAGTTTGTTATTATTGCATTTGGAGCTTTGATTGGTTTTTCTTGGGGCGGTTTTCTTTTGTATCATAATTTTCCACTTGTTCCTCCTCCTCAAGGTGTTTCTTATCAATTAATGGATGGATTTGATATATATAGAAGGCTTTTTGATTTTTCTAATATTGGGGAGTTGTTTGTAGATTTACATGCAGGAATTGTTGAACCAAATGTTTGGTTAGCGCTTGTCAAAACATCTGTTTTTGGTGAGTGGCAGTGGAATGGTGGTGTTTTTGCTTATATATTGTATTTGGGAGCAATTTTGTTGGACATTTTGTTTATATATGGATTTTTGGGGATATTTAAGTATAAACTAGGTAAAGATTTTGGTGTAAATTTGGCTATTATTGTTTTTGTGTTTGCTGTATTTATATCTTGGGCATTATTTTGGATTAAGTTTCCTTATTTTTGTTCTACTGAATATAGATATATTGTTGCATTAATTCCTGTTTCTTTTATAGGGATGATATCTATTTTTTCACAAAAAAAACTGCCAAAGTGGCTGGAGATTTCTTTGGCAAGTTTAAGTGTTATTTTTGTTATGGCTCAAGTTATTGTTTGCTTAAGTACCATTTAACAGTTTTTACAATACCTGTTTTGAATGTTTCATCAGGTTTGTATGATAATTCTGTTTCTAATTTGGTTGGATCTATTGCATAACGTTTGTCATGGCCGGCTCTATCTTTTACGAATGTAATGAGTTCGGCATATTTTTTGCCATCTTTTCGAGGGCGCTCTGTATCTAAAATTTCACAAATTGTGTGTGTGATATCTAGGTTTGTGAGCTCATTATGGCCGCCAACATTGTATGTTTCTCCAAGTTTACCTTCGTGATATATAATGTCTATTGCTTTGGCATGGTCTGTTACATATAACCAGTCACGAATGTTTTTACCATTACCATATATAGGAATTGGAGTTAGGTTTAAGCAATTTCTGATAATTGTTGGAATTAATTTTTCGCCATGTTGTTTTGGACCATAGTTGTTTGAACAATTTGAAGTTGTTGTATTTAGTCCGAAGGTGTGGCAGTATGCTCTTACCAAAAAGTCTGATCCTGCTTTGGAGGCAGAATATGGAGAGTTAGGAGCATATGGTGTGTTTTCTGTAAAGAAACCAGTGTCTCCTAAAGTTCCAAAAACTTCATCTGTTGAAATATGATGGAAGTGATAGTTTTCGCATCCTTGTTTAGATACAAATGGGGCATCAAACCAGTGTGTTCTGCATGCTTCTAATAAATTAAAAGTACCAACTAAATTGGTGTTGATAAAAGCTCTTGGACCAGAAATAGAATTATCTACGTGGCTTTCTGCAGCAAAGTGTATTACACCTGTTATTTGGTATTTATCAAATAAGCTATTGATAAATGTTTCATCACAAATGTCACCTTGTATGAAAGTGTAGTTTGGATGGTTTTCAACTTCTTTTAAATTATCAAGGTTTCCGGCATAAGTTAATTTATCAAGGTTTATTATTTTATAGTCAGGATGCTTTTCTATGAAATATGGTATGAAATTAGCACCGATAAAACCAGCACCGCCTGTTACTAAAATTGTTTGAGACATTGTTTTAAACTCTCCTTCCAATGTGGAATTGTAATATTGAAACGTTGTTTAATTTTTTGTTTATTAAGTACACTATAACAAGGACGTGGAGCTGGGGTTGGATATTCTTTGCTCTCTATAGGGGTTACTTGGCATGTTAAGTGAGATTGATCCATTATTTCAATGGCAAAATCATACCAAGAACATACGCCTTCGTTTGTGTAATGGAAAATTTCTTTTTCGTTTTGGTTTATTTGAGATAGTATTGCAACGATTGCTTGTGCTAAATCATATGCATTTGTGGGGGAACCTATTTGATCAAAAACTACATTTAAGTTTTCTCTTTCAAAACCTAATTTGCGCATTGTTTTAACAAAGTTAGAACCATGTGGAGAGTATAACCAAGCTGTTCGTATTATAATGGCTGTTTGTGCGTTATCTAAAACATTTAGTTCGCCTTCACGTTTTGTTTTACCATATATTGATAATGGTATAGTTTGGTCTTCTTCTTTGTAAGGCTTATGTGATTTACCATCAAAAACATAGTCAGTTGAGATGTGGATTATATTTTTGCCATATTTGGCTAAGTATAATGGTGCTAAAGCATTTACCTTGAAGGCCATTTCTTGTTCTGTTTCTGCTTTATCAACAGCTGTGTAGGCTGCGCAATTTATTATAAAATCATAGTTTTTTGACTCGAAAAAATTTTTTACTTCTTCTTCGTTTGTTAGATCTAGCTCTTCTCTATCTATGTAATCTGCCTTATCTTTTAATAGAGTTTGTAAGGCTGTACCTAATTGTCCGTTACATCCTGTTACTAAAAACATGGTTCTAAATCCTTTAGTTTGGGGTGATTTAAATCGCGATCTAAGATATTGGCTTTGGTCATATCTATTTTCCAATCAATATTTAGATCTTCGTCTATAACGCAAAGACCTCCTTCTTTTTCTTTATTGTAGAAGTTATCGCATTTATAAGCGAAAATGGCGGTATCTGATAAAACAGAGAAACCATGAGCAAAACCTCTTGGAATTAGGAGTTGCTTTCCATTTTCTTCTGATAAATGTATTGCGATATGTTGTCCATATGTCGGAGAATTACGCCTAATGTCAACGGCAACGTCTAAAACTTCTCCTTGTATAACACGTACAAGTTTGGCTTGAGCAGCGCTTTCTTTTTGAAAGTGTAGCCCTCTTATTGTGCCATAGGTTGAAAAAGATTGATTGTCTTGTACAAAATCATAAAACAAGCCATTATCTTCAAACTCTCTTTTGTTGTAACTCTCAAAAAAGTAACCACGATTATCTTTGAATATGCGTGGAGTGATGATATATACACCATCTAAATCTGTTTTAGTAAATATCATGTTTTTCCTCATATACTTTTTTCAAATATTCTTTATATGGAATACCATCTTTTAGATTATTGATTAGTTGTAACATTTGATTGTCATCAATAAATCCTTGGCGAAAAGCAATTTCTTCAATACATGCGATTTTTAGGCCTTGGCGCTTTTCAATAATTTGTACAAATTGAGAAGATTCCATTAGGCTATCAGGAGTTCCTGCATCTAGCCATGCATTTCCTCTTTTTAACGGAATAACGTTTAGTCTGTTTTCTTTTAAGTATAATTTGTTTAAATCTGTTATTTCTAACTCACCACGTTTTGAAGGTTTTAGAGATAAAGCTTTTTTTACAACGTCATTTGGATAAAAGTACAAACCTGTTACTGCATAATTTGATTTTGGATGTTGGGGCTTTTCTTCTATTGAAATAGCTTGTTTATTTTCATCAAATTCGACTACCCCAAAACGTTCTGGATCTGAAACGTGGTAGCCAAATATTGTTGCATAGTTATTGTTTTCTCTAACAATATTTCTGTAATTTTTCATTTGTGATTGAATATAGAATATATTATCGCCAAGTATTAGGCATACTTCATCATTTTGTATAAAGTCTTTGCCAAGGATAAATGCTTCTGCTATTCCATTTGGTTTTTCTTGTACTTTATATGATAATTTTAGTCCTAGGTGTTTACCATCACCAAAGAGTTGTTTTATATTTGGAGTATCTTCTGGTGTTGATATTATTAAAATCTCATTTATACCAAATAGCATTAAAGTGGATAGAGGGTAGTATATCATAGGCTTATCATACACAGGGAGTAATTGTTTGGATGTGCATGAAGTTAGAGGGTACAATCTTGTACCAGATCCTCCGGCGAGTATAATACCTTTCATTTTTTATCCTTTCATATTAATTAATGTTGTAATTTGATTAAATATAGAAACTTGTGAATATTGTTTTTCTATACCTAGAGCATAAATATATGGAATTTTAGTAATAAAGTCACGCTCTTGACTGGTTATATCAGTATTTTTTTGTAGATAAATTTTATAGTTTTCTGTTTCTTTTATTTTGCTACGCATCAAACCAGAGCGAAGAGAGAACATTTTGTAGTAATAAAAGATTATGTATAAGGTGATAATGATTATCACTACATATATTTTTGAAGTGTAGATTGAGGTTAGTGAAGCAATAAAAATAGTATAAAGTAAAGCTAAAAGTTTAGATATTGCATTTATGTATTTGTTTTTAAAAGTTTGGGTTAAAACTATTGTTGAAGGTATAAAAAATAACATTGAGAAAAATGCAACTAAAAATGTGTGTAATGGATTTATCGATAAGAATGATGATCCGAGCATTCCTAATGTTAATATAGAAAAATTAAACAATAGATAGAATTTATTTAGTTTAAGTTTGAATAAAAATATCTCTAAATTTGTTTGCTTTTTAAGATAGTTATAAGCTCTTTTTAGTTTTAATGAAGCTTCTTTTGTAGCTCTAATGACTGTTTCTGT
The DNA here is from genome assembly GCA_045633945.1 of Alphaproteobacteria bacterium. GTDB lineage: Bacteria > Pseudomonadota > Alphaproteobacteria > RF32 > CAG-239 > CAG-267. The sequence continues at coordinate 17,808 of JAZQZH010000032.1, forward strand.
TGTTGGGAACAGGTGAAGAAGAATAGTTTTCTCTTTTTTAGTTAGGCTACTTAAATTATCTGTGTTTTTAACTAATATAATTGTATCTCTATCTTCTATTATATCAACAATTTTTTTAGTATATAAATTTAATATTTCGGCACCTAATGATTGTGAGTCAAATTTGTTTAGGTTTAATAACCTCCATACTGCGGGGGATTTTTTTATTGATGCGGTGGATTTATCTTTGTTTCTATATATCTGTTTTAATGATATATTATAAGCAATTAATATAGCGAGCAATGCTAGAAAAGCAAAGAACTCTTTACCATAATCTTGTATAAACCATAGATATTTTTGGAAAGATGTTGGAGGAGTGAGAGTGTTTTTGGGAAGAGTTATTAAAATATGTATATCTTCGGCTATATTTAGTGCTTCGGTGTCAGCAAATGCTAATGCATTTTTATCTAATGAAGTAATTGTTACACGATTTGAATTAAAACCATTATGTGTTGAGGCCATAGCATTTTGAGCTAAAAATGTTTTACCGGTTGGAAGCATAATAAGCGCATTTGCGGAGCCAACTACTTTTTTTAGAGTTTTTCCTGTAATGTCCCAGTAAAACTCATCGTAGTTATCATAATTCCAAATACTTCGGTCTATTATGTAGTTAAACTTGTAATTATGTACACCTGTTGGGAGATTTATTGGTGTTTTGGGCTCTATATATAAATAGTTACCGATTTCGGTTACTTTGTATTCGTACTCGGTGTCATTTATAGTAACAGAATCAAGAGTAAAATCTAGTCTGCGGCGTTTATTGTCTTTAGAATATGTGTATTTGGGAAGAATTCTAAAGAAACCTTCTGGGAAGCCTTCATTATTTGATACATAAACAAACTCTTCGGTTACTTTTACTAGACCGATTGTTTCTAAATTAATTGAGGTTAATAAATAAGCAATATGCTCAACTTGTGGAGCTAAAATTTCTTTTTCATCAGAAAGTTTTATTGTAATATATGGAAAATCTGGTATAAATTGTTGAGGTTTGGTTGTTTTTTTTTCGCGATAGAATGTTCCATCTATTTTAATATTTTCGTTTAATGTATTAATTGAAGAAGCTCGTTCTAAGCTTTGGTTATAAATTTTATCGTAAGCAGACATTGTTGCTTGTTCTTGTTTTTTTAACTCTTCAAGGTTTACGATACTTGTTGATCTTGGTGAGAGAAGTTCTTCAGATTTTATAGAGACAGTAGATATTTTTTTTGCGCGTTTTTGTATGTATTTTTCTATTGCTTTTTTATTATTTGGGTCAGGAAGTTCATTTAGAAGTTTTTTTAATTGTTTATTGTGCTCCTTATAATCTATATTTTTTAAATCAGGAGTTTCAGCTATGCTTCTTATACCACAATGAGCATTGTTAAATGATCCAAGTATTGTTAGTGCAACGAGATAAATAAAAAACTTCTTCATATCTTTTCCTTTAATGTTGCTAGTTTTTGTCTGTTACTATATAAGCGTATATTATAGTTTGTATTTAAACACAAGTTTTTTAATTATTGATAGAGGATAACTATGACTAAAAGAGATATTGCAGCTATTATACTTGGAGCAGGTAAAGGTACTCGTATGAAATCTGATTTGCCTAAGGTTATGATGGAAGTGTGTGGGAAACCTATGATTAAACATATTTTATCAACTTTAGAAGGTATGGGAATAAAGGAAATTGTTACTATTATTTCTAAAGAAGGAGAGCTTGTTAAAGAATGTGTTTATCCATATAAAACAGCAGTACAAGAAGAACAATTAGGTACTGGGCATGCGGTTAATTGTGCTCGTGATGCGTTGGGTGTGTTTGATGGACCTGTTTTGGTTATTTTTGGGGATACTCCACTTATTAGTGAAAAAACATTTCTTAAAACAGTTGATATGATTAATGATGGTTATGCAGTTGTTGTGCTAGGTTTTAGACCTGATGATCCTGCAAGATATGGACGCTTGAAAATGGATGGAAGTGAACTTAAGTCTATTGTTGAATTTAAAGATGCTAGCGATGAAGAGAAGAAAATAGATTTTTGCAACTCTGGTTGTATGGGATTTGATGGAAGATATTTGTTTGATATTTTAGAAAGAATCGGAAATAATAATGCTTCTAGAGAATTTTATTTAACTGATGCGGTTGAAGTTGCTCGCAATATGGGACTTAAATGTACAGCAATTGAGGGTGATGCTAAAGAGGTTGCTAGCGCTAATACTAGAGAAGAGCTAACAATGCTTGAAGAATATTATAAGGAAATGAAAATTGTTAAATAGAATAAAAAAGCATTGGTTTGGCTTATTATTAACAATATTTATGTTATTGTTTTTTGGGTTAGCTGTTGTTGTTTCAGTTGCTCCTCATAATGATGATAAGATGAGAGGGTTTGCTCCTTGTACATATGATATGTCTGAAAAGCTAACATTTTATAGTGGTAGGCGTGAAATGGTTAGTGTTTTTGGAGCGATAATGTCTAGTTATTTTTGTTATGCAAAAGTTGTTGGACAGGGATTTGTGTTATGGAGTAAGGGGGAGCAACAGTATCCATGGGATAATTATTTTTTTGAACCTGTTACGATGGATGTACCCAAAGAATTTAGTGAGCCATTTAGCAAAGATCTTTTAGAGGCTAATATGCTTAATGATAAGGATGGAGATATATTTAATTTTAGGGAGAATGTGGATGAGCAAAAATAAATTTCCAGTATGGGATTTGAGTGAATATTATAATGGTATTGATGATCCTCAAATTGATAAAGACTTAAATAGTTATGCAAAACTTGCATTAGATTTTAATAAAAAATATAAGGGCAGGGTTAATAAACTTGATAAAGATGAGTTTTTGAAAGCATTTAAAACTTTAGAAAAATTGCGTAATATTGCATCAAAATTAGGAGGGTATGCGCATCTTAATTCTACTACTGATATGTTAAATGACAAAGCTACAGCGTTATATCAAAAAGTTGAGGAGCGTATTAGTGAAGCAGCGATAAATCTTGTATTTTGGAGCTTAGAATATAATAAATTAAGTGCTAAAAAGCAAGATGAGTTAATTAAGGGGTTGCCCTTGTATGCACCTTATTTGAAAAGAGTAAAAAAATATAAAAAATATGAGCTATCAGAAGAAGTTGAGCAAATTTTATTACAAAAGGATATTACTTCAGGTTCGGCTTGGGTTAGATTTTATGAAGAAAGTATGGCAAGGCTTGAATATGTAGTTGATGGTAAAAAATATAATGATGCTGAAATTTCTAAACTTTGTACTTCAAAAGATGAAAAACTTCGTTTGAAGGCTGGTAAAGAAGTAAATAGAGTTGTAAAAGAAAACGCTTATATGGTTTCTTATTGCTATAATATGATTATGAAGGATAAAGCTATTGATGATGAGAAAAGAGGGTTTGAGCTTCCGATGTCGTCAAGAAATTTAGCCGAAGAAGTTAGCGATGCGACTGTTGAATGTTTAGCAAATACAGTTAAGGAAAATTATAAAAATATTGCATGGAGATTTTATAAACTTAAGGCTAAATTGCTAGGTAAGAAAAAATTGCACTATTGGGATAGAAATGCTCCTTTACCTATTGAAAATGATAGAGAATATAGTTGGAAGGAAAGTGTTGATGTTGTTTTAGATGCTTACAGAGAATTTTCTCCTAAACTATATAGAGTAGCTAAAGAGTTTTTTGAAAATGATTGGGTGGATGTTGCTCCTAAGAAAGGAAAACGTAGTGGGGCTTTTTGTTCTTCTCCATTGGTTGAAGGACATCCATTTTTGATGCTCAATTTTGTTGGACAGAGGCGTGATGTTTTGACGTTAGCTCATGAGCTTGGTCATGGGTGCCATCATCAATTAAGACGAAAAAATGGAGTTTTGAATGAGCGTTCACGCATGACTACAGAAGAGGTAGCTAGTGTATTTGGAGAGATGTTAGTATTTCAGTCTATGCTAAATAAGGCAAACTCAAAAGATGAAAAGATATCTTTATTGGTTATGAAAATAAATGATATGATTAATACAGCTATTCGTCAGATTGCATTTCATTTCTTTGAAAAAAGAGCTCATGATGAAAGAAAATTGGGGGAGGTTTCACATGAGAGGCTTGCTGAAATTTGGGTTGAAGAGATGAAAGAAAGCTTAGGGCCAGATGTTAAGATAGATGATAGTGTTGATTATCTTTGGGGATCTATTGGACACTTTTTCTTCTTACCATTTTATGTATATGCATATTCTTTTGCAGATTGCGTTGTAAACTCTCTATATTGGTTGAAAATGCAAAATAAAGTTGATAATTTTGAAGATAAGTATTTAGAATTATTATCCAAAACTGCAATATGTGAATATGAAGAAATATTTAAACCTTTTGGCATTAATCCTAAAGAAAAAGAGTTTTGGCAGAATGGTTTGAATTTGATTGCTTATTATATTGATGAATTAGAAAAATTGGTGAAATAAGCTGATTTAGAAAAATTAACAGCTCGCAATGCGGGCTGTTTTTTTTATTTATAATCTTATTATTGTATTTTGTATTAAATGGTTTTTAAGAAGTTGTGAGTTATTGTATTAAAAGTATTGTATGCTTTTTAGGTTATGTTTAGTTTTAGGATATGATGAGGTACGTTTTTAATTTATTATCTATTGCTTTTTTGAGTGTTGTGTTTGCTTTTGTTTTGTCTGTTGAACAGGCTTTTGCAATCAACCTTATTAAAGACATTAGAATGGGGCAACAGCTTGAAGGTATTCGTTTGGTTATTGATGGAACGGATAAATTTGACTATGATGCTTTTTTGCTTGATAATCCTAATAGATTAGTGATTGATGTTAAAAATGCAAAAATAAATAATAACCCTAAAATTGCTAAAAATAAGCTTGTTGAAGAAGTTCGTTTGGGAAATTTGGACAATAATGGTAAAAGAATCGTTTTTGTATTAAAAGGTAATGCTAATATTAAAAAGAAGTTTTTATTAGAACCGACTTCTTCTCAGAAAGATTGGAGATTAGTTATTGACCTTAGTACTAGTAGTTTTGTTAGTAGTGCTCCTAAAGTTGTGAATACTAGTGCTAGTAGCGATAATAAGGTTAGTGTTGTTAAGCGCAAAAAGATTGTGGTATTAGATGCTGGGCATGGAGGAAAGGATCCTGGTGCAATTGGTCGCTCGTTTAAAACTTATGAAAAGAATATAACTTTGCAGATGGTGAAGGAACTTAAGAGTTTGCTTGAGAAAAAGGGATATAAAGTTTATTTGACACGTTCTACTGATATTTTTATTCCTTTACGTAAGAGAGTTGCTATTGCAAGAAGTTATCATGCAGATCTATTTATTAGTGTTCATGCTGATAGTACGGTTAATCGCAAAGCACAAGGATTTTCTATTTATACGCTATCTGAAACAGCTTCGGATAAGGAAGCTGAGGCGTTGGCTATAAGAGAAAATAAGGCTGATATTATTGATGGCATGGACTTCTCTGATAACTCTCCGGAAATTAATGATGTGCTTATTTCTTTATCGCAGAATGATAGTCGTAATAAATCTTCTAAGTTTGCGACATATGTTGTGGGAGAAGTGCGTCGTAATGTGAAAATGGTTAGCAATGCTCATAAATTTGCTGGTTTTGCGGTGTTGAAGGCCCCCGATGTGCCATCTGTATTGCTTGAACTAGGTTATCTTTCTAACTATTCAGAAGAAAAACAATTAAGACAACCTGCTTATCGTAGAAAACTTGCAGATTATATTACAAAGGCTATTGATAAATATTTTAGAGATCCTGAAATTGTTATATAATTTGGGTTAATAAAAAAACTCAGAGCATAAGTTCTGAGTTTTTTTTGATTGATTATTATATTATTTTCGTCTAGAAGCTTTGGGTTTAGAATTTTCATTTTTACGAAATTCAAATAGATTATTATCTAATTTTGTATCTGTTATTGTATCATACAATGTTAGGGATACTTCCATTGATTGTGGAGTAATAACCTTCCATTGTTTAAGCTCAAGTGGAGAGTTTGAAAAAACAAGGGTGAATGGACCTAATTCGTCTTTTGAATATTCAAGTCCAACTTTTGTTATTCCTGGATCTTGGTAGAAATCTACAACCTCAAGCTCTTTGCCATCTATTTTTACAGTGTTTGCCAATATCATTGCAGCGGGAATATCATCATAATCTATATTAGTAATTTGATCTAATTCTTTATCATAATATACAATATAGTCACCATTTCCAACAATTAGTATGTTTGATGGAGCATTGTATTCCATACGAATTTTATTAGGTTTTTCTATATATATTTGGCCTTCAACTTTGTCACCATTGCTAGCTATTTGAACAAAATTAGCGCGCATGGATTTTATTGAATTTAGGTAATCTTCTATCTTTTTGATGTCTTTATCTTCTGTTGTTGAGAATGCATTAGCACTATATGTTATTAATGCTAACATCAATGCAGTTGATAATTTTTTTTTGTTTATGTAATTCATTTAAACCTCTTTTTACGCCTTTTATAGCAAGTTATTTAATAATATTATTGATTATTAGTTGATACTTCATCACAAGGAGTTTGACCTTTATGGGAAAAGTTTTCAAATGCTGTATCATCAAATTCAACTTTGTTTTTGTTTTTATCTAAGCAATAACCAGAAGTTGCATTGTTGTCAATATAGTTAATTTCTGCTTTTGTAGAGCCATCTTGATTATATATTGTCCAGAGGCCATTGTAGCCTTTTTCGTTAAAGTGTGCGACTGTGTTTATTGTGCCATCTTCATTATAATTTTTTAGTTCGCCTTTATCAAAATTTATTTCTATTTGAGGGTTGCCATTGTCATAAAAAACTTTACCTGTATTAACAGGATTTCCCATTTTGTAGTGCCATTCTTTTAGAAGTTTTTTATTTTTGTTGTAGATTATTGATTTGCCATGTTGGATACCATTTTGAAATTCATCATATGATAAAATAGAGCCATCAGGATTATACTCTTTAACAATACCATGTGGTTTTCCTTCTTTGTAGGTTCCTTCTAAAAATAAAGAGCCATCATTTTGATATATTTTTAATTCTCCATCTTCTTTGCCATTTTTATATTCTATATTAGATATTAAGATGTTATTATCATAACTTTTGATGCGTCCTGTGATAGGGGTGCCTTTTAAATCATAACAAATACCTGCATCAAAATCACAATTAACATCTTTTTCTAGATATACTTTTTCTTTTGTTAATGTATATGTTCCATAGATTGCACCGGCTAAAACAATGATACCAACACCCGATAGTAGAATTTTTTTCATATTAAATCTCCTGTTATGATAAGTAGGCTCTTAGTATAATATTAATCCAAAATTAAATTGCAAGGGGAAATAAGAAAAGTGTTAACTATTGTGTATGTTTTATATTTGTGTTAATGATAGTAAAATTTGTAGTATAGCTTGCTTTTTATCCATGTTTAAGGAAGTTGTTTGATTTAATATTTTTAATGTTTCTTCATAGCAAAGATATAACTCTCGTTTGTTTGTTGTTGCAAGCATTGTATCATGTATGAAACGGCAAATTAACTCTGCAAATAAGTCCCAATTATCTTCGCTTGAGGAACATAGATTGGAGATCTCAACCATTAATTCTGCATCGTATTTTGAGCCACTATAACAAATTTTTTGAATTTTTTCATAAATGGATAGGGCGTCATTGTTGGCGTATTTTATGGCTCTCCCAATGCTTCCTTGTGATATTTTAGCTAATCCTTGTACTTCTTTTTCATTTAAATCTGGTAGATAGCGACGTATTAGGCTAGCTACAGTTTTTTCTTCTAATGGTTTTAGGGAAAGTTTAGCGCAACGGGAACGTATTGTTGGTAGGAGTTTTCCTGGTGTATGTGATATTAACAGAATAATACTTTTTAATGGTGGCTCTTCTAGGATTTTTAGCAAAGCATTGGCACTTGATGTATTGAGCTCATCTGCGCTATCAACTATAACAACTCTCCAATTATCATTGAATGATTTTTTGGAAAGAAATGTTACAACATCTCTTACGTCTTCTACTTTGATTACGGATGAGCGTTTGAGAGACTGTTTTAATTCTTCGTCAACTTGCTCGCCTGTGTTGATGGCTTTTATTAGCTTTTTTTTATCTGTTTCAGTGTAGTCTCTTTCTAGCACTTTGAAGTCTGGATGTGATTTTTGAATGATTTGACCGTGGATTGGATTGTCTGGAGATATATCAAGAGATGTATATGTTTTTGAGCTATCTGCAGTTAATAAAAAACGAGCTATTTTATAGGCTAATGTAGCTTTTCCTATGCCTTCATCACCTGTTATTAGCCATCCGTGGTGAAGTGTTTTTGAATTGTATGCGGATAAAAAAAGTTCTTGGCTTTTTTCGTGCCCTATAAGATATGTATTTTGATTTGGATTTAATATCTCTTGCGCCATTATAATTATTGCCTTTCTTTTGTGCTTAAAAGGTCTAATAAATATGCTTTGAATTCTCCAAATTTACTAATTTGTTCATCAATAAGAGCTTCTAATGAACATTTATCACCACAGTGTTTACCGCTGAAATTTGCATCAACACCTGTAATGTAGAATGTTTTTACTTTTTTGCTATATGTTTGGAGTAAGGTTGTGTCGTTATTATAAAAATTAGCGATGATATCTAATCCTGTGTCTTCATAACATGAATTGATTGTTTCAAATGTTTGTGATATGAAAGAGGTGTTGGTATAAATATTGCCACTTCGTAAAAAAGATTTTTCTAAATTTAAATTTTGTGCGTGATCGTCATAGCAACTATTGATTTGTTTTTTTAGTTCTGCAAAGCGTGGGTCAACAGGTTTAGCAATTTCTTTTTGAAGAGATGATAATGGTTTAAACCAGTCTTTTTCTTCTTGTCTTTGTTGTTGGCGCTCTTTTTGGGTTGGATAAATTGGGTGGTTGTAGTTTTCTATAATACTAGGAACAACGGCTTTTCTTTGTTTGATTTCTTGTTTGCTAATTTGTTTTGTGCTTTCTGATACTAGCCCTAAGAGGTGTTCATCTTCTTGTTTAATTAATTCAACCTCAAGATAATCATCGTTTGCGTATGTGGTATATGATGATAAATTTAGAGCTAAGATAAAACTTAAAAATATATTTATTTTCTTTAACATTGTGTGTCCTCTTATCAAATTGTTAAGAAATCTTCTGATATATTAGAAAAGAAGTTTATAATTGTCAAAAAGAAATTTTAATAAAGGCTAAAAACTAAATACAATAACTAAGCAAAAGGGCTTTACAATAAATATTAAAAGGCTAATCTCTAGTTTAGTTTATTAGAGGGAACTTGAGAACTATGAATAAAAATAAAACAAAATTGAAATTTTGGTTTAGTATTGGAGTTGTTGCTTTTGTGTGTGGATGTGCACATAAAAGTGGGGAATTTCAATATGAAAATTTAAAAGAGGAAGTTACGGCTATTAAAAAAGATGGTGGTTACTATAAGGTTGGTAATCCTTATAAAGTTATGGGGCAATATTATACTCCTGAAGAAAATTATAACTACTCTGAAGTTGGAATCGCTTCTTGGTATGGTGATGATTTTCATAATAAAAAAACAGCTAATGGCGAAACTTATGATATGAGGGCCATTACTGCTGCACACAGAACATTGCCATTGCCTTCTATTGTAAAAGTTACAAACTTAGAAAATGGTCGTTCAATTATTGCTAGAGTAAATGATAGAGGACCATATGTGAAGAATCGTATTATTGATGTTTCTCAAAGGGGGGCAGAGCTTCTTGGATATCGTAAAAATGGAACAGCTAAGGTTAAAGTTGAGATTTTACCAAGAGAAAGTCGTGCAATTAAAGAAGCGATGTTATCTGAGAGCAATAAAGCTAAGGGATTTGAGGGACCTATAAATTATAACCTTGCTTCTAATAATGATGTTAATGTGAAATCTGGTGAGGCTGTTATTGTAGTAGATAATTCAGTTAAGATGGAAAATAAAACTGTTGCAGAAAAGGGAGATTTCTTTGTGCAGGTTGGAGCTTTTTCTGACTATAATAAGGCAAAAGAAATGGCTAATAATATGAAAAGATTTGGTAAGGTTGTTATCCATGAGGCATATTTGAGTAAAGATGGTGTTTATAGGGTCAGAATTGGTGCTTATAAAAGCAGAGATGAAGCGCTTCAGATTTTGGATAGAGTGTTAGATTATGGACATGCTGATGTGTCTATTGTGCAAGGTTAGGAGTATCATAATATGAAATTTAATAAACTCTTTTTGTTAACAACTGGTGTTTGTATGTTTGCTGTTGCAACTGCGAATGCTTTTGAAACTAAAGCATTAAATGCTATATTGATGGATTATGAAACCGGGGATTATATTTTTACAAAAAATCATGAAGAAAAAATTGCTCCTGCATCTATGAGTAAGCTTATGACCGTTTATGTTTTACTTTCTAAAATTAAAGAAGGTGAAGTTTCTTTAGATGATGTTTATTTGGTTAGTGAAAATGCGTGGAGAAAAGGCGGGGCGGCATCTGGCGGTTCCACTATGTTCTTAAAGATTGGACAAGAGGTTAGGGTTGAAGATTTAATTAAGGGAATTATTATTCAATCTGGTAATGATGCATGTATTGTTGTTGCTGAAAATTTAGCTGGTTCAGAAGAAGAATTTGCCGCTGTACTTAATGAAACAGCGGAAAAAATTGGGTTGAAAAATGCAAAGTTTATGAACTCAACGGGACTACCTCATCCTGAACATAAAATTTCGGTTGAGGATTTGGCTTTGCTTGCAAGACATATTATTAAAGAGTTTCCTGAGTTTTATCACTTTTTTAAACAAAAAGAATTTACTTATAATGGAATTAAACAAGGAAATAGAAATCCTTTGCTTTACTCTCTTAAAGGGGCTGATGGTTTGAAAACAGGACATACTGATGAAGCCGGTTTTTGTTTAACGGGTTCTGTTGTTAGAGGTAATAGACGTTTAATTGAAGTTGTAGCTGGTCTTTCAAGTAATAAGGAACGATCTGAAGAGACAGAGAGTTTGATGACTTGGGGATTTGCTAATTATGACAACTTTAAGTTTTTTAATAAAAATCAGATTTTGGCGGAGGTTCCTGTTTGGTATGGAACATCTGAAAGCGTAGATGCAGTTGTTGAAGATAATATTGTTAAAACAATTAAGAAAACTGTACGTAATAAATATGAAGCCAAAGTGGTATATCAAAGCCCTCTAAAAGCTCCTATTGTTAAAGGAGAAAAAATTGGTGAAGTAATTATTAGCTTTGACGGAAAGAAGGTTGCGTCTTATCCGTTGGTGGCAAAAGACAATGTTGCTAAAATGGGGGCGTTTAGTCGATTTATTGAAAATTTAAAATATTTTGCATTTGGAGATAAATAAACGATGAAGGGAAAATTTATTACCTTTGAGGGTGGTGAAGGCGCTGGAAAATCTTTGCAAATAAAAAAATTTGCAGAGTATTTGGAGAAAAAGGGTATTGAAGTAGTGCTTACACGTGAACCTGGAGGTACCGAAGTTGGTAAAGAAATTAGAAGAATTTTGGTTGAAGGTGATAAAGATAAATTTGATGAGATAACAGAGATTTTGTTATTTTATGCTGATAGACGTATTAATCTAGAAAAAGTTGTAAGACCGGCTCTTAAACAGGGTAAGTATGTGATTTGTGATAGGTATAATGATTCAACAGTTGCATATCAGTTTTATGGTGCAAATAAGTTTAAGGATACAACAATTATTGATACTATCTATAAGGTTGTAGCAGGTGACTTTAAGCCAGATGTAACTGTGCTTTTGGATGTTGATGTTAAGGTTGGTTTAGAAAGAAGTTTTAAGAAAGCTGAGGGAATGGATGTAAAAGAGCTTCGTTTTGAGAATGCGAAAGTTGATTTTCATCAGAGATTAAGAAGTGGTTATTTGGAAATGGCTAAAAATGAACCTGAGCGTTTTGTTGTTGTGAATGCAAATAATGCTGTAGATGAGGTTTTCGAAGAACTAATTAGAAAGGTTGAGCCTCGTATTTAAGGTTTTTGATAATATTGCTTGTTATTAAATATTATTGACATAGAATATGATTTGTGTTATTTCTTTTATAGAAGGGGAATTTAATAAAAGTTAAATATAAGGATTTTTATTTTATGGCTAATGATTTGATTGTACCTGAAATTCTATTGATTAATAAGATGGAGGAAATGGATAATTCTCTATCAGTAGAAATTTGGGAACAGATGAAAACTGATGCTGTTTGTAGAGAAGAGGAAGAATATGGTGCTTTAGCTCCAGCAAAACGTCATGCCCGTAAGATGTTTTTTTCTGACTTTGTAAATAAAGCTATTAGCATACCTATGGAAATTACTCCTAAAGTTTCTGATGAGGCATATAAACAAATTTATAGGCTATATATTTTTTCTTGTCAGCAAGCTATTCATTATCCTGAAGTTAGACGTAATCCTTTTATTTTAGGTTTTCATGCACTTAATGAAATTAAGGAAGCTTTGGTTGGTATTATGGTTACTTATAGGCTTGTTACACCATCTGCTCCTTATAGTTGGTCTAGAGAGTTTTTTGAAAAACATATTTTGATTGATAAAGGACCTGAAGGGCAGGCGATTATTAAGTTTACATGTATGCCTGCTGATGCTATTTCTGCTGCAATGAATGAAGAAGTTGTAACTGATTGGATGATTTATAAGAATTTTGATACCAATGGTATTAGAACACTTATGGATATTAAGAATAATTTGCTTACATTGCCAGATTATCAAAAAGGAGGTCCTGCTGCTGCGGAATTTTCTCGCTTTCAGAGAAAAATGGCAGAAGTACGTGCTGCTAAAGAAGTTAAGCGTAATGATGAATTAGACTTGGAGTTTCGTAAAACATTAGTACAGTCTGTTGCTGAAAAAACAGCTGAAAAATTGATATCATCAGGGATGAGTACGACAGAACTTTTGAATAAAGTGTTTAGTACTGATATTACAAAATTAACATCTTTGGGTGAAAATAATATTGAATTAGAAGATAATAAGTCTAACGTTGGAAAAGATAAAATGTTAGAAGCATGTGCTAAGCGTCTTTCAAAGGGGGGTTATGATGTTGAATTTAAGATTGAAGAAATGCTTAAAGATGATGAAGAATGATTTATCTTAAATAGTTGTGTCGTAAATAGTTTAAAGAAGATTTATCTAATATTATCATTATCCAATAGTTACCAACTTTGACGCTATTAAGTGATGGCCAAGGTGTGGCTTGTTGTAGAAAATCTTTAGCCTCTTGATCGGGTGAGAATGTATATACAAATGATCTTTTATCTGCAAATTCGGGATATGTGTAGTAATTGAACATAACGCCGGAGTTCATTCCTGGAATATATGAAATTGATAATAAATCATCACTTTGATGGGTATATGGTGTGTGATAAAAACGATTGCGTAAAGAAGGGCTAGCCCCTTGTATTACGATATATTTTCGTTGAGGGTTAAATCTATCTGATGATTTGAAACGATTTTGTATTCTTTTGTATAAATTTAATTCTGCATTGAAGCCTAAATTCCATGTTTTTTGGGCATCTAATAGAGCATTTGTATTGAAGATTAAGCATAATATTATGCAAATGTAAGAAATATTTTTTAGAATTTTATTAGAGCTTTTTAGAATTATTGTAAGCATTGCTGATGCTACATATAATAGACCAAAAAAATCTATGCGAGGAGAGAACTCTGTTTCTTTTATTGAGGTAGATAGGAAAAGAGTTATTAGTGCTGAGTAAAAAATACCTATTAATAATATGATTGAGAGTATTTTGTAGGGGGTGGTTTTATTTTGAAGTTTTGAAATTAAGACATATATGGCGCATAGTGTTATAATGATCATAATGTTTTTGTATGGTGCGGTTATGAAAGGTAGAGTTATGATAAATTGTTTAAATATGTCTTTTGATACTAAAATGAACTTATCTAGCCATTCATTAAATGGAGTTATTTGAAGATTGTAGTAGTTTGCATTTATGTCTCCGGTGTGTGTGAAATATAGTAATGCTAATTTGTATAATATAGCACCAAGTAGGAAGTTTATTACACTATAACGGTAGTCTTTGATAATGTTTTTTAAGCTAGGGTTATTATATAATAAATTTAAGAAAATCTTAGTGCATAAGGCTGTTGCATACAGATTTATAACTGGAGGATATCCTCCTAATGCTAGTGTGAATAAAAGGGCTGATAAGATTGTTTTCTTTAGTGAAAAAGTTTTTTCACTAGAAGAAATGATTAGGCTAAGTATTATAACTGCATTCCAGCTTAGGCAAGGTATAACAATGAATGAAAAATACATAAATGATAATATGTATGGGGTGATAGTTGTAAACAAAGCAAATAAGATGTAATATGTTTTAGACTTTGGAATATCCCAATATTTTGCAAGAAGGGCGATGCCTAATGAAAAACCTGTAAATCCTAGTAAGTTGTTAATTATGGGGAGTATTTTACCAAAACTTAGGAGGTTGATGAATATGAATTGAGAAAATCTTCCTTCAAATAGGCCTGCATTAAGGGAAATGTTATGTCTTAAATATTGCCAATCGTGGTCACCAAACATGAAAAAAGAGCTGTGGTATATAAATATTATGCTTAGAGCTATAAGTGATGTAAAAAAAGTGCTCCAAAAAAGTGTATCGCTCTTTTTTAGTTTTGAGATAAGGTATGACTTAATATCAAAATTAAGTATTTTTTCTTGTATGTTTTTCATGGTTTTAGGCTAATATTTGAGTATGAAATAGTCAACGAGTGAGAGAAAATATGCACAATAACTTTTAAGTGTATGAAAGAAATAATTATATTTTTTTAGTAGAATTATTCAAAAGTATTGACAAGTGTGACATAGTTAGTTTATAGTTGTGTCATAATGGAAAAGTTGACTTTTTGTTAAATGTCATTTTGTAGGCGTCATTGAGGCGCCTTTTTTGTTATCAGCAAATTAATTTTGGGTAAACATTGTTTGCCCTTTTTTTGTTTTAAAGGAGAAAAATATGAGTATTAAACCGGCAAAAGTTCAATTTAATGGTGGAGAAATTAGTCCATGGCTAGAAGCTCGATATGATATTGTTAAATTTGACAAGACTGCGAAATTATGTAGAAATTTTATTCCATTAATTGAGGGAAGCGTAAAAAGAAGGGGCGGGTCTAGATTTGTATCATTTTGTTTGGACGATGAGGGGGTTAGCTTTAGTATTAATCCTTTTCCTTTGGAGGCTGAGGTTGTTATTGGAGGAGAAAAAAGGAATAATATTAAAGTAGCCAGAGGAGAGCTTGTAAATTATGAAGTTAAATTTGATGGATATGCTACATGTATTGGTAATGTTGTTGTAAATGATGATTTATGTATTGATGTTAAACTTGTGTCTAATACTAAAAAGAATGTTTTAAAAATTATTCCTAATCCTAGTGATGCAGTTGTTAAAATTGAGGGGTATGAGCGAAGAGAAGCTGAATTTGCAAAGAATTCGGAAGTTTTTTATATTGTTTATAAAGATGGGTATAAAATGCAATCTGGAACGGTAGATCTTTGTCAGGATATGGAAATTTATGTAGATTTAGTAAAAGATGAAGAAAATGAAGGGGAGAGCATTTATGGTGATTGGGGGAGTCCTGTTGCTTTTATTAGTTGTTCTGCTTTGGGATATTTAAATAAGCAATATAAATGTTTTTTATTAAGGTTTGAAAATGGATATTTGCCTATAATTTTTGATGCTAATAAAAATGTGCCAGATAAAATTGATGAAAGCCTTTTTTGTTATGAAGATGTTGATGGATATGATGCGGTAGTTTATAAAAATAATCAATATATTTTATGTTATATGGAGCAGGGAAAAGAAGCGTTATATTATAAGAAATTAGATGGTAATATTATTTTTGCGGTTGATATTGTATCGCAAAAAGCTTTGGGGTGGCAAGTTAATGAAGATGGGTATTATGCATCGTATTATGCGACGTATGATGGACATATTTCAGGTAATGTATTTAAGGTATATTATAAAGGTAATCTTGTTTGGGCTTTAAGAGGGAGAGAATAATATGAAAAATATGAGAAGTTTTTTGGTGCCATTTAAGTATAGTCATAGAGTGGCTTATGTAGTTGAATTTAGTCATTTAAAAATAAGACTATTTGCGAAAAATAAATTGGTAACGTTAAGTGGAAAAGATTTTTTAGGAAATTCTGATTTAGGTTTTGATGAAAATATTGATGAGCAAAGTTTAGATGGCGATGCTTTGGTTATTGATAGTCCATATAGTTATGAAGATTTATGGGATGATGAAGATAAATGTATGGGGATTCAAACAATTCAACACTCTGATGTGCTTTATATATTTAATGAAAATCATCCGATAATGATGTTAAAAAGATATTCTAATATAGATTGGAGATTAGAAGAGCTTGAAATTAAAAATGGGCCTTTTATGGCGATGAATACATCTGAGATTTTAATTTTTGCGGATGGTGTTGAAGGAGATATTAAACTCATTGCAGGAGATGATGTGTTTGCTAAAACTGATGAGGGGCGTTTGATTAGATTTCGAAATTATGATGATGATACTAGAGGTTGGGTTGCTGGATATGATTATAAAGTTGATGAGATGTGTGTGTCTGATAATAAATATTATAAAGCGCTTAATGGAGCTAAAAGTGGTAGTAGTAAACCTGTTCACAGTGTAGGTGTAAGATCTGATGGAGGTGTTAGATGGAGGTTTATTCATGATGGAATGGGTGTGGTAAAAATTACAAAATTTATTGATGCTAAAAATGTGGAAGCAAGGGTTATTTCTAGACTTCCTGATACTATATTGGATGGAACGTTATATTGGGAGCTTGGTTTGCTTCATAATGGTATTAAGCATCCTAAATCGGGTGCTTTTTTTAGAAATCGTTTTTGTTTTTTAGTAAATACGGATACAGGCCCTAATGTTTGTTTATCTTCTATTGGTGATTATAATAATTTTGCTGATTTAGATGTTGGGGAAGCTACTGCAGAAACAGCGATTACAGTTCCGGTATTAAATACAGAATTTAACGAAGGGAAATGGATATATGCGGGGAGTGTTTTATTTGTAGGAACGGGTGCTTCTGAATTTTATATTGATGTGATGACTAGTTCTTATGCGTTATCTTCTGATAATGTGAAGATAGTGCAAATTTCTAATGTTGGAAGTAAATCTATTATGCCGGTTAATGTAGGGAGTAATGTGTTTTTTGTTGATCGGTATGGTTTGTCTATTAGAGATTTATCATATGATTATTATAGTGAGGGATATAATCAGATAGATATTTCTTTTTTGGGGAAACATTTATTTACATCTAGAATTGTTGGTATGAGTTTTCAGGAAATACCTGATAAAATTTTATGGTGTTTGATGGGTGATGGCTCAATGGTGGCAATGACTTTTTCACAGGAGCAAGAAGTGGCAGCTTTTTCTAGGCATGATTTTAGTGGTAATGTTGAAAGTTTTGCTATAGTTCCTAATCTTTATGATTGTCGTGATGAAATGTGGATTGTTGTTAGCAGAATAATAAATTCGGCTAAGATTAGAAGCGTTGAAAAAGTTGAACATGGAATGCCTCAAGTTTATCCTGAGAGTATTTTCAGAGAAGATAATTTAGCGAAGAAAGATAAGTTAAAAAAAGAGTATGTGAAAAATCAAGCGATATATTTAGATGGGTTTGTATTATTCGAAAGAGGTTTTGATGATTATAGCGATGAACTTTGCGGTTTGGAACATTTGGAAGGAAAGAAAGTAAAAGTTTTTGCAGATGGAAATATTGAAGATGAACAGTTTGTTATAGGTGGAAAAATTTCTATTAGTAAAGAATGGGCTAAGGTATTGGTTGGTTTGCCTATTGTTAGTCAGTTTATTCCGCAGATTAAATTTATTGATAATCAAATGGGAAGTGGTTTGGGGCAACGACAGAGAATTAATCATGTTATGCTGGCGCTTTATATGTCTGCAGGTGGAAAAATTGGACCAAATGAAGATAATTTACAGGAAATTTATTATCGCTTAAGTGATAGTGAAATGAATGCTTCTTGCGAACTTTTTTCTGGCAAGAAAGAGATTTTATTTAATGGAGCAACAAGTGTTAATGAAATGGGGGCAATGTTAATGATTGAAAATGATAGTCCGCTGCCAATGAATATTTTGGCGATTGTTCCGTTTTTAGATGTGAATTAATGGATTTAAAAAGGAGTATGTTATGGTTAAAGGATTGACTAATGCTAGGGTTGTTTTTAATAATGGTTCTACTTTGAGTGGAGGAGATAAAATTTGGGTAAAAAAAGAATTGGGAGCACCAGTAAATAAAGGTGATAAAGTATTTATTAGAAAGAATTTATATGGTGATTTAGTTTTTATTGGAACTTATCTTAATCCATCTACTAGAATATCTTATTGTTGTGATAATGGAACAGTATATGCTTATGGAACTGGTGGTAGTTTTATTAGATATGATATAATTGAGGGAACGTATACACAAGGAACTATTATTGGTAAAGGTTCTACGAGTTTTTATTTTCAAAGAACTAAAAGATATGGTGATTATATAGTATTTGTAGAATATAGCGATGTTAAAAAAGTAGCACCAATGGATGTAATAGTTGGAGAAACTTCTATATTTGAAGTACAAGGTAAAGTATTAAGAGAAGATTTAATCCTAAAATATGTTTCTGGTGGTATATATCGACTAATTAGATTTGATATAGAAACAAATACTTATGGTGAAGAATTAGGAGTTATAGATTTTAATAATACTTCAAAAAATGTTGTTGATATTAAACTTGATGGAAATATTTTACTTTTAACAACAGATGTAAGTAGTAAGTATGCATTTAATTTTTATGATATTAGTGATCTTTATAATCCTATACTCATAAAGTCAACTGATGTATCTTCTAAACCTAAAATTTATTGTGCAACAGGATTGAATGTTGGTGATTATATTATAACTGGTACAACTGGAGATGTAGTAACATTATATGATTCAATGATATATCAAATCAAAGAAAATTATTCTGTTGGTTCTGCTAATGATATAAATCCAGAAATACCTCGTTTATTATCAAATAAACCAACAATTTGTTATAATGAAGAAAATAATATTTTATCTGTTGCACATAATTTTTTCAAATTTGAGAATGGTGGATTTAATAGAGTAAAAATTGAATACAAATCTGTATCTTTTCATAATACAAAATATGGTGTTCTTTATGTTGTGTCTAATAATCTAGAAACTTCTACTAGACAATTCCAAAATACAGCATCTACTCCAAAATTAATTTTAGATTTTTATAGAAGAAATGAACTTGATGCAAATTGGACTACAAGTGATGTATATTCTTCTGAAGTTTATACAGGATTATTTACTGGAGAAACTGATGAACAAGGTAGAGTAGAAGTTGAGATTTTATTGCCATCTAAAATTAATATAACAGTTACAACAAATGTTGATGTTGCAGAAAATGAAATTATTTTTGAGGGAGTGGTAGAATAATGATAAAATTTGAAAAGAAAATAGTAAAAGGTTTAACAACAGGTATAAAGATACGTAAACCTCGCTATTATTATCAAGATATTGTTGAAGTTTTTGATGAAAATGCAACAAAAAATATAGAACTTGTAAAATTTGAAGGACTTGATTATGAGTCATCAAGAAAAATTGTAAAATTTAGAGAGAAAATGTTATGGAATGAAACAATTTCTCCTGAAACTATAAAAATTTTAGCACCCAATGATGGATATAGTGAATATTTAGCTAAATCTGATTTTCTTGTTTATGATATTGTTGGAAATCCTACAATTTCTAATAATGTTGTTAGTGGTTTTAGTGGTAGTAGTTATATAAAAGTTCCTTATACTTTTCTTCCAGGAAGTAAAGATTGGGAAATAGTTTTCAAAGTTACAACACCATCTTCATTTACTCAACAAAGATTTTTTGGAAGTGTCGGTCACTATTATAAAACTATTGGTGGTGAGTTTAATGCTGATGGTAAATTTGGTATTGGGTTAACATCTGGTGGAAGCACTTGGGATATTGCGTGGATGTGGACTACAAATGTATTACAAGTTAATACAAATTATTGGATTAAAATAAGTTTTACTGGAACTCAATACAAATTAGAATTATCAACAGATGGTGTAGATTATATTTTGGAAAATTCTAAAGATAGTACAGCAAAACTGTACCAAGATATTGATAGTGTAATGTGTTTAGGATATATGGGAACAGATACTGATAAATATTTTTTAGGTTTTGTTGATTTAAATGAATGTTACATTAAAATTAATGGAACTACGTTTTGGGGGAAAGATACTCTTCATATAAGAGAAGATGATGGATGTTTATTAGAAAACTTCGAAGCTTGGAAAGGAGCTTCAGCATTTTGTAAGGGGGGAAATGTTTATTTAAGTTCTTCTGATAATGATAGAGATGGGTATTTTTGGGGTGGTATATTAACTTCATTTGATTATTTAGCAGGATTAAGTTCTGTATTTAGAAAAAATTATACAACTATAGGTAAATTACAGTATATTGATAATTTTATTGTTAGAGGTTTTACTGGTAATAATTATATTCAAATTGCAAAGAAAAGTAATTATTCAACTTATGAAATGTTATTTAGGGTTAGAATTTATAAACAATCTACTGGATATTTATTATGGGGAGATAATAACGGAGCATTATATATTAACTCATCTAAAAAGACATCTATTTATGATGGTAAAACTACAATTAATGGTTCAACTATAATAGCAACTGAAACAGAATATGAATTTAAACTTGTTTGGGATGGTACTAATACAAAATGGTACACAAGAATAGCAGTTCCATTAGGTACAGAAGAAAATCCTTGGGTGTTAGAAGGAACATATGCAAAAGATATTTTTGCAACTGCATCAATTTTAAGAATTGGTGGTCCAAATAACACATCTTCTTATTATTGGAAAGGTGATATAATGTTGTTAGGTGATTATAGTTATATTATTTATGATGGTGAGAAAAGATTTTTTTTATGTGAGGTATAGATAGAAAAATGAGGATAAGGCGCTTAAAATGCGCCTTATTTTATGGAGGTGATTTTGAGAAAATATGTTTCTAAAAAAGAACGTTTAGTGAATAAGGTTTTAGATGAATTAAGAAATGGTAAATCTCTTTATGGTTCTTGTTTTGGGGTTGGAATTAAAACGGGAGAATTTTATGATTTTATAGCTAAAAATGATCAGGCTAAGGAATTGTATTTGTTGGCTTTAACAGATTATGCTGATAAATGTGTTGATGATATTAGAAATATTGTTAATGAGCTAAAAAATGGAGAGATAGACAATTCTACAGCTAAATTATTGATTGAAACATTAAAATGGCTCATTTCTAAAAGCAATCAAGATGTCAATGAAGTAGAAAATAATGAGGTTGATAATACTCATGAAGACTTAAGGGAAATTGTTGTGAAGTTTATTTGATGAGGAGGGGGTATGCAGGTTGAATTGCCTAGAGTGTTTCAGG
This sequence comes from Alphaproteobacteria bacterium, assembly GCA_045633945.1. Classification (GTDB taxonomy): domain Bacteria; phylum Pseudomonadota; class Alphaproteobacteria; order RF32; family CAG-239; genus CAG-267. The sequence goes on from JAZQZH010000032.1 coordinate 39,361, forward strand.
ATTTATTGACCGTTAAGGCAAGATATAAATTATTTTATGGAGGAAGAGCTGGTGGGAAATCTTTTGCAATGGCTGATGCTCTTTTGATTAAAGCTACTAGTAAAAAAATGTTGATTGCTTGTGTTAGGGAAGTGCAAAACTCTATTAAAGATTCTGTTTATAAATTAATTGCAGATAGGATTAATTTTTATGGTTTAAAAGAGTATAAGCTTTATGAGGATAGAATTGTTAATTTGAAAAATAAGTCAAAGTTTATTTTTAAGGGGGTGTTAGAGCAGCATTCGCAAAACATTAAGTCTTTAGAAGGTGTAGATATATGTTGGTGTGAGGAAGCACAAAAGATATCTGAGCGAGCTTGGGAGATTTTGGATCCAACAATTAGGAAAGAAGGGGCTGAAATTTGGATATCGATGAATAGAGAGGAAGAGTGTGACCCTGTTTGGAAGGCATTGGCTTTAAAACCATATGACGATGTTATAGTAAAAAAAGTAAATTATTATGATAATCCGTATTGTCCTTTAGGAATGAAAAAACTTGCTCAGAAAATGAAGAATGAAAATTATGAAGAGTATTTGCATGTATGGGAAGGTGAGCCTAGAAGTGAGGCTGGAAATCATTTAATTGGGCGTGAAGAAATATATAGAGCTTTTGATGAGCATCAAATTAATATAGCAGGATATGCTCCTTTAGTAATTGGCGTAGATGTGGCTAGATTTGGTGATGATAAAACTGCTATTTGTTTTAGACGCGGGAGAGTTGTTGAAAAATTTTTGACGTTTGAAAAATTGGATATTGTTCAGGTAGCACATCAGGTTTCTGGAATTATTGCCTCATGCAATCCGGTTAAGGTTTGTATTGATGTTGGAGGATGTGGGGCAGGGGTTTATGATGTTTTGGTTAGTAATGGTTTTGCGGATGTTTTAGTTGCGGTTAATTTTGGTCAAAAGGCTGAAAATCCTGAAAGATATGTAAATCGTAGAGCGGAAATGTGGGATAGAGTTAATAAATGGCTTAAGTCTGATGTTGGGATTAAGCTTCCTAAAATTGAGGGAATTGTTGAGGATTTAACTGCTCCGCAAAAGTTTTTTGATAGTGTTGGGAGGTTGCAACTTGAGGCTAAAGCTGATATAAAAAAACGTATTGGGCATTCTACGGATATTGGTGATGCTTTGGCATTAACGTTTGCTATTAGTAATATAGAATATTTAGCAAATATAAATCGGTTAAAAAGAGGGGCAGAATATATTGACGATGGGGTTTATTTGTAACTATGTTATTTAATTTTTTTAAGAGTTTAGCTCTTTTTTTTTGTTTATTTTATGGAGGTGTTTATGTATAAAAATTTAAATCAAAAAAGTAATATGAAGTCTAAATCTGGAGATGTTTTAGATGAAGTTTTAAAAAAGTTTGAGGTAATGAAAAAAGAACGAAAAGAGTGGGAGCCTATGTGGAATAAGGCAGCTGAAATGTGTGCAATTAATTCAAAATTATTTTGTAAAGATGAGAATGGAAGGCATAGGCAAACGATATTTGATAGTACTGCTAGAAATGCGCTTACGTGTTTTAGTGCTAGTTTAAAATCTGTTATTGTGCCAACAACATCTAAATGGCATAGATTAAAAGCTGTTGATCCTAAGTTAGATGATAATGTTGAAGTAAAAAAATATTTGGAGTATGCAACTGATTTGTTGTTTAGAGTTAGGTATTCATCTAAAGCAAACTTTGCAAGTGAAAGTGATTTATTGTTTAATCAGTTGGGTATATATGGTCATGCTCTTTGGATGGTTGATGATGATATTGGTAAAGGGATTGTGTATAGAGCAATTCCTGTTGATGAGGCTTATGTTAAAAGAAATGATAGAGGAGGGGTTGATACAGTTATCAGAGAATATGAAATTAGTGCAAATGATGCATATAATAAATTTGGTGATAAAGTTTCAAACGAGATAAAAAAAGCTTTAATAAATACTCCAAATAGAATGTTTAAGTTTTTGCATGTAGTGTTTGAAAAAGATGATTATGATATTAGAAAAAAAGATAGAAGAGGAATGAAGTTTGCTAGTGTGCATGTAGATCTTGGAAGTAAGAAAATTGTTCAAGAGGGAGGATATAGGTGTTGTCCGTATATGGTGCCTAGATTTTTGGGAATTCCTGGATCTTCATATGGTGATAGTCCTGCTTTGCAAGCTTTTTATGATATACTTACCGCTAATGAAATGGGGAAAACAATTTTAAGGACAGGTCAATTACAGGCTAATCCTCCTATTTTAACAAATGTTGGTTTGATTGACGCAAATAAATTAGGTTCAGCTGGTGCTGTGATTAGAGGCGGACTTGATAATCAGGGGAGACCTGCTGCTGTTTCTATGCAATATGGTAATAATCTTTCTATTACTATAGAGATGCAAAGAGAGATTAGGGCATCTATTGAAAGAGCGTTTTTGGTACCATTGTTTCAATCTTTAACGCAATCAAAACAAATGACAGCAACTGAAGTTGAAAAAAGAGAAATGGAAAAATCTATGCTTTTGGCGCCGATGTGTGAAAGGATTGCATCTGAATGGTTGACAGGAAATATTGAAAGAGAGTTGGATATTTTGATGTCTTATGGTATGCTTGATGGAGTGCCTGAAGAATTAATGTATGATGGAGCTATTGCTATTGAGTTTGAAAGTCCGTCTGTTCGTATGCAGGATGCTAATTCTATTATGGGATTATACAAAACAGTTGAAGCAGCGGTTAGTTTGAGTCAGACTAATCCTTCTGTGCTTGATATATTTGATATGGAATGTGCTCTTCGAAAAATTGCTGATTATCATGGTGTTGATAGCGCAGTTGTTAGGAGTAAAGAAGATGTTGAGATGCTTAAACTTAGAGCTTCAATGAAAAATGCTGAGGCTATGATGGGGGTTGTTGCTAATCCGTTAATGGCTGCAATGAATAGTATTAAATAGTTATTTTTATAAGAGAAAACCGCCGATTTATTCGGCGGTTTTTTTTGTTATATTATTTTATGATCTGCATTAAATATGTTTTCATTAGCGTGATCATATGATGGTTTATTAAATAAGTCTGCTAAACCATTAATAGGGATATATGCGTATTCTGGGCGAGATGTTACCTCGTATCTAACCTCATAGAGATTTTTGCGTAATATCTCAAGACTAAGCCATGGATCTGATAATTTTGCATCTCCTAAAAATTCTTTAGATGCTTCATTTATTAGAGGTTTTATGGCTTCTAATCCCCATTTTTTACGCTCTTTTTTTACTTGTATTGAAGGAGCATTTGCAGTGTAATCTTCAACAGCTACTGCACCTAAATAACCTTTAATAGAGCGATACATTCCAGCTATATCGCGTACGCTTATGTATTTTTGTTTTCTTTCTTTCATTGAAAGAGCTGGTTCTCCTGCAAAGTCAATAATGCGTAGGTCATTATCTGGTGTTACCATAACTTGTCCTAAGTGAAAGTCTCCATGTACGCGGTGGGTTAAGTTGGTTGACTTTCCATTTTTTATTGCTTGTATTTTGGGGGCAATAAAGTCATGAGTATATTCTTCCCAGTGCATTATTAAATCTTTAGCTTTTTCAGCGGTGTCTGATGGTAAATCAGCTATTTTTTCAATAATGTCTTTTTTGGTTTTATATAAAAGTACTTGAAGATTTTTTTCATATGAATGAATGAATTTTGCATCAGGAGCTTTGGGAGAAAAGTCTTCATTTTCATCAGGTCTTGATAAGCAGTTGTTCATTTCTTTCGTGCGTAAACTAAGTATTCGTATTAAATCCATGAACTCTTGATTATCAGACGCTGTAATATCTTTTTGAATGAGGTAGTTGATACGAAGCTTTTCTTGCAAAATGTTCTTTAGATATTTCCACATATCGCCTTTGTTGGGAACGAATTCCTGGATAATGCCTCCAGAAGCTTGTACACCGTCTGGTCTTCTCCAAATTAAACCGCCGTATGTTTTGGGCATAAAGGTTGCACCTTCACGCATGAGTTTTTCATTCATCTCAAATTCTGAGTTTATATATGGTGAAAATTCTAACATACGCTCTAGTTTGAATGCAAGTTTGCCGTTTCCAATTTTAAGAGTTGTATTACTTTGCTCTACTCCTAATGCTTTTGAAATTTCATTGGGATATGCCTGCATCATATCATTTGAATTATGAATACATGTGCTTTCTAGAGACCAACCATTTGGAAAAGTAATTATACCATTGTTTTCTTTCATAAGCTGTGAAAAAGATTGCCAAAAGTTTGGTTCTAAAGTGGCATCTGTATAGTAGTAGCCATCGTTTAGAGAAAGAAAATTCCCCTTTTCAGGAGGGGTATCTTTTATAGCAAGAGGCATTGAAAAAAAACGTTTAGAATTATCATCAAAAGTAACCTCACCAATGACGAATAACATATTGTTATTATCAAATGGGAGCTGATCTAATGTAAGGGTGGATATTTGATTGTCTTCAATCTTTTTTTTGAAATCACACCAACGACATTCGTGAATGTAATTAAGAATTTTTTTAGTATTCATGTCATTTGATTCCTTTATTATTATTTTTATGATTAATGTATATAATGATAAAAAATTCTTGTCAAATTTCTTTTTATTTTTATCCTAGTAAAAAAAGGAGTTTTGATATGAATAAATTGACTAATTTGGCTGAAATGGCGGGAATTTCATCTTCTTATATTGATAAGACAGGTAAAAAACATGATACGTCCGATGAAGTGCGTAGATTTTTTTTGGAGTCTATGGGGATAGACGCAAATAATGATAATGAAATATTGAAAGAAATTGAGAAATTTTCGGAGCCTAAATTAGTTGATGAGGTTTTAGCTTTTTATGAAGATGAGACAGTATTAATTAAAATCAATGGGCATGGTAGATTTAGTGTTGTGATATGTAATGAAGACGGAGAACTTTTGGAAAAAGCTGAAATTGAGGCTGGAGTAGAATTTTATCCTAGGATTGTTGATTTTGGTTATTATAATGTTAAAATTGAAGAAATTGGTGGAAATAAATGTGCACATAGTTTTGTTATATATGCGCCTAAATATTGCTATTTACCTCAGTTTATAAAAGACAAAGAGCATATTTTTGGTGTGTCTTTGATGATGTATGCTCTTAAATCTGATAAAAGTATTGGTATTGGTGATTTTGGTGATTTGGAAGAGATTGTTAGATTGGTGGCTGAAAATGGCGGTGATATTGTTGGGCTTAGTCCTTTGGGGGCGATGAGTCCTTATACTCTTCCTAAATCTATGCTTAATATGTTTAAAGGGGATGTTTCTCCTTATAGGACATTGAGTCGCTTATTTTTGAATTATGCGTATATTAGTTTGCGAGATGTTGAAGACTTTAACAATTCTTCTGATGTTAAAAGTTTTATGAGTGATGAAGGGGTTATAAATGAAATTAGACGTTTAAATGAAAGTGATAAAGTTTTATATACACCAGTTTTAATATTGAAATTAAAAATTCTTACGATGATGTATGAAGAGTTTGTTTGTAATGGAAATGCAAAGAGAAAAGAAGAATTTTTAAGATATAAGGAAGAAAAAGGTGAAGAACTCTACAACCTTTGTTTGTTTGAAGCATTATTAGAGCGAAATAGAGGTGTTCCGTTTTGGCGTTTTTGGATGGATGGAACGTGCGATGTTAATTCTTTAATTGTTAAGGAATTTGCTGCTGAAAATAAAAAGAGAATAGATATTTTTGCTTATTGTCATTGGCTTGCTGATTTGCAGCTTAAGATAGTACAGAATTTGGCTGTTGAACTTGGGATGAAGGTTGGACTTTATACGGATATGCCTATTGGGGCGGCATCTAATGGTGTTGAAGTTTGGGAAAATCCTGAGGCTTATGTTTTAGATGCTGGAATTGGTGCCCCGGCTGATCCTATGAGGCCAAGAGGGCAAAGTTGGGGATTTACTCCATATCATCCTCATATATTGAGAAAGCAAAAGTATGCACCTTTTATTAAGCTTGCAAGAGAAAATATGATAAACTCTGGGGCTTTGAGAATTGACCATGCAATGGGATTGTTAAGACTGTTTTGGGGATTTTTTGAAGAGGGTAATCCTGTTGTGCAGGGAGCATATGTATATTATGATATGAAAGTATTGACGGCTATTTTAGCTATTGAAAGTAATAGAGCGCAATGTTTGATTATTGGAGAAGATTTGGGGACAGTTCCTGAAGGATTTAGAGAGTATATGGCTGAGCATGGTTTGTTGTCTTATAAAGTATTCTTTAGGCAAAAGGAAAAAGATGGAAGCTTTATTGCCCCTAATAAATATGATTATATGTCTTTGGCGCAGTCATCTACTCATGATCAAGCAACAAGTGTAGGTTTTTGGTGTAATGAGGATATTGAAGTTTTTAGACAATGTGGTTTGTATGTTAATCATGAACAATATATTTCTAATTTAGAAGGACGTAAAAATGATAGGATCAATATGATTAAGTCTTTTGATAGTCTTGGAATTATTGATGAAGCTCAAAAGAAGGAAATGATTGGCCGTGCTGAAAGTGGCGAAAATATTCCACATGGCATTGAGCGTATAGTTAATATCTTTGGTGCAAAAACAAATAGTGCATTATATTTGGTTAGGTTGTGTGATATATATGCTCAAAAGGCATTAGATAATGCTCCAGGGACGATTGATGAATATACTAACTGGCGAGTTAAACTTAGTCATGATATTGATATGATTAAAAATACTGAATGCTTTGCAAGGGTTATGAATGATATAAAAAAGTATCGTTCTTAAGATTTTAGCAAAATTTGTTATAGTTTTTTAGGGAGCGCTTGACGCTCCTTTTTGTTTTAATTTTTTAGGAGAAATATTATGTTTTTTAAAAGAGCAAAAAAAGAGCTACAAATATTGAAAGCTTTTCAAGAGATTTTTTTAGATGAAAATAAAGAACTTAAAGAAGCGGGGAAAATTGTACTTTCTTTTTTGAGAGATGAAGTTGGAGGAAGAGGAGAGCTAGGGAAGAATGGTGTGCCATATTTTTATGATGGACATAATAGTTTTGATGTCGGGGCAGCTGGTTTTTTGCTAGGTAAGAGAAGAGTGTTTGATTTAATTATTAAATATTTGGCGCTTGATGAGAAAGATGTGTTTAAATTGGTAAGTGTTGGTAAGAAACATGATGAAAATTTTGAAGATGAAATAAATGTATAGTGGAAATTTATAAATGCTATATAGTTGTTTCAAGCTTGTTGCTTGATGGATTTTTATAGGCGCATTTTTGCGTCTTTTTTATGGAGAAAAGTATGGATTTTAATTTATTGGACTTGGTAAGTGATAGTAAACTTGCAACTAAAAAAGAAAACAAGAAAAAGCTTCATAAACTTTTAGATAAGTATGGAAGTATTAAAGAAATTGAGCGAATATTTTAAATAACGCAGGTGGATATGAAGGAGCACACAAAAGAACTAAAACTTTTGAGAAAGCATGGGATAAATTATCTGAAGATGAAAATTTTGATAAATCACAATATCAGTTTCTTTTAGATAAAAAATTAAAGCCA
>JAZQZH010000033.1:0-37541 GCA_045633945.1 Alphaproteobacteria bacterium
AATAACTTAACACCATCAATTTCAAGTAGGTTATCTGTAGTATATGCTATCAAATTTCTTTCATATTCTTCAATATCATTAAAGTCATATTTCATCAAATATTCAAGAGCGTTTCCAAGACCAATAGCTTGCACAATAGCAGGTGTTCCAGCTTCAAATCTAGCTGGCGGTAAAGCAAATGTTGTTTTATCAAAATAAACATGATCTATCATGTCGCCACCATATTGATAAGGTGGCATATCGCATAATAAATCATATTTTCCATATAGTACACCAATTCCGGTTGGACCATATACTTTGTGCCCAGAAAAAACCAAAAAATCACAATCCACATCAATTACATCAAGTTTTTTATGTACAACAAATTGGCAGGCATCTATTAAAACTTTTGCACCTATCTTGTGTGCATGCATACAAATTTCTTTAATTGGAAAAACAGTTCCTAAAACATTAGACATAGCCGTAACAGAAACAATTTTAGTTTTTTCTGTTAGTGATTTTAAAAACTCATCTAAAACAAATTCACCATCAGGACCTAAATCAAAATATTTTAACTCAGCACCTGTTTTTAAAGCCCATTGTTGCCATGTTACAAGATTGGCATGATGCTCTGCTCTAGAAATAAGAATTTCATCACCTTTTTTTAATGTTCTAGCACCAAATGTCGAGGCAACAAGATTTATTCCTTCTGTGGCATTTCTTGTAAATATAATTTCTTCAGTTTTTTTGGCATTTATGAAGTTTCGAACCGTTTTTCTCGCATTTTCATATTTCTGAGTAGAAACATCAGATAACCAGTAGCTACCACGATGCACATTAGCATATTCTTCACTATATGCTTCCATAATAGCATCAATCACAATGCGTGGTTTTTGCGCAGAAGCCGCCGTATCTAAATAGATATTTTTTTTACCATTAATTTCTTTTCCTAAAATAGGAAAATCTTTTCTTGTTTCAAAAGCATCAAACATATTTTATTCCTTAAAAAATTAGAGATAAGATAAATCCTATCTCTAATTTTTTCAATAGAAAATACGCTAAAATTTAGATTTAATCTGCAATCATAGCAGTTAATTCAGCTTCAGAGGCAACTTGACCATCAACCATAGCAACAGCTTTGAATACAAAAATATTTCTACGAGCTCTAATTCTCTCAACATGCATCCTTAATTGATCACCAGGTTTTACTTGTCTTCTAAATTTAACACCCTCGATTCCCATAAACAAAACGTTATGGTTTGTTTCTGCATAGTTGTCAAATTGAGCAATAGTTACCGCGCCAGCTGTTTGAGCCATAGCTTCAATTTGCAATACGCCTGGCATTACAGGGTTGTTAGGGAAGTGACCTTGGAAAAATTCTTCATTCATTGTTACATTTTTAATGCCAACACCCTTCTCGCCAGGAACCTCAACCTCTAGACGATCAATTAACAAAAATGGATATCTATGAGGTAATATTTTCATAATTTCTTCAATAGGGTAAACTTTAACTTCTTCAGACATATTTGGTCTCCTAATATTATTTTTTGCTATTTTTTTGTAAAAATGATACTTGGCGCATAAAGTCTTTAAATGGAACAGTAGGCGTTCCCATTACAATAGCGCCTGGCTCAACATCACGCATAACACCAGATTGAGCTCCAATTTGTGCTCCACTACCAATATTTAAGTGGTCAGCAAAACCGGTTTGGCCACCAGCTACAACATAATCACCAAAAGTACAGCTGCCTGCAATACCTGTTTGTGCAACAAGAATACAATATTTACCTATTCTGTCATTATGAGCAACTTGAACTAGATTGTCAATTCTGCAACCATCTCCGATAACTGTATCATCAAGAGCGCCTCTATCAATACAAGCATTGGCACCAATTTCAACATCGTTTCCAATAATAACTCTACCAACCTGAGGAATGCGTTTATGTCTTCCATCAACAACAGTAAAACCAAAGCCATCTTGACCGATGCGAGCGCCTGTATATATATAACAATCATCGCCCATTAAACAATAAGTAATACTGGCATTATTGGCTATTTTACAGTTGTTACCAATTTTGCAACCATCACCAATAAATGCGCCAGCCTCTATTATGCAATTATCACCAATCACAACGTCATCACCAATCACAACATTATGACCTATATAACAATTTTGCCCTACTTTTGCACTGCTAGATATCTTAGCTGTTTCTTCTATCATAGCTGTTGGTTTTCTTTCTTCATAAAAAGAATCAAGAAGTTTAATAAATGCAGATTTTGCATTATCAACTACCATAACTATAACACCATCTGGTATTAAGTTTTGAAGTTCTTTGATAGTAACACATGCTTTTGCTTTTATCAAAAGAGCTTTATCTTTATTTTTTTTATCATAGAAAAAGCAAAGATCATCTTTTCCAGCGCTCTCAATAGAACAAACGTTTTCAATCATTTCATTTTCAGCACCAACGCTTAGCAATTCAGAGTTAGTAATTTGTACAATCTCTTTTATGCTTTTGGGACCAAGGTTCTTAAAAAAGATTTTATCAGCCATTGTTATATCCTTCTATTTTTATAAACTTGTACCAAAGTTCAAACGGAATACTTCTGTTTCATCATAGTCTTCTTTAACAATAGGGAAACCGAAGTCTATATCAATTTTACCCATAGGTGAAGTCCATTCGAAGCCAAAGCCTACAGAAACACGTGGAGTAGAAGAGTAGTCAATATCATTTATATCAACACCATCTGGTTTACCTATAGTACCAATATCAACAAATGTTCTTCCTCTAATACCAAGTTCATCCAATCCCATTGGGAATGCTAACTCAGCACCACCCCAAACCATCCAGTTACCACCGAGGGCATCTTTGGTTGATTTATCTCTTGCGCCAATACCACCTGTATCAAATCCGCGCATAGTATTTCCACCTAAGAAATATCTTTGAGTAAGTCTAGCATCTCTATCACCATAGCCGGTAACATATCCTCCATTGATGAAGAATTTAAATGTATAGTGGTCAGATAATGTGTAGAATTTATATGCTTTAGCATCAAATTTTAAGTATTTGTCATCACCACCTAAGCCAGATATATCATTACCAAACGATAAATAATATCCTTCTTTAGGTTGTAATGAGCTATCGCGCTTGTCATAAACAAGTGTTTGACCAATAACAGAGTCGACAGATTCGCCAGCTTCATTTTGAATATATTTAGATGCGCTATTTACATTTTTAATTTCATCTTTTTTGAGTGTGTAGCGAACAAAGTGTGTTAAGTCATCTGTGTAGTTCCATCCAAGACGAGTTCTAATACCCATAGTATCCATATCATAGTTACTCTCATCTTGGTAGTCTTCTGTCTGGTAGAATAAGTCACCACCTGCACTCAATCTTCTATCCAAGAAATATGGCTCAGTAAAGCTAAAGTTATAATCATTAGAACGTTGAGACATTCCTGCATTTAAGCTAACTTGTTGACCTTTTCCTAAGAAGTTATTTTCAGTAATACCGGCTCTAACTAAAGCACCATTAACTGTTGAATATCCAACACCAATATTAAAGTATCCTGTAGATTTTTCTTCAACATTAACATTAATATCAGCCTTATCATAATCAACACGCTCAGAATCAATATCAACTTTGCTAAAGAAGTTTAATCTTTCAACATTACGTCTAGATTCTCTAATTTTAGCGGCATTAAATACATTACCTTCAGCAATTCTAAATTCACGACGAATAACTTCATCAAGAGTTCTATTGTTACCAGTAATATTAATTCTGTTTACAAAAACTTTTGCATTTTCTTTTATATCTAAAATAACGCTTAATTTTCCAGTTTCTCTATCTTTATGGATTGTTGGCACAACTTCCACGAAAACAAAACCTTTGCGAGATAGTTCCTCTGTTAATGCGTTAACAGTTTTTTCAACTTCTTCAGCATCGTACCAATCGTTTAATTCAAGAGTTACATATTTATACCATTCATTAGGATCAACATCCGGAACTGTTGAATTGATTTTTAAATCATTAACCTTATAACGAGCTCCTTCATCAATAGTAAAAGTCAAAACAAAAGAAGTTTTATCTCTAGATAATTCAGCAATAGCTGACAACACAGTAAAATCTGCATAACCATGACGATTATAAAAACGTCTGAGCAATTCTTGGTCATAATTCATTTTTTCTCTATCAAAAGATTCTGCGCTAGAAAATAATCTGTACCAACGACTTTCTTTACTCATTATTTCGCCTTGTAAGTCCTTGCTTGTATAGTGCTTATTGCCTATGAAATTAATTGTATCAATTTTAGCTTCAGGGCCTTCATCAATTTCAAAAATCAAATCCACACGATTGTCTGATTTTTTAATTATTTTAGGTTCAACTTTTGCACCATATCTACCAGCTCTTTTATATACATTTAAGATTCTTTGCACATCTTGTTGAACCTTCGCTTTGTTATACACAGAGCGAGGATTAGATTGAACCTCAGATTCTAAAATTTTATCATCGATTCTGTCATTTCCATCAAAAGCCCTAATGCCAATTACAGGATTCTCTACAACATTAATAACAAGAGTGTTGCCTTTTGTATCGAAAGAAACATCACTAAACAATCCGGTATCATATAATCTACGCAAAGCGTTGTTTAATTCGCTAGATGAAACCACTTTCCCAGCAGTAATACCCGCATAAGATAATGCAGTTTCTTTTTCAACGCGTTGAAGTCCAGTAATATTTATATCTTGCACCATGTTTTGAGCAATAGCTTCAGAGCAAATAGATAAAGCTAATAAAGAAATACCCGCTAACTTAAACTTCATTTTTTCAATCCTTACAAGTTATTCAAACCATCTTGTGAATAAGTGTTTTACATCATTCCATGTTGCAAAAACCATTAAAAACAAGAGAAATACAAGCCCAATTCTCAATAAAATATCTTTTATTTTGGCATTAAGCTCGCGTCTTGATACTATTTCTAACAAATAAATTACAACATGTCCACCATCAAGTAGGGGGATTGGGAATAAGTTTATTAACCCTAGATTTATTGATAATAAAGCCATAAATGCAATAAAATCAATAACTCCACGAGATTTAGATATATCGCCAGACATTTCTGCTATACGAATAATTCCTCCAACATCATCACTTGAACGTTCTCCTGTTATAATCTGTCCAACGCCTCTTAATGTTAAATCTGTAACATTAAAGATTTCTAGCCAAGCTTTCTTTACAGATTCAACGAAATTAAAATTGTCTTTTGACATTTCGAAGCGCTTAGATTCTCCTTTTATGCCTATCATTTTTCTTTTTATAGGCTTGTCTTCTTCATTAAAAGCATAATCCATAACTTCTAATTGTATTTGTAATTTTACAATCTCGCCATTTCTTTCAATAGTTATGTCTGCAAGTTCTGGAGTTAGGCTAATTTCTCTTGAAATGTCATTCCATTCATTGATTTTTACTCCATTGATTTCAATAACCTTATCATTAGCCATAATGCCCGCTTTTTGAGCTGGAGAGTTTTCTATAACCTCAGAAACGATTGGAGGTATGTCATAACTTCCAACAAAAAAGAATAAAGAAAAGAAGATAAAGAATGAAAAAAGATAGTTAAACAAAGGTCCTGCAACAGCTATTGCTAATTTTTTGATAGGTGTTTGTGTTGCAAAAAGATGTTTTTGTTCTTCTTCTGTATATTTAGATAAGTCAACTTCGGTTGTTGATGACGATTCGTCAGCATCTCCTAAAAATTGACAATATCCACCAAGAGGTATTGCAGAGATTTTCCACTCTGTTCCTTGTTTGTCGGTTTTGCTCCACAGTGATTTACCAAAACCAATAGAAAAAGCGCTAACAGCAACACCTAATTTTCTAGCAATAATAAAATGTCCAAATTCATGAACAAAAACCAATACGCCTAACAAAAATAAAAAAGGCACAACATAATGAATTGTATTTAATAACCATTCCATAATTTTTTTCCTTTATAAAACTATTTAAAAGAAACCAAAGAAAAGTAGCAATAAATAATTGGTGCTGCAAAAATCAAACCATCAATTCTATCGAAAATTCCTCCGTGGCCAGGAATTAAAGAACTGCTATCTTTTATGCCTAAATGCCTTTTAATAGATGATTCGATTAAGTCACCAATTTGTGCAACAATTGCAATCAAAGCACCTAATTCAGCAAACATAATTTGCGCACTAACGGGAAGTTCAATATCAAAAATATTTCTCACAGCATACATGTATATAATACTAACAGCAACAGATAAAACAACTCCACCAATCAAGCCTGACCATGTTTTATTTGGACTAATTTTGGGCGCCAATTTAGGTCCTTTTAGAGATGAGCCAACAACATATCCGCCAATATCAACACTCCATACCATTAATATGAACCATAATGTCATAATAAAGCTGCCTCTTTCACCGGGAATATTCGCAAATGAATCAAAGATGTAATATATTCTATATAAAGAACCAACTCCAATAGAAATGTAGGGCACACCAAGGGTTAGGAGATTTCTATGCTCTTCATCTTTAGTTTTCAAATAAACAAAAAATGTGGCTGCAAGAAGTGTGATGAGCGGGGCAATGCCGTCAATGGCAAACATGGAGCAACCAAGCGCAAAGATATAAAAAACAGCGTAACAACTCGGGCGTTTGTTTGGTATCATATTTGACCATTCCCAAGAAAGAATAGAGCCAACTGCAAAAATTAATATATCAACATATGGATGCCCCGAGCGCAACGCACCAATTGCGATTGGTATCATAATAAGCGAAGTTATGATTCTTTTCTGCAATGATGTAAGGTTAGTTTTTTCCATATCTTCTCTCCCTATTGTTAAATTGTTCAATAATTTCTAAAAGTTCATCTTTGTTAAAATCTGGCCACGATGTGTTTGTAAAAAATAATTCCGTATAAGCAAGTTGCCACAATAAATAGTTACTAATTCTTTGCTCGCCACTTGTTCTTATCAATATGTCCGGATCTGGAATATTTGCAGTATACAAGTTTTGAGAAACAATCTCTGTAGATATATCTTCTATGTCAATTTTGCTGTTTTTTATATCTTTGCAAATTTCTTTCACTGCATGAACTATTTCTTGTCTTGAGCCATAAGATAAAGCAATGCACAATGTTAAATCTTTATTCTCTGAGGATGCTTTTTCAAGATAATCAATTTTCTGTCTGATATCATCAGAGAGCATCTCTCTTTCGCCTATAAAAATAATGCGTACATTGTTTTCCATAATTTCTCTAAATTCTTTATCTAGATATTCTCTAAGTAAATCCATTAGAGCTTTAACCTCATCTTCAGAACGTTGCCAGTTTTCAGTTGAAAAAGCATAAAGTGTCAAATATTCAACACCAGAGTCCTTCATTGCTCTTGTTATATTTACAACATTCTCAGCCCCTTTTTTATGACCAAAAGTTCTGGGCATTCCTCTTTTCTTTGCCCATCTACCATTTCCATCCATAATGATGGCTACATGTCTGCACGTACTACTTTTTTTCATCTAACTATACTTGTAATATGTCTTTTTCTTTTTGAGCTAATAAATCATCAATTTTTTTGATGGAATCATCCGTTAATTTTTGGATTTCATTGCCGTACTTCTTTTCATCATCTTCGGAGATTAAGTTGTCTTTTTTAAGTTTTTTTACTTCATCAAGAGCATCTCTTCTTATGTTTCTTATGGCAATTTTGTTTTGCTCAGCATATTTGCCTGCAATTTTAACAAGTTCTTTTCTTCTCTCTTCAGATAATGGTGGAATAGGAATACGAATAAGTTGACCATCAGAGACAGGGTTTAAACCTAAGTCAGATTCTCTTAATGCTTTTTCAACAGATTTTGCCAAACCTTTATCCCATACGCTAACAGATAATGTTCTAGCATCAGGTACACCAATAGTACCAACTTGTGCAATAGGTGTAGGACTCCCATATGCTTCAACCATAATATTGTCGAGCAAGCTAGCGTGTGCTCGTCCAGCTCTCAAACCACCAAAATCATTTTTAAGTGTATCAAGAGTCTTTTCCATGCGATCAACTGTGTCTTTTTTTATATCATTAAAATCAGTCATTTTTCCTCACTTAATTGTTGTGTAATTACCTTTACCATTTAGGGCATCAATAAGAGAATTCTCATCTTCTTGTTTAAAAATTACAACAGGAAGTTTATTCTCTCTAGCCATAGATATTGCAGTCATATCCATAACTTTTAATTCTTTTGTAATAACCTCTTCATAAGAGACTTTTTCATATCTTTTTGCTTTAGGATTCTTTTTAGGGTCACTATCATACACTCCATCAACTTGAGTTGCCTTAAATAGTGCATCGCAATTTGTCTCTAGAGCCCTAAGTGTCGCGCCTGTATCTGTTGTAAAGTATGGGTTTCCTGTGCCGCCAGCAAATATTAAGATGTACCCCTTTTTCAAAAGCTCTTGCGCTTTTCTATATGAATACGCCTCAACAACTTGTGGAGCGTTTAGGCCAGATAAAATTTCAACGAACATACCCTTGGCATTTAAAGCGCTTTTCAAGAATAAGGCGTTAATGATAGTAGCAAGCATTCCTGCCTGATCTGCAACAGACCTACTAACATATTCATTTGTGTTATTAACACCACGATAAAAGTTTCCGCCACCAATAACGATACATAACTCTATTTTTTTGTCATAAGCCTTTTTAATGCCGTCTGTAACTCTTTCAAGAACATCGTTATCAATGCCGTAAGCTTGTTTTCCCATCAAGCCTTCGCCTGAGAGTTTTAATAGAATCCTGCTATATCTTTTTTTCATAAAAATCCCTCTATAAAAAAGATGACCTGGCCATATATTAAACGATTAAATAATTTTGTCATTAGTTTTTTGCCCCTAATATACAAAAAGATAAAATATACACGCAGTCTATAAATTTAGTTGAAATTTTGAGCGCAACATATAATATAACCTCAAATTAACAATGGGAGAATTTTAATGTCTTTAGGACTAGTGTATGCTTTAAGTGCTTTGTTTGGATATCTTGTCGGTTCGATTCCATTTGGTTTGATCTTAACAAGAATGGCTGGGTATGGAGATATTCGTAAAATAGGTTCAGGAAACATTGGGGCAACAAATGTCTTAAGAACTGGTAATAAAACTCTTGCGTTGGCTACTGTTTTGTGTGATGCTTTAAAAGCTGGTATTGCTGCGTATGTTGCTAGCAAGGTTGTTACTGGTGGGGATTCTGTTGTCGCATCATTGATAGCTGGATCGTTTGGCGTTTTAGGACATAATTTTCCAGTTTGGCTAAAGTTCAAAGGAGGTAAGGGGGTCGCATCAACATTTGGCTTTGTTTTGATGACATGTTGGCCTATTGCAGTAGCAATATTAGTTGTTTGGTTGTTTATGGCTTTTACTTTTAAATATTCTTCATTATCAGCCTTAACTGCTGCAGCGTTGGTGCCTTTAATATCTTGCTTTTTAGCTCCTTCTGTTGAGTACACATATGTGTATTCTGCTATTGCTATTTTGGTTATAATAAGACATCATGCAAACATCAAGCGCCTCATCAAAGGAGAGGAAAGTAAAATTAAATTAAAAAAAGAAGAAAATAAGTGAATAAAGAAAAAATAATATCATATATACAACTTATAAATACAACAGGTATCGGTCCAATAGGTTTTAAAAAAATGATGGATAGATACAAAGATGTTGATAAAGCACTAGTAGAGCTCTCTCAGAAGAAAGAGCTCTTTAGTCGTTCTTTAGCTGAACAAGAAGTTATGAAGGCAGAGATTAAGCATATTCGCATCATAATATTAGAAGATGAGTTGTATCCGTATAATCTAAAACAAATAGAAGATTGTCCACCAGTTCTTTATGCTCTAGGGGATGTAAGTATTTTACAAAATAATAATGCGCTAGCAGTTGTGGGTTCTCGTAGTGCATCTTTTGCTGCCACCAAAATGGCGCAAAAAATATCTTCAGATGTTTCTAAAAGTGGTATAACCATTGTTTCTGGAATGGCAAGAGGTATAGATTCTGCATCTCACGAAGGCGCCATTTCTAGCGGTGGAAAAACAATAGCTGTATTAGGTACTGGTGTAGATGTTGTATATCCAAAAGAAAATCAAAATTTATATAATCAAATACAAAAGCATGGTTTGATTTTATCAGAATATCCATTAGGAACACCTCCTCAGGCTTCTAATTTTCCTCGCCGTAATAGAATAGTATCAGGACTAAGTAAAGGTGTTTTAGTAATAGAAGCAGGTTTAAAATCAGGCTCTTTAATTACAGCAAACCAAGCTTTAGAACAAGGGCGAGATGTATATGCTATTCCAGGCGCACCATTTGATGGTCGAACATCTGGGTGTAATAAATTATTGAAAGATGGAGCTATATTTGTAGAAACGTCCGATGATATATTAAACAACTTTTCTTTCACAGAAAAAGAATTTATAAGTTGCAAACCTAAAAAATATGAAAATCAGGAATTATTTGAATATTCACTTGACAATGAAGAAAATAATAAAGATATTGCAGACAACATTGATGAGTGTTCAAAATTATTATTATTGATTTCACAAAGTGGTACAGATGTAGATGAAATAATACGTTCGTCAAACAGGCCGTCTGAAGAAATTTTAATGATGATAATGGAATTAGAATTAGAAGGTAAAATAGTTCGCCTTCCGGGCAACAAAATAGCAAAAGCTTAAGGATTAACAAAGATGAAGTTAGTTGTAGTAGAGTCTCCCGCAAAAGCAAAAACCATTAACAAATATCTAGGTAAAGATTATCAAGTACTAGCAAGTTATGGTCATATTCGCGATTTGCCCAGTAAAGATGGCTCGGTTAATCCTAATGAAGATTTCAAAATGGAATGGGAGCTTAGTTCCGGTGGTAAAAAACGCCTAACAGATATAATAGCGGCACTGAAGAATTGTGACACGTTAGTCCTCGCATCCGACCCGGATAGAGAGGGTGAGGCTATTGCATGGCATATTTTAGAAGAATTGCATTCAAAAAAGAAGTTAAAAGACAAAAAAATTGAACGAGTTGTTTTTCATGAGATTACAAAAAATGCAGTAAGTGAAGCAATTCAAAATCCACGTCAAATTGATGATAATTTGGTGTCAGCTTACATGGCTCGTCGTGCATTAGATTATTTGGTTGGTTTTACATTATCTCCTGTTTTATGGCGCAAACTTCCAGGCTCTAAATCTGCAGGTCGTGTGCAGTCCGTTGCACTTCGTTTAATTTGCGAAAGAGAAATGGAAATAGAAAAATTCAAGCCAGAAGAGTATTGGACAATCGATGTTGATTTAGGTGCAAAAACAGATGCTATAATTCCATCTCATTTAGTAAATTTAGATGGTAAGAAATTAGAAAAATTTGATATCAATACCAAAGAAAAAGCAGATATTGCAAAAGCAAAAATTGAGGCGCAAGATTTTGAAATTGCAAAGGTTGAGCGCAAAAAAGCTAACCGCTATCCGTCTCCTCCATTTACAACCTCAACACTTCAACAAGAAGCAGCACGTAAGCTTAGATTCGCAGCTAAAAAAACTATGCAGGTTGCTCAAAAACTTTATGAATCTGGTTATATTACATATATGAGAACAGATGCTGTTAACTTATCAGCAGAGGCTATAGCATCTTGTCGTGAAGCAATTAAAAAATATTTTGGAGAAGACTATCTGCCAAAACAACCCAAAGAATACAAAACCAAATCAAAAAATGCGCAAGAAGCTCACGAGGCAATTCGTCCAGCAGATATAATGAATACACCAAAGAAGATGGAAGAAAAGCTAGATGCAGATTCTCATAAGCTTTATGAATTGATATGGAAGCGCACGGTTGCTTGCCAAATGGAGCCTGCTGTTATGGATAGAGTAGTAATAGATTCTATATCCAAAGATAAACAAATTTTGCTTCGTGCAAATGGTCAAGTAATAGCATTTGATGGTTTCTTAAAGCTTTATCAAGAAGGCAAAGATGATGCAGATGACGATGATGAAAATAGAATTCTTCCCAATGTAGAGGTTGGTGAAGATGTTTCTAAAAAAGCTATCAAGCCAGAGCAACATTTTACAACTCCTCCTCCTCGTTTTACTGAGGCAAGTTTAGTTAAAAAACTAGAGGAATTAGGTATTGGTCGACCATCAACATACGCATCAATTATTGCTGTATTGCAAGAGCGCAAATACGTAAAAGTAGAAAAGCTTCGCTTTATACCAGAAGATCGCGGTCGTATCGTTACAATCTTTCTAGAAAACTATTTCAAAAAATATGTAGAATATGATTTTACAGCACAAATGGAAGAGTTTTTAGACGATATTTCAGCTGGTTCAATGGAGTGGAAAAAGCTTCTAACAGGTTTTTGGACAAAGTTTAATAATAACATACAAGCTGTTCAGCCACTTCAAGTAAGTGAAGTAATAGAAAAAATAGATGAGGTTTTAGCATATCATCTCTTCCCAGAAAAAGGAGATGGTTCAGATCCTCGTTTATGTCCCGAATGTGGTAAAGGACGTTTAAGTATCAAACTAGGAAAGTTTGGTGCGTTCTTGGGTTGTTCAAACTATCCAGAGTGTAAATATACAATGCCTTTAACAGATGTTAAAGATGAAGAGGAAAGTGCAACTGAGAAAAAGCCAAATCCAGAAGATAAATTACTAGGTGAGCATCAGGGGTTAAATATATACCTCAAAAAAGGTCCTTATGGTTTTTATATTCAATTAGGTGAAGATGCAACAGCATTAACCGAAAAGCCAAAACGTATAGCTCTTCCAAAATTCTTAAATCCAGAAGATGTAAATTTTGAACATGCAGATACGCTTATTAGCCTTCCAAAAGATATTGGTAATGGTATTACAATAAATATGGGTAAGTTTGGTCAATATATAAAGCAAGGAGCAAAATCTCGTTCATTAATGGGTAATGATAACATTTTCAATATCACATTAGAACGAGCAGAGGAATTGCTTAAAAATGTTGCAGAAAAACCAGAGGCAAAATCATTAGGACAGCATCCAAAATTAAAAGCAGATATTCAGCTTGCAACAGGTCGTTATGGGGAGTACTTAAAGTGTGGTAAAAACAACTACCGTATACCTAAAGGTGTTGTTACTAAAGATTTAACATTAGAAGAAGCTATAAAGATTATAGATAGTTCAAAATAAAATAAAAAAGCACCTAAAAGAGGTGCTTTTTTGCATTTTAAATATATAGATAAAATCCTTTCTATCCAACACTTCCTTCTAACGAAATCTCAATTAGTTTAGAAGCCTCAATTGCAAATTCCATTGGTAGTTTTTGCATAACCTCTTTACAAAAACCATTCACAATTAATCCAACCGCATCTTCTTCATCGAGACCTCTTTGTTTGCAATAGAATAATTGCTCATCACTAATCTTAGAAGTTGTTGCTTCGTGCTCCAAAATGGCAGATTTAGATGCGTTTTCAATATAAGGAACAGTATGAGAACCACACGTTGTTCCAATTAGCAAACTATCACATTGAGAATAGTTGCGTGCACCATTTGCATTCTTAGAAACCTTAACCAATCCACGATATGTTTGGTCAGAAAAACCTGCAGAAATTCCTTTGGATATAATTCTAGAACTAGTATTTTTACCCAAATGAATCATTTTTGTGCCTGTATCTGCTTGCTGATAATTATTAGTTAAAGCAATAGAATAAAATTCTCCTTTAGAACCATCCCCTTTTAATACACAAGAAGGGTACTTCCATGTAACAGCAGATCCCGTTTCCACTTGAGTCCAAGAAACTTTAGAGTTCTCACCATCACAAAGTGCTCTTTTGGTTACAAAGTTATATACGCCACCTTTACCTTCTTTATCTCCAGGGTACCAGTTTTGAACGGTAGAATATTTCACTTCAGCATCTTTGTGAACAAAAATCTCAACAATAGCAGCATGTAGTTGATTTTCATCTCTCTGTGGAGCTGTACATCCTTCTAAATAAGATACATAACTACCTTCATCAGCCACAATAAGAGTTCTCTCAAATTGCCCAGTATTTTTTGCATTTATACGAAAATAAGTAGATAATTCCATTGGGCACTTTACCCCTTTAGGAATATATACAAAACTACCATCTGTAAAAACCGCAGAGTTTAATGCTGCAAAATAATTGTCTGTATATGGAACAACACTTCCTAAATATTTTTTTATCAATTCAGGATATTCTTGAACCGCTTCAGAAATTGAGCAAAATATTACGCCGTGTTTTTTTAATTGAGCTTTATAGGTTGTTGCAACAGATACGCTATCAAACACCGCATCAACAGCAACAACTCCTGCTAAAACCTCCTGTTCTTTTAATGGAATGCCAAGCTTGTTATATGTTTCCAAAAGCTTTGGATCAACTTCATCTAAACTTTTAGGTGCAACTTTTTGTTTAGGGGCAGAATAGTAATACAGGTCTTGATAATCAATCTTATCATAGCTAACTTTTGCCCACGTAGGCTCTTCCATCGTTTGCCATTTTCTGAATGCTTTTAATCGAGATTCTAATAACCACGATGGCTCTTCTTTTTTTTCGGAAATAAGCCTAATTATATCTTCGTTTAACCCTTTGGGTACAACGTCAGTATCAATATCAGTTACAAAACCGAATTTGTAATTATCTCCACTTTCATCAGCAATTTCAGGTTTATTTACCATCAGTATAATATCCTCTCATTAAATATTGATATCTTATAAAATAAAGCTTTGTAAAAATCAAGATACTAATATCAATAAATTTAACGAATATTTAGGTATTTAATGCTAAATAATTAGCATGAATAAAGGAAAAACAATGAGAAAGTTTTGGTTTGTATTGCTAATATTACCACTGCTTACTAGCTGTTATGCTAGAAGTAATGGTATTCCTTTGTTCGATAGTTACGGATATCGTTATACGCCCAAAACTCTAGAGGTTCAAAAGGGAGATACACTATACAAAATATCACGCCGATACAATGTTCCTTTACGAGGCATAATAGAAGAAAACAACCTTTCAGCTCCTTATGCTCTAAATGTCGGGCAAATACTAAAACTTCCTGTTCGTCAAATACATACGGTAGCAAAAGGAGAAACCCTTTATGCGATAGCTAGAAAGTATAATGTTGATATTACAACACTAAGCAAAATAAATGACCTTTCATCTCCATATGCCCTTAATGTGGGACAAGAGTTAGAGTTGCCAAGTAGTATTGTAACCAGAGCGACCTCATCTATAATAAGCAAAGGGGAAAACAAATTTTCAACATCATCCGCATCAAAGAGTATAGCGCAATCCAAAAAAGTATCAACTTCATCAAGAAGATCTTATAAATCATCTCAAGGAACACCAGTTTCCTCATATCGTAAAACAAAATTTGTATGGCCAGTAAATGGTTCTATTGTGTCAAATTTTGGTTTTGTTGGCAAGGGGCGTAAAAATGATGGTATAAATATAAAAGCCGCCCTTGGTACAAATGTAAAAGCTGCAGACAAGGGGGTTGTTGCATATGCTGGAAACGAACTCAAAGGATTTGGTAATTTAGTTTTAATAAAACATTATGACGGTTACATAACAGCATACGCTCACGCAGATAAAATATATGTTAAAAAAGGCCAAAAAGTCTTGCGAGGAGAAAAGATAGCAACTGTTGGAAAAACAGGTGGTGTAAATGTACCTCAACTGCATTTTGAAGTTCGTGCCGGCAAAAAGGCTGTAAATCCCCGTAAATACCTTCCGTAATATAAAAATATCGTTGTAAATCTTTGCCTTTATTGTTGTATAGCTATTTTTTTTAGATTAAACTCGCATCACAAAACTAATTTTTTAATGGAGAAAAATATGTTTATATCAGAAGCTATGGCAGCCTCAGCAACAGCTGCAACAGCACAAAGCCCTATGGCTGGATTTTTTATTCAGTTAATACTTGTTTTTGCAATTTTTTACTTTTTGCTTATTCGTCCTCAACAAAAGAAGATGAAAGAGCACGAAAATATGTTAAATGCAATAGAACCTAAAGATGAAATTGTTACTGGCGGCGGTATTTACGGTAAAGTTGTAAAAACAGAAGCAGATGCACTTGTTGTAGAAATTGCTAAAGGTGTAGAAATTAAAGTTTTACGCTCAAGCATTAGAGATGTTGTGTCTGATAAAAACAAATCAGAAAAGAAATAATTTTTTATAAGAGAGAAACAAATGTACAAATTATCATTAAAAAGAGTGATTATGATTTTGGCTATTTGTGCTTTAGGTATTTTTTACACAATACCTAACTTTGTAAAAGATGCCAAAACAACACTTCCATCATGGTGGCAACCTGTAAACTTAGGTCTAGATTTACAAGGTGGTTCAAGCTTATTGCTAGAGGTTGATTTAGATGCTGCAATAAAAGACAGAATGGAGAATTTGGAAGATTCTGCTCGTTCGGCTTTAAGAGAGGCAAAAATTCGTTATCAATCTATTAGTTCTAATGAGAGTGGCTTAAGAGTAAAAATAGATAATCCAAACAACAGAACCAAAGCGCTCGCGCCATTAAGAAAGATGGATGACGGCTTAAAAGTAACAGAAGAAGGTGAAACTCTTGTTGTTATGTATGATGAGCAAGCTCTAAAAACAATCAAGTTAAAACTTGTTGATCAATCAATAGAGATTGTTCGTAAGCGTATTGATGAGTATGGTACAAATGAGCCAAGCATCCAAAGTCAAGGCTATGGTCGCATATTGGTTCAGCTTCCTGGTGTTCAAAATCCAGAAGAAATAAAAACTCTCCTTGGTAGAACAGCCAAAATGACATTCCATTTGGTAGATAGTTCAACAACCGCTATAGAAGCAAAGCGTGGTAAATTAAAAACCTCATCACGCATAATTCGTGGTTCATTAGGTGAACAATATGTTATTGTTAAAAAACCTGCAGTAGGTGGTGAAACTTTAACAGACGCCTCAGTGTCTTTCCAAGATGGAGCGCCCGCTGTTAGCTTTAAGTTTAACAATTTAGGCGCTAAAAGATTTGGCGAAGTTACTAGAAACAACGTTGGCGAGCAATTAGCAATCGTTTTAGACAACGAGGTTATTTCAGCTCCAACAATTCAATCAGCAATTACAGGTGGCTCTGGTGTTATAACAGGTAATTACACAGCAGAAACAGCTCAAGAATTAGCTTTGTTATTGCGTTCAGGAGCTCTTCCTGCTCCGCTTAATATTTTAGAAGAAAGAACAGTAGGTGCTGGTCTAGGTGCAGACTCTATTGAAGCAGGTGTTTTTGCATCAGTAGTTGGTTTTGTTGCAGTGGTAATTTTCTTACTAGTAGCATATGGCCTATTTGGTTTATTCACCACAGTAACAGTGTTCCTAAACTTATTCTTGATGTTAGGAGCTTTAAGCATAATGGGCGCAACACTTACTCTTCCTGGTATAGCAGGTATCATCTTAACTATTGGTATGGCTGTAGATGCAAACGTTTTAATTTTTGAACGTATGCGTGAAGAAGTAAAAGGTGGTCGTTCAATCAAAGATGCAATAGAATCAGGTTTCACAATTGCATGGGGTACAATTATTGACTCTAACCTTACAACATTAATAGCATCAGGCGTATTATTCTACTTTGGTAGTGGTCCTGTACGTGGTTTTGCAGTAACATTAGCCGTTGGTATTGTTACATCATTATTCACATCTGTAACAGTAACTCGTTTACTTATCACAGCATGGTTTAATAGATACAAACCAAAAGCATTACCAATATAGTAAGAGAAGGGATAAATAAAATGACAATATTAAAATGGATAACAAAAGATACACATATTGATTTTATGAAAGCTCGTTATTTCACATATATACTTTCAACAATTTTAGTTGTGTTGTCTTTTCTTAGCATGTACTTCAAAGGCTTCAACTTTGGTATAGACTTCTCTGGTGGTGTTCTTATGGAAATAAAATCAGAAAAAGCAATCAATGTAGAAGAAATTCGTACACAATTAAGTTCGCTCAAATTAGACGAATTAAACTTACAAACAATCGGCTCAGAAGGTAATGAGTTAATGATTCGTGCGCAAGCAGACAATGCAAGCGAAGAAGCTCAAAGAAAAGCTGTTATAGACATCAAAAAGATTCTTGGTAACGGTTATGAATATCGCCGCATAGAAAACGTTGGTCCACAAGTTGGGGATGAGCTAAAAACAGCAGGTATTGTTGCATCAGTATTAGCAATGATAGCTATTGCAATCTATATTTGGGTTCGTTTTGAATGGCAATTTGCGATTGGTGCTCTGATTGGTTTATTCCATGATATCATCGTAACAGTTGGTTTATTATCATTCTTCCGTTTTGATTTCAGCTTAACAACTATTGCTGCAATCTTAACCCTAGTTGGTTACTCAATCAACGATACAGTTGTAACTTATGACCGTATTCGTGAAAACTTGAAAAAGTATCGTAAAATGCCTCAAAAAGAGTTATTAAATAAAAGTATAAACGATATCTTTTCACGCACAATTTTAACAGGTGTAACAACACTATGCGCTGTTATTCCTCTATACTTTTGGGGTGGCGAAGCTCTTTCAAGCTTCTCATTTACAATCCTAGCTGGTCTTATTATTGGTACATATTCTTCAATTTATGTATGTACAGCTTTCTTAAATCTTTTTGATTTAAGAGCCGTAAATCACAAAGATGAAGACAATGTATTTGCTTCAATTGGCTAGTTTATAACAAAAAACAAAAGGAGGCTTAAATGCCTCCTTTTGTTATGTTTATTTAATTAAAAATTCTATTACAATTGTTTTTACATTTTTTTTGATTTAGATGCACAGATTTGCAAATACTAATATCTTTGTCAGCTCGTTTAAAAACCTCTTCTGCAAAAGCCATTTTAGCTAAATATGTCAAAAATAAAGGCTTCTCCAATTTAAGTTTTCCAAGAGTTTCTTCCAACGCCTCAAAACTATCATAAATAGTTCCCACAAAAATCATATTCTCTTTCAAGTAATCCATATCCCCTTTGTTCATTTTGCACCTCACATAAATATTGCTAAACACAAAGCAAAATATGAATAAAAATATTTTTTTAAAGCTCTAAAAATTGCTATATTGACAAGCTAATTTTTTATCGATTCTAAATGATAAATTTTTGAGAAATTTTTTTATTATAATTAAACTTAACCCCATTATTTTTTGTTGTTACAAAATGTTTTTTATTCCAATCATCTGCAATCAAACCAACAATATCATCATCAATATTAAATTTATTTGCTAAATCACAAATAACATAATTTGCTATATTAACTTTATTCATAAAACCCTCCAATTTATTTGTTTAAGATATATAAATAATTGTTTTTCCAAAATAAAGTTTTATAAAACTAATGTCTATGTTAATAAAGGCATCTTTAATGTAGATGCCCTTATTTTTAATCAAAAGTTTTATAATAGTTTAATCAACGCTTAATAAAATATACCTTTTCTTTTAAGATGTTTTGTTATTTTGAGCATCCATCTCCCTTCCCGTCATTGCCCCCTTCTATACAGTCATTGCGAGGAGCGTTAGCTCCGTGGCAATCCATCCACATAATACAAAAGAGCCACAAAAAAAGCACCTTAAAAAAGGTGCTTTCTAAAAGAGTGTTGCAAAAAATTATTATTTAACTACGATCTTTGAATGGATTAATCTGATCAACAAAATTACTCCATTTCTTTTTTTGTTCATCACGACGTTGATGAAGTTCTTCAACAGTAATTCCTAGTTCCTCAGCTCTTCTTTCTTCACGCTGCTCTTTTCTTGCTTCGCGTTTTTCTTGTCTTTCCATTGCTTTATTAAAACGTACAGTTTGTCTATACATCTCTGAAGTTAATATAGGTGTAGATGGTTCCATGCCAGCAAGGTCTAAATGTAGATTATTTCTCTCAATCATACCTTCAAACGTAGCTGTATGACCACTAACATCATCAGGAACATTTCCTGTTACAACAGCAGTTTTTGCATCAGCAAAGGTTGCGCAAAGTTGATTATAATCAGCTTCTTTATTAGCAAAAGCTTTTTCTCCTCCTAGGTTCTGAACTAAATCTTGTCTAAAATTAAAAGCCCACTCTTCAAAATTAGCTGCATCACCTTCTAAAGAACGAGCAAACGCCATATCAATAGCTAAATCAACTCTATCTTGAGGAATATTTGCAAGTTGTAAATCTTTCTTTAGAAGTGTCGCAAAAAGAACTCTTTGCTGGTCTAAAGATACTTGCTCAGCTGTTGGTTGTGGAGTTTTTAATTCAACACCTGGCAAAGGTGTTAATTCTACTGGTTCAACTTTTTCAATCTCAGGCTCTGGTCTAACAGATTGAAGACTAGCTTCAACTATTTCAGCATTAAGACCTGGAATTTTAGCAAGATTATCAGCGCTAACATCATTATCTAAAAAGTACTGAACAGCATCACGAGATCCAAGCATAGTACCTCCAGTAATGTCTTTCATGTTAGCCGGTTGCAACATAGA
This sequence comes from Alphaproteobacteria bacterium, assembly GCA_045633945.1. Lineage (GTDB taxonomy): Bacteria > Pseudomonadota > Alphaproteobacteria > RF32 > CAG-239 > CAG-267. The sequence continues at coordinate 20,475 of JAZQZH010000033.1, forward strand.
TTGTTGACAAATAGCGTATGCAACATCAAGTCCATATTTATCAACCAAAGTTTGCGCCTGATCAGCTTTACCTAAATGTGCCATCCATTGGTCAATTCTTTCCCTATGGTCTTTTGTTGTAGTTTGCATACCACGAGGTCTAGGCACCGGTCTAGCTGCAGGTTCAGGTTCTGGTTCAGGTAAACTTGGGTAATTAGCAACAAAATTTTCAGTATTTGTTAAAAATGCAGAACAAAACATCTGAGAATTAAGAATATCTTGATTTGCATTGTAAGGATTTTGTGCAGAAGATATAACAGGCGTTCTTTTTATATCAGATATAACACCTTTATCTCTCGTTGCATTTGTCAGGTTTCTAGAAAATTCTGCATACGTTGAGGCATTGCCCGCCTTTTCTACAAACATTCTTGTTGCCATACTACGTTGTGATAAATTATTTCTAACAAAATTTAATCTTTCAGCATCACCCATCTCAGAAAAATTACTACAAACAAGTGGAGCAACACTTCCTATATATAACGCTTCCTTGCTAGGTAGAGTATATTGCCAAGATTGTTGTTGTCTACTTGGAGTAACAGCTTGCATCGCACTCGAAACCCAACTTTCTGCAGTCATTCCTTCTTCAACAGTTGTCGGAATTCCTGTTACATTTAAGCCCTTCTCCCTCATATCATTAACAATAAAGTCAATTTGCTCTTGTGTGATTTCAGTCATAATAGTTCTCCCAATCTCCATTAAACATATAGAAATTATATCACATTTTTCAAATTTATACAAGCAGATTCGCTATCCAAAATATTACATTTTTGTTACAAATATCAAAAATATATCACATAATCTGTATCTCACATTTTCTCTTTTATATAGTCATTGCGAGGAGCGTCAGCTCCGTGGCAATCCATCCACATAATACAAAATAGCCACAAAAAAAGCACCTCAAAAAAAGTGCTTTTTTCACTTGTTACTACCAATCAAAACTATCCAAGTTTATCTTTTAATAGCTTATTTACAACACCAGGGTTAGCCTTACCTTGAGTTTGTTTCAATACTTGGCCAACAAACCATCCAAATAAGTTATTCTTGCCACCTTTATAGCTTGCAACATTATCAGGATTATTTGCAATAATTTCATCAACAATCGCCTCAATTTGAGATGTGTCGGTCACTTGTTTCAAACCTTTTTCTTCAACAATAACCTCAGGGTCGCCACCTGTTTCAACCATAATTTCAAAAACATCTTTTGCAATTTTGCCAGATATTACATCTTTAGAAATAAGTTCAACAAGCTTACCTAAATTTTCTGCGCTAACAGGTGAGTTTTTAATATCAACACCCTTTTTATTTAACATAGCAAAAAAGTCGCCCATAAGCCAGTTTGCAACTTTTTTTGCATCATGTCCTAAAGAGGCTTCTTCAAAAAACTCCGCAACTTCTTTATTTTCACAAATAACCATAGCATCATATGGGGTTAACCCCATATTTTCTACATAGCGCTTCTTCTTATCATCAGGAAGTTCAACAAGCTCGCTTCTAATTTTCTCAATATATTCGTCAGATAATACAAGAGGAGGCAAATCAGGTTCCGGAAATTGTCTATACTCATGCGCATATTCTTTTTTACGCATAAATTTAGTTTCGCCAGTGTTTTGGTCAAATTGACGAGTTTCTTGCTCAAAACTACCACCATTTTCATAAATAGCTAATTGTCTTTTTGCCTCAGATTCAATAGCCATCATAGCAAATCTAACACTATTTATATTCTTAACCTCACATCTAGGTCTAAATCCATTTTCACCAACTTTTCTAATAGAAACACTAGCATCGCATCTCATTGAACCCTCGTCCATGTTTCCATCGCAAGTTCCAAGATATCTAACAATAGAACGAAGTTTTCTCAAAAATGCACCTGCTTCTTCTGGAGTTCTAAAATCAGGTTTAGTAACAATTTCCATTAATCCAACGCCTGCTCGATTGTAGTCAATAAAACTTCTCGCAGGGTCAATATCATGGATGGATTTACCAGTATCTTGCTCAATATGAATTCTCTCAATGCCAATTTCTTTAGTTGTTCCATCACTAAGGTCAATCAATACAGTTCCTTCTCCAACCAAAGGATGTTTTTCTTGAGTGATTTGATATCCTTGAGGTAGGTCTGCATAAAAATAATTTTTACGAGAAAATTCTGAATAATTATTAATTTTAGCATTCAATCCAAGGCCTGTTTTAACTGCCTGTTTAACGCATTCCATATTAAGTGTTGGAAGCATACCCGGCATAGCCACATCCACAAAAGAAACACATTCATTTGCTTCTTCACCAAAAGCTGTAGATGCGCTACTAAAAATCTTAGATTTAGATATAATTTGGCAATGGATTTCAAGCCCACAAATTACTTCCCATTTATCGCCATTAGATGCTTCTAAAATATATTCTGCCATTTTTATATCCTCTTAAAGTTTGCACTAAGTTCTAATTGATATGCTGTTTTAAATATAGTACCCTCATCAAATGCTTTACCAATAATCTGCATACCCAAAGGAAGTCCGTTTTTAGAAAGACCAATAGGCAAACTCATAGCAGGAAGTCCTGCCAAGTTTACAGATACAGTAAATACGTCATTTAAATACATATTAATTGGGTTTTCGTTCATCTTCTTATCGCCAATCGCAAAAGCTTCAATTGGGCTAGTTGGTGTAAGTATTACATCGCACTTTTTAAATGCTTCATCAAAGTCATTTTTCAAAAGTCTTCTAACCTTTTGTGCTTTTATATAATATGCATCATAAAATCCAGCTGAAAGTACATAAGTGCCAACCAAAATTCTGCGCTTAACTTCTTTGCCAAATCCTTCTGTTCTAGTGTTAATATAAAGCTCTTCCAGATTCTTACCATTAACTCTATTACCATATCTAATACCATCATATCTAGCAAGATTAGAAGAAGCCTCCGCCGGAGCAATTACATAATAAGCAGGCAAAGCATATTTTGTATGTGGAAGGCTAATAGAAACAATCTCAGCCCCTTTTTCTTTTAATATCTCAATCGCCTTATCCCAATATGCGCCAACTTCTTCGTTCAATCCCTCAGGTCTATATTCTTGAGGAATTCCTATTCTCAAACCTTTAACATCTTGCCCAATAAAGCTTTCAAAATTAGGGATTTCTCGTCTAGAAGATGTTGCATCTTTTTCATCAAATCCCGCCATACTATTTAACATTAAAGCACAGTCTCTAACATTCTTACAAATAGGTCCAGCTTGGTCCAAAGAAGATGCAAATGCAATTATACCATATCTAGAACATCTACCATATGTTGGCTTAATTCCCGTAACACCACAAAAAGCCGAAGGTTGACGAATAGAACCACCAGTATCAGTACCAGTAGCACCTGCACACATATTTCCTGCAACAGCAGCAGCAGAACCACCAGAGCTACCGCCAGCAACAAGCTTAATATCTTTGCTCCATGGGTTTACAACAGGTCCAAATACACTAGTTTCATTACTTCCCCCCATTGCGAATTCATCGAGGTTTAATTTTCCCAAAAAAACAGCACCATCATTAAGCAAATTTTGTGTAACAGTTGACTCATATTGTGGCACAAAACCATCAAGCAAACGAGAACAAGCAGTAGTTTTAATGCCTTTTGTACAAAACAAATCTTTAATGCCAAGGCAAATGCCATCCAATGGTTTGTTAGTGCCATTCAAATATCTCTTTTCAGATTCTTTTGCTTGTTCAAGAGCCAAGTCTAGCGATGTAGTAACAAACGCATTATATTTTTTATTGTCCTCAAGCTTTTCAATATATGCTTCTGTTAGTTCAACAGGCGAAATTTCTTTAGCCTTTAATTTAGCAAGCGATTCGCTAATAGTTAAATTAGTTAAAGCATTCATAGTCTTACTCCACAACCTTTGGAACAACAAAATAACCAAACTCTTTGTCTGGTGCATTTTCTAAAATGGCCGCACTTTGCTTTCCTTCAACTACATTATCTTCTCTTAATCTCATACCTTCATCAAAAGGTGAAACTAAAGGTTCAATACCATCTGTGTCAACTTCTCCAAGCTCTTCAACCCAATCTAAAATCTTATTAAATTCTTTTTGTGTTTCTTCTAACTTTTCAGGCTCAACACCAAGTCTAGCCAAATAAGCAATTTGTCTTACAGTATCATTATCAACGGCCATTTTTATACTCCTATTAAAATTCCTAAAAGTTTTACCACAACTACACTTTTTTTCAAGTTTAAATTTTATGAAATAAAAAGAGCATAGAAATGCTTTTTTTACTGCAAATATATTTTTTTTCTGCCATTCTATTCAATAAGAGGTGCAAGATGATAGTAAAATTATATAAAGATATAGAAAAAATTTGGTTTCATATAGATCAAAAAATTAGATTTATACTTGTTGGTGGCTTCAATACAGCTGTCTCTTTTCTCATATACTATATGTTTTTATATCTTACCTCAGGAAAAGAGCAACTCTCTCTTTTATTGATGAATCTTGTTAATATAAATATATCCATAGCAACCATGCGTTACTATGTTTTTCAAAGTACTGGACCGTTTATAAAAGAATATACAAAAGCCTTTTCATCATATATCGTTTTGTATTTTATCAATATGGGCTTGCTTGCAACATTTGTTCGCATTATTCATATACAAGAAACACTATCACCAGATAGCATGCTTTTATCAATTCCAAATTTGAACAAAGCAATAGCACAACTCTGCTGTGTTATAATCATTACAATTATGACATTTTTTATTCATAAATATTTTTCATTTAGAAAAAGAAGTTAATTACTAAATTAAATTTTTTACAGCTAAAAATGTCTCTAAAATACTTTTATCTTTATAATAATCAGGCACAATTCTATTGCCTAAAAGTGTAATATTTTCAAAATAAGTACCTTCTCTAGTATTTTTATCAAGTACCATTTCATTAGCTTTTACACTTTGTACTTCTTTGGTAAGTAGTTTTAAAAAATCATCAATATTAACTTCAATAACAGACTTCACTTCACCGTCAGATTTACTAAAATCCATATTTTTTAGTTCGTTATCTGTTTTTAGCGCATAAAAATGCTGAAATTCTCTAATTTTATAAGTTTCAGATGGGTCAGCTTTACAAATTCTAATCCCTAAAAAGCTCCAATCTTTTTCCTCTAAATCAAATCCAAGTTCTTCAGTTATTTCTCTTTTTCCGGCTTCAATCACACTTTCATCATCTTCAATATGTCCACCAACAGCAAAATCAATATAATCTTCTCTTTCAAAAGTGTAAGATTCTTTTGGATAGATTGTCTGAAAATAAATAGTTTTTAAGCGTGGGTTATATAATACTCCGCCAAAAACCTTATGCCACAATCCTTTTTGATGTACTACTTTTTTATCATCCACACCAATAGGCATCATTTGTTCATTATATATTTTTAGCATTTCTCCAAATAGCTCCCCATAATTTTCTTTTTACCTACTTTATCAAAAAACACCTCACACTTATCGCCATCAACATTAATAATTTTACCATATCCAAAACTTGGATGATAAACTCTAATACCAACAAGAGGACTTGTTTTTTTAGATTGATAAAAATAATCATTTTGCGCTTTTTTTGCATAATATCCATCAGAGGAATATTCGTCATATGCAACGCTTTCATAAGAGTCAAAATAGCCACTTTTCTCTTTTTTAGTATAAGATGAATTATAGTTATTATATCCCCCTTTATAAGAAGAATTTTTATTATAATAATCTCTTCCGCCACCATAACTTCCACCATATGAAGAAGTTTGAGGTTTTGCATACCCCGTATTATTTATTAGTTCAATACAGCTAGGGGGTAACTCATTTAAAAATCTAGATGGAGTGTAGTTTTGCCATTGTCCATATAATTTACGATTAAAGGAGGCTGTTATGTATAGGATTTTTTTAGCTCTTGTTATGGCAACATAAGCAAGTCTTCTTTCTTCTTCCAATCCTTCGTCTTCATTCTCATCTAGGCATTTTTGATGAGGGAAAATACCTTCCTCCCATCCAGGCAAAAATACTGCATCAAACTCTAATCCTTTTGCAGCATGAAGAGTTGATATAATTATTTTATCATCATCTGAGCTATATTCATTATCAATTACAAGGCTTACATGCTCCAAAAATGTTGATAAATTTGGATAAGTTTCCTCATCACTCATAACACTAAAGAGTTCTTTTAAGTTTTCGATTCTCCCAGGAGCTTCTACAGATTTGTCTTGTTCAAGCATAGACATATACAAAGATTCATCAGCAATTTGTTCGGCAAGTTCTCCAACACTAATTGCTGGCATAACTCTTCGCCACTCATTAATAAGAGTAATAAATCCGTCTAAAGCTCCTTTAGTTTTTCCACTAAACTCCCCTTCATCAACCATATTAACCATAGTTTGATATAAAGGAGTTCTATCAATTCGCGCTCTTTCTTTAATCTTATCAACGGTCTTATCGCCAATACCCCTGGTAGGTTTATTTATAATTCTTTCAAATGCCAAATCATCGCTAGGCTGAATGATTAACCTAAAATAAGCAAGCATATCTCTAATTTCAGCTCGCTCATAGAATTTTAGACCACCAACAACTTTATATGGAATGGATTCTTTTATAAAAATTTCTTCAAAAGCTCTTGTTTGTGAGGCGGTTCTAACCAAAATTGCTATTTCACTATAATCAAATCCATCAGCTCTTAGGTGTCCAATGTTGTTTGCAACAAATTTAGCCTCATCATCTCCACTATATAAACTTACAACTTTTATTTTTTCATTTTTGCAGTTTGATACTGGGCTACATTCAGCAACTTTTAGTGTTTTACCAAGTCTCTTAGAGTTATGGCTAATAACTGCAGAAGCTGCTTGTAATATATTAGCAGTTGAGCGGTAATTTCTTTCTAATCTAATAGTTTTTGCTTCAGGAAAGTCGCTGTTAAATTTTAATATGTTTTCAATTTCAGCTCCTCTCCAAGAATAAATAGACTGGTCATCATCACCAACACAGCAAATATTTCTATGTTTTTGAGATAATAATCTAAGTAGCAAATATTGAGTAACGTTCGTATCCTGATACTCATCAACCATGATATACTTAAATCGCTCTTGATATTCGCTTAACACTTCTGGATTTTTTAATAAAATATCCAAGACATATAGCAATATATCTCCAAAATCTACACAGTTTAATTCAACAAGCTTCGCTTGATATTCTTTGTATATAAAAGTGGTCATATTGCTCTTATATTCGTTAATCACCTTTTCAGCGCTAAGACCCTTATCTTTAAATCTAGATATTTTTTCTAAGACAGATTGAGGAGTGTATTGTTTTTCATCAATATTATTTTCTTGTAAAACTTTTTTTATAACTCTCTTCTGATCATCTTCTCCAAGAATAGTAAAATTATCCTTCAATCCAACAAGTTCAGGGTATCTTCTCAAGATTTTCACACAAATACTGTGAAAAGTTCCTAGCCAAACAGAGTTAACATTGTCACCAATAAATTGACGTACACGTTCTTTCATTTCATTTGCAGCTCTGTTTGTAAATGTAACAACCAAACAATTCCATGGTCTTGCAATGTTATTTTCTAAAATATAAGCAAGTCTTGTTGTCAAAACTTTTGTTTTTCCAGTACCGGCACCTGCCAATACAAGTAAGGCTCCATCAGTATATAACACGGCTTCTTTTTGTTCAGGATTAAGCCCCTCAATATATGTTGGTTGAGGTCTTAAAGCGCTAATGTTGTCAAAAATACAAGCCGAACCGCTTGTTTCATCGTCGTCAAAATCAAAAATGTTACTCATCTTACAATATTTCTTGTTTTTTTATCACTAGAATCTTATATATAATTTTATAGGGTATTTTTTTAAATAAAAGTATTTTGTTTCATTTTAGAACAGAAATAAAACATCGGGGGATTTTATGAGCGAAACTAAAGAGAAAATTTTAGCTTTACAAAAATATTTAGATAGCCAAATTGTTGGTCAAAAGGACCTAATAAAAAAGCTAGTTATGACATTATTAGCAGATGGACATGCCCTTTTAGAAGGTGCTCCAGGTTTAGCTAAAACCAAAGCCATCAAAATAATGGCAGAATGCATAAAATCTACCTTTAATCGTATTCAGTTTACTCCAGATTTGCTTCCATCAGATATCACTGGAAGTGAAATTTATGTAGCAGAACGTTGTGAGTTTGATTTTAGAAAAGGCCCTGTTTTTGCAAATCTAGTTTTAGCAGACGAAATAAATAGAGCTCCAGCTAAAGTTCAGTCAGCATTATTAGAGGCAATGGCAGAACGCCAAGTTAGTGTTGGTGGCAAACAATATACTTTACCAGATTTGTTTATGGTATTAGCAACGCAAAATCCTATTGAACAAGAGGGAACATACAATTTACCTGAAGCACAGCTAGACCGTTTTTTGATGTATATAAAAATTGGCCAACCTTCAGCAGATACTGAGCGCAAAATTCTTCAACTTGTTAGGGCTGAGCAAATTGGCACAAAAGAGCAAAATAAAGATTGGCAAGAGTTTTCAAAAACAGTTGGTAAACTGTCTGTTTCAGATATTCTTCAAGCAAGAAAAGAGGTTGTTTCTGTGCATATGAGCGAACAATTAGAGGAATATTTAATTCAACTAATCGTTGCAACACGTGAGCCAGAAAAATACGATTCTTCACTCAAAAATAGCATTTTATATGGCGCAAGTCCTCGTGCGACAATTGCACTAGATAAATGCGCAAAAATAAATGCTTGGCTAGAGGGAAGAGATTTTGTTACACCAGAAGATGTGCATACTGTAATATACGATGTTCTTCGTCACAGAATAATCTTAAGTTTCGAGGCAGAAGCAGATGGAATAACAGCAGATGATATTATTACATCATTGTTAAAAACAGTTCCATTACCTTAATCTTTAGGATTCTGGCATGATATTTAAGAAAAAAACAAATCAAATTTCCGAAAAAGCTAATGGTTTGTATGCATCATTAGAGGATTTGTTTGAGCAAAAAAAATATCTTCCATACATAAAGCAAAAACATCTTCAAACTTCATCAGATCAGGTTGGCAATATTCGCTCTGCTTTCAAAGGACGAGGTATCGAGTTCGAAGAGGTTAGAACATATAGTTTTGGTGATGATATAAGAGATATTGATTGGCGAGTAACCGCAAGATTAGGTGATACATATACAAAAATATTTTCAGAAGAGAAAGATAGAGAAGTATATGTCATTCTTGATTTATCCCCTTATATGGTTTTTGGTACTAAAAAAGAGCTAAAATCTGTTTCAGCGTCCAAAATAACAGCTCTTCTTGGGTGGCTAAGTTTGGCTAATAAAGATAGATTCGGGGTGATGCTTTTTGATGGTATAAAAACAAAAGTTTTCAAACCTCAAGGTAGTCAAAAAAATTTAATAGCAATTCTAAAATCTATCTCAACAAGTAGTAAAGAGATATTAGAATATCCTCAAAATATAGAGGCCGACATTAATAAGCCGTTACAACTTTTACAATATAATATAAAAAGCAAAGCAGTCGTATTTATTGTAAGTGATTTTAAAAACATATCAGAAAATGCATTAAAAACTATCGTTGCTCTAACTAGAAAATGCAGTATCTATTGTTTGAATGTATACGATTATATAGAAGAATTTTCTCCCCAAAGTGGAGAATATTTCGCAGAGTATAACAAAGAAAAGCTTTCATTTAATACATCATCATCAAGTTTCAAAGAAGTGTATAGTCAATACTTCAATAAACAACGCAAATCAAAAGAGGATTTCTTTAAAAAGTTTAAGTGTCAATACATAAACATCAGAACAGATAAAGATCTACATAAACAATTAAAGTTAATATAATAAAGAGAGACTAGCACATGAAAAAATATCTAATTTCAATACTTAGTATAATACTTATCAGTTCATGTGTATTGTTTTATCAAAAAAACAAAATAGCCATAAGTGTTATTGTTCCAGTTTACAATGTAGAAAAATATATAAATCATTGTCTAGATAGCATAATCAAGCAAAAAGGCAATTTTGAGATAATAATAGTAGATGATGGATCAACGGATTCTACACCTCAAATTCTTAAAGAATATGCTCAAAAATATTCTAATATAAAATTAATAACTCAAAAAAATCAAGGGGTGTCATCTGCACGTAATATCGGTCTAAAAGCATCATCATCAAAATATATAACTTTTGTAGATAGTGACGATTGGCTAGAGCCAAACGCCATAGATTCTGCAATAAAAATCCTAAAAAAAGACAAACCAGATATATTAATGACAGGATACTATGATGTATACGACAAAGAATGGGTAAAAAACACAAGAGGAGAAGAGGCAACCAAATTTGTTGCAGATATAAGCAAATATCCCACCAGAGCATTAGATAAAATATCTCTATTTTCACCTTTTCAGGCAAAAGATGCTCTAAGTGATTTATATTACACTGGAGGTGGCGTTAGAGGACAATTTTTCAAAAAAGAATTCTTATCAAAAACTAAAATAACATTTATACAAGGTTTAGATTGTTATGAAGATGATGTTTTCGTTATTTCACTATTGTTGCACAATCCATATGTTTCAATCCTTAATAAGCCATTATATAATTATTTCAACAGATTTGATAGTATATCAAAAAATAAAAATACAATAACTTGTGGAAGAAAAAGTCGTGAAGCCATGCTAAATAGCACAGCATTTTTGACATCTTCCCGAAAAGAAAAAATGCTAATAGATGATTTGTTTATATCATATATATTCTTAAGCCTAGCAAACTACCGAAGGCACAATCTACCATTAGACGATATAGCAATCGAGGCAAAAACAATATATGCCACTTTTGATAAATATAATACTACAGAAAGAAAAAGCTTAAGAAATTTTCTTAAGCTTCATCAAATGTTATATGGAGATACTCCTAATCACTTTCTTTAATGCGTTCAACATTAGCACCAACCGCTTTGAGTTTTTCTTCTAGTTTTTCATAACCTCTATCTAAGTGATAAACTCGGTTTACAATAGTTTCACCTTCTGCGATTAATCCAGCTAAAACAAGGGCAAATGAAGCTCTTAAATCTGTCGCCATAACAGGAGCTCCAGAAAGTTTTTCAACGCCTCTAACAATAGCAGAAGAACTACCGTGAATATTTATATTTGCCCCCATTCTGCAAAGTTCAGGAACATGCATAAAACGATTCTCCCAAATTGTTTCAGTAACCAAAGATGCCCCTTCAGAAACAGTCATCAATGCCATAAATTGAGCTTGTAAATCAGTTGGGAAACCAGGATAATAATCAGTATATATATCCTCTCCTTTAAGTTTCTTATTTCTACCATCAATAATTATAGAATTTTCAAGAATCTCAACACTAACTCCCATTTTTTCAAGAATACGCAAAGGTTGTTGTAAGCAGTCAGCGTCAGCATTAACAAGCTCAATGCACCCTTTAGTAATAGCTGCTGCAATTGCATAAGAGCCAGCTTCTATTCTATCAGCGACAACACCATGAACTGCCCCTGAAAGTTTTTCAACACCTTCAATCGTTAGAATAGATGTTCCACGGCCACTAATTTTTGCCCCCATTGCATTTAATAGGTCGATGAGGTTTGTAATTTCAGGCTCTTTAGCAGCATTTTCAATTTTTGTAGTACCATGTGCAAGAGTTGCTGCCATAAGAATATTGCATGTAGCCCCAACAGATGCTTTGCTAAAAATTATATGCGCACCTTTTAAACCTTGAGGAGCATTAGCAATAACATATCCGTTCTTAATTTCAATCGTTGCCCCCATTTGTTCTAAAGAGTTTAAGTGAATATCAATAGGTCTAGCTCCGATAGCGCAACCTCCTGGCAAAGAAAATTCAACATGCTTAAAACGAGCAAGCAAAGGTCCTAAAACATAATATGATGCTCTCATTTTTCTAACATAATCATATGGAGCAACAAGTCCCGTTATATTATCCGCCTTATATGCATAAGATGTAGCTTTTATACCATTGTAGACGTCATCTCTTTTTTCAACTTTTAATCCCATAAATTGTAATAAGCCATTAAGAAAAGTAACATCTGATAAATCCGGAACATTACGCAAAACAACTTCATCAGAAGTCAATAAGGAGGCACAAATTAATGGAAGTGCCGCATTTTTAGCACCACTAATATTTATTTTTCCCTCTAAAATATTTCCGCCAATAATTTTTATCTTATCCATATCTTGGTCCTCCTTTAAAATTTAGTTCGATTGATTGTTGTTTTTTTTGATTTTTAATTCAGCTTCTTGTTTTTTTCTTTTTTCAAGATTCTTTTTTAATGCTTTAGCTTCTTTTTCGAAACGAATATCTTTAGCTTTCTTTTTCTGACAAACCATATTACCTCCCAAATGAGTTTTATTAAGAGTAAAATACCCACATAAACATATAACGCAAGCACTATTTTATAATATTTTTATATGTTAAAAACAATAGGTTAAAAAAAAATAAAAAAAATACATAATTTTTTTGTTGCAATAATAAAAAAGTATGTTATAAAACCATTTTGTTAAGACAATGCGGGCGTAGCTCAGGGGTAGAGCGCAACCTTGCCAAGGTTGATGTCGAGGGTTCGAATCCCTTCACCCGCTCCAATTAGAAAAGCCACCTTTTAGGTGGCTTTTTCATATATAAAATATTCATAAATAGAAGCAATAAAAACTCCCTATTCAAGGGAGTTTTTTTGGGGTGTTTGCTGCCATTTGCAGTATGCAGAAAAGAACCTAATAATAAAGTGTAACAAATAGAGTATTGTTGCAAAAGGAATCGCTAAAGCACTACCCCACCAAAAAAAGTACAATATTTCACAGTTATTAAATAGCTCAATTAGTCCCCAAAGAGCAAAAAATACTGCAATTGACAAGATTGGCGCTAGCAAAAAAGAAAAAAATGCATTTCTTGAGCGCCTCCACGCGTATAAAAATCTATCTTTCATCATAATATAAAAATTGTAATTTATTGGAAAGTAAGATAACAAAGTATATAATTTTGTCAATATAAGATATTAAATGTGGCTAAAGTATAGGATTCTTTAATTTGTTGACAAAGACAAAAAATATATTATACTGCCCTCACAATAAAAAATTATTATAAAATAAAACATAATTACTATGAAAGAGAATTTAGTTGTAACAGATGTGTTCGATGATGAAAAGATGTTTCATATCGAAACAGAAGAAGGCATTGTTTTTGGTTTAGAGAAACGATTTCTAAACGGTGTTGTCCCCAAAATAGGTGATAAGATAAATTTGCACCTAGAATTGCTTAGCAGGATTGTTGGCGTAGATATCAATGGTAAAGAGATATATTATCTCACTCATGAACAACGAAAAGCTCTAGATAAGGAGTTTGCCGAAGAGTATAAAGCTTGCAACAGAGAGCGCTTTGAAAAAGACAAGAACCTTTTAGACAAGATGTTTAGTCTTTTGCCAAAGTTGCTCCAAGATAGGATTAATCTATATCGCAAATTTGTACCAGATTTTCGAGCAGATTTTGAGGACTATGAGCTATCAGCAGTGTTCCTAAGCTATAAGATTTACAAACACTGTAAAGCTGATTCGTATGAGGCGTTTGTTAAAAATCTCGAAGATTTCGACTATGATAGGTATATCAGAAATCATGAAGTCCTCAAAACACGAGGTATGTCAATAAATCAAGTACAGTTTGCACAGGCGCTAGCAACAGGTCTCTTCAGAGATGAGGTGGAGAAAAAGATAAGTTTATCAACTCCAACTGAGGCTATGCTGAGAATATCAACAGTAATGGATATGCCAAATGCACTCTGTACCATTGGAGAGATTTTTTGCACCCCTAGAAAAGAGTATATTGATAAATATATTCAAGGATAGTTCTTCTTACACTAACTCTAATTTTAACAGTCTAAGGTTGCACACTTTAGACTGTTTTTTTGCTTTAAATTAACTAAATTTTCAAAACTATGTAATAGTATAATCCAAAGTAATTTTTTTTTAAGAGAGAAAATATGGGTATTTTTGGTAAAGATAAAGAAGAAAAAGTAGTAAATAAAGCTCAAGAGCCACAAAACAATTCAAAGCAAGTTACTCAAAAGTCAACAGTAATGAGTAGTGCTGCTTTATTAAAAACAGAAGCAAAGATTCCACACAAAGTGATAGAAGATAGCCTTCCCAAAACAACAAATGATACACATTTTTCAGACTTATACATAACACCGGACAAAACATGTTATTACGCAAGTGGGAAAAGCGCTAGTGGCTTAAAAGTTGCAAAGTTTACAGATTTACAAGAATTTATATCAACTGTAGTAGAAAAATTTGATGGTAAAAATGCTAGTTATTCGTTAAATTTCAAAGGAAGAGACTATAGAATCGAAAGAACAGTGTCTCTAGATGGGGAGCAATTTTGCGCTAGAAAAATGCCAACATCAATTCCTGATCTAGAAAAGCTAGGTATTCCAAGTGGTGTTTACAGGCAATTACTAAGCCTGGCAAATAAAACAGGTTTAATTTTATTAGCCGGCGCAACAGGTACTGGAAAAAGTACAACAATAGCAGCTTTGTTAAAAAAATATCTTCAAACAGAAGGAGGATATGCTTTTACTATTGAAGATCCAATAGAAATGCCTCTTGATGGAATTTACAAAATGCCAAATGGTGACTTAGGTTTGTGCAAACAAACAACTCCTCCTGATGGAAAATGGGAAGAAGGTATAAAATCAGCCCTTCGTTCTAAGCCGAAATATATATATTTAGGGGAGATTCGCTCACCAGAAGCAGCAGAAGAATTGTTGCGAGCTGCAACTTCTGGGCACTTAGTGTTTTCGACTATTCATGCCAATAATGTTAATGATGCTATAGGAGCTCTTGCAAAATATGCTTCATCAAAAAATATTAGCGAAGAAATGGCATACGAAATGCTTGCAAATGGTTTGTTAGCATGTATTCATCAAAACTTAATAGGAAAACCTAAACGTCTAAAAGTGGAAGCTTTGTTTACAAATCCTAATATACACGGGGGATGTGCTGTAAGAGCAATGCTTAGAACAGGAAAATTAAGTATTGCAACTCTACTAGAACAGCAAAGAACTAGATTAGAAAAAGGTCTTACTTTGTTCGAAGAAGTTCAGGCTTAATTTAATAAAATAGTTTTTTAATATAAAAAAAACGCTGTCATGAGAGTGACAGCGAATAAGGGTTTGTTAAGGACTTATTATATTTAGGAATTTATTTTTCTTTCTTATTTAATACAAATATATCACATTTTTTATCCCTAATCAAGCAAAAAAAGTAAAAAAAGAAAAAATTTAAAGTAAATACAATAATTTCTTGATTTTTTATAACTTCTCTATAATATACAAAAGCTTTTTACATTAAGGAGGAGAAATTATGTATAATAGCTGCTGTGGTATTGACTTCGGCACCACAAATTCTGCCGTGTCCGTTATAAACAATCACAATAAATCACATTTAATCACATTCGATAAAAATAAACCAACCACTCCCACTGCAATTTTCTTTCCAGAAGATAATACCTATGCGCCGATTTTTGGAGAGAATGCTATTTGTCAGTATATAAATGGATCAAGTGGACGCCTCATGCGCTCTATAAAAAGGATTCTAGGGACAGATTTGATGGAGTTAAAAGCAGAGGTTAATGAAATAAGGCTAAGTTATGAAGATATTATACTGTATTTTATAAAACATCTAAAAAACACAGCCGAGTCGGAGATTGGGCATTCTTTAGATAGTGTTGTTTTAGGACGCCCTATTCATTTTCAAGACTTTGCTCCAGAAGCAGATGATAAAGCCGAAAAGGTTTTAAGAAAAATAGCAATAAACGCCGGTTTTAAGAATGTGGCATTTCAATATGAGCCAATTGCTGCGGCATATTCTCATGAAATAAATATAGATAAAGAAGTTGTCGCATGTGTTGTAGATATTGGCGGTGGCACATCGGATTTTAGTGTAATAAAAATCGGTGGTAATCTCATAAATAAAATAAATAGAAGTTCTGATATCTTAGCTAATACGGGGCTAAGAATAGGTGGTAATGATTTTGATAGAGATTTAGCTATTAAATGTTTTATGCCTGAGTTTGGATATAAAACAATGTTAAAACCAGATGACTATACAGCTCGAGTCCTTCCTGTTCCTTTTCAGCCATATACAATGCTATCAGAGTGGAGTTCAATAAACTATTTGTACACATATAAAGAAAAGAAAAATATTGAAAATATATATAATCATTCTGCAGAACCACAGAAAGTTATAAATTTATATGAAACTGTGCAAAAGGAGCTCGGGCATACACTACTTAATAAAATAGAAGAGTGTAAAATATCTTTAAGTGATAAAATAAATGTAGAAACACTTTTGCCATTTATATCATCTAAACCACTAATTTTATCAAATATAGATGATTTTGAAGCTTCAATATCAAAAAATACCACAAAGATAGTGGAGTCTTTAAAAGAATGTCTAAATCAAGCATCAATAAAAGCAGAAGATGTAGGTCTTATCATCTTAACAGGTGGTTCGACTGAAATCCCATATATAAAAAGAACAATATTAAATATATTTCCGAATGCATTATTGTCAGATAAACATAAATTATCATCAGTCGCTAGTGGTCTAGCATATGATTCTATGCGCCTATATAAATAGAGTCTACGCTTTATATATAAATAGATATTATATATGACAATCATAAATTTCCCTTTAAATTAAAGGAGTTACATAAAATAAGAATATTTTTCCCAATTTTTAAAAAACAAATAAAACAGTGATTTAGTACTGATATATACAAAGAGCGGTAAAAAAGTTTAAATTTTTTAAAAAAAAGTATTGACTTCTGAAAAAGGTGGATATATAAGTCCATTCACCGGAGCGATGCGGGACGATATAAAATCCCAAAGATGTCTTGCGGTCTTAACAAGAGTTAAGAGAGTTATAAGAAATAGTAAATAAGAAGCAAAAAGAGGATATGTAGGCAGTATATATTAGTAAAATTTTATACATGTTTATATATTCA
>JAZQZH010000034.1:0-50206 GCA_045633945.1 Alphaproteobacteria bacterium
ACATATTATACTTTCTGTTGTCGTATTTGCACTATAAGAATTATAATAAACTCCTTCTAACTCATCTGGATAATACCCTTCTGCACAACCGCTATGTTCATAACAAGTAATAGTATCTTCGCCAAGAGTTGGTATGTTTTCATGTGTGATATATGTGAATACACTATTGTTTATCTTTTTTTCATAATATGTAGTGTTATTGCACGCATAAATACACTTATAACATTGATTTTCGCCAGAATATTGCGTTGTATATTCTGTGGATTTTACACTTAGATTATCTATAGAAGGACAGTTTGCTGTGCTATTATAGTTAATCGATGTGCCATTAGGACACTCGTTTGCATCTCCACGCTTCCAACAAAGAGTAGTTGTGTTTTGTTGGCAAGAGTATGCATTGTTTGATTTACACTTACTTTCATCTGCATACCAGTTACTTGCTTCGTCGCATTCGTAGGTGCAGATAGAGCATTTATCTTCCCCCCTGTATTTGTCTTGATATGTTCCATCTGGTGAAGCTTTGGTTTTCATACTATTAACTGTAGGACAGCTATCTGCATAAATTGTTGGATTATTTATAGATACAATTTCGCTATTATTATAAGATGAACATGTTTTAGCTTCTTTTCTTAAATAACAATCGTTTACGCTTTGGGGGTAACAGGTGTAACCTTTGTTTGTACCTTCACATTCCTCTGTTGATGTAAATGCGCCTAAAATTCCGTTTTCACGAGAGTCGTTGTTACATTTGTATTTACATTCATAACATTGTTTTGAACCGTTGAATTTATCTGTAATTGATGTGGATTCAACTGTTTTATATTGGGGAGCAACTGCTTCACAATTATCTTTATCGATATAATCAGATGATGTGCCCTCATCACAATTATTTATAGCGGTACATATTTTACATTCATCTTCGCCGTTCATGCCTGTTGTTGTAATGTTCCAGCTAGATTCGTTTCCTTTTCCGTTGTCACAATCTTTCCAGTCTTCAATTTCAGTAAAACCTCCATTTATGCAACCTGCCTTTCCTTGGCGTTTGTAACAGCCGTATTGGTCTTTATTTTCAGAGCATATATATCCACCATTGTTAGTGCAGATATCAATGTCAAAATAATACGTATTTTCGTTGTTACATTTATATTCACATTTAACACATTGTGTTTCACCATCATAGGAATTTTCAACTTGAGTAGAGTTGATAACACTTAGAGAATCGGATTTGTTGCTAAAACAATTTGTTTTATAATCATATTTTGTTTCAGAATCGTAGTTTGTTTCTGTTGGGCAGCCTATAGCTACTCTATTTCCCCAACATAGTGTAGTGGGGCTTTGTGTACACTTATATGCAATTATATTTTGATTGTTTTTTTGGCACTCATCTTCTGTTTCATACCAAGTAGGAGCACACTTATATGTACATATCTTGCATTGTGTGTCTCCGTAGTAGTTGGAAGAAAGTGTTGAATTATAAAATATCATAGAAGAATCAACTGGCTCATCACAGCTTTCTTTTATAACTTCTTTGTTGTTTACTGTTATACTATTGTTATCTTCATCATAGTATTTACAAGTTTTTGCTTCGCCTTTTATGTGACATGTAATATCTTCAAACAATGCTGAATGGCTTGAAGCATATATTGTAGTTTGTGTAGTATAGTAGCCAAAACTATTATCAGGTGCATTTGTATATGAACCGTTGGTTTCGTCGCATTCATAGGTACATTTAAAACATTCGTTGTTATTAGACCAATTTCCTGTACCAATTACATCCTTTGCTCTTAGATTATCTATAGAAGGACATTTTGCAGTGTTTTTATAATCAGTTGATGTGCCATCTGGGCAAGAAGCTGCCCCTATACGCTCATAACAGCCGTATTTGTTTGGATTTTCAGAGCATTCATAGCCGCCATTTGTGCAATCTTCTTTTTCTGCATACCAATGGTTAGTACTATCACACTGGTAGGTACATTTTTGACATGCATTTTCACCGTTATAGTTGGTAGAAGATTCTGGTGTATATACCATATTTTCAACTGAGGAACAACTATTTGCATAAATTGTTGAATTATGTTTTATTTGTTCATCTGTATTATAATCAGAACATTCTTTAGCCTCTTCACGGATATAACAGCCGTATTGGTTTTTGTCGGCCTCGGTACATCCATTATAACCACCATTGGGGTTACAATCGTTATATTCTTCATATGCATTTTGAGTACTATCGCATGTGTAGATACAGGTGTAGCACATCTCGTCACCTGAGTATTGATTGAGAGACTCTACATGGCTTGTTTTTTTCTTTTCAGGAGCTTTGCATTTATCTTTTGCTTCATCATCGCTCGTGCCACAAACTGCATTTTCAGGTGCAGGGTTTTCTTCACATATACCACACTTTAAGTCTCCGCTATATTCATCATAAGAATAATCCCACCCTTTTTCACCAGATTTTCCGCAATCGTCTACTGATTGATATTTAATGTCACCTTTTCCTTTACCAGTTTCATGACAATAGAGTTTTATACATTTATTACAAGGTTTTTCCCCTGCTTTAGGAACAACGGTATCTGTTTCAATAGCCCAACCTGATTTATCTAAATCTATACCATCAGTACCACAATAAGTATTGTCTATAATATCTGTGCTATATTCAGAAGTGCACTTTCCATCTTCAATTCGCTCATAACAACCGTATTGGTTTGGATTATTAGAGCATATATACCCGCCATTTTTTGTACATGTATTATAATCTGTAAAAAATGTATTTTCATCGCACGTATATTCGCACATTATACAGCTATTTGCTCCGGAATAATAAGAATTTGACGTATTAGGGTTAACACCCACTTGTGATAGATGCTCTATATTATTACAACTTGTAGTTTCAGGAGAGTGATATGTAATATAAGAAGGTATTTGACCAGAGTTTTTTGTTGCTTCTATATTGCAAGCCCCTTCATTGGCTACACATGTATAGCACGCATTACCTGCTGAATAATATCCGGTTTGGGGTTGAGTATTCCATCCTGCCTCATTGCCGCCAAAGTTTTCAACACACTCAGAGGTACTTGTATATTCAGTTGATGTACCATCAGGGCAATTTATAATACTACTATTGTCATTGTACCAACATGTAGTTACTGTATCTTTAGTGCAATTCCATCCCTTGTTTGCTTCTTTACATGACGCTTCTTCATCATAATACCCTTTTTTGCTATCACATTCAAAGGTACATGAATAACAATTTGTATCTCCCTCTTTATAACCTGAAAGAGTTTCTTTGGAAACTTTATATTGATTTTTATATGGATTAAGTTCGGAACAGTTGGTCAAATACTGTTCTTTAGGTAATTGGTTATTAGTGTTATGTGAACTGCATAATATAGTACTTATGCGCTCATAACAACCGTATTCGTTTTGAGTTTCGGAGCATTCATAGCCGCCACTATTGGTGCATTGATATATATTGTTAAAGTATGTATCTTTATTATCGCAAGTGTAGGTACATTGATAACATTTGTTAGAGCCTGAAAATACATTATTTGCTTCTGTGGTGCTTTTATTTAAGTTATCTTTAGTTTTACAAGCTGATGGATCGTTGCTAGAAACATATTGAATACTATCAGTTGATTGATCTTCACAGGAAACTGAAGTACATTTATAACATTTTTTTTCGCCGATATATTCATCAATGCTACTTGTAACCCAGCTATTTTCATTACCTCCTAGATCTAAAGCACACGCTTTGGCATCTATATATAATATTGAAGAATTGTTTTCTGATGTACAATCAGTTTCGTCTGTTTCTTCTCTTTTGTAGCAGCCTTTACTATAAGTGCATGAGTATGCATTTGAATTGCCAAGTTCATTTGTTTTACATGCTGTTTCTTCATTGTAGTAGTTACTAGCGCATTTATATGAACAAACTTTACAGTTCTCATCACCGTGTAAATACTCTGTTGTTGTACTGTTGTCTTCATAAGATAAAGAATTTATGCTTGGGCAGCTTTCCGTAGGGTTAATATATATTGTTTTACCTTGTATTATATCATCTGGATTGTATGAATTATCAGGACACTCAATTTTTTTATCTTGATATTCACATGTTACATTAGCGCTTGTTTGTACTTTCCAACTCCATCCTTTGTGGTATTCATAGTTTTCTCTGCTAGCAAAACCAGTTGTTTCATTACATTTATATTTACAGAGGTAATAATGTTTCTCACCAGAAGCGGCTTTATATTCATATCCTTCACTTCCTTGACCGTTTACAGTAAGTAAATCTTTACTATTAACTATTGGTCTTGCTGTATAGCATGCATCTCTAATGTCGTTCTCAGTTGCATTATAACTTACAGAAATATAATCTTTATTTTGTGGTGCTTTTTTTATGGTACAGGTGGTACATAAATTTTCACCAGATTTACGTGCAGAATCTACAACAAAGTCGTATCCACCTGTTTCATTTTTATCGCACTCTCTTTCTGTTTGGTAAGTGGTTTTGTAATTGCCATCACATGGATTTTCTTTTTCTCTAATATATATGTCATCGTTATTGGATATGTTGTTTGTTTCTTTTTTGCATATGTAAGCTTTAAATTCATTCTCGCATTCATTTTGTTTAGTAAAGCTATTTATGCCATCTGCTTCATAGTAACAATCATAAATAGGAGTGTCACCACTATATAAGGTTTTTACGTCTTTAGCTTTAAGGTAATCTCTTTGGGGGCAGCTTGATAGTGTGCCATCTGTAGATTGATATTTTAGATTGTGTGTCTTTTCTATACATTTACCGCAAGTTTGCCCTCCAACACTGCCGTTTGGCATAAATATCCAACCTTCAGCACCGGAAGTTCCGCAATCTGATGCAGATTGATAGTTAGTAGAATATCCCTCATCACAAGTGGTTTTGTTGCTACTACCTCCTCCGCCACTAAATGCAGCAGCTCCAACGCCAACTATGGCGCCACCAATAAGAGCACTTTTGAATAAATCAACCCCCTCTTTTATGGTTTGTTTATTTTGTGTTCTATAATAGTTGTCATGGCATGGTACCCTAGTTGAAGCGCCAGCTTTTTTTAATAAATCGTAAGCTTTGACATCTTTTGCGACTTGTGCGTAACAGAGTGCGGTCATATCTTGATTATCTTCCATATCAAGATAGTCACGTAAGTACCATATTGTTCTTACTTGATTTTGTTTTGCATATTGATATATACGAAGCGGTGAAATCTTATATTTATATATAGTTTCGGGTGTAGCTTTAGGGAGGTCTTTTATGTTAACCTCAGAATTTGCCTTTGGTAATATGAAAAGGCCAAGCGTCATTACCGCAAATAATATGGTAAATCTGTTCATTTTTAGCATGTATAATACTCCGTTACGTAACGTTAGTATTATATAAGTTTAGTTTTGCTTATTTCTATTTTTTTTACACTTTGTTAACAGAAAATTTACTTTTTTTAATTATTTCACGTAAGTGCTTGATATTATATGAGTTATTTTTCCAATTATAGTTATTGTATTAATGTTTACTTGATTTTGTGTGTATGATTTATTATCAGTTAGTATTAAAAATTCATCTTTAGATATTATTTGTAAGCGTCTTGCTTTAATTTGCTCGTTTTGTTGGATTAAAAATAAACCATTATGTATGGTTGTTTCTTTGGTATTTACTACGCATATAGAATCTTTAGTTATAGTTGGCGACATGGTGTCATCGGGCATAATATAACCTTTGGCATTAATGGTATCAATTTGCGGAATAATGTTCCACTTGGTGAATTGTGGCATTGAAAATTGCTCGGGATTTATGAGTTCTATTGTATTCAAATCACTTGTGCCCGTGAGTGAAGATATTGAAACATTTAATATTGTTGCTATTTTTTGTGCAACTTCATGGCGAAGCTCTATTTGATTGTTTTCTATCTTTGTTAAATTTGCTTGAGACATCCCAACCTTCTGAGATAGTTCAGTTATGGTTAAACATTGCTGTTTTCTTATTTGTTTGATGTTATTCATTGGTTTTTCCCCTTTTTTTTACTCACAGCTTTTTATGTAGTTTCTTAGTTGGCTGATGTTGTTTTTTAGCCATGTTTTGTTGCAATTTGATAAAACGTTGCTTTTATCTAAAGAACAACATTTTTTTGTATATTCTGTACCAAGGGTTATACAATTATTATTAACTGCATCAATAAAAATTTCAGGCACTTGTAATGTTTTTACTGTGTTTTTTTCATCTAAATACTGACAGGATCCTTCAATATATGTATTTTTTGCTGTAATTAATTGAAAAAGCGGTTCACCAGATTTGGTATATATTTTCATTTGTCCATCAAGTTCATCTTGAACATATGTGCTTTGGACATGTAGCGTACCATCTGGATAGTAGTGCTTAGCAATACCCTCTTTTTGTCCTTTTACATATGGTATGCTCGATTTGATAATATTATTATCATGGTATGTTATTGATGTACCTTCTAAAAATCCTTTTTTATATTTTTTTTCATAAAGTTTATTGCCTTTTTTGTCAAAAGATAGTGCGATGCCATTTATTAGACCGTTAATTACAGGAATTGAGCGCACTATAATACCATCTTCATATTTGCGTAATTCTGCAGTTATTGGTTTGTTATCTTTTGTAATACAATAGTTTAGATTGTCTTTTTTGCGAAGACGACATTTTGCTTGTTTTAATAACATTGGTGATAGATTGAAGCTGGTTTCAGCAACAACGTTAGTTGTTATTAGACAAATAAGTATAGATAAAATAGATTTTTTTAGCAACATATTGATTTCCTCTGTTAACTGTAATCATATTAACAATTATTTTTTAATGTTGAGTTAATTTTTTGTTTATAAGATTTTTTAAGAATAGATGTGGAAGGCCGTAATGGTGTTTTATTTAAGATAGATTATAGTAATTTATAATTTTTTTAATAGATGAAAAAACGGGGCTTATTAGCCCCGCTTCTAATTTTTTGTTGTTACTCAAACAAGTGTGGCATTTGAGCTTCGTTTTTAAGTTCTTCAACTGCCTCCGCTAGGGATTTAACTATTTGGTTTTCAGAACCTAAACGACGAATTGTCACTGTTTTATTTTCTTGTTCTTTAGCACCAACAACCATAATTACTGGAATTTTTGCTAATGAGTGCTCACGAACTTTGTAATTTATTTTTTCATTACGTAAATCTGTTTTAGCATTTAGCCCAGCTTTTTGTAATGTTGCAACAACTTCTTTTGCATAATCATCAAATGCAGATGTTACAGGTGCAACAACTACTTGCTCAGGTGATAACCATAATGGTAAACGACCGGCATGATGTTCAATTAAGATACCTAAAAATCTTTCAATTGAACCAAATAGTGCACGGTGTAACATTACTGGTCTATGTTTTGCTCCATCTTCTCCGATGTATGATATATCAAAACGTTCTGGAAGATTCATATCAACTTGGATTGTACCGCATTGCCATTCTCGACCAATTGCATCACGCAAAATAAATTCTAGTTTTGGTCCATAAAATGCCCCCTCACCTTCATTTATTTCGTATTTGTAATTATGTCTATCTAGTGCATTTGCGAGAGATTTTTCAGAAATATCCCATATTTCATCAGAGCCAATGCGTTTTTCAGGTCTGGTAGAGAGATATATTTTGATATTATCAAAACCGAAGTCTTTATATATATCAAAGATAAGTTTCATTGTAGAGATGCACTCTTCTTCCATTTGTTCTGGAGTGCAGAAAATATGTGCATCATCTTGAGTAAATTCTCTTACCCTCATTAATCCCATTAGTGCTCCAGATGCTTCATAACGATTTACTTTACCAAATTCAGCACTTCTAAGTGGTAAATCGCGGTAACTTTTTACACCTTGTTTGTAAACCAATAATCCACCAGGGCAGTTCATAGGTTTGATGCAGAACATTTTACCATCTTCAGTTTGTCCTGAATAGTTATGCGCACCATATTTTTCCCAGTGTCCTGATGTTTCCCATAAACATCTATCCATAATGCGTGGTGTTGAAATTTCTTCATATCCATTATGATTTTGACGATTACGCATATATTCGATTAGTTTGCGATATATTTTGTAACCTTTATCATGCCAAAATACTGCACCAGGTGCATATTCTGGTTCAAAATGGAATAATCCCATTTCTTTTCCTAATTTACGGTGATCGCGTTTGGCTGCCTCTTCTATTCTAGTTAGATAAGCTTGTAAATCTTTTTTATCTGCCCATGCTGTTGCATATATGCGTTGCAACATTTCATTTTTAGAATCACCGCGCCAATATGCACCAGCTACTTTCATGAGTTTAAATGCTGTGCCAATTTTAGATGTTGATGGAACGTGTGGTCCACGGCATAAATCAACATAATTTCCTTGGCGATATAGAGAAATTTCAGCATCTTCAGGTAAATCTTCAATAATCTCTACTTTGTAGTGTTCACCTCTATCCTTGAATAATTTGATAGCATCTTGTCTTGAAACAACTTCTCTTTCTATTGTTTCGTTGCGATTAACAATTTCTACCATTTTTGCTTCAATTTTAGCAAACTCTTCTGTTGTAAATGGGTCTTTGCGAGAAAAGTCATAGTAAAAACCATCCTCAATGAAAGGTCCAATAGTAACTTGAACGTCTGGCCATAATTCTTTTACAGCTTCAGACATAACGTGTGAACATGAGTGACGTAATATCTCGAGACCTTCTTTATCTTTAGAGGTTATTATTCTAACTTTAGCATCAGTAGTTATAGGGGTAGTTATATCTTTTAATGTGCCGTTTATTTCAACAGCTAATGCCGCTTTGGCTAGATTATGACTAATTTGATCAGCGAGTTCATAGCCTGAAATACCAGACAATGCCTCTTTAATACTACCGTCAGGCAGTTCAATTTTTATCATTTTTTACCCCTTTAAATTAAGTTAGTTACAATTAGTTGTTTATTAAATCGTGATAAACTTTGAGAGTTTTATCACACATTATTTGTTTTGTAAAGTTTTCTTTTACATAATTTTGAGCTGAAACTTTGATTTTTTGTGCTTCACTTTCGCTTAAGGTTAGTGCTTTTTCAATTTTTTTGCTCAAATCATCGGCATCTCCTGATATAAAGTGGTATCCTGTAACTTCATTTTTTAAGTTATCAAGTGAGCCACCTATATTTGATGCAATAACAATTTTCCCCATAGCTTCTCCTTCTGCAGCAATACGTCCGAAGGCTTCTGGTTCTATTGATGCTGAAACTACAATATCACAAGCTTTCATTAATGCAGGCACATCATCTGTGTGACGTATAAATGTAAAACACCCTTCCATATCGTAATCTTTAATTTTTTGTACTAAACTTGCAGTGTATTCGGTTCTTCCTTGATCATCACCTGTGAAGATACAATGAAAATCTTCTCTTTGTTTGATTTTGGAAAGAGCGTCAATAAGAAGCTCTTGTCCTTTCCATCTGGTTAAACGTCCTATCAATAATATAAGTTTTTTATCTGTTGGTAAATTGTGTTCTTCTATCATTGTTTTTAAACGTTCAGCAGTTACATTGTTAGGGTCAAACTTTTCAACATCAACACAACGATGAATGAAAGACATTCTATTTTCAGGAACTTGATAGTGTTTCATAACATGGCTTTTGATATGAGTTGATATAACAATAACTTTTTCACCAAATGTCATAACTTTGTTATATACTTTTTTAATCCCCATTGGGCCTAAGCCGTATGTACCATGAAATGTTGTAACAAAGTGAACACCAGCTTTTTTAGCAGCTATATATGCACTCCATGCTGGAGCACGTGAACGTGCATGAACAATATTTATTCCTTCTTTTTTAATAATTTCAGCTAATTTAAATGCATTTATGATAATTTTTATTGGATTTTTGCTTTTTAATGGCAATTTGAAGTGTTTTACTTTTAAGCGCTCTAAATTATATTCCATTCTCCCACCACAAGAAGCAACATAATTTGTTATACCATTATTTGATAAGGCTTCAGCAATTTGGATTGTTCCTAGCTCTACTCCACCTTGTCCTAATTCTGGTAATACTTGCAAAATAACTGGTTTATTTACTATATCTTTACTCATCTTTTATAATATCCTTTAATAAGTTAATAAATTTAGAGGTCAATATGCATAAATATAAATTTAAGAATGGACACACTACATTATTGGAACATGTTAAGCCAGAAACAAATAAAACTCAAAGATTTACAGTTGTTTATGCACATGGTTTTTGTTCTGATCCATGGGGTAAAAAGCCTGAAATGGTAAAAAAATGGTGTATTGAGCATGGATGTGGTTTTGTGAGATTTGAGATTGCTGGTCACGGGAGTGATATTGATCGCTTTGAAGAAACAACAATTGATACATATAAAGAACAGATGTTTGAAATTATATCTGATATAGTAGAAGGTGATGTTGTTGTTATGGGGGCGTCTCTTGGAGGTTGGCTTTCTTTACTTAGTGCTATTAAATTTAGTGATAGAGTTATTGGATTGATAGGTATGGCAGCTGCTCCTGATTTTTTAAAGCTGTTTTTTGAATCTTGTTTAACAGAGAAGCATAATGCAGATTTGGAAAAATATGGTAAAATTTTATTCAATACTAATGATTTTAATTATATAATTACAAAGAAAATGATAGAATCTGCTTATCCTAATCTATTGCTAGATCAAGAGACCATACCATATCGTGGCAAAGTTAGATTATTACAAGGAATGAATGATGCTGCCTTATACTGGGAAATGGCTCCTAAAATTGCTAAAAAACTAGAAAGTAATGATGTTAAGGTTGTTTTGATTAAAGCATCTAATCATAGATTAAGTAGTGATGAAGATATAAAAGCTATATATGATATGCTAGATGAATTTTTAGTTTAAATTTCATAGATAAGGGTTTGATATGTCTTATGATTTGATGTTAAAAAAAGCAATAGATTTGCAAAATCAAGGTGCACTTAATCAAGCTCTTGATATTTATCTTAAGTTGTTAGAGGTTACTCCATATAACTCTGATTTGTGGAATTTATTAGGATTAATTTCTCAGTCTAAAGGTGATATTATAAAAGCGAGAGATTGTTTTTTATCGGCAATCAAGTATTCTGTAAAACCGTTTGGAATGTATTTTTTTAATTTAGCATTGTGCTATAAATCATTAGATGATAAAATTTCAGCTTTAAGCAATTTTCAAAAAGCCGTTGATTTGATGCCTGAGGTTAAGGAGTTTTGGAATTACTTGGGACTGCAACAGATTGAAATGAACGAATTAACTATTGGTATTAAGAGTTTATGTCGAGCTCTTGATATTGATGAAAATTATAAAGAAGCTAGAGCTAATTTATGTTATTATTCTAATGATAAAGAGGCTTTATCAAAGCTTGCAAAAGAAGATGATAGTGATTTTGACGCTAATTTTCTTTATGGAATGATGCTTGAAGATGCTGTTGAGAAAGAAGTGTATTTGCGTAAGGCAGTAAATATCAATGCAGATAGAGTTGATGTTTTGTTAGAATTAGCAGATGTTTTGTTAAAATTAAATAAAATAGAAGAAGCTTTACAATTTTATTATAAGGTTTTGAATTTAAATGATAATAATGTTAGAGCTATTCTTGGGGTTGCAGATATTTATCTAATGCTAGGTGAGTATAAAAAAAGTGAAGAATATTATCTTAAAAGCTTTGATTTGAGGCGTGATATTTATGGAGCATATCTTAATTATGGAAGTCTTCTTTATAAAGAAAAGAGGTTTAGCGAGGCTTTAAAAGCGTATCATGAAGTGGTAAAATTGCAACCAGAAAATGATAGTGTTTGCTATAATATTGCTCTTATTTTAAAGGAATTGAATGAATATGAAGAAGCATTAGGATTGATGTTTAATGCTTATTTGAAGGATAAAAAAAATACTTTATATCAAATTGGAATCGCAGAAACATTAAGTGATTTATTTGAAAAAAATGCTGAAATGGCGTTAAAAATTGCAAGTAATTGGCAGAAATTAGATGAAAATAATGTATTTTCAAAACGAATCTTAGCATCAATTTCTGGTATTAATGATGAGAATAATGATAGTATATATGTTAGTAAATTATTTGATACTTTTGCAGATAGTTATGATGATGTAATAAGTAAACTAAACCCACAAATAATAAATAAATTTAAGGAGTTAAACCCTAATCTTAAAGGTAAAATAATTGAGTTAGGTTGTGGTACAGGTCTTGCTGCTGAAGAATTAGTTGGTGAAAATATTGAATTTTTTGGGGTTGATATTTCATCTCAAATGATAAAAATAGCAGAAAGTAAAAATGTATATAAAAAATTATGGGTTGATGAAATTGCAAATTTCTTATCTAACAATGATTTAAGTTCTTTTGATATGGTTATTGCTTTTGATGTATTTTGCTATTTGGGTGATTTAAAAAATATACTTAAAAAACTTAAAGGAAAAGAAATTTGGTTTTCAATAGAAAATATAGATGAAAATTTGGGAAAAAAATATCTTTTATCTCATACTGGGCGTTATAAACATTCGCTTTCTTATATTACTCTTTTAAAAGAAGAACTTGGTTTTAAAATGATGGAAGTTTTTGAATTAGATTTAAGGTTAGAAAAAGGTATTCCTGTCAAAGGATGTTTGATTAAATTAAAATAATCTTGTGAAAAACATAAAAAAAATATTGTATGTATCGAATTTGGATTCTAGTTTTTAAACGGTTTGTTAAGTTTATTATATATATATGTCACTAGATTATTGCCTATTTTTTTTAATATATATGGATATTTATGCTTTGTGTCTATGAGTTAGCATAAATAAGGTGAAAGGATTTTTATTATAAGTGGTGAACTTTGAGGCCAAAAGTTTTAACCCTTTATAAATTTTATCACAAATTGCCAACATTGTTTGTTGTTATTATTATAAAGTTTTCAGATCTGAAATTGCGCAATTATAAAGAGCAAGGTATTTAATACATCTATTCCCTGAAGATGATAAAAAATACCTTGCTTTAGTGTTTTAAAGTTTATATTTAATGTTTTTGTTTTGATTGTTTTGCTAACTGTTTTATTTTTATATCTTTTTATAGTTTTTTTTGAAATAAAAAAAAGTATTGTAATATTGTCCTTTTTGTAGTATACTTCCATTATGTTAGTTGTATTTCAATAAGAGGTGTTTATGAGTGCTTTTTTACTAAATGATAACGGTGAACTTTTACTAGAGATAAGTGATAATATCTCTTTTGGTGATAGTTTGTTTTTAGAGATTAATCAAGCGCATCATGAGGCTTTATTGATTAATGAGCAACAAAAAATAAAAGTTGGGTATGTGCATCCTGAAGTGATGTTTTTTCTTAAAAAAAATAGATATCTATTTGTTGTAGAGCGAACAAATCAATTTTATGCGCTAAATTCTAAACTTGCAAAAGTAATGTTTGTTGATTAGGAGATTATTAGATGTCAACAAGTGGTATATATGAGCGTTTTTTAAGAGGAAGTGGAAATGTAAAAGTTTTTTCAACTGATAGTAATGCACGTCCAGTTGAAGTTCCTAAAAGAATACTAAGAAGAAGTTTTCCCCTTTTGATGGCATCTATGCTATGTATGAATGCTTGCGCTGTTGAAAGTACTAAAAATTGTAAACAATATTTTGACACTATTAATAAAGAAAATACAATAAGCTATGGTAGTACAGAATTTGATATTCTTTTCACTGATACTTTAAATTTTTATGAACTTAATAATTTAAGAGAAACTGAACCTCTATCTGATGAGTTTATAGCAGAGATTTTGAGGGGGGATAATCTTCCTTTGCTTGATGATTTTAACTATAACCATATGCCTGCTAGTAATGATAATTTCTGGGAAATTGTAAGAAATGGTGTTAACATTTGCTGTAAAGATGTTCAAAATAGCTCTAATTTAACATCTTCACAAAAAACTATGTATAAAATTATGGCAAATAAAATGCTTACTCAGATTTCTAAAATAAAAGGAACTGAATGTGAAGTTGACCTTTCTAATTATAAAAATTTAAAAAGTATTTTGTTTTTTGAAAAGGTTATTAAATACAAAGATAATTATGATGCTGTAATAAAACAAAAAGAAGGTGTTATTGACGAAAAAATAGAAATTTTTGGATGTAAATATCAGGATTTTGATAATTTTTATAAAATGGCATCATCTGATAGTGATATACTAGCCTTTTCAAACTCTTTATATTTGAATTCAAATAAAGATAGAATGTTGTCTACAGAATATAGTGATTTATATAATAAAGAAAGCTTAGATTTTCTTGATAAATGGCTAAAAGAGCAAAAAATTGAAGATGAAGGGTTGTATCAATTATCTTGTATTGATAATAGTGTTTATTGTAATAGCGTTGCCTTTTACTATAAAAGAGGGAAAGATTTAAGAATCAAGTTAGATATTGATAAAAATGGTAACTTAGGCAATGGTGGATATGCTCCTGTTGGAGAAATTGTTATTCATGAATTATTACATATTATGCAAAGAAAACCCTCTTCTGCAGAACTTCCAGAAGATAATGAGTTGTCTCGTGTAGAAGGTAGAAGATTCTCTGTTTATGATGATTTTATTGATGAGATAGGCCCAACGCTTATGAGTATTACAGTTAACGATTATCTCTACAAAAAGGCACATAATATAAATCAATATACGTGTGTAGATTATGGTGATATTGTCGTAAAGGGAAAGAAGGTTAAGATTGGAGAACTGGCTTTGTGGTTTGGTGATGTAATAAAGCGTTATGGAGATAGAAATGAAGGAGTGTTTAGTGTTGATAAAATGCTTTCACATCCTGTTGTTTTTAATGAATTAAAACAAATTGCAAACGGTAATGTTCCTCTTTATCAAAGAGTTACCCAAGAATATACTAGATAATTTTTTTAAAAATTGACTATTTGCTTTATTTTCAGTATATAAATTTCTAAATAATAAATTATTATAGTTAAATAGTATTACTATGAAAAAAAAGGTTAAGACTCTTATTATTTTTTGGGTGTCTCTTGTTTTATTTATTGGATTGATAATATTTTCAATCGAGGTGCCTAATTTTGTTGATCCAGTTTGGTGTGGATTAATAAGAATGTTTTGCTATGTGTTTATCTTTGGGTTTGGTGCAATTGCTTTTTTTAGTTTAGCAAGAATAAACCGAATGGTTGAAGGTGATGATTAAGTAAATTTAGCCCTCTATATTATTTAAAATATGAGGGCTTTTTTTGTTATTTTAGCTGAAAAACGACTTGCCTTTTTATTGTTTATTTATTATAAATCTTTTCGTGGAGAAATGGCAGAGTGGTTGAATGCGGTTGACTCGAAATCAATTGTGCGTGTATGCGTACCGGGGGTTCAAATCCCTCTTTCTCCGCCAGTTTTTTTAACTAATATGTTATTAAGTTTTTATTTCATTCGTTTAATTATTGCTTCAACAAAAACTTTAAGTGTGTTAGATAGAGTGTTGGGATTTAAGTGTTTGGGTTCAATTTTCATGTATGTAGTTAGATTAACAAAGTTTTCAAAGTTAATTACATATTTCGGTTCTAATAATTGTTGAATATTTATACAATCTATGCGTACGGTTTTATCTATATAAATACCGTCGGAACTTATGGCTGTTGGAAGTCCTATACTAGCAGTTTCACAGCATGAATAGCTATCTGATGTGTGAACAGCTATTGTATTATCATAACCTAAAATTCCAGGATAAATGTTGCCAAATTGTTTATGTAAAGCAAAGATTTCCTCATTTGCACCAGAATAGTTTCTCCATGATTTTCTTTCATTATCGCTTTGTGCTACATTTTTACAATTATGGAAAACTATATTTTTTATATTTAATGTTTCTTTATATAAATAGTCAGATACATCACTTGGAGTTCTTGGTCCGTTTACAATGGTAATGTGATAATTGTTGTTGGCAAGAGTTTTACATCTGTTCATTAACTTTTTAGCATAATTTACATCGAATATTATTTCATTTCCTGCAACTCGTCCACCAAGACAAATAACTGCTTTTTTATCTGATTTTATGAAATTTTTTATTTTTTCAATATGTTGTTTTAATAATTTGTTTTTTGAGTGTTTTTCTATTTGTTCTTCTAGTAAAGTTTTATTTTTTTCTACAAGATTTGCTGAAAAATTATGAATTATCCCTATTGTTATAAGAGTTTTTTTGCGTAGCTTTTTATTTTTTAAGAGTTTAATTCGAGAATTAAACGTTAGTAAGTGTTTTGGGGTATTTATCAAGTGAACGTATTTATAATTATATAGTTTGCTAGTTAAAACGGTTGTGAAAATGCTACCCATAGACTTAGTTTTATAATATTCTTTTACCGCTCTGCAAAGCATGTCAACGTTTTTATCTGGCGTTGAGGTTTCTGTTGCATTATAAGTTGTAACGAATATTCTAGGTATATATTTTATAGTTTTAAAGTATGCATCTAGTGTTAAAAATATGTCTTGCTTGAAAGTTTTGTAATTATTGTAATTGGAAAAACAAAAGGCGTCATCTGATAATTTATTAGTTTTAATTGGAGTTGCAATACATTTTTCGGAAAGTGCGTTATAGTTAGTATACTTGTTTATTGCATTAATAGCACCAAGTAGTTGATTTCTATAACCTAAATCTATTGTATTAATGGCAAAAACGCGCATTTCTGATTTTTTCATACTTAGCTCCAAAATTAATATGTACCTGTTGATTAAATTTAAATGTTATTAATTAAAATTAGGTAAATATATGTGTTTAATAAATAAAACTCGGATGTTATTTCCGAGTTTTATTGTTTTACTTTCGTCCCTTTTTAGTTACTTTTTTTTGCGGGCGCTGTTTACTTTTTGAGGTAGCGCGGGCAACAATGGAGCTTCTTTCATTATGAGCTACAGGAGCTTCATAAAGTTCATGCTCAACATTAATCTCAGATGTAATATCGGCACCAACAGTGTACGAAATAGTTTTTTTTGACATAGTAATTGGGTTTTAGATTAATAATTAAATTTCGTTTTGAGTATAACAATTTAACATTTAAAATCAATAGAAAATATTATTTTTTTTGATGAAGCAATAATCATGATGTGTTACGTTTAGCAAAATATTAACTTATTGATATTATTCTTACAACATATTAATGTTTTGCGAGGGATTGCCTTATGTCACGTGCAGAAGATATTTTTGAAAAACTCATATATTTCGGTGAAGATGCGATTGATGAGTTTATTTTAAACAGGCAGACTGAAGAGTTGTTTATGGATTTCAAACAAGCTGTTTCTGATGGTAAATCTATGCGTTCGCTTCACCAAAATGATAGAAGAAATTTAGCCAAGGCTATATCTGCATTTGGTAATTCAGAAGGAGGAGTTTTAGTTTGGGGAGTTGAGTGTGCAAGAGATGTTGAGCTAGGCGATGTTGCTCAAGCAAAAGTAAAAGTTAAAAATGTGCATCGTTTTTTAAGTTGGTTAGAAGGAGCTATTTCCGGCTGCACTATTCCTTCTCATAATAAAGTTAGAAATCATATTATTTGTTCTGATAAAAATGGTGATGGAATTTTGGCTACATATATTCCGAAATCTGATATTGCTCCGCTTATGACAACAAGTGGAAGCCAAATATATATTCGCTCCGGCTCTAACAATGTTCCTGCCCCATATGCGGTTATTGCTGGTATGTTTGGGAAACGTCCTCAACCTAATATCGATATGGTTATTAATAATAAAATGATTGATGTTGCTAAAGAAAATGAGGATGATTTATTTAGACCATCTAAAAAAACAACAAAAAAAGAAAGTGTTGTGAAAGTTAGATTTTCATTATTGGCTGAGAATAATTCTAATGCAGTTGCTAAGGAAGTTTATTTATCTTGTAATACATTATCTGTTGGTGGTGATAAAAATAAGGTTAACTTTTATTATGATTCTCAACTTGAGAATTTAGCATCGGAGCATAATTCTATAAACCTTATTACCCCAATTGAGATGCGAGTTCCTCCTCGGGCTTTATTTAGTTGTGCGAAAGCCGAAATAAGGCTATATAATGATATATCTGAAGATTTTTTAATGGAGGGCGTTATTGGTGCAGATGGATCTGTTCCTAAGAGTTTTAGAATTTATGTTTCTAAAAATGACTTACGTTCGTTTGTAGCTCAAGCTTTGAGAAAAAATGCAGATTTAGCTGTTTTAACAAATGAATTTTTCTCATGCTATTTGAAAAGAGAAGACTAATATGAAACGCGTTGAAATTTTTACTGATGGTGCTTGTTTGGGTAATCCTGGTGCTGGTGGTTGGGCAGCTATTTTGCGATATAATAATGTTGAAAAAGAATTATTTGGTGGAGAAAAAGAAACAACTAATAATCGCATGGAGTTAACAGCTGTTATTAAAGCTTTGGAGGCATTAAAGGAAAGTTGCAATATTACTCTTTATACAGATAGTCGCTATGTTATGGATGGAATTGAAAAGTGGATTTTTCAATGGAAGAAAACTGGATGGAGAACATCTAACAAAAAAAGTCCGGTTAAAAATGTTGAACTTTGGCAACAGCTTGATGAATTAAAAGCTAAACATGAGGTGCGTTTTGTTTGGGTTAAAGGTCATGCTGGTCATGCTGAAAATGAAAGATGTGATGAATTGGCTCGAAACGAGGCAGCTAAATTTAAAGATTGATAAAAAATAAAGCCCACTTTTAGGTGGGCTTTTGTTTTAGCGGATAGCAGTATAATATGCATTTATTTTTTCTTTATATGCTTTTTCTGCTTTGTAGTCTGTAAGCGAGTGGAGTTCAGAAAAATTGTTTGTGCAATAGTTTTGGTATTGACACAAAAATTCTTGTAAAGCAAAAAGTCGCTTAAAATCTAGTGTTAGAGCAAAAGATTGAAACTCCCATAAACATTCAGAAGTTTTATCTGTGTCGTGTGAACGACAGTATTCGCGCCATATTCTTTGCCCTAATTCTTGAATTTGTTTTTCACTTAAATGCTTTGGATAGCCTGCATAAAAGCGAAGATGTAGTCTTCTTAAATAAAATAATATTTTTCTCATACAATAATAGTTTAGTTTGACAAATTGTATGTAAATATTGGGAATTGTCAAGTTTTTTGTTTAGGCTGCTTTGTTTTTCATTTTAGAATATATCATGCGATATTCTTTTTTTATTTCTTTTTCATTTTTGTTGTATACATTTATGTAATAACCAATAAACACTATAAT
This sequence comes from Alphaproteobacteria bacterium, assembly GCA_045633945.1. Classification (GTDB taxonomy): domain Bacteria; phylum Pseudomonadota; class Alphaproteobacteria; order RF32; family CAG-239; genus CAG-267. The sequence goes on from JAZQZH010000034.1 coordinate 19,228, forward strand.
AGAACCAGTTATCCATGCTAGAGGGCCTGTATAATAAATACCTTGGTATCCCATGCTTTTTGATAAGATAATTGCTGCAAGTGAACGAACTATCAAATCAGCAGTTACAGAAATTAATGGATAGAGCGGTTTTCCCATACTTTGTAATGCATTTCTAAATATAAATATAGATCCTAAGAAGAAGTAAAACATTATACTTATATTTAGATATGATGTTCCTATGTTTATAATGAAATTATTTTTATTTTCTAAAAATAGGCTTATTATAGTTTTACCAAAGAAAAATATTGATAAACTAAGTATTACATTTATTAAAATAGAAACTAATATAGATTTTCTAATACCTTCTCTTATACGGCTAATTTTACCTGCACCATAGTTTTGTGCCACATATGTTGCAATAGCTATACCAATAGCAAGCAATGGTTGGATGGCTAGTTGCTCAATTCTTAAAGCAATGGTGAAACCTACTATTATCTTTTCACCAAATGAATTGCAAATTGCTTGAATAATCATCATACTTAATGATAGAATTGTAAACTGTATAGACATAGGTATAGCTATTTTTAGGTGTTCATACATAAAGTCTTTATTGTACATCCAATCTTGTTTTTTAACATGTAATATCGGATAGTTTTTTCTAATATATAGTATACACCCTAAAACAGAGAGTGCAATTGATATTACGGTACCTAATGCAGATCCTTTTACCCCAAGATGGAAGTTGTTTATTAGAATATAGTTAAATACAATATTGATAATTGTCGTGAATACTAAGAAATAAAGAGGGGTTCTACTATCTCCTAAAGCTCTAATAAAACCAAATAATAAATTTGAAAATACAATTAGGGTTAGAGCAAGTCCTAATATAAATATGAAATTATATGCATCATTGTATATTGTTTGGGGAATATTTAATATTTTTAACATTGGTGATAATATAGATATAAGTATAGCTGTAATTATTATTCCAAGCACTAAGCTCGCCCTTATTGAGTGTGTAACAGAGCGTCGAACACCTTCATAATCTTTGGCTCCAAAGCGTTGGGCTGTTATTGCGGTTAATCCACTTGTAAAGCTAATTGAGATGATTATAAATGTAAAAAATATTGGAGCTGATGCACCAACTGCAGCCAGTGCGTTTTCGCCAAGTAAACGTCCTACTATAAATATATCTGCTAATTGATATAGTTGTTGAAAAATATTACCAATTAATATTGGTAGCGAAAATAATATTATAAGTTTTAAGGGGCTACCCTTTGTCATATCTTGTATCATTTTTAATCCTCTAAATTTTAAAGGTAATTTAGATTTATTTATTTAATTTTCCACTAATTTTTTTGTGAATGTAATATTTATTCACAGTAATTTTTATTTTTTTTATTTTTATTATTGACATTATCAAAAAATGTTGTAATTATGTCTTCGTTGCCCGATGGCGGAGTAGCTCAGTTGGTTAGAGCAGAGGAATCATAATCCTTGTGTCGGGGGTTCGAATCCCTCCTTCGCTACCAATTGAAAGCCTGCATTTTGCAGGCTTTTTTGTTTTTAAAATAAAAAAAAGCCCCGAATTGTAGGTGGCTACAAATTCGGGGATATTTAGTATTTTATTTTATATTCTTGAAGGCATGTTGCCATATCAAGAGGTGTTTTTATATTATTTATACAAACTATTGGTTCTTTTGGTGGTTTAGTGTATACATATTCAACTTTGTTGCAACTGCTTAATAACATGAGTGTTACTGATATCTCTATTCCAGTCAAAATAATCCTTTTTAGATGCCTTTTGGAGTTTTTCAGTTTGTTCTTCAAGTAATATTTTTTCATTGTATATTTCCTTTATTTGTTTAATCAAAATATCTTCTTTTTTTTGATATAAGGTTATCTGTTGATTTATGTTGTTAATTTTTTCATATTGCTTAATTATTATGAGTATTAGCAAAATGAATGTTGTTAAAAAAGCTATATAAAATTTCATAATTTTATCCTTAAATAAAATGAGCCTCTTTATTGAGGCTCTTTGTTTTTTATGATTGATATAAAGTTAATGGGATCTGTTTGTGCTTTTTTTAATATAGAATCTGCTATCATGTAAATTCTTACAGCAAATAAACCACATACACCAGATATTCCATATTTTACAGGTTGAGGTATATCAACATATTCAGTTAATAAACCAGCCAACATACTGACTATAAAGGTTATTAACATATCTCTTAAGCTTTGTTTTATTGAAATAAAAGGCTTTATGATAACAGTTATAAAGCCAATAAATAATCCCCATAAGCTATAATTTGATATAATTTCTTTTAATTTTTCCATTTTCTACTCCTTTATTGTAGTAAAATAATTGGTATTTCTATAGTTGATGATGTTGGTATGTTTTTGAGATATATTCTTATATATCCATCATAGCTTTCAGAAAGCGGTGAAAAGTTATCAGAAATTGCATCGCTTAAGTTTAGTATAATTGTTGGAACTTTAGTTGATTTTGCTTCTTTTAATTCTACATCAATATGATATGGATACTCATTATATGTGTCGGATTTGATTGCGTTTGAAGTATCTATTGATATTGGTCCAAATTTTTGAGTTATCATACCATCTATAGTATCTTTTGTATGATAATAATTTTTTAAGTGAGAGGCTACGCCTGATGAAGTTATTAACCCTTTGTTTTCTTCAGCAACAATATTTGTTGAAGTTGTTAATAGTTCTTCATATATTGTATTTACTGCACTTGCAAGAGATGGTACTTTTTTAATTAAATCAAAATCTTTATTTATATCTTCAATTAGATTTTTAAACTCTTCAACTGTGTGTTTTGATGATATATCTAGCTTAAGTGTTCTATCTAACACCTCTTCTATCATTTGCAATGACATGACTATTTTATCAAGGGATGTTTCATAGTCAGAAGCTGGAAAATTTTCTCCTTCAATAAATGTTATCAATTGGCTTAGAGGTACATTTCTCAGAATAGTTACTTTAATTCCCTCTTTGGGAGCGGTAAATAGTTCAACTTCTCCGCCAGATGAGTTGTGATTATTTTTTACAATATAATCTTTATCTTGTGTTAAAGGTTCTGTTTTATCGCTTAGATAAACTGCTATTTGTTTTTCTAAAAAATAGAAAGGTATGATAAAGCTTTTGGCCTTTCCATCTGCAATATAATCAATTCTTGATTTTTTTTGTTGTATTGTCATATTTTTTCTCCTGTTAAATTATTAAAATAAAAAAAGGTCACAGATATTTCTATGACCTTTAAAATAAAAAAAACGGCTATTGCCGTCTGAATGTCAATTTATTGCATTCTATTTATTTTTATAACTAACTATGTCATAGATGTCAATAGTTTAGGAGTTCTCTATTTATTGCTGATTATTTGTTATATATATTTACTAAAATTCAATAATTATATGATATTTGTTTATATTGAGATTGTTTTTTTATTTTTAAGGAGCAACTATGAAATATAAAATATCGCTATTTCTTTTGTTGGGGTATTTGTTTTTATGCACCAATAGTTATGCAAGTGTGTATTCTGATGAAGAAATTTCTGGAGCTATTACTGCAGAAAATACTAGTTTATTTCTGGAAATGATGGCTGCTGGTGTTGATGTTAATGAGAAAGATGTTGAAGGTAATACTCCTCTAATTAAAGCTTCTTCTTATGGTAAAGTTAACTTTGTTAAATTTTTATTAGATATGGGAGCTGATGTTCATAAAATGAATTACAGGGGGGTTACAGCTTTACATAGAGCTGCAGGAACAGGAAATAATGAAATAGTTAATTTATTATTGGATAATAATGCTTTTGTGGATATGCCTGACTTGGATGGCAATACTCCCTTGATGGCTGCGGTTTCTGCAGATAAATTTTCAACTGTCGAATTATTAATTAAACGTGGTTCTATTGTTGAATTTAGAAATAAAAAAGGACAAACGGCGATAAATATTGCTAAAAATAAACGTTTTTGGAAAATTTATTCATATTTAATTGTTGATAGAAGTGGTGATATGGTTTTAGAAAAGAAACCTAGTTATAGTTGGGACTATTAGTTTTACGTATGAGTATTTTTATTTTAAGGTGGAGAAATTCACCTTTTTTTTATTTGATGTATTGCGATAAAAAAAATATGTACCTATATTGTATAAAAAAGAAAGCTATTATTTTAAGGAGTGATTGAAATGGCTGATCATATAGAATTTAAAACCGAAGTTAATAAACTTCTAGATATAGTTATTAACTCTTTGTATTCAGAAAAGTATATTTTCTTAAGAGAGCTTATATCTAATGCTTCTGATGCATTAGATAAATTAAAATATTGGAAGTTAATTAATCCTGATATAAAAACTGAAGGAAATTATAAAATAACAATTACTCCTAATAAAGATGATGTAACTCTTTGTATTTCTGATAATGGTATTGGTATGAATAAAGATGATTTAATTAATCATATAGGTACTATTGCAAAGTCGGGAACTGCTGATTTTTTGAAAAATACAAAAGAAAATACATCTGTTGTTGATTTGATTGGTAAGTTTGGTGTGGGTTTTTATTCTGCATTTATGGTTGCTCAAAAAGTTGAAATTGTTACTAAAAAAGCAAATGAAGAACAAGCTTATTTGTGGGTATCTAATGGAATTGATGGGTATACCATTGAAAAAACTGAGAGAAAAGAAAATGGTACAGATATTAAACTATTTTTGAAAGATGATGCTAAAGATTTTATTGATACTATTTATTTAAGAAATATTATTCACACCTATTCTGAGCATATTGATTATCCTATTGTCTTAGATTTAGGTGAAGCTGGCGAGGAAACAGTTAATACTGCTACAGCTTTATGGACTAGAAATAAAGCTGAGATTACAGAAAAGCAATATATAGATTTTTACCAACATGTTACTAAAAATTTTGATGATCCATGGATGACGCTTCATTTTAAAGCAGAAGGAAATATTGAATATAGTAGTTTATTGTTTATTCCAACAAAAGCACCTTATGATTTATTTCAACCTGATAGAATGAGCGGATTGAAACTTTATGTAAATAAAGTTTTTGTGTCTGATAAAGTAGAAGGATTAATGCCTTTGTATCTACGGTTTGTTAAAGGTGTTGTTGATAGTTGTGATTTACCTCTGAATATCTCAAGAGAAATGCTTCAGCATAGTGCTTTAATTTCTAAAATTAGACAAGGTATTGTTTCTAGAATATTTAAGGAATTAAAAAATAAATCTAAAGATGAGGAGCAGTATGCTACTTTTTGGAATGCTTTTGGTATTGCTTTTAAGGAAGGTATTTATGAAGATTTTGCAAATAGAGAAGAAGTAGCTAGTTTGTCGCGTTTTTATTCTACAAAATCTCCGGATAAACTCATATCATTAGATCAATATATTGAACGTTTAGGAGATAAACAAAAAGAGATATATTATATTACAGGTGATGATGCTAAGACATTAAATTGTAATCCATCTTTGGAGTTTTTTAAACTAAATGATGTAGAAGTGTTATTGTTAACAGATCCTATTGATGAATTTTGGACACAGACTCTATTAAATTATAAAGGGTATGATATAAAACATATTCATCAAGCTAAATTAGATTTTGAAATTAAACGAGATGAACAAAAGGCAGATAATGGTGCACTTGATGTTCTTACTCAAAAAATGAAGGAATGGTTTGAAGCGGAAGTTAGTCAAATTGAGATTACTGAAAAGCTTACAAATAGCCCAGCTAGTCTTACTGTTAATGATGGGCAGATGAGTATTCATATGGAACGCTTAATGCGTAATCATCAACAAAAAACATCTTTTGCTAGTACGAGAATACTACTTATCAATCCATATCATCCTTTAATTATTAAATTGTCTGAATTAATTAAAAATGATAGCAATTATGATAGAGTAAAAGATGCTGCTATGCTTGTTTTAGAGCAAGCAAAGATTGCTGAAGGTGAAGCTGTTTCAAATCCTCAATTATTTAATGAAAAGCTTAGCGAATTTATTTTGAAAGCTATTTAGTTTTTTTATGTAAAGCACATTAGTTGTTATAGCTAGTGTGCTTTTTTTTATTATTTTAATTATACATAAAAACAAGTGGTTAAATAAAATATGTAAAAAATGTGGAAAAAAGTGAAAAAAAAGCTTGCTATTATAAAAAATATTATTTATAAATCATATTCGTGACTGGCCAGATAGCTCAGTTGGTAGAGCAGAGGACTGAAAATCCTCGTGTCGGGGGTTCGATCCCCTCTCTGGCCACCACTTAAAAGCTCCCTATTTTGGGAGTTTTTTTTTATTGTGTAGTGGTGTTTTTTCTTTGGATTGTTGTTTATAATATATCGCTCATTTGCAAAGCTTTGCTATTGTTCTTCGCTCTTCTTTTGCTCGTAGTCAAACTCACATTGTGAGCTTTCTATTTATTAAAAGGAAATTTGGGGATAAAAAAAACTCCTTTAAGGAGTTTTGAAAAAAAAGTGGCGCACTCGGCGGGGTTCGAACTCACAACCTTCTGATCCGTAGTCAGATGCTCTATCCAGTTGAGCTACGAGTGCTTGACTGGTGGTATTTATAGACACTCTTTTTTTATTTGTAAAGAGTTTTTTTCATCTTTTTTGTATTTTTTAGTTAACACTTTGTTTTAATGAATATTTTTTTGAGGTTTATTTATTGATTTTTTATATATTACATCCTAAATAATAAATAGTTAGTAACAGCGGAGGTTTTGTATGAAAATTGAATATATTTATCCTGAGCCTAATGATGAGGATTTTAGTAAGCAAATTAAGCAAATGCATAATCAAAATATGATTGGTTGCCTAGTTTTAGGACTTTTGCTTTTAGGTGGACTTTTTATTTTTTTAACCATGCTTCCTGTTATTTTAATTGTTTTGGGATATTCAATACTGTTTTTGAGCGTTTATATTATATACAAAGCTTATTTAGAAGATTTTGTAATTAGAATCATTGGTAAGCTTAAAAGATAAAAAAATACCCCGCTTTTGCGGGGATATTTTTAGTCATCATCTTCATCATCTAAAAGATCATTATCATAATCATCTGAATCGTAATCATCACAATCATCGTCATCAAGCAAATTATCTTGATCATCTTGACCTTTAAGCATTAATGCCTCTTGTATTTCAGACTTTTTACGACGTCCTCTACGTTTTTTGGTTGGAGCTTTTTTAGATAGTGCGCCAATTACATAGTTTCCAACGATTTTATATAAATCAACTAGGCGGCCATTTAACATGTGATCACCATCTTCTATTAGAGCAAAATCCACATCTATGTGGCGTTGTGTGTTTAATCTATTTGCTAACTGCTCAACTAATTTAGCATTAACAATATCATCCGCACCACCTTGTATCATAAGTCCAGATGTTGGACATGGGGCAAGAAAACTAAAATCTTTTTCATTTGCAGGAGGTGCAACTGCAATAAAGTTATTAATATCTGGGCGACGCATAAGTAATTGTAATCCGACCCATGCTCCGAATGAATAACCTGCTATCCAGCACTGACGGGCGTTTGGATGATTAGCTTGAAGCCAATCTAGCGCCATTGTAGCATCTGACAATTCGCCAGGTCCATCTTCAAACTCACCTTGAGAGCGCCCTACTCCTCTAAAATTAAAGCGAAGTACAGAAAAACCTAAATCCTTAAAACATGTAAACAATGCATAAGCGACTTTGTTATTCATTGTTCCACCATATTGAGGATGTGGATGTAAAATTAATGCAACAGGTGCATCATCTCTTTTAGCTTTATGAAATCTACCTTCAAGCCTGCCGGCATGTCCGTTAATTATTACTTCTACCATTGTATAACTCTTTTTAACCTTGATTACATTTATTTTATGTTTATTTTAATTAAGAATTCTTAATTTGAAATTAACGTTCTTTGGGAGTTTAACAAAAATGAAATCAAATTTCAAGCAATTTTTATCTGAACTTGATACTATTGTTGCGAAAGATCCAGCTACATCTAATAGATTGGAGGCTTTTTTATGTAGTCCTGGATATCATGGAATTTTGTTTTACAGATTATCTTCTAAGTTTTGGAAAAGAAAATGGAGGATTTTAGCTAAAATTATTTCTCAGTTAGGGAGATTTTTCACAGGTGTTGAAATACATCCTGGGGCTAAAATTGGTAAAAACTTCTTTATTGATCATGGCATGGGGGTTGTTATTGGTGAAACATCTATTATCGGCGATAATGTTACTATGTATCATGGGGTTACTCTTGGTGGTACTAACTCTTTTGATAATACATGTAAAGCAAGGCGTCATCCCATGATTTGTGATAATGTTGTTGTTGGTGCAGGAGCTTTAATATTGGGGCCAATTACTGTTGGGAAGAATACAAAGATAGGTGCTAATGCTACTGTTTTAAAAAATGTTAGTGCTAACTCAACTGTTGTTGGAGTTGCTGCTCATAAAATTAACACACTTAAAACATCTGACTTTATGCCATATGGTGTTACAAGTAAAATGGAAGATCCATATGATAAGCGCATTATCGATCTTGAGAAAAAACTAGCTAAACTTGAAAAAGTTAAATAGAACCTTTTGAAGCAAGATAAGCTTGTAAAAATATATCTATATCTCCATCTAATACTGCTTTATCATCAGATGTTTCAACTTCTGTTCTTAGATCTTTTATCATTTTATATGGTTGGAGAACATAACTTCTTATTTGGTAACCCCATCCGTTATCGCCTTGTTCTTCCCATTTTTTTTCAGCTAAAGCTTCTTTTTTGCGTTGCTCTATTTCGTATAATTTTGCTTTTAACATATTTAGGGCATGTTCTCTATTTGCAAATTGAGAACGCTCCGTTTGGCAGGAAACAACAACTCCTGATGGAATATGTGTTAATCTTACTGCTGATTCTGTTTTATTAACATGCTGCCCCCCTGCTCCTGATGAACGATAGGTGTCCATTTTTATATCAGCAGGATTTAATTCTATATTTATTTTATCATCAACTGAAGGATATACAGTTATTGAGGCAAAGCTAGTATGTCGTCTTGCATTGCTATCAAATGGTGAAATTCTAACAAGTCTATGGACACCTGTTTCCCCTTTTAGCCACCCATAAGCATTTATGCCTGATATCTTGATTGTAGCAGATTTTAAGCCGGCAACATCACCCTCTGTTTCTTCTATATATGAAACTTTATATTTATGCTTTTCGGCCCAGCGTGTATACATACGGAGTAGCATTTCTGCCCAGTCTTGAGCTTCAGTCCCTCCTGATCCTGAGTGCACTTCTAGGTATGCATCATTTTTATCAAGCTCACTAGATAAGAGTGATAATAACTCCTTTTCTTTGCTTGATGCTTTTAATTCTTCTAAATGATTAAAAATATCTTTTAACATATTTTCATCATTTTCTAGCTCTGCTAGTTCTATAAGCTCAATAGTATTTTTTAGAGAATCTATAAGGTTTTCATAAAATGATATATTTTCATCTAAATTATTTTTTTCTGCAGTTAATTTGAGGGCTTGCTCTTGATTGTCCCATAATGTAGGATCTGATGTTAAATGTGATAATTCTTCTTGACGAAGTTTTGCGTTATCGTAGTCAAAGAAACCTCCGCAATATTTCTTTGCTTTCATTTATTTCATTTATCAAGTTATAAAACTCTGCTCTCATATTATATTCTCCGTTAAAATTTTATTTAATTTGCATGAAAACTCTTTATTTGTAAAGTTTTTTTTAAACAAAACTTATTTAAATTACTTAAAATAGAGAGGTGTTATGACAAATTTAGAAATTATTTATAAACAAAGTACTCATTGTAGGGACCGAATTACTGATATTAAATATATTATTATTCATTCATCTTCCCTTAATCCTTTAGAAATGATTAAAACGTTTAATGAGTTAGGTTTAAGTTCGCATTATATCATTGGAAGAAAAGGTGAAATTTATGAAACTGTTTCACCTTATAAGGTGGCTTATCATGCTGGTGTTAGTTCATGGCAAAAGAGTAAGGAGTTATCATTAAATGATTGTTCTATAGGAATAGAATTAGAGGCCCCATTTTTAGGAAATAACAAAAATGACTTTACTAAAAAACAAATTACTGCTCTTGTTTGGTTATTGGATAAACTTATTATTGAGCATAAAATTTCACCTTATAATATTCTTGGTCATTCAGATATTGCTCCTACAAGAAAAGCTGATCCAGGCGTTTTTTTTCCCTGGAGAAAATTATCAAAACTTGGTCTTGGTGTTTGGTTTGATTTAAGAAAAACAATAAAAAATAATAATGAAAAAGAGCTTTTGGAAATAATAGGATATAATACAGATGATATAAATGCCTCAAGAGTTTCTTTTTGTCGTCATTACAACCGCTTAGAAATTGATTGCAATTTAAATGTTTGCGACTTAATACAAAAACCGGTTGAGGATAATTTTCGAATTAAAGATTATAGTCGATATATGAAAATATTAAAGGCTGTTGCATATAGTTATAATAAAATTATTTGATTATCATTTTTTTTGTAATATTTTGTTGCATTAGTACAAACTTTTTTATATAATAGAAATAGTTTGAAGGAGTACTATAATGATTAATAAGGCTAAAATTAAAGAAATTTGTAATACTTTAATTAAATATAAATATACTCGTCCTTTTTTATATTCTATTTTAATATCAATATTTATTTATTTGTTGATTTCAAATATTGTAATAAGAAAAGAGTTAAAAGATCTTGATAAGCCACATTTTACAATATCATCTATTACTAAGAATTTTTTAAATGTAGAATATATGCATATGCTACTTACTATACAAGAAATCACAGAAAATACATCTTTAAGGGGAGATTTGGTAAGATTTGTTAATGCCTCATTTCCTAATCATTGTCCTGCAATGCTAAAGAAACAACTTAATCTTATGAATTGGGAAGCGCAGGCTTTTTTAATTAGAGTAAAAAGATTGTTTGAATTGTTAGAAATTTATGAACATATAGAGAGAATTGATGAAAGTATAGCCTCTTTAGAAGAACAATCTAAACGTAGTAATGATTATAGTATTTTCAATGCTCAAATTGACGTTCTTGTAGCTGATAAAAATAATATACTCTCATCTAAAATTACTAATGATGAATATGAGTTTATAAGGGAATATTATGGAATTGCATTAAGACTAAGAAAAGATTAGATTTTTAGGCAGTTCCACTTTGACGAATATAAGATTTCATATCTATTTGGCTTTTGTTTTTGGCTTTTTCCCAACGTTCTTGGTAATTAGTATCAAACATTAAATTTAAGTCAGAATTTACAATCAACCATTTATTGTTGAATATTTCCCACTCCAATTCACCTGCTTCCCATTTGCAGTGTCCCATTGCTATTATTTTTTTATCAGGTCCTAAACCATCTAAAATTTCTTGTAATATACCAAATGATGTTGAAATAGCAACTTCTCCGTTAACTGTTGCAAGAGGATCACTTGATAGATAATTATCTTTAGGAAATAAAACAAAGCCATGCGCTGGATTTTCAGGTCCTCCTTGATATAAATCTTCGTACACATTTTTAAATTCATGCTCGTCTTGACTTTTACTTCTTTTACATTCTATGCTTGCGGTACCAAATAATAGTTTATTTATTATTATTCCTTTTGTACAAGAGCTTGAGCTTTCTGTTATATATACAACAGATTTATCATATAACTCATTTTCATTATTACCAATATATACAAGGCACTTACCAACAAGACTTTTGCTTTTGGATTCATATAAAGAATTGTTATCTTTGTTTTCATGTAAATTATTAGGTATATTTTTTTTCATATTAGTTGTGTCTTTCGTTTAAAAGTTTATTTACTTTTTGTATTTGTAATAATATTATTTCGTCATATATTAATATTGTTTTTAAATCAACTGTAAATATGATGAAAAAATTTATTTTTTATATAGGTTTATTTTTTTTGATTTTCAACTCTTTGAGTGTGAAAGCTGATGATAATTTAGATGCAGGTATTGAGATGATTAAACATCATCTTGAAGATACATATAAAGTTATTGATTTTAGTGATAAAATTTCTGATACAAAAAAAACAGAGCCTTTATTTAAGGGAAACAATAAGTTTACAACAGTTGCTATATTACCTTATATGATAGATAAAATATATAGTGGAGATAAACTAAAAAACGATGTAACTCCTTTTTTAAGGTTAGTGTATCCTGATACTAAAGTAGAAACTCTTTATAAATTTGGTAAATTTTTAAAGTCTTTAGTTATTGTTAAGAGAGTATATAAAAAAGTTATTGCTAAGTTAGATAAGGATAATTTAGGCAAGAAAATATTTCCTAAAGATGCTCCTATTATTGCTAAAGATGGTGAATTCTTATCTGAAGATGCTAAATTTGTAAATACTTCTGCACCAGGTGAATATAAAGTTTCAAATAATTTTTATAAATATATAGAATATGATTTAGGGGAACTTGGAGAACCTGTTAGACTTCGTGATAAAAATTATATTCCGACAGCTGATCCTGATGATTTGGTAATTTCTATATTAAAATTTGATATGAAGGGAATTGTTAAAGCTCTTAAGAAAATGCCTTATTTCAATGATGGTTCAGCAGAAAAATCTGTATTAAGCAAACACAATTTAAAAGCTAGAATTCTTCTTGATACTATGAATATGGGAGAGCAAAAAAATATTAATGGAGTTATTGAGATTAATATTCCTGAAGGTTTTTATATCAAAGGTGATTATCTTAATGATTGGTCTTTGCCTCGATTTATATTAAAAGAAGATAAGGAATCTGACTTAAATATTGCTAAATATCAATTTTTTATGCCGCTTGCTATTGGGGTTGAGAAAGATAATGTTGCTAGAAGAGTTTTTGTTGATACTGTTACTTTTCCGTTTAGTGTTGAGAGAGCAGATGTTAAGAAAAGTATTGTAATAAATGGAGATTTTAGCTTTGAATTATGTGATGCTAATGAAACTTGTGAAATGATTACAACAGAGCATAGAATTAAGCTTAAGAAATCTGATGAAGAATCGCCCTCTATGTATTATAATTATGTTACACAATCGCATGCAAGGCTACCTAAAGAGGAGCTTAAATTTGCAAAACTATCAAATGTAGTTTATGATAAAACCACCAAACAACTTGCAGTCTTTTTTAGTACAACTAGAAAAATGAGTAATATTGCTGTTATGGTTGAAGATAAAAAAGGAACACACTATGTAAATCCTAAATATAGAATTGAAAAAGATAGAGTGATTGCAACATTTGATGTTAATTTTACAAATGCGGATTATATTGAAGGTGTGGCTGTTAGTGCTTTATTTGATGATAGAAAAACAATGAGAAAAGTTGTTGACGTTGAGGAAGGTAATATTTTACCGAATATTACATATAAGACACACTCCTTGTGGTATTTTTATTTATTGGGGTTAATTGTTAATCTAATGCCAGGAGTTTTTTACTTATATCTTAAGTTGCTTAATTTGATTATCTTTAACGAAAAAAGAGTTAGAATTTATATAAGATACTGTATTTCTGTATTATTTGGGATTTCTTTGTATTTAGGGTTATTTAATGGAAAAATGGTGGGCGACTTCTTTGCGAATCCATGGGGGATAAACCTTGCATTATTTATTGAGATATCATTATTGTTTTCAATATTGGGATATATGGACTTTATTTTATTTAGACCACTTAAACGTTTTTTCAAATATGGAGTGTTTTATGCTTTATTTTCTGTAATACTTATGTTTGCCTTTCCTCCGATGGGGGGTGCTTTAGGGGAAGCAATTTTGGGATATGGAGATTGTATATTCAAATTTAAGGTCATATTAGCAATATTTTGCGGTATAATCACTCTCCCGCTTATTGGTTTTTATCTATATAAAAGAAAACGCTGTATTAGATTTGATTTAAATAATTTTAATGTTTTATATGGTGCTGTTTATACAATTTACCTTATGTATGTTTCTTTTTGCACACAGGGAATTATTGGCTTTTTTGTAATGATTTTTGGTGTTTATGGAATGCTTTTTATTTGGTATCATTATCCTAATACTTTATCAAAGGTGTGTGTAGGAAAACTTAATAGCTTAAACAATAAAAGAATTATAAATAAATTTCAACAAAAGACCTTGGTAGTTGTTTCTGTTATTTACTTAGTTTCATCAGGTATTACTTCTGTATTACCTAAAAAAGATATAGATAACCCTTCTCTTTTAGAAATTGAAAAAGTTATTTTAGATAGAAACGAAAAAGGTGGTTCAACTATTGTTGCTATAACTGCAGATTGGTCTTTTATGTCGTTTTATAATAAGTTTATACTAAGAGAACTAGTTAAGAGAGGTATGGGTGTTGCATATATTGATGTGACGTTATCAGATAAAGATGGTAAATATTGGTTTAATAAATTTCATAAAAAGTCTGTACCTTTGTTTATATTGTTTAATAAACGTCACTCAAATGGACTTGTTTTACCTGATAATCTTAAAGATATTAATTTTAATAAAACAGTGCAATTTTTTGATTAATCCGGAGGAATATAATGAGTAAATATTGTATAAATCAAAATTTCAATGAAGCTTCTTTTGAATTTAGAAATATTAATGCAAATGATGTTGTTGTACTTGTATCTTCAAGTGAAGAGAGTTTTGCATTACCTCAGGCAATAGTTATAAGAGAAGTTATTAATCGCGGCGCATTTGTTGTTAGTGCAAAAATTGATAATTTAGGTTATGTATTGTCTTTGTTGAAATCAAGACCTAATTTTATTATTACTCAGTCAATATTGATTAGTAAAGTTATTGAAACAGTTGGTAATGATATAAATATAACAACATTCTCTTGTTTATTTGCAAAATTTAAGGGAAATTTTAATGTTATGTTAGAAGGTGTTAAAAAATTAGATACCCTTAAAAATGGTGATAAGGTTCTTATTGTTGAAGGATGTGTTGAAAAATCTGTTTGTAGAGGAATTGGGCGAAATGAGATACCTAATATGATAAAAAGCTATACATCAAAGGAACTGGTATTTGAGTTTGTTTCTGGTGGGGATTTTTCTTCTTGTTTAGATGACTGTGTTCTTGTCATTCATTGTGGAGGGTGTATGCTTTCTAAAGAGGAGATTTTAAATAGAATTGATATGTGTAAAAGTAAAAATATTCCTATAACAAATTATGGTCTAGCTATTTGTAAAACTAAAGGGCTTTTAGATAAAGTCATTAAAGAAATTATTTAATAAAAAATAAAGGGGGATAAGCCCCCTATTTTAATTATTTTTTGTATTTGCATTTTTCCTTTATTAGTTTTTTAATTTTTTTTACATCTTTGGCTGTCATAGCATAAAGTGGAATTGAAAACGCAGTGAACTTGTTGTTTTTGCATACATGTTGCATAAAGGTGAGTTTATGTTTTACACCTTCTTTTGTATCTAAAGCTATTGCATTATGAAAAAGAAGTGCTTTTACTTCTTTAGCTACACTCACCTCTTCCCATTTTAATTCTTCGTTATGATCTATTGTTATACCATCTTCTGTTAATAGGGCTAATCTTTGTGGATGAATTGCTATAAACAATGCTCCAGCAAGAGCCGATAGTGCTAATCCCATTGTTATAACGAGTCCCCCTTTAACAAGAAGCGAACTAGCTTGTCCATTTTCTATGAGAATAGCACTCATTACCCATATAAATGCCACTAATAGTATATTGAATATAGCTAAAAGTATAAGTTTTTTTCTATCATAAAAAAATTCTTCATTTAACTTTTTAGCTTTGCTTTTGGTATTATTTTTAGCTTTAATTACCTTTTTGCCCATACTTTTACTCCTTTAGTGTTTATATTATTTTACTATTAATAAAATTAAATATTGGTTAAAAAGGCATTTAAAATACTTTAATAAATTGTTTGTATATATATAATTTCAATATAATTAATTTTTTGGAGGTAAATATGAAAAAAATACTTTTAGTTTTGTTTGGTGTGTTATTTTGCGTTAATGCTAATGCTCTTGACTTAAATAAAGCTGTTGATAATATTAGTTCAACAGCTCAAAGCATTGAAACTAAGAAAGTTGAAACTAAGGCTAAAATAGAAGCTAAAAAAGCAGAAGAAAAAGCCAAAATTGAAAATAAGAAAAAAGAGATTAAAGCTAAAATAGAAGCTAAAAGAGAAAATTTAAAAGAAACAAAGAAAAATAATGAAGATAAGGTGAAAGAAGCTAAGGATAACTTTAACAACCTTAAAAATACTTTTTCTAAATAATATATTTTATTTTACATTTAAGAAAAGAGCTTTTCTTTATTGGAAAGCTCTTTGTTTTTGCGTTATTATTTTTGGGTATAATAAAAAAATGAGGTTGCTATTATTGGTATATAAAATATATTTAACTAAGTTTTTAGGTCTAGTTAAAGGGATTTTTTATGTATAAACTTTTACTTAATTTGATAAGTTTAGGGATGATTGCTGTAATGGTTCTTATTGCAGGTATTATTGTTTGGTTCAAAGTTAATGGTTTTGACATACCTGATTATAAAAAGCTTTCAGCATACGAACCTCCTGTTACAACTAGACTTTATGCCGGCGATGGTCAAGTGATGATGGAATATGCTGTAGAAAAACGTATATTTGTTCCTGAAGCTAAAATTCCGGAACTTGTTAAACAAGCTTTTATCGCTGCTGAAGATAAGCATTTTTACTCTCATCCTGGAATTGACTTAATTGGTATTACAAGAGCAATTATTACTAATGTTAAGAATTATGCCCAAGGACGAAGATTTGTTGGTGCATCTACAATTACTCAACAAGTTGCTAAAAACTTTTTGCTTAGTTCTGAACGTTCTATAATCAGAAAGATAAAGGAAGCAATTTTAGCTTATAGAATGAGTAGAGCTTATACAAAAGAACATGTTTTAGAGCTTTATTTGAATGAAATATATCTTGGAAATAGAGCTTATGGTGTTGCTGCTGCAGCATTGAATTATTTTGATAAGTCCCTTAATGAGTTATCTCTTGAAGAAGCAGCATATTTGGCAGCCCTTCCGAAAGGACCAAACAATTATAATCCTAAAAAACGTTATGAAGCTGCAATTGGTAGACGTAATTGGGTTATAGAGCGTATGCGAGAAGATGGATATATTTCTGATGAACAAGCTAAAGAAGCTTCTGAAAAACCTTTGATTGTAACTAATAAACATTTTGGATATCTTAAAGATAGCGAGTATTTTAGTGAAGAAGTTAGGCGTTTATTACAAAAAAGTCTAGGTGAAGATGCCGTTTTTGAAGGAGGTTTAATGGTTAGAACTACTGTTGATCCAGAGCTTCAACAACTTGCTACTAAAAGTTTTAGAAATGGTTTGTTGACTTACGATAGACGCCACGGATACAGAAAATTAGACTTAAAGATTTCGCTTGAGGGAAATTATGTTGAAGAGTTGAAAAAAATTCAGCTTCCGAAAGGTGCCCCCGTTCAGTGGAAAAAATCAGTTGTATTAAATGTTAAAAACAATGAAGCTGTTATTGAAAATATCGATGGCAAACAAGGAATTATTAGTCTTAAATCTATCTTATGGGCTAGAAAACCCCTAGAAGACCAACGAGTTAGTGAAGCGCCTAAAAAAGTTGGCGATGTTTTAGCTAAAGGTGATGTTATTTATACAGAAGAAATTAAGGAGGGTGTTTTTGAGTTAAGGCAAGTACCTAATGTTGAGGGAGCAATGATTGTTATGAGCCCTCATACAGGTAAAATATTGGCTATGGTTGGTGGATTTTCTTTTGATAAATCTCAATTTAACAGGGCAACGCAGGCGTTACGTCAAACAGGTTCTACTTTTAAGCCATTTGTTTATGCTGCAGCAATGGAGATTGGCTATTCTCCTACGGATTTAATCTTAGATGCTCCTTTTGTCTTAGATCAAGGTGTTGGTCTTCCATTGTGGAAACCATCTAACTATTCTAAAGAGTTTTCTGGTTTGACAACATTGCGCCAAGGTATTGAAAAATCTAAAAACTTAATGACAGTTAGATTAGCTCAAGATATTGGTATGGATAAGGTTTCTCATATGGCTAAAAGACTTGGTGTTATGGAAAATTTGCCGCAACTTCTTTCTATGTCGCTTGGGGCTGCCGATACGCGTCTTATAGATATGGTCACTGCATATAGTGTATTTGTTAATGGTGGTATGAAGGTAACGCCATATTTAATTGAGCAAATACAAGATAGATACGGTAAAAGCTTGTATAAAAATAATGATAGTGAATGTTTTGGTTGTATAGTTTCTCATTTTGATGAACATACTGATGTTCCCTCTATTATAGATAATAGAGAGAGAGTTCTTGATGAGCTTACATCTTATCAAATGGTATCTATTATGCAAGGTGTTGTACAGAGAGGTACAGGAGCTAGACTTTCACAACTTAAGAAAAATCTTGCAGGAAAAACAGGTACAACCAATGAAAATAAAGATGCTTGGTTTATTGGTTTTTCTCCTGATATGGTTGTTGGTGTTTATGTTGGTTTTGATGAACCAAGAACATTGGGTAAAGTTGAAACAGGTGCACAGGCTGCTCTTCCTATTTTTTATGACTTTATGAAAGAAGCTTTAGAAAATAAGCCTAATTTAGAGTTCAGAATACCAAAAGGAATTAAGTTTGTTAGAGTAAATCCTAAAACTGGAAAACCAGCAACATTGGATGATAAAGTGGTTATATTAGAAGCGCTAAAACCTGATTTTGATTTTAATAATAATCAAAGAGTTATTGGAGATGACGGTACGCCCATGCTTGATAATGACGATACAGGCTTTGAACTTGGAGTTGAATATTAATTAGATATAAAAAAAAAACAACCAATAGAGTTGCTATATTTATAGCAATAAAGTAGATGATTATTGCTAAAATTTGTGTATTATTGGGGAGAGATAAAAGAAAAAGCTTGTAAAATTTGACAATTAAGTTAAAAAGTATGTGAATTTAATTTTTATTGAGAGGATAACTATGTCTAATCCATTGGATACAAAAATTATAAGCAGATTGGCTGAAATCTTAGATAAAACTAATTTAACTGAACTAGAATATGAAGATGAAAGCTGTCGAATTTCTCTTGTTAGAAACCATAATGGAGTTGTATCGCAAGCATCTTATGGAGTAATGCCTCAAGTTGCTCAAACTGTTCAACCAGTGGTTGTTGCAGCAAATCCTGCTCAAGCACCAGCAGCTGAAACAGCAAATGTAGATGTTGATTATACTAACAGTCCAAATGCTGTTAAATCTCCTATGGTTGGTGTTGTTTATTTATCTGCTGATCCTAAATCTCCTAACTATGTAAAAGTTGGTGATAATGTTGCTGAAGGCGATACTGTTTGCTTGGTTGAAGCTATGAAAACATTTAACCCTGTTAAGGCTCATAAAGGCGGTAGAGTTGTAAAAATTTTGGTTGAAGCAGGAGACCCTGTTGAATATGGCGAGCCTTTAGTTGTTATTGAGTAAGCATTTTTAAGTATAATAAATAGGAATAAATTTATGTTTGAAAAAGTTTTAATTGCTAATCGTGGTGAAGTTGCCTTAAGAATTCATAGAGCTTGTCGAGAGATGGGAATTAGAACAGTTGCTGTTCACTCTGAAGCAGATGCAAATGCTATGCATGTTCGCTTGGCAGATGAAGCAGTTTGTATTGGTCCTGCTAGATCAGGTGATTCTTATCTTAATAAACCAGCTATAATTTCTGCTGCTCTTATTACAGGAGCTGATGCTATTCACCCTGGCTTTGGCTTTTTATCTGAAAATGCAGATTTTGCTGAAATGGTTGAAAAGCATGGTATAACCTTTATTGGTCCTAGTGCAGATCAGATGCGTTTGTTGGGTGATAAAATTACAGCTCGTAAAGCTGCTATTGAGGCTGGCCTCCCTATTACGCCTGGTTCTACAGCATTAGAAAGTGTTGAAGATGCTAAAGAATGGGCTAATAAAATTGGATACCCTGTTATTATTAAAGCTAAAGATGGTGGTGGCGGGAAAGGCATGAAGGTTGCATTCTCAGATGATGAGATTGCTGAAGCATACACAATGGCGAAAGCTGAAGCCAAAGCTGCGTTTCCTTCTGATGTTGTGTATATGGAGAAATATTTACAACGTCCACGTCATATCGAAATGCAAATTTTGGCTGACAAGTACGGCAATGTTGTTCATTTAGGTGAACGCGATTGTTCTATTCAAAGAAATCATCAAAAAGTAATTGAAGAGTGCCCTTCTCCGGCCTTAAATCAAGAACAACGTAAAGAAATTGGTGATATTGTTTGTAAAGCAATTAAGAAAATCGGCTATCAAAATGCTGGAACATTAGAGTTTATGTATGAAGATGGTAAGTTCTACTTTTTAGAAATGAATACTCGTTTGCAAGTTGAACATCCTATTACAGAAGCTATTTCAGGAATTGACTTAGTTCGTGAACAAATTCGTATTGCTAGTGGCGCACAGCTTAGATTTACTCAAGAAGACATTCAATTTAGTGGTCATGCTATTGAATGTCGTATAAATGCCGAAGATCCATCAACATTTGCTCCATGTCCTGGTAAAATTGAAGAATGGCATGCTCCTGGTGGATTAGGTGTTAGAGTTGATTCTGGAATTTATTCTGGTTATAGTATTCCGCCTTATTATGATAGTATGATTGCAAAGCTTATTGTTCATGCAAAAACAAGAAATGCTGCACTTATGCGTTTGAGAAGAGCTTTGGAAGAGTTTATCATTATGGGAGTAAAAACTACTATTCCTTTACATGAGGAAATTATTTCTCAAAATGAGTTTATTGATGGACAGTATAATATCCATTGGTTAACTGAATATATGAATAAAAAGCAGTAAATAGGATTGCAATGAAAGATAAATTGTCAGTTAGAAAAGTGTATAGTAATGCTTATCGTTATGTTGTAAGTCATATATTTGCATTTTTCTTTCTGACTTTTTTTTATTTTATAGGTAGTTTGATTCCTAGATTTTTAGGTTCTCCTTTTTTATTTATTGTATCTCCTGTTTATGTATTTTTGTTTTTTTACTTTGCTGCTGGCTGTTATTTTAAGCAACAAATTTTATGGGATAAACATATATTTATTTCATCTAGTTTAAGATTTATTACAGCGGTAGTTTTATTTCTTATAGCTCTATTAATAACGACGTTGTTTCTTAATATAATGCTTCATTTTATTAGAGTATTGTTTAGTTGTAATTATTTAATAGATGCTTTTTTAAAAAGTGTTTTTTGGCAGGTGGTTAAATATATTTGTATTTATCTTTTGTTTATAACATTCTTCTTGATACCATCTTTTGCTTTTATATCTGAAATTACTGGTAAAAATAGATCATTGCTTATGACTTATGCTAAAACAAAAGGTAATATATTAAGAATCGCATTAGTTTCTGCCATTGCTGTTGCTGGCCTTGTTGCTTTTATGTTTATGATGTTGCATGCAAATATATGGGTAGCATCTCTTGTAAGATCTATTATTTGGGTTTTTATTGCTATATTATATTTTAAGATGTATGATTTTTTCTATAGTTATACTATTGCAAAAGTAAAAAATGTTAGTACTGCTAATACAGATTAGTTGTATATATCTTTAGAGGGGGGGATTTAATGCTAATTAAAGATAAAGATATATTATCTCAAAAAACTAAAGTTGATGAAAACATAACAAAGACACAACCACAAAATATTGTTGATAAAGAGTTTGTAAAAAAATCTTGGGTTGATGTTTTGGATTATTATCTTAAAGGAATTGGTGAACATTTTTTATATTTTCATGGTAGAGCTACACCTTTAGAATTTTGGGGGTTTATGGCTATATCTGGAATTTTATTTTTACCTTTATATATTTTAGGTAGTTATATTGAAAATAAAATGATAATTTTTTATTTTTACTTGATAACACTTATTCCGTCTATTGCGGTTTGTACAAGGCGTTTTCATGATATAAATAAAAAAGCTATTTGGTATTATTTATGGGGTTTAGTATCTGTTTTAAGTTGTTTTTTCATTGGAATATATTCTCTTATATTTATTATTCTTTGGTTTGTTGTTATGATAAAATTATTGATAAGAAAATCTTATAATGAAGATATAATATTTGGGAACTATCTTGATGAATCTAGTGAGTATGGAGATAGTTATGATAAAATTTTACGTAAGTTTTTTAAGCTTTCTCTGACTTGTTTTATTATATTTGTTGGATTTTCTTATATTAGTATTGATTTATGGACGCAGCAAAATATGCAAAGAATTGCATATGAAGATATTTTTGATATAGCTTTTAAAGAAGCAAAAGAGCGTAATTTATCAAAAGAACAAATTAAACTTGTCAATAATGAAGTTCGTATTCTTTTAAAACAATTATCGGGACAAAAAATATCTGAGGATGAATTAAAGAATAAAATAAATATAATTATTCAACAAATAGAATCTCCTGAAAATTTATAGAAGGTATTTTGATGAAATTTTATAAATTTTTGTTATATACTTTGTTTTTAATCATTGGTATTATTTGTGCTTTGATATTAATTTTTGATAGTGTTTTTTATTTAAATTCTACCAATAATCCAGCTTTAAATAAATATTTTGCTTTAATAGTTAAAGAATTAAATAAAAGAATAATACTCACTGAAAATGATTATGATATCTATATTGCAAATTTTTCAAACTCGTCAACTCCTTTACCCCCTAAAAATAATAAAAGAAAGTCCATTATTTGGCTTGGTGGACACTCTGGATTGGCTTTAACTAATCTTGATAAATTTGATTATGTTTTTGCTAGCACTCCTCTATTGAATGATTTTCTTAAAGCAAATAATATAAATTCCTATTATGTACCATTGGGAGATTTTGAAAAAATAGATATTCACAAAAATAAAGATAATCAGTTAACAATTGGGATTATTGGTAATCCAGTTTATGTTAAAGATACATTAAACCAAAGAAATATTAAGTATAAACAATATTTAAAATATAGTGAAAATGAAATTATTAAAGATGTAGAAAATCTTGATGCTGTTTTTGTTGAGGATACTTCCTATTTTAATCAATCACTTGATTTGCACCCAATATTTTTTAAATTGGCTCATAAAAAAATTCCTATAGCAACTCACTGGAGCTGGCCTTCAGTAGAGGAAAATATTAATATGTTCAATGATTTTATTAACTTTTATATAGAAGAAGATGATTTGAATATTTTAATAGATGAGTTAGCTATAAATCATACATTTATTGAAAATCGAGTAAACGGATTGTTTAACTTAATTGAAAAACAATATTCTTTAGATAGTATTGTAAATCAGATCGAATATATATTAAAACATAACAAAACTTTATCGTTTGAAGAAGATAAAACTATAAATTTTGATTTAGGTGTAGCGGTTGGTCACATTGGAAGTGGAGATTTTTGGTTAGTACATGATATGAAAAATTATCTTATTAATAATGGTTATTCGCCAAGTATGACTTTCTTTAATTCTTTGTATAAATATAAAACAGATATTAATATTTTTGTTACAGGTTTTTTACCGCAAAATAATGATAAGAGAATTAGTGATAAAAATATTTTATATATAGCTTATCCTATGTTTGGTAATGATGGTAAAAATGAGTTTGTGAAAAATTTAGATGAGTATGTAAATGAAATAGCAAATATATCTACTAACATGGATGCCGTTATTGTTGCTTCTAAATTCCTTTATAATGAATTAAACAAGAAAGGGATTAAAGCTCATTATATTCCTCAATATACTAATCTGGATAAGTTTTATTATGATTATGATGAAAGTTTAAAAAGCGATGTATTCTTTGTTGGTGTAAACACTTTTTATAGAAGAGCTCCTAATTATATTTTAGAGGCAAATTTACCGATTACTATATATGGTCCTAATTATCCTGATGGAGTATCCAAAGGTGAATATTTAGATAACAGAATTTTAAGAAAGCATTATAGTTCAGCAAAAATTGTGCTAAATGACACTAGAGAAGGAATGATTAAGTTTGGTTTTATTAGCAATAGAATTTTTGATGCAACAGCTTGTGGCACCCTGGTTATTTCTGATTATGTGAAAGAAATTGAAGATGTATATGGTGATAGTATTCCTATGTGGAAAACAAAAGAGGAGTTAATTGAGCTCGTAAAGTATTATCTTGATCCTAAAAATGAAAAAGAACGCTTGGAAAAAGCACAAAAAGCTAGAGAAATAACACTAAAAAATTTTACAGTTGATATTGTTGGAAAAAAATTTGAAGATGTAATTATGAGGATTAAAAATAATGTCTACTAAAAATAATATATCTTTACTTATTATTTTATTAATTATTGCTGTTATATTATATTTGTTATTATTTTATAATAACTCTCATAATTTTAAACTTGTATATGTTGAAAAAGATATTGATTATAATATTGAGAAAAAATTAATCAGTGATTTAAATGCAAAAGCTGATAAAAGACGTATAAATAAACAAATTGACTATTATGTTGGTGGTTTTTATTCAGAATTTAAGCGTAAAGTTATAAACAAAAATAATTTTAATATATTAAGACTTGGCTCTTTTGCTAAAATTGATATGGAAACAGTAAAGCAATATGATTTAGTTCTACCATCTAACAATGATTTAGATATATATTTAAAAAATAGCAATATTAATTCTTTTTTTATTCCTGCATATAATTTTGTTGATGATAAGGATATCGGTTCTTGTGCTAATGGAAACGGTGACAACTGTTATTGGTTAATGATTGGCAATCTGGCAAGTGCTGAGCTATATATGAAAAATAATAATATAAAATATAAGAAATATAATGACTTATCGTTGATTGATGTAAAAGAAATATCTAACCAATTCAATAATATAAGTGGAGTTATAGTTGGACGTTCTAGGATATCACAGTTATCTTATGATATTTACCCAATCTTTTTAGAATTTATAATTAGAAAAATACCTATTTTAACAGAATCATTAAAACCTATTACTGATAATGAGTTTACAGATACGCTTCATCATTTTCTTTTTAGTGATGCTATATCATATTACACATATCCTAGTGATATTGATTATTTCTTTAGTAATTTAGAGTATAGAATGAAAAAAACTTCTTATGCTTTTGATTTTTTTGTTAATTTTATTAGCACTGATGCTGTTAGTAGCCGCATATTAGATATTTTAAATATTAAAGAAAATAACACTCATAAGAAAAAAATTGTTAGTATTTTCTCACCAACCTTTGTAGGTTTATATAATAATGGTGATTATTGGGTAGCAAAAGATATTGAAGCTAAATTTAAAGAACTTGGATACAGATCTTTAATTTATTTTCCTTCTTCTCAGATATCAAACATTGGAGATATTGATATATATATTAGAGGTGGAATACCTTTACCAAAACGTATGATAAGTAAAGATAGATTTTCTATTATGTATTTTTTATTTCCATTTTTTAATAATGAAGAAAAATTTAATACAGAAAACTTCGATATGAATTATTATATTGATGAAATAAAAGATGAATTATTAAAATTTGATGCTGTTGCTATTGCGTCTGAAAAATTAGTTACCATATTAAAAAATAAATATAACTTTAATGTATATTATGTACCTCAGTTTACTGACTTAAAAAAATTCTACTATGATTATGATGAGAAACTGAAGTCTGAAATCTTATTTGTTGGCAATAAAACTTTTTATCGCAAAGCCCCTGCTATTGTTCTTGAAAATAATTTACCGATAACAATTTATGGTGATAATTGGGGAGATGTTGCAAAAGCTAAATATGTAGATAACCAAATTCTTAGAAAATATTATAGTTCTGCAAAAATTGTATTAAATGATACTAGAGAATCTATGAAAACTTTAGGTTTTGTTATAAATCGTATTTTTGATGTTACTGCTTGTAATGGTTTTATTATTTCTGACTATGTAAAAGAAGTTGAAGAAATATATGGTGATAGTGTACCAATGTATAAAACAGATGAAGAATTAATTGATTTGCTTAAATATTATCTAGACCCTAAAAATGAGCAAGAACGTTTAGAAAAAGCACAAAGAGCATATGAAATTACGATAAATAACTTTACTGCTGACATTATTAGTAATAAGTTTGAGAATATAATAAAAGATTTAGAAGCGCAAAGACGGAAATAACTAATTCCACAAACGCCCTCTTTCTTTATTATAATATCTAACACCTGTTTTTAGGTTGATATATCCCCCCTCATTTAATGGGATTTCTTTATTATTAAATTTAATCATTTGTGGAGAAAATTCTATTTTGTTCTTATATAAACATTTATCTTGAGTACATTTAATGTCTTCATTATTAGGATATATTTGCTTTCCTTTAATATTGTCTTTAGTCCACATTCTTTCTAAAAAATTATTCTTGTGCCATGGAGACATTGTAAGTTTGTTTTGGCTTGTTCTATAAGCATAAGTACTACCATTCTTGTCAAACACAAAATCTGGTTTAGGATATGTTATAATGCATAAAAAACCTATAAAAATAAATACTATACCCCAAATACGCCATTTTTCTTGCCATATGCATAACCACAATAAACCTATTGTTAAAAGAAAAACTCCCCACTCAGAACTTGAGCTTATAGAATATCCTAAATCTGCACCAGGAAGATTTGCTACATAATTAGATATATCATTTACAATATCTATACCTTTTTCCAATATTGATAAGCTATATTTGTTTATGCTAAATGGCGATGTTATTAAAAATAATAAAGTTGCCGGCATTATCCAAAATGCAATTATTGGTGCTGCAAGCATATTACCTATCGTTGTATATATTGCCACTTGATTAAAAAAATATATACTATATGGAAGCGTCATTAAGCTAGCTATCAAATCAGTTATAAATATTCCTAATGTATATGCCATGATTTTGCCGAATATTGTTTTTCTATCAAACCATTGATTTACCTTAGTAGTGTTTTTTTCATAATATGATATTAAACCTAACGTTGCCGAAAATGACATTAGAAAACCTGGAGTTAAAACAGCAGCAGGTGTTATGATAACAACAACCAAAACGGCAAAAGCCCACAATCTAATTGATATTGCTCTTCGATTAAATAAAATTGCAAGCAAAATTAATGTAGTCATAATAAAAGCTCTTATACATGACACACTTTGTCCTGAAATTAAAAAATATAAAAACGTTATAATAAGAGAAATTACGGCGGCTGGCTTTCTTAAATCATATTGTCCTTTGGTAAAAGGAAGTAATAATATTCTTGTTATGAAAAATACCAAAAGAGCAATAATGCTCATGTGCATGCCGGATATTGATAAAAAATGAGCTAAACCAGAAGTTCGATAATTTTCATATAATGTTTCACTTATGGCTCCTTTATCGCCAATAGTAATTGCGTTAATAATTGCTCCGGCGTCTTTATTTGTATTAGTTAATATCTTATTTTTTAGGCTTTCTCTTATATTATAAATTATTTGGCTGAACTTATTTTTTTCTAATTTACAATCTTTTTCGTAAACTGGTCCTATACTGTATCCAACTTTTGATATTCCATTATAAAAGTTTGTTCTATCATTATTATAATTACCAATAGGATTGGGTGTAAAATATGATGGTAGTTTTGCAACTAACTCAACACATTTACCAACTTTGAGCCAATCTAACTTTTGATTTAGGCTAATTTTAAAATCACCTTTTAATTCTCTGTCAAAATTATTTACATTAGTTAAAATTATACGTTGCCTATTATTTCTATTGTAATCTATTACTTTAACTTCACCGTTTAAATATGTTATTTCACTTAATTTATGTTCTATTTTTTTAGATCGATATAATGCATCAGATTTAGCTACACATAAGCCTAAAACAAAAAGTAATAAATATGTTAGTACCTTAAATGGTGTTTCTTTATTTTTGTAGACTAAAAGCAAAAAAAGTATTGCTTCTAAATATGTTACTATTATCCATGTTGGTATTTCATATGGTATAACATAATAAAATGCTGCCCCAAAAGCAAAACTTATGGCATACCATATAATTAAACTTTCAGATTCATTTTGAAAGCATTCTGTTATATATAGTTTGAGACGCAAAAGCTCTCTTTTTATCCACCACATATACTATTTTCTTTCTTTTAATTTATTTAATATAATTTCAGATGCCTTTTGACTAGGGTTTAGATTTCCAACGCCTAATTGTTTTTTTAACTCTTCAAAACCTGTTTTTTCTTTATTATATAATTCTGAATTTTCATCTAATAGTTCTTTTATTAGCTCTAATATTTTGTTTTTACTGCATTTTTCTTGGATTAACTCTGGAATAATAGGCTTATCCAATAAAATATTTGTAAGATTTATATATTTAATATTTGTAAAGTGTTTTGCAATCCATGCTGTAAGTTTGGGAACTTTATAGCATACTATATGTGGCACATTTATGATTGCCAATTCTAGCGCTACAGTTCCTGATGCAGCTATTGCAAACTTAGCTAAACGAGCAGCTTGATAACGCTCTTTTTGAGTATTAATAACCAATATATCACTTTTTAGCTCTTTTACCATGTCTTTCACTCGTTTTTCTACGGTAGATACGGTTGGTAAAACAAATAATAAATTATTATATTCCTTTTGTAGTTCTTTAGCTGTTTCTAAAAATGTTGGAAGTAAATTAGCTACTTCGTTATGACGTGATCCTGGTAATATTAAAGCTATATCTTTATCTTCAGCTATATTATATTTTTCTTTAAAATTGTCTGATTTAATTGTTAACATTGAACTTTCTATTGCAGGATGGCCTACAAAATCTGTTGGAAGATTATGAGGAAGAAAATATTGTGGTTCATGGGGAAACAATGTTAATAGGTGATCTATATATTTATACATTGTTTTAGCTCTGCGCTTTTTCCAAGCCCAAACTTGAGGAGCTACATAATGCATTTGAAATGTTTTTATCTTTTGCTTTCTCAATGCTTTATGTATTCTTGCAGAAAAACTCCAACTATCTATTGTTATTACAATATCTGGCTTTTTTTCTAATATGTCTTTTATTGTGTTTTTAATGTGTCTTAGAACTTTGGGAATACTAGGAATAACTTCAACAAGTCCCATTATTGCTAAATCTGTTATATCAAAAAGAGATGTAAGTCCTTCTTTTTGCATATTATCGCCGCCAACACCTTTAAAATCAATAGTATTGTCTTTTTCTTTTAATGCGCGCATCAATCTTGCGCCTAGCATATCACCAGATGGTTCACCTGCTATTATATATATTAACATATATTATACTCCGTTGGTGTTATTCCTTTTATAAACATCTTGTATTTATTAGCAAGCTTTACAACCTCTTCTTGATTTACAATTAAGGTGTTTCCGGTATGTATTGCTATGCCGCTAAACCCAGAATTATGGGCATTCTCTATTGTTTTAATACCTATTGTTGGTAAATCAACCCGCATATCTTGTTGTGGTTTTCTTAATTTTACTAAAATTGGATTTTTTCCTTTTCTTTTATATTCTGAGCATCTTGTTATTAATTTATCTGTTCCTTCTATTCCCTCTACCCCTAAAACTAAACCTTGTTGTATAACAACGGATTGACCAACATCTAGACGGCCAAGTGTTAAACCTACTTCTATACCTCTTTTTATATCATTTTCGTCTTCTTTTGTTGGTTTTTGTTTTGTTATTACCCCTGATGGAGCTAATAAATCTGGCATAACTTCTTGTATGCCTATAACTTTAATTTGTTCACTTTCTACTTCTTTAACTACAGCTCTTAATATACCATCGTCTCCAAGAGCCTTTGCGCCTAATTTGGCAAAAAAGGCTGTTGTTCTTATATCTGGTATTAAATCTGATATTGTTGGACGTTTTATCGTTCCAATCATTACTAATTCTTTAACACCTTCTTGTTTTAATAAATTAAAGCCTGTTCCTGCCTGCCCTAACCTTATCCATTGATGCTTCACATCTGGTGTAAAATATTCTTCATTAGCATTATCTTTGATAGCTAGGGCAAAATATGGACGTTCATTTTTTTGGCACCATTTTATTATTTTATTAGGGAGTTCACCTCCTCCACAAATTATACCAAGTTTTCTATCTTTATGTGTGTTAATATCTACCATATCTTAGCCTGCTAATGTTATTTATTCTCCCTTTTTTCTAGCATAATTAAAAAAAAAATCAAAATATTAAAAAATATTATTGACAATTATTTTTTTTGCTATTATATCTGTTCTTGTTATTTGATAACACTTATATATCGCGAGGTAGAGCAGCCCGGTAGCTCGTCAGGCTCATAACCTGAAGGTCGTTGGTTCAAATCCTTCCCTCGCAACCAAAAAAGCACCTTTGGGTGCTTTTTTTATTTCTTGTATTTTAGCTTGATTTTATAATCTAACTTTATGCGGTAAGCCTCTTTTTTTTAATTAAATATTCACTTTACTTTTGTTTAATTTTGTATTCTTATTATTTATTATGTAACCATGATTATATTAAGATGCGCTTATAACAATGAAATATATTTTGTTTTTCTTATTTTTTTTAGTTCCGCATATGTGTTTGGCAGATATGATGTGTCGCACAAATTATTTGGGAGTAATAAATTGTCATGGAGATAATAATAGATATATTGTCGGCAGAAATACGGCTAATGGAAATACTGTTTATACTGATAATTTTGGCAAAACTGTTACTAAAAGTACTAATTCTTTAGGAGTTACATCTTATAGTGATAACAATGGCAATATTACACGAGCAAGAACTAACTCTTTAGGCGTAACTACCTATAAAGACAATAATGGAAATACCTGGCGTTCAAGAACAAATTCACTTGGTATTACAATATATCAAGACAATAATGGAAATACAACAAGATGTAGAACTAACTCTTTGGGAGTTACTATGTGTAATTAATCTAACGTTTTATATCTTTTATTTTTGAAAAAAACTTTTAACAATGA
>JAZQZH010000035.1:0-5171 GCA_045633945.1 Alphaproteobacteria bacterium
ATTTATTTTTTCTTTCTTTATTATATACATTATAATTCTAAAGTCTTATTATCATCTCTATGACAATAATAAGTTACATCCTCATTTGGAAATAATGAAATATATCGTAGAAAACTCAGACAAAAATGATAAATTATTGAATGCCCATATTCCTTATAACATATTTAATTATGATACTGATTTTTATTGGTTTGGATTTCATAATGTTGTAATTATTGGTGATTTATTTACTCAAAAGCACTTTGATTATAATTTTAAAATCAAAACAAACAAACCTAAATTTGTTTTTCTTGATAATAATTTATTTGATAAACCTGCTTTCAATAACTCAAAATGGGTTAATGCGAGAAATTCATATATATTAAAAAGAGCGTCTAAAGGTGATTTATCATATTTAGATAAAATGTCTAATGTAAATTATGATTATTGGAATATTGATATGGAATTTGTAAAACATAATTATGAATATATTAAAACTTATGGAAATACTCAAGTATGGAAACGTATCGACAAGTAATATTTTCCTTGCATATTAAGATTTATTTGTTAGTATGCGCGATAAGTTTTGATTTTAATCTAATAGAGATGAAAAAATGCCTGAGAATATTGTAAATAAAAGGAAAACTTTTGCGATTATTTCGCACCCTGATGCGGGTAAAACAACTTTAACAGAAAAGCTTTTGCTATTCGGAGGTGCTATTCAACAAGCAGGTGCCGTAAAAGCAAGAGGTGAAAATAGACGAGCTCATTCTGACTGGATGAAGGTTGAACAAGAAAGAGGTATTTCTGTTGCATCATCTGTGATGACTTTTGAGTATGAAAACATTACTTTTAACCTTTTAGATACACCAGGACATGAAGACTTTTCTGAAGATACTTATCGCGTATTAACCGCAGTTGACTCTGCTGTCATGGTTATTGACTCTGCTAAAGGTATTGAGACACAAACTAAAAAATTGTTTGAGGTTTGCAGACTTCGCAATATTCCTATTCTTACTTTTATCAATAAGATGGATAGAGAAGGACAAGATCCATTTTTGCTTTTAGATGACATTGAAAAAACTTTAGCATTAGATGTGTGTCCTGCTAGCTGGCCTATTGGTAGCGGAAAGGACTTTTTAGGTTGTTATGATTTACTTAATGACCAACTTATTTTAATGAATAAAACAGGCAATAAAGGACAGGTTAACGATATAATCGAAACGGTTAATGGACTTGATGATCAAAGATTAGATGAGTTGTTGCCTAAACATGCAGCAGATAAACTTCGTGAAGATGTTATGATGGTTAGAGAATTATGCCCTCAGTTTGATTTAGAACTATATTTGGCTGGAGCTTTAACTCCTGTCTTCTTTGGTAGTGCCATCAATAATTTTGGTGTAAAAGAAGTCTTAGAAGGACTTCATAAACTTGCCCCAACCCCTCGTCCTCAACCAAGTGCTGAACGTGAAGTTCTTGCTGATGAAAATAAAGTATCTGGCTTTATATTTAAAATTCAAGCAAATATGGATCCTAAACACCGTGACAGAATTGCTTTTATGAGAATTTGCTCGGGTCATTTTAAGCGTGGTATGACATTAAGTCAAATCAGAACAGGAAAACCAATTAAAATACCTACACCTGTTATGTTTTTAGCTCAAGAAAGAGAACTGGCTGAAGATGCTTTTGCAGGAGATATTATTGGCATTCCTAACCATGGGCAGCTCCGCATTGGCGACACTCTTACTGAAGGAGAAAAATTACACTTTACAGGTATTCCGAGTTTTGCCCCAGAGCTATTAAAATCTGTTAGAGCTCTTGATCCATTAAAATCAAAACACCTAGGTAATGCTCTTCAACAAATAGCTGAAGAAGGTGGTGCGAGTGTATTTAAACCAGTTATTGGGTCCGAATGGATTGTTGGAGTTGTTGGTGTATTGCAATTTGAGGTTATGGCAGATAGAATTAGAACTGAATTTAATATACCTGTTATATTTGAACCAACTCAGTACTATACTGCACGTTGGATTAAAGCAACTGAGAACACTAAACTAAGTAAGTTTATTGATGCAAATCAAGCAAATATTGCAAAAGACCATGATGGCGAAACGGTATTTTTAGCTAGAAACGCATGGCACTTAAACAAAGCGAAAGAAGATTTTCCAGATGTTGAGTTAAAAACTACAAGAGAACAAGTATTTTAATATTCATCACCTTCTTTTATGCCATGTCTTACCCATTCTTTAGCTGTTTTACATTTGGTTTTTATGTTAGCTGACAAAAAAGCAATTTCCGCATACGTATTGTAATAGTTTGATGTATATTGATCTTTGCTTTTATCAGCACAACGTATTAAATATTTGAGAGACGCACATACTTCCTTTTTATCATCGTTTGATAAATCTAGATTAGAAAAACAAATTTCTGCATCTGTTATTTCTGCCACTCTTTTTAAGACAAATGGTTTTACAATAGCATTTGAAGTATTTAAGCAAAGAAAGTGTTGCGATCCACTTAGTCGCTTTACAACAACTTTAGCCTCACTATCATCTGGTAATATAACTCTATTTAAGTTAGGGTTATCATAGATATATCTAAACCAACATACTAAATTTTCTTTATTTTCACGCTTTTGTACTTTTGCCTCACACTTTCTTACTTTATGAAAAATCTTGGCACAAGCTCTTGCTGTTAATTCTCGTTCATGTTTTGGCTCTGGCGTTGCTTCATTTTCTTTATATTCAAGGTAGGTACAACCTGCATATTGAGTTAAAGCCTTTAATACTTCTGTTTTATATATTGAAGAGTTAAGAAAATATGCTACCCTATTATTTATTCCTTTTCTTTTTACAATAATAGGTATTTTAGTTCCATCTCCTAATCTGCATACATTGCTTTTTTCATCTTTATATAATTTTTGGAATAAAATTATAGCCTCTTTTACTTTTTGAATACCTGTTACTTTTTTGCCATTAACTTTAACATCATCTATAAGATGTAAAATCTCTTGAGCAATAAGTTCGCCCTCTTTTTTATTTTCTATTTCTTGACTTATATATGTTATGTTATTTATTTTTGCAAAAGCTTGCAATATTTCATCTCTTGGATAGTCTGCAGTATTAAAATAGCAAAAAACACCTCGTCCTTCATATTTTCTTTCAACAATTATTGGAACCACCTCTTCTGTTGACAAAATACATGTATTAACTTGTTCATCTGCTACCATTTTTTTCATTAACTCAAGTAAGCGAGTTCGCTTTCGTGATTTATATACAATATTTCCAGTTTCATCAGTAATATTTTTGAAAAATATTACGGCTTCACTTGCAATTAATTCACCATCCTTTGGAGGTTGTTTATCGCTATTATTCATATTTTTTCCTCAATATCGTTTAAATTTGCAACAATAATACCATAACTTCAATATAAATCAAGATAAATGCGACAAAAATATTGACAAACAAAATAAATTATGTTACTTTTTATTCGTAAAAAAATTATTAGATGGCTATATTGCCCTTTTTGTGGCTTCTTATTATAGTAATTATGCATCAATGGATATGCCTATATGGCTGTTCAAGCAAACAAAACAATGAAACAAAACAACAACACCGCGGGATTTACTTCCCCAAAACAGGAGATCTTCAAGGAAGATACTTCTAAGATGCTTGCACTTGAACTCCTTCAGTGTGAGCATGTTAGCGCAGGCGCGCAGCTTGTAATTGCCCAGATGGGTGACGTTGAGCTAGTCTGTAAACTCCTACAAAGGAGCGACCTAACGGCAGAGGCTCAGCTTGCGATTGTGAAATCGTATAGCATCAGGAAGGTTATATCAAAACTCTTAAGGAGGGATGATATTGCTGTTGAAGTACAGTGCTTCATAGCTGGATGTGACAACGTCAAGCTCATCCGTAAGCTCTTAGGGAGATTGGGTGAAGGTATGGGTGTATGCCTAGAAGCGCAACGCTTGATTGCTGAGCGTGGTGATTACGATCTCTTGCTTCGCTTGATGGCACAAGGTGATATTGATCCTGAGATTCAGTTTGCAATTGCCAAAACTGGTGATGCGTCGCTGATTTCCATCCTTGTTACAGGGGGGGATTTATCGAACAGAGCAATTGCAGAGATCCTGAAACACGGTAACCCGGAGCTAAATAAGCTCTTGGTTATGGAGCTTGCAGAACATAAAGAGCGATGGTTCATTTGCGAGGTTATCAAACAAGGTAACCCTGAGCGCATAAATGCAGTCATTCAGCTCCTAGAGGCTGATAATGATAAGCAGATCAGAAAAGCGATCATCAACCTCTTGAATGCATGTAAGTAGGGTCTAACCTAAAGCGTAATCTTTTTTTGATTTACGCAAACTAACGTAAAAAAGGCTGTTCTTTATGGACAGCCTTTTTCGTTTTTTTTATATATCTAAATCTTCTGCAAATTTTGCTCGTTCTATTATAAACTTAAACCTTTGTTCAGGATCCTTGCCCATTAAACGCTCAACTTGGCGCTTGGTTTCGAAGGCTTCATCGCGAGATTCTTCTGTGTTTGCTGTTGGAATTGTAACACGCAATAAAACTCGATTATTTTTATCCATTGTGGTTTCTTTTAATTGAAGAGCGCTCATCTCTCCAAGACCTTTAAAGCGGCTAATATCGGGTTTTTGATTTGCTTTAGCTTTTGATAATATTTTATCCTTTTCTTCATCATCAAGAGCATAATAGTTTTTGCCTCCAAACACTATTTTATAAAGAGGTGGAGTTGCTATAAATAAATGGCCATTTTCAATCAATTTTGGCATATATTGATAGAAAAATGTCATTAATAGTGATGTAATGTGTGCTCCATCAACATCGGCATCGGTCATAATGATAATTTTTTCATAACGCAAATTTTCTTCTTTATAGTTATCTTTAGTTCCGCAACCAAGAGCCTCTATCATATCTTTTATTTCTTGGTTTTGTGTAATTTTATCAATACTTGCACTTGCAACGTTTAATATTTTACCACGGAGTGGAAGTATAGCTTGTGTCATTCGATCACGACCTTGTTTAGCTGAACCTCCAGCAGAATCTCCCTCAACAATAAATATTTCTGTATCTTCTGCTGCTGATTTTGAACAATCTGCTAACTTTCCTGGTAAGCGCAGCTTTTTGGTTGGTGATTTACGATTTTGAACTTTTTCTTCTTTTCTTTTT
>JAZQZH010000036.1:0-19118 GCA_045633945.1 Alphaproteobacteria bacterium
AAATATAGCAGTATTATAGAATAAATTAAAAAGTTTAAGTTTATCATTTGTTTTAAGTTTAAACATATTTATCTTAATCCTTATTTAGTTATCAATTCTTTGCCAAAGTTCTATTCTTCCAAATTTTTTAACAAATTTATAATGCTCTTTTATATAATTTACATCTACACTCCAATATTCAAAATCAGGTATTATTATTTTTTCGATAGCCTCATTATATCCTTTGGTTGCTTTTTTTAACAGAGCACCATTGCGAGCACGAAACCAATTAAAATTATTTTCAGCGATTCTATCATAACCAGGATTATATTCATTAGATAA
Organism: Alphaproteobacteria bacterium; assembly: GCA_045633945.1. GTDB lineage: Bacteria > Pseudomonadota > Alphaproteobacteria > RF32 > CAG-239 > CAG-267. Next base: position 322 of record JAZQZH010000036.1, read on the forward strand.
AAATAAAAATTTAGGTTTATATGTTTTTATTTGTTCGTTATAATCAAAATGTCTATCAATATATAAATCAGCTAAAATAGCTATTCCATCAAAAGCAAACCAGTAATAATCTGTATCAGGATTAAATATATTCCAACTATAAACACCATTAAGAAATTTTTCAGTGGGAGAAGAATTTTTTATCGTATAATCTATTAAATCTATATCATTTTTTAATTTATTGTTAAAATCAGAAAGTTCTTTTATAGAAAGTGACAAAAAAAGCGTACTTGTTACTAAAATCAATATATAATTATTCTGATACATATAAGAGAAAAAAGATGATAACAATATAGATGATAAAATAAAATATAGCATGTAGTATTGTGGATGAGGAGCAAAATAATATATTGAAAATCCAACGAGTGACCACATAGATATTAGTAGTATACCTTTATCTGAGACGCGAAATACTCTTGAAATGAAAATAGCAATAAGTAATGATTGCAAGGGAAGTAAATACAGTCCACGAGGATATTTTCCAAAATTATTTTTTATAATCATATTAAAAATATAGTTACAATTAAAATAATCATATATCAAATCATAAGTATATAAGACAAATAACAAAATAAAAAAACAAATTAAAGGCAAAAGAGAGGCTTTAAATATGTCTTTTATAGGTAATTTGTTTTTACGCATTAGATATAGATTGGCAATTCCAAAACCAAGAATAGGAAATAAAACTTTTTGTAAAAACAGAAATGCAATAAAACATAAAAAATAAGAAATACATAAATATTTTAATTTACAAGTATCTAAATATTTGAAAAAGTTTTTTATAGCTAGTAGAATGGAGATATACATAAAAATATCAGGTCTAAAATTCTGCATATCTTCTATTAGATTAGAGAAAAATAACAAAAAAATTATAGCCAGATATGCTCCTTTGCTTGATTTTTGGTACATTTTAGATAAAGAAAATATTAAATAAAAAATATAAAAATAACCTAAAACAGCAATAATTTGCGCTATATAAACAATATTAACATCTCTATAAAATAATTTAGTTAAAGGAGCAAATAAATACCATAATAAAGGATTATGATGTTCGAAAAAATCACGATAAGGAACAGACCCTGTACTAATTAAATATGATGCATGAATATGCTCTAGCGTATCGCACAATAAGTCACTATTATAAAATACCCTTAATACTGATATAGTGAAAAAAATCAGCATAAAAATCCAAAAATACACGGGCAATACTTTAATATTAAAGTTCTTATTCATTGTTAGTACCTTCTAAATTAATATTCTTTAAATGAAAATATAGCAGTATTAAAGAATAAGTTAAAAAGTTTGAGTTTATCATTTGTTTTAAGTTTCAACATATCTAGATTAGCCTTAAATGTTGTATATGAATTTTTCATTTTTTAATCTTAACTAGTTTATATAAAATATCCAATAATTACAATAGATTTATCCTCAAATAAAATGTTAATAACTCAAAAATAAAAATTAAATTTTATTAAGGTGTTGTATAAAAGTAACATCGATTTTTAGTAAAGGTTTTTTGTATGAATAGGCTAAATTGGCAGAGAGTATTAATATTAATGCTACTAGTGATAAATATTAGCTTTGTAATATTTTTTTATAATCAAAAAACTAGTTTTCATGTAGATGAAATGTTTTCTTTTGGGCATGCTAATAGCTCTCAAGGGTCTTTTCTTGTAAAAGGATTAGATAGTAAATTTTCGTCAGATGCTATGGATAAATATTTGTTAAATCAATGGCTAGATGGTTCGTTGTTTAATAATTACATTACAGTTCAAGAAGACGAAAAGTTTAATTATACTCACATATATGATAATTTAAATGAAGGTGTTCATCCACCATTGTTCTATATATTTTTGCACACAATCTGTTCATTCTTTCCTGATGAATTTAGTAAGTGGTTTGGTGCTATGTTAAACATTCCAATATGGATTGTGTTACTTATTATGATGTATAAGTTATCTGGCTTGTTTTTTCGGGATAAATATTTAGCGTTGTTGCCAGTTGCTCTTTATGCTTATTCTCAAATAGGTTTTAATACAGTTGTTTTTATTAGAATGTATTTATTGCAAACATTATGGTTGGTTTGTTTGCTGTACGAAACAATACTTATGATAAGAAGTGAAAAAACATCCAAAAAACAATGGATGCTTATATTTTTATATTCTTTATTAGGTATGCTTACTCAATATAATTCCATAATTGCTTCAGCTATAATTGGCTGTGTATTTGGAGTAAATTTAATCTTTCAAAAAAGATATAAAGATTTGTTTATTTTCGCAGTTATAATGTTATTAAGTGTAACCTGTCTTGTTTTAATATTTCCACAAATCATAAATGTTATGCAACACTCAAGTAGAGCAAATGAGGTTGCATATATTAGTAATAGGTTAGATCGTGTCTTTTATATATTTTTATATGATACTAAAAATTATATAGATATTTATGCAAAAAATTATATAGATATTTATGCAAAAGACTTATTAAGCTTTAATAAGTCCAATGGTTGTGTTGTTGTATGGATTACTTTTATGACTATTTTTTATAAATATACTTATGCCAAAGATAATAAAAAAGATATAGAATATTTATTAATATGTATTTTTCTTGTTTGTTTGTATTGTAGTATATTTATGCCACAGATGCATATATACAATTCACGTTATGTAATGATGATCATGCCTGTTATGGCTATAATAACTGTTTATTATTTAACGGTTATATTAGGTTTTTTACCATTAAATGTTATAAAATGGTTGTTAAGTATTGCTATTTTATTAAATTCAATATTTGTTGATTTTAATAATCGTAGTCCATTCTCTTTTCAGATTTATGACCCAATTATAAAAGAGTTTGAAGGGAAAAAAATTATATGGACAGGAAGTTTTGTTTCTAAGTTTTATACTAGTATATATATTGTAAAAGATGCTCAAAATGTGGTATATTTATGGAGTGGAGATAAAAATGATATTGAAAATACAAAGTCAATAAAGAGATATTTAGATGAGGCTGATTTTTTGGTTAATTCAAATATGAAATCTATGAATACATATAATAAATTATATATTCCAGCCAAAGCTGAATTAAGTGAGGATATTGAAAAGAGGGTTGATTTTATAAAAACAATTAAAATTGGTGAATTCTTTTATGATATTTATAAAATAAAAAAACAGTAATTGGAGAAAATAAAATGAGTAGGGTATTATCGGTTGTTGTTCCTGTTTTTAATGAAGAAGGATCTATCAAACTTCTTATAAAAAAGGTATGCGAGAATATTGAACAAATAATAAAAAATAAAATACTGGATGATTATGAGATTCTATTTATATCAGATGGTTCAACAGATGAATCTGAAGCTATTATTAAATCTGAAATAGAAAAAAACATGCGTATAAAATTAATATCATTTAGAGCTAATTTTGGAAAGTCCAAAGCTTTAGCTACAGGATTTAAACATGCTATAGGTGATATTATAATTACAATGGATGCAGACCTACAAGATGATCCAAAGGAAATAATTCGTTTTATTGAAAAGTTAGATGAAGGATATGATATGGTGTCAGGATGGAAAGAAAACCGTCTTGATCCATTGGAAAAAAGACTTCCATCAAAGTTTTTTAATTGGGTGACATCTAAATTTTCAGGGGTGGATATTCATGACTTTAATTGTGGTTTTAAGGCATATAGAAAAGAAGTTACACAAAGTGTATCTGTGTATGGAGAGTTTCATAGATATATTCCTGTTTTAGCTAAAAGAAATGGTTTTAAAGTTGCAGAGATAATAGTAACTCATCACAAAAGAGAGCATGGAAAGTCAAAATTTGGTTGTGAGCGCTATTTAAGAGGAATGTTTGACGCAATATCTTCTTGGTTTTTGCTTAAATATTATGAAAAGCCAATGTACTTTTTTGGTAAAATTGGCCTTATATTGTTTTTGTTGGGTGGAGCTATTTGTTCATATTTAACTCTCTTATGGTTTTTAGGTAACTCAATAGGAGGTCGTCCTTTATTAACATTGGGGGTTATGTTAATTTTGATTGGTGGACAATTTATATCAATGGGATTAGTTACAAATATTTTAGTGGATCAAGATAAAAAAAGAACAGATGATAGATTCTGTATTAAAGAAATTTATGAAAGAAAGTGAAATGGAATACAACATAGGTAATATCGAAAAATATAATACAAAAAATCCTCTAAAAATATTTATGCTAAATAAATTTTTAGAGAAAATACTCTACATAGTAAAAGGTATAGATAAATCAACATCAAAAACTATTTTAGATATGGGGTGTGGTGAAGGATTTGTCTCAAATATATTGTATGATAATTTTCCTAAATATAAAATAACAGCAGTTGATTATTTTAAGGAAGCTATAGATAATGCTAAAAAAAACAATCAAAGACCAATAGTGTTTGATACAGGTGATATCACTTCTCTAAAATATGAAGATGGTAGTTTTGATACTGTTATATCAACGGAAGTTTTAGAGCATATTACAGACCCTGTAAAAGGTTTAAAAGAATTATATAGAGTATGTAAAAAACATATAATACTCTCAGTTCCAAGTGAGCCGTTTTTTTGTCTTGGTAATTTAGTGTCAGGTAAAAATATTAAAAGATTGGGAAATCCAATAGATCATATAAATCATTGGACCTATTGGGGGTTTAAAAAGTTTGTACTTAATAATCTTCCTAAAACAATTAAAGTGACGCAATACAATTTATTTGTATGGACAATTGTTGTTATTACAAAGCAAAAGGAAGAAAAATGTTAAAAAATAAAGATTTCTTCCGTTATATTGTAGGTGGAGGTTTGATAACCCTTTCAAATATATTATTATATACAATTTTAGTAATATTTGGAATGAAAGTACGATATGCAAATTTAATTGCGATGATTTTTTCTAAATCATTTGGATATGGTGTTAATAAATTTTATGTTTTTAAGACGAAGAGTAATAGCGTAAAAGATTTAAGTAAAGAGGCTTCAAAATACTTTTCATCTCGTATATTTACGGGGGGTGTTGAGTATTTTTTACTTGTTTTTTTAGTGGAGATACTAAATTTTCATCCATTTATAACAAAATATGTTGTTGTAGCGTTGGTAATAGTGCTTAATTATCTTTTGGGTAAATATTTTGTTTTTCTTCATAAAAAAAACTCTTGACTCTTAGTATTTTATACCTATTATACACTCAAGTTTTGATAACAAAATAACACTCTACGGAGTGCCGTCAGTCAGCGAGGGTTCGCACACTGGCGCAAATTTTTTTTATCAAATAGGTGTAATTTAACAAAGGAAGTTTGATGTTTGACGGTTTAACAAACAAATTAAGCGATGTTTTTAAGAAGTTAGGCTCTCGTGGTATTCTAACTGAAAAAGATATTGAAGATGGTTTGCGTGAAATTCGTCTTGCTCTTTTGGAGGCAGATGTATCTCTTTCTGTTGTTAAAGATTTTATGGCTAGCGTAAAAGAGAAAGCTCTTGGCGAAAAGGTTATAAAGTCTATCCGCCCAGATCAGCAACTAGTGAAAATAGTTTATGATGAACTCGTAAGAATATTGGGGTCAGATGAAGATACATCATTAAATTTTAAGACCGTTCCTCCTGCTGTTATTTTGATGGTTGGGCTCCAAGGTTCTGGTAAAACAACTACTTCAGCAAAAATTGCTTTAAAGTTAAAAAAGAAAAAGAGAGTTCTTTTAGCGTCTTTAGATATTTATCGACCAGCAGCCCAAGAACAGCTGTCTCAATTGGGAGCTCAAATAGAAGTAGATGTTCTTCCAATAGTTAAAGATGAAAATCCTTTAGATATAACCAAGAGAGCGCTAGAAGTTGGTAAAAAAGGTTTATATGATGTTTTAATATTGGATACAGCAGGTCGCTTACAAATAGATGAAGATCTAATGAGAGAAGTTGCTCTTGTTAAGAAGCTATCTAATCCAACAGAAACATTGTTAGTAGCTGATGCGCTTATCGGTCAAGAGGCTTGTAACGTAGCAAAAGAATTTAATGAGAAAATTGGTGTTACAGGTTTAGTATTAACACGTATAGATGGTTCATCAAGAGCTGGTGCCGCGTTGTCTATGAAAATGGTTTCAGGAGCACCATTAAAGTTTCTAGGTACTGGTGAAAAAATAGAAGATATTGAAGAGTTTCATGCTGATCGTTTAGCCGGACGTATTTTAGATAAAGGTGATGTTGTAAGTTTGGTGGAAAAAGCTGTCGAAAACATTAACCATGAAGAAGCTGAGGCTCAAGCTAAAAAAATGTTAAAAGGCAAATTTGATTTAGAAGATATGTTAAGTCAAATGCGTCAGATGCAAAAGTTAGGCTCAATGTCTAGCATAATGGGGATGCTCCCAGGTCTTGCTAAATACAAAGAGCAAATAGAGGCTGTAGATGCTGATTCTATAATGAAAAAGCAAGAGGCAATAATATTATCAATGACCAAAAAAGAACGTAAAAATCCTGATATTATTAAAGCGTCACGCAAAAAAAGAATAGCTGCAGGCTCTGGTGTAGAAGTTCATGATGTTAACAAGTTGCTTAAATCCTATGAGCAAATGTCAACTATGATGAAAAAAATGGGAAAACTTGGCGGTATGACCGGATTGGCTTCTCATTTTATGACAAAAAATCCGTTGGGAGGAGGTTTGTTTGGTAACAATCCTTTCGGCGGGTTTAATAAAAAGTTTCCGTTTTAAACGGAATTAACAAATAACTATAAACTGGAAAGGAAAAAAATGTCAGTTCGTATTAGACTTTCACGCGGTGGATCAAAGAAACACCCATTCTATCGTATCGTAGCAGCAGATCAAAGAGCTCCACGTGATGGTAGATTTATTGAGCGTTTGGGTTCATATAATCCATTATTGCCTCAAGATCATCAAGATAGATTAGTTCTTGATACAGAAAAAGTAAAAGCATGGTTAGCAAAAGGTGCTGAGCCAACCGATAGATTGCAAAAAATGTTTGCAAATCTTGGTCTTTGTGCTGCTCCAAAAATTGCAAATCAACCAAAGAAATCTGCTCCTAAAGCCAAAGCTTTAGAGAGAATTAAAGAAAAAGAAGAAAAAGCTCGTGCAGCAGCAGAAGCAGCTGCAGCAGCAGAAGCTGAAGCAAATGCAGCAGCTGAAGAAACTGTTGAAGCTTAATTCTTTTATTTAAGATTATAAATTAAGTTTATGTTGCGATAGGTAACAAAATGAGCGAAAATAAAGTATGTTTAGGTAAAATTGTTGGAGTTCACGGCATAAGAGGTGAATTTAAAGTAAAAAGCTTTACTGCAAATGATGCAGATATAGCATCTTATGGCGCATTAGAAGATAAGCACGCTAAACAAAAATTTGAGCTAAGAGTTACCGGACATTCTAAAGATTTACTTCGTGTTAAAATCAAAGGTATTGATAATAGAACCTTGGCAGAAACGATGATTGGGACAGAGCTATATGCTCCAAGAGGAGTTTTGCCAGAGTTAAAGGACGAAGATGTATATTATGAGGTAGATTTAGTTGGGTTAAAAGTTTTTAATAGCGATAATGTTGAAGTTGCAAAAGTTATTGGTTTTTATAATTTTGGTGCAGGAGATATTTTAGAGCTAAAACTTTTAACTGGAAAAACAGAAATGATACCTTTTAGTAAGACTTATGTTCCAACGATAAATCTAGAAGAGGGCTATATTATTGTTACGTCAACGGCTATGGTATTTATAGAAGACGAAGAGGATTCTACAAAGTGCTAAAAGTCAATGTTTTAACGATTTTTCCTGAAATATTTCCTGGCTTTTTAGGTAGTTCAATAACTAAAAAAGCTATGGAGGAAAAAAAGTTTGAGCTTAATGCTGTTAACATCAGAGATTATGCATTAGATAAGCATAAATCGGTTGATGACACACCTTGTGGTGGTGGTGCAGGGATGATAATGCGTCCAGATGTATTAGGAAGAGCAATAGATTCTAATTATACTAACGGTCGTATAATATACATGAGTCCTAAAGGTATGCCCCTAACACAAGCAAAAGTAAAGGAGCTCTCAAAAGAACGTGAGTTGACAATTATCTGCGGACGATTTGAAGGTATTGATGAGCGAGTAATAGAAGCTTACAATATCGAGGAAATAAGTATCGGAGATTATATTTTAACCGGTGGCGAGCAAGCTGCTATGATAATGTTAGATGCTATAGTGAGATTACTTCCTAGTGTATTAGGTAATGAGGAATCAATAGAAGATGAAAGCTTTGAAAATAATCTATTGGAATATCCACAATATACCAGACCAACAGAATGGGAAGGGCGAAAAGTACCAGAAGTACTATTGTCTGGGCATCATAAGAAAATATCAGAGTGGCGTTTAGAAAAAGCAGAAGCAACAACAAAAGATAGGCGTCCTGACTTATATAAGATTTATCTTGAATCTAAAAAAAGTTAGGTGTATAACAAAACAAATTTATATAAAAGGTAAAACGATGAATATTTTAGAAAATATTGAAAAAGAGCAAGTGGCGAAGTTAACTGAAGGTAAAGATATACCTAACTTCAAAGCTGGTGATACATTAAAAGTTCACACTAAAGTAAAAGAAGGTGACAGAGAACGTATCCAAGTATATGAAGGTGTTTGCATCGCTCGTAAGAATGATGGTTTAAATTCTTCATTCACAGTACGTAAGATTTCTTTTGGTGAAGGCGTAGAAAGAGTATTCCCATTATACTCTCCAAACGTAGCTAAAATTGAAGTTACACGTATTGGTAAAGTAAGAAGAGCAAAATTATACTTCTTGCGTGCATTACGTGGCCGTTCAGCTCGTATTGCTGATGACCTATCTGCGCAAGCAAAAGCTAAAAACAACTAGTTCTTTGCTCATAGGAAATAATAAAAAAGTCGGCTGATTTTATGCCGACTTTTTTATTGTATAACATCGTATTAAAAATATATAATATAAAAGCCTCCGTAAAGGAGGCTTTTATATACTTAAAAACAATTAAGCAACTTTCTCATCAAAGTTATACAATTCTTCAACAGAAACTAATTTCTCAGTTGTTTCAACTTTTGAAAGAACATGTTCAATAACTTTTTCTTCATAAACAGAAGTACGTAAGCGCTCAACAGCATCTTTATTCTTTAAATAAAAGTCAAAGATGGCTTTTGCTTGCATTGGATAACGATGAGCTTCAGTCATAATTGCTTTGTTGACATCTTCTTGGTTAACTTGAATCTTGGCAATGTTACCAGCTTCTGCAAGTAATAAACCTAGTTTAACTCTACGAACAGCAATTTCTTTGTATTCTTTGAGTAAATCTTCTTCTTTTTTATTCTTTTCATCTTCATCTAATTGATTGCTTTGTTTTGCAGCTTCATATTGCTTAACAATTGCATCATATTCCATATCAACTAATTTTTGTGGAACTTCAAAATTATAAGTTTTATCTAAAGCATCCAACAAAGCACGTTTTAATTTCATTTTTGATGCATTTTCATAATCTTGAGAAATTCTAGACTTCACAGTTTCTTTTAATTTATCAAGATTTTCTTCACCCATAGATTTAGCAAAATCATCATTTATTTCAGATTTCTTAATTTCTCTAATTTCTTTAATTGTTGTAACAAACAAAGCTTCCTTACCAGCTAAATCCTTTGCATGATAGTTTTCAGGAAAAGTTGCTTTTACATCAACAATATCACCAACTTTTTTACCAACAAGTTGATCTTCATAACCAGGAATGAATGAGTTAGATCCAAGTTCTAAAGGATAAGCTTCACCTTTGCCACCTTCGAATTCAACACCATCAATAGAGCCAACAAAGTCTATAACAGTAATGTCACCTTTTTTTGTTTCTCGATCATCTTCAATTTTTACAGAGTCGCGACGGCTTTCTGCCATATAGTTAATAGCCTTCATTACTTCATCTTCACTAACTTCAGCTTTTAATTTTTCAACTTTAACACCATTAAATTCATTTAGTTCTATAGAAGGCATAACTTCCATAGAAACTGTAAATTCAACATCTTTGCCATCTTCAAACTTTTTCAAATCAACATCTGGAGTAAATACTGGACGAAGATTGTTCTTTTCAAGTAGTTCATTTACACCATTACGAAGTAAGTCATCAAGAGCTTCACTCATAGCATTGGCTTTGTATTTTTTTTCAATCATATGAAAAGGAACTTTACCAGCTCTAAAGCCTGCCATACTAACAGATTTTCCAATTTCTTTTAATTTGTTTTCTACTTCATTATTAAAATCAGCAACACTGATTGTAACATTATATTCACGGCTTAAGCCTTCAGATTTTGTTTCTTTGATATTCATTATTACATTACTTCCAAAAAAAAACACCATCTTTTACAAGATGGTGCGGGCGGAGAGACTCGAACTCTCACAGCTTGCGCCACTAGATCCTAAGTCTAGCCTGTCTACCAATTTCACCACGCCCGCGGAGTTACAACAATAAATTTGATGAAAGTATATACAAGATTTTTATTTAATCAAGCAAAAAATGATAATTTTTATATCTTTTCCCCTGTTTTAAATTTAAATCCTCGCAATAACTCATTAATTGTCATAATTTGTTTTCCTTGTCGCTGAATCTTTATCACTTTTATTGCCCCATCAGAGGTTGCAATTATGAATTCATCATCAGATTTTAGTATGGTGCCGCAATCTCCTTTTGTGTTAACCGATTCTGCTTCAAATATTTTGAAACGTTCTCCGTTATACATAAAGTACATAGAAGGATAAGGAGAAAAGGCTCTTATTTTTCTTAAAATAATATCTGTAGATAAAGAAAAATCAATTAAGCATTCAGATTTATCTAATTTTTGAGCATACGTAACTAAAGAAGAATCTTGCTTTGTAGGAGAAATATTATCCATTTCATCTAATGTTTTTAACAGCAAAGAAGCTCCAATTTGTGATAACTTATCATGAAGGTCACCACCAGTCATTGTTTGTGTAATATCTGTTTTTTCGTAATTTAAAACATCGCCTGCATCAAGCTCTGCCACCATTTGCATGATAGATATTCCGCTTTCTCTATCTCCAGCTTCAATCGCACGTTGAATAGGGGCAGCACCCCTCCACCTAGGAAGCAAAGAAGCATGTACATTTATGCAGCCTAACGGAAACATCTTTAATACCGCTTGAGGTAACAACAAACCATATGCAGCAACAATAGCAACATCAGCATTTAAATTACTTAAGTATAATTGCTCTTCTGCGAGCTTAAGAGATTTAGGTGTTCTAACCTCAATATCACAACTCTCTGCAAGCAAATGAATAGGAGACTTATTAACCTTTTTGCCTCTGCCACTTTCAGATGGTTGGCGTGTGTAAACAGCAACTACTTCATGTTTTGCAATTAACTCTCTAAGTACCGGAACTGAAAAGTCCGGTGTTCCCATAAATACGATTCTCATTATTCAGAAAACCCAGCGCGCTTATAATCTACTTCAATTTTTAAATCTTCAGCATAAGCTTTTAGCATTGTTTGAATCATGTCAGCAGCTATATCTCTCTCAGCTTTATCTGTAATAGATTTCTTGCTATCTTCATCAATAGTATCATATTTAAAGTTAGTTGTTTCAAACGGAGTTGCAATAACAAAGTTATTTCCAGATTTTTCATAGATTTTAACTTTGTTTTCTTCTGTTGTAAATAAGTCATTGATATCATAACTATTAAGCCCAGCAAAGGTTTCGTTACGACTAATTGGTTCTGAACGGAAAACTTCTAAACCTCTAGCTTTAGCAACATCAACAATATTTCCATCTTCTTCAACATCAACCATGATGTTTTCAGCGATTTCTTTAGCGATAGCATTCTTTTCTTGAACATTCCATAAAGATATAATTTCATCTTTTACATCGCTAATTTCAGGCATATGAGCATCAACAATATTTTTAACTTCAATAACCACGAGGCCGTTATCAAATTCTTCTGCAGTGCTTATTTCATTTAGACCGTAAGAATATACCATTTCATTGAAATCTAGATTCGATGCCAATACTTTAATTTCTTCAGGTATATTTGTAGCCAAAGTTTCCTCGTTAACATTTTTTAATTCCAATATATTTAATCCATAAATACTAGCAACATCGCTCAAAGATTTTCCAGCACTAATACTATCATCAATTTCAGCTCTAGCTTCTCTTATTGCATCATATAAATTTTCTTCACTGAGTATTTTTTCAATATCTGCTTTAGCTTCATCAAAATTAGCTTCTTTTGCTGGTATAATATCTTTAACAAGAACAACTTGCCAACTATCAGCAACTTGAATAACTTTTGTTTCATTCACAGATAATTCAAAAACATCGTCAGCAAGACCTTCTGCAAGCTCATCAAATGAAACAGTACCAAGAGTTGGATTAGATTTATTTTCAGCACCAAGTTCTTCCGCAATCTTATTAAAGTCAGCATTTGATTTTACTTGTTCAAGTGCCTTTTGGGCATTTTCTTCATTTAAGAAAACCATCTGCAAAACTTCACGCTTTTCAGGTTGGTCTAATTCTTTTTTGTGTTGTTCAAAATACTCTTTAACTAACTCTTCTGTTAAAATATATTTATTTAGAATAACATCATTTGGAATGTATAAAACATTAACATCTCTAGCTTCAGGAATCATAAAACGATCACTAAAGTCTGTGTAATATTGTTGTATTTCATCATCTGTAATATTGCGCTCTATTTTAACGCTATCTGGAGAAATAACCACATATTTAAATGATTTGCGCTGATTATCCATTTTGTATATAGCGTCAACTAAAATTCCAGATACATTGAACGGTGACACAAGATCATTGATTAATAATTTACGCGCAAGCAAACGCTTAATCACTGCAATATACTCATCTTCACTCATTCCAGCTGTTGATAAATATCTTCTAAACATCTCCGGATTAAATTGTCCATTTTGAGGATTTTGAAATTCTGGATTATTAAATAAAATATGTTGAATAACAGCTCTAGGGAAGTACACAGAATTCTTCAACATTATTTGGTCAATTACTGCATCGTCAATAATTTGTTTTAATACATTTTCAGCAACAGTATTGCGCATTTCTTCCGTTAAGTCAAAATCATCCCCTGCAATATTTCTTATAGCATTAACTTCTTTATTGAGGCGATATGAAAAAGCGCTTTGAGAAACTTTTTGACCGTTAACATTAATAACAGTTTGATTCTGAGATGCATTACTAATGTATCCAGATACGCCAAATAATGAAATAAAGCTAATGGCTACTGCTACTAAAATACTTTTGAAAAACCAACTCTCACGAGCTTGTGCTAATTTACTTATCATTTCTTTAATCCCAAAAATAACCTAATTGCGCCTCATTATAAAAGTAACAAAAAAATATGCAATCTGAAATAATAGATATGTACAACGTTTTTTTCATTTTTTTTGTAAACAACTTCTTTTTTCGCTGGAAAATAAAAAAGCATATGCTAAAAGAATAGAAGTTATAATTTTTTTAAAGGATAATTACAATGGTAAGAAAAACTCTTATTGCTGGCAACTGGAAAATGAATGGTCTTCTTGAAGATGGCGTTGCTCTAGCAAAAGGCGTTGCTTTAGAAGTAAAAAAAGCATCTCGTAAAGATTGTGAATTTTTGATTTGCCCACCATTTACATTGTTGATGGCTACTAAAAAGGTTGCTAAAGGTTCAAAGCTTATGGTTGGCGCTCAAGATTGTCATTTTGATGCAAAAGGCGCTCATACAGGTGATGTAAGTCCACAAATGTTAAAAGACTTAGGTTGTCAATATGTGATTGTTGGACATTCAGAAAGAAGAACAGATCATAACGAGTCTAATGAGTTAATTGCTAAAAAAGCTCAGGCTGCAATAGAAGCAGGATTGAAGGTAATTATCTGTATTGGTGAAACAGAAAAAGAACGTGATGAAGGAAAAACAATTAGCGTTTGTACTTCACAAATCATGGGTTCTGTTCCAGAAAATTCAACAGCTCAAAATACAGTAATAGCGTATGAACCTGTCTGGGCTATTGGTACAGGAAAAACACCAACATCAGCAGAAGTTCAAGAAGTACATGCAGCAATTCGTAAAGTTGTTAGCAAAAAACTAGGCCGTGCGAACGCAAACAAAATGCGCATTTTATATGGTGGTAGTATGAAACCTTCAAATGCAAAAGAATTGCTTGCTTTGCCTGATGTTGATGGTGGGTTAATCGGTGGCGCAAGTCTCAAAGTTGCTGACTTCATAGCAATATATGAAGCTTGCAAATAATAAAAAAAGGAAATAAAAATGGGATCAGTATTGTTAGTAGTACATTTAATGGTTGCCATACTCTTGGTAACATTAATCTTAATGCAACGTAATTCAGGAAATGCTTTAAGCGGATTAGGTGGTTCAAGTGGAGCAGATAGTATTTTATCTGCACGCGGTAAAGGTAACCTCTTAACTCGTACAACAGCAATTCTTGCAACTATTTTCTTTATAACATCAATTTTGCTAGCATTGTATTATAAAGGAGAGGCTAGAACAGTATCTTCAATTACAGATGTTGCTCCACTTGTACAAGCAGAACCAACAGTTCCAAATGTACCAAATGCAACAGTAGATACAGAAGCTACACCATCAAGTTTACCTAGTGCAGAATAATACAGATGGTAAGAGAAAATAAAATAAGGGCACCTAAAAAATAAGGTGCCTTTTTCACTTAAAAATACTAATTTGAGGAAGGGCAAATGTTTGATTTAAATCCAAAAACAAAGTTTATTTTTATAACAGGCGGAGTAGTGTCATCATTAGGAAAGGGGCTAGCTTCAGCATCGCTAGCATCAATTTTACAAAGCAGAGGTTTTAAAGTTCGTTTAAGAAAGCTAGATCCTTATCTAAATGTGGACCCAGGTACAATGAGTCCATTTCAACATGGGGAAGTTTTTGTAACTGATGATGGAACAGAAGCAGATTTGGATTTAGGTCATTATGAACGTTTTTCTGGTGTAAGCGCAAAAAGGAGTGATAGTATTACAACAGGAAAAATATATCAGCGTGTTATAGATAAGGAACGCCATGGAGATTATCTTGGTGCAACAATACAAGTTATTCCTCACGTTACCAATGAGATTAAAGAGTTTATTGTAAGCGATTTAAGTGATGAGGATTTTGTTTTATGCGAAATAGGGGGAACTGTTGGTGATATTGAAGGACAGCCATATTTAGAGGCGATTCGTCAATTAGCATATGATTTAGGAAGAGAGCGTACTATGTTTTTACATTTAACACTTTTGCCATACATTCCAACGGCAGGAGAGTTAAAAACCAAGCCTACTCAACACTCTGTAAAACAATTACAAGAATATGGTATTCAGCCAGATATGTTATTATGTCGCTCACAAATGCCAATTTCTGAAAATGAAAGAAGAAAAATAGCTTTATTCTGTAATATAAAAGAAGAAAATGTTATATCTGCGTTAGATGTTAGCAATATATACCAGGTTCCACTAGCATACTCTCATGAAGGTATGGATAAGGCTGTTTGTAGATATTTTAATTTGCCTTGTCCAGATGCAGATTTATCTAAATGGGAAAATATTGTAGAGATATTAAAATCACCAGAAGGTGAAGTAAAAATTGCAGTAGTAGGTAAATATGTAAAACTTTTAGAAGCATATAAATCATTAAATGAAGCATTGAATCATGGTGGAATTGCAAATAAATATAAAGTAAAAATAAAATGGATTGATGCGGAAGATCTAGAAAGTAAAAATGCAGAGGAATTTTTATCAGATGTAAGTGGAATTCTTGTTCCTGGTGGTTTTGGAAAAAGAGGAAGCGAAGGTAAAATTGAAGCTGTTAAGTATGCAAGAGAACATAAAATACCATTTTTAGGAATATGTTTTGGTATGCAAATGGCTGTAATTGAAACAATGCGCAATATACTAGGTGTTAAAAATGCCAATACAACAGAGTTAGATGAAAATTGTGAGGCTGTTGTTGGATTAATGACACAATGGGATAAAGAGGGGGCTAAACAAATCCGTCATAAAGATGGAGACCTTGGAGGAACAATGCGTTTAGGTGCATATGATACAGTATTAAAAGAAGGTAGCCTTGCTCATTTAGTATATAAAACAACTAATATTTCAGAACGTCACCGTCATCGTTATGAAGTTAATATAAAATACAAAGAAGCTTTACAATCAGCAGGTATGGAAATATCGGGAGTGTCTCCAGATGGAGCATTGCCTGAAATTGTTGAAATTCCAAATCATCCATGGTTTATAGCGGTTCAATATCATCCAGAACTAAAATCAAAACCATTTGCTCCACATCCATTGTTTGTAGAGTTTATCAAAGCATCTATTAAGCAATCTAGATTAGTATAAAAGGAGTTCTTATATGAATAAAGAAGAGATTATAAAGAAAATACAAAAAGTAAAAAAATATATTATTAAAAAGCTTGAAAATAAAGAGCAGTTGCTCAATGAACTCAGCAAGACAAAAGAATTTATGATTAAGATTTTTCATAAATTAGTTGTTTATATCAAGAAAAATTATCCAGCTTGGGAGGCTAAAGCTATTAAATATTATACCTTTATTAAAGCAAAATATTTAATTCTAAATGAGGAGTTTAAAAGACATCCTAAAATAGCTAAAATTATAGGTAGTCTTTTGATTCTATTCTTAGTTATGCTACTTTCATTAACTGATAACTCGAAAAAACAAGAATCTCCAGTGCTAAATGTCGAAGTTACTGTTCCAACTAAGACACCAGAGGTCATAGAAGATATGGAAGATATAATAGAAGAAGAAATATCAGATGAGGATATAATAATAGATAACACAAAAGATGAAGAAAAAGAGAATAAGGATACAGATAAAGTTGTATTAAACTTTACTGCTAAAACAATCAAGCCAATATCCTTTGATGTGTATTATACAAATAAAAGAGAAGTTTGGTTTGATGCTCAACATTATGTTACTCATCAAGGACAAAGTGGTATACACACTTATTCTATTGTTTTGCCTGAAGAAGTTATATATCGTATAAGATTAGATTTTGGTACAAATCCCGGTAAGGTAACAATTAAGAATATATATTTATCAGGAGGGATGCAATATGACTTAAATGATTTTTCTATTTATGAGTTTAAGCAATTAGAAAATATTAAGCGCAACAAAGATGGTAGTCTAACCTTTACATCAACAGGTGATGATCCATATATGGCATACCGCCGTATGGTTAGACATTATTAAAATTTATTAACAACAAAAAACTCTACTTAGGTAGAGTTTTTTTTATATATAAAAATTATTAAAATAAAAAACACCCTTTATCTTGGGTGTTTTTTATTAATCAAACATGAAATTATTCATCAATTTCTAAATCTTCAAAACGCTCTTTAACAGTAACTTTAACGCTGTTAATACGCATGTTGTCAATCTCAAGAACTTCATAGATACAATATTCATCTTCAACTTTATCTCCAACTTGAGGCTCGCGACCTAAAAGATTAAATACATATCCACCCATAGTGCTTTCCTCGTGTTCTTGATAAGGTAAATCTAAACAATCATAAGCATCTTCTAAAAGATATACTCCTTCGAACACACATACTTTTTCATTGATAATTCTTACAGCTTCATCAACACCTTCATCATGCTCATCACGAATATCTCCAACAAGTTCTTCTAAGATATCTTCCATAGATAAAAGCCCAGCAGTACCACCATATTCATCAACAACAATAGCCAAATGAATACGTTTTTTCATCATCTCATGCAAAATTTCAGAAATTGACTTATTTTCTGGAACAAACAAAATTTTTCTAACAATTTTATTTAATATATCCTTATGTTCCACATTTTTGCATTCAATCAAATCACGAATATGAATCATTCCTAAAATTTGGTCTTTATCACCATTACATAAAGGAAAACGAGTATACTTATTTTGCTTAACAAGTTCTACAATTTCATTAAATGTACTATTCTGATAAATACAAACCATATCCTGTCTAGGAATCATAATTTCATGAGCTGATATTTCTGAAAAGCAAATAGCATTTTGTATGATTTCACTTTCTGTATCATCAATAACCCCACCTTTTTGAGAAGCATCAATAATAAGTTTAATTTCTTCTTCAGAGTGGGCTTCAGAATTTTCATCAGCAGCTTGAACCCCCATCAAATGAAGTATCCATAGTGAAACATGATCAAAACACCAAATAATTGGTTTACAAACCTTATTAAACCCATACAAAGGAATTGCAATTTTTAATGTGTATTCTTCAGTATTTTGAATAGCCAAAGTCTTTGGTACTAATTCACCTAAAACAACATGCAAAAGTGTAATAAAAGTAAAGGCGATACCAAAACTGATAGAGTGAAGCAAAACAGTATTATCTGCAAAAAAATCTGCAAATAAATTTTCAAGTAGTCTTGAAACAGCAGGCTCACCAATCCAACCAAGACCAAGAGATGCAAGAGTTATGCCCAGTTGAGTTGCACTCAAATAAGTATTAAGTTGCTCATAAATCTTCAATGCAACTTTCGCTCTTTTACTTCCGTTATGTGCTAATTCTTCCAATTTTGTTTTACGAATTTTTACAATGGCAAATTCAGAAACCACAAAAAAAGCATTACAAAAAACTAATACTAAAACCAACGCTAAGTTGAAAACATAACTATATACAGGACTCATCTCTATTTTTTAATTTTACCTCAATACGTTAAACATATTGCATGACTATAAATGATTTATAGAAAAAGTCAATACTTCATTTATAT
>JAZQZH010000037.1:0-70064 GCA_045633945.1 Alphaproteobacteria bacterium
GCCTTTTTAGGTTTTGATAAAAATAAAGGTGAATCATGTTATGCCAAAGCAAAAATGATAATAAACAATAATAAAATAGAAGATGTGCCTGAGTTCTCACTCATAAAAGCACAATTTAGTGCCAAAGGTAACATAAAAACAAATACTGATGGTTATATAAAAACTATCGATATTACCAACATCAAATCACCAAAAACTTTTGCCAAAGCCAAAGTTGATTTTACATACACACCAAAATTAAAACTAAAAGTAACCATAAATGGCGATTCATATGACTTAACAGACTTTTTTGATAAGAAAAAATCAGATACTAAAGCCAACCTAAAAAAGAAAGAAAAGAGTCTTAAAGACCCTTTAGAAGACGTTATGGATACTGATATTGTTATTGGCGTTAACAAGCTATGGACCAATGACAACATTCCTGTAACCAACTTTGCTGGAAAACTAGAACTTCGTAATGGTATTGGTGTACATCGTATAAATATGATAGGAAATTATGGCCAAAGTAAAGATGTAAAAATGAAATTAGATTATGAACCTCGTGGTAATGAATATATATTAAATGTAGATTCAAATAACGCAGGATCAACATTAAAAGTACTTCGTTTATACAGCCACATGAAAGGCGGAAACTTAAAAATAGAAGCCAAACGTGATAGATACAAAAACTTCAGAGGTCATGCTCAAATGAGAGATTTCTCACTCTCTGACACTCCTATTTTTACAAAACTTCTAAGCTTATCATCTTTATCTGGTATTGTAGATATGCTAACAGGAGAAGGCCTACGCTTTACACACTTTAACGCTCCATTTAGCTACACATTTTCAACAAAAGATCTCTCAACCGAAGATGCAAGAGTGTTTGGACCAGTACTCGGTCTAAAACTCATCGGAACATACAATTTATTTGATGATATAATAAAAGCATCAGGCCTTGTTATTCCTGCATACACGCTCAATACATTCATCGGCAACATTCCTGTTGTCGGCAAAATATTAAGAGGATCAGACGGCTCTGTTTTTGCAACAAACTACAACATCACTGGTACCACTGAAAAACCGGTTATAACAATTAACCCACTTTCCACATTGGCACCAAACTCAATAAAAGAACTTTTTTCATCAGGAGAATAGTTATGGAAAATAAAATAGGTATAGATTTTCACGGAGTAATTTCGAGTTTACCAGATGCTTTTTCAGAGTTTTGCCGTGAGATAAGAAAATGTGGAATAAAAGTATATGTAATAAGTGGAGGCCCCCAAAAAGATATAGTAAAATATCTTCATCAACACCACATTGAATATGATTATGTATGGGCAATATTAGACCACTGCGATGAACAAGGTCAGGTATCATATTTCAATGATGGAAGTTTCCAGGTTCCAACAGAACTATGGAACAGAGCCAAAGCTGAATATTGTGCTAAAGAAAAAATAGAATTTCATATCGACGACTCAAGCATCTATGGAAAATATTTTGTAACACCATACTGCAAATATGATATAGAAAATGATGTATGTGAGCTTGGTTCAGAATTAAAAATTGACTTCAAAAATCCCATAAAAGCAGCAGATGATGTTGCAGACTTTATTAGAAAATCTAAAAATTCATAATCCCAATCTCATCACCGCAAGCATTTTTTCGTCATTGCGATAAGCATCTTTTTTTTATAGTCATTGCGAGAAGCCAAAGCTTCGTGGCAATCTATCCCCCTCCCCCCCAAAAAAAGAGGACAATTTCTTGCCCTCTTTTATTTTTGCTTTGATATTTATTATATATCAAAATCTGTAACACCTTCAAATGCTAACTCATAAACCTTTTTAATCTCTTTTATCAAAGGATATCTAGGATTAGAACCTGTACACTGATCATCAAACGCAAGTGCAGGAAGTACTTCCATAGCCTCTTTGAAGTCTTTTTCAGTATATTCACCTTTAATAGCAAACCATTCTTTAATAGAAGAAGGAATTCCAACTTTCTTCTTCAACTCTTCAATACCCTTAATAAGAGCAGTAACTTTCTCATCATCTGTTTTACCTTTAAATCCCATAGCTGTTGCATATTGAGCATAAGCTGCTTTGGCATTAGGAAAACGATATTGAGGAAACGCACATTGTTTATTAGGCTTATCTGTTGCATTGTAACGAATAACCTGAGAAATCAAAAGAGCATTTGCAATACCATGTGGAATATTAAATGCCGAACCTAACTTATGCGCCATAGAGTGACATACACCTAAGAAAGCATTAGCAAAAGCCATACCTGCAATAGTAGATGCATGGTGCATTTTCTCTCTTGCTCCCACATCTGCAGTTGCATAAGATTGTGGTAAATAATCAAACACTTCTTTACCGGCTTCAATAGACAAAGGTCTTGTAAAATCAGTCGCCATTGCAGACACATAAGACTCAATAGCGTGAGTTAATACGTCTATACCAGATGCAGCACACAAACCTTTTGGCATTGTTTGAACCAAATCTGAATCAACAATCGCCATCGTTGGTGTAAACACATAATCAGCAACGGCATATTTAACACCTTCTTCATCATCTGTAATAATAGAGAAAGGAGTAACCTCTGAACCAGTACCAGATGTAGTAGGAATAGCAACCATATCAGCTTTTTCACCCAAGTTAGGGAATTCAAATACACGTTTACGAATATCCATAAAACGCATAGCCAAATCTTCAAACTTAAGCTCTGGATGTTCATACATCAACCACATAATTTTGCCGGCGTCGATTGGTGAACCACCACCAAGAGCAATAATAACATCTGGCTCAAATGAACGAAGAACATCAAGAGCCATATTAACAGTAGTCAAATCTGGATCAGGATGAACATCAGAGAAAATTTTATACTGAACCCCAATTTCATCCAAAACATCTGTAACTTTTTTGGTATAGCCCAAATCAAATAAAGGTTTGTCTGTTACAATAAATGCACGCTTTTTACCTTTAAGTTCTTTCAAAGCCAAACCAAGACAACCTGGTTTAAAATAAACTTTTGGAGGAATTTTAAACCATAACATATTTTCTTTTCTACTTGCTACACTCTTAATATTCATAAGATGTTTTACTCCTACATTTTCACTAACAGAGTTACCGCCCCAAGAACCACAACCTAAAGTAAGAGATGGCTCTAATCTAAAGTTATATACATCACCAATAGCACCTTGAGATGCTGGACAGTTAATCAACACACGTCCAGTAATCATAACATGACCATAATGTTTAATCCTGTCATTATTCATTGGATTTGTATATAAAACAGAGGTATGTCCCCTACCGCCAAAAGATACTAATGATTTGGCAAGTTCAGTACCTGTTTCAAAGTTATTTGTTTTATACATCGCAAGAACTGGAGATAATTTCTCAGCAGAAAATGGCTCTTCTGCACCAACCATTGAACATTCAGCAATTAAAGCCTTTGTATTTTCATCAACTTTAATTCCAGCCATTTCAGCAATTTTAGAAGCGCTTTGCCCAACAATCGCCGCATTAAGATGACCATCAATCATAATCACACTAGCAAGTTTTGCCTTTTCTTTAGCATTTAATAAATATGCTCCGCGTTTAACAAATTCTTCTTTAACTTTTTCATAAACATCTTTTACAACAACAACAGATTGTTCAGATGCACAAATCATACCATTATCAAATGTTTTACTCATCAAAACAGAAGAAACAGCCATTTCAATATCTGCAGTCTCATCAATAAGCGCAGGTGTATTACCTGCACCAACACCAAGAGCTGGAGTACCAGAACTATATGCAGATTTTACCATACCTGGACCACCTGTTGCCAAAATCAAATCTGCATCTTGCATTAAATATTGAGTTTTAAGCAAAGAAGGTTCATCAATCCAACCAATAATCCCTTCTGGAGCTCCTGCCTTAACTGCTTCTTCAAGCATAATGCGTGCTGTTTCAACAGTACATTTTTTAGCTCTTGGATGTGGAGAAAAGATAATACCATTTCTTGTCTTAAGAGCAATCAATGTCTTGAAAATTGTAGTAGATGTAGGATTCGTCGTAGGAATAACACCAGCTATCACACCAACTGGTTCAGCAATCTTAATCATACCATTTGCTGCATCTTCTTCTAATACACCGCAAGTCTTTGTGTTTTTATATTTATTATAAATATACTCAGAAGCAAAATGGTTCTTTATCACTTTGTCTTCAACAACTCCCATACCTGTTTCACTAACAGCCATTTGAGCTAAAGGGATTCTCAAAGAACTAAGCTTCAAAGCTACTCTTCTAAAAATATAATCCACTTGTTCTTGGCTATATTCAGCAAACTTTTCTTGCGCCTTTCTAACCTTTGAAACCAAAGCTTCAATATAAAGCTTCTCTTGTTCTTCAGTTGTTTGAACAACTTTATTTTTTGCCATAATTTATATCACTCCACAATATTAATAACTATTCGCAATATAGTACAACAAAAAAAATTAACAAGACGTTTAAACACCCCTTTAAAACACTTAATATTTCGGATTATTTCATATTTAAATTTAAACACTTAGAGCTATTACTTATATAAAACATCATCTTTATTATATATACCTATTTCAAACTTAACTTTTTTAACAAAAAATAAAAATTGCTATTGAGTTTTACATCCAAACACTCTATATAATATAAAGTTATAGCAAAATATTGCATAAAATTTCAACCATATTTTTTAAGGTATAACAGATGAAATCTAACAAAAACTTTATATATTGGATACTTGGTTTTATCATTTTAAGTATATTATTCAACACTTCTAATCCTGCCATAAGAACAGGTTCTAGTTCTAAAATTGCGTTTTCTGATTTTATGAATAGTGCAGAAGAAGGAAATATTGATTCTGTTATAATTATCGGCAATGATATTACTGGAACATATACAAATGGCACAAAATTTAAAACATATGCCCCTTTCGATCCTAGCATGGTAGAAGAATTAAGAAAGCAAAATGTAAAAATAGAAGCCAAACCAATTGATACATCTGAAAGTACTTTCTGGGGAATTATCATTTCATGGTTCCCAATGTTATTGTTAATTGGTGTATGGATATTCTTTATGCGCCAAGCAAACTCCGGCAATAACAAAGCTATGAGTTTTGGTAAATCTCGTGCTAAATTAGTTGAAAATCTCAAAAAAGTAACATTCAAAGATGTTGCTGGAGCAGATGAAAGCAAACAAGAATTAGAAGAAATTATTGATTTCTTAAAAGACCCTCAAAAGTTTCAACGCTTAGGTGGTAAAATTCCAAAGGGTGTACTACTTGTTGGACCTCCAGGAACAGGTAAAACATTGCTTGCCAAAGCTGTTGCAGGTGAAGCCAATGTTCCTTTCTTTTCAATCTCAGGTTCAGACTTTGTTGAAATGTTTGTTGGTGTTGGTGCTTCTCGTGTTAGAGATATGTTCTCACAAGCCAAAAAAAATGCACCTTGCTTATTATTCATTGACGAAATAGATGCTGTTGGGCGTCACCGTGGTGCAGGACTTGGTGGTGGAAACGACGAAAGAGAACAAACTCTAAACCAATTATTGGTTGAGATGGATGGTTTTGATGCAAATGAAAATATTATCTTAATCGCGGCAACAAACCGCCCTGATGTATTAGACCCAGCTTTATTACGCCCAGGTCGATTTGATCGTCAAGTAACAGTTAACAACCCTGACGTAAAAGGAAGAGAAGAAATCCTAAAAGTTCATACTCGAAAAGTACCTCTTGGAAAAGATGTAGATTTAAGCATTGTTGCTAGAGGAACACCAGGATTTTCTGGAGCAGATTTGGCGAACCTAGTAAACGAAGCAGCCCTTCTTGCTGCTCGCAAAAACAGGCTAAAAGTAAGCTCTTCTGATTTTGATGCTGCTAAAGATAAGGTTTTAATGGGTAATGAACGTAAGTCCATGGCTATGGATGAAAAAGAAAAACTCTTAACTGCATATCATGAAGCTGGTCACGCTATTTGTTCCTTAAATGTAAAAGATACAGATCCAATACATAAAGCAACAATAATCCCTCGTGGACGCGCTCTTGGTATGGTTCAGCAATTACCAGAAAAAGACAAATATTCATATACCCGAATTCAAATGTTATCACGTTTAGCAATTCTTATGGGTGGACGAGTAGCTGAAGAACTAAAGTTTGGCTATGATGCTGTAACATCTGGAGCATCATCTGATATCAATGCTGCAACCAATCTTGCAAGAGCAATGGTAACAGAATGGGGTATGAGTGATGTATTAGGACCAATAAGATACTCTGAAAATTCAAATGAGGTATTTTTAGGTCGCTCAGTGACACAAAATCAAAACATGAGCGAAGAAACAGCACGCCTTGTTGATGCTGAAATAAAACGCTTAGTTACAGAAGGTTATGAAGAGGCTAAAAAAATTCTTCAAACCCACAAAAAAGACTGGGAAAAACTAGCAAAAGCACTTATGGAATATGAAACACTTACTGGAGATGAGATAAAAGATGTTATCAAAGGAGCAACAATTGATAAAACAAAAGATGCTCCAGTTCCAGAAGATAAGAAAACCAAATCTTCAATTCCAGAACTATAAAAAAAAGCAGGTTTAACCTGCTTTTTTTATTATGATAATAAATTAAAACTAAAACCTATATCCCAAATAACATATATTTATAACATAATAGCATTTTAATACATTACCCCCAAAAAAAACTATTGCATACATACTAATTTTATGATACACTACTTCCACTAATAAAGTGTTGTGTCTATTATAAAGTATATTATTCATCGTCTTTTTTGTTCTAAAATTTAGGTTTTTACTAAAGATTTAGTCCTGAAAAAAGAGTTAATAAAGCTTGTTTACAACACTTTTTTTTCATGAAATTTTAGTATTAATCAATCTTTAGCTAATCTTTAGCTAAAGGCAAAACCTTTTAACATATGAAGACAACAATTACACGTGCTGTTCTTGTAGCAAGCACAATGCTAGCGGTATCATGTGCCGAGGAAATTACCAACGTAAGACCTCTTTCAAATGATGACAACCTAAAAGAAAACAATCTTGCATTTGAGCGTTATCTAAACAGTGAAGCAACACAAAATGTCAAGTTAGTACAGGCAAACACTCATTTTGATCAAATTGCTCAAACCATTGGTAGAAATACTTATGGAGAGGTTGAATTTAACGGAAAAGATAATCCCGAAACCAAGGTTGAAATTAATCTTGAGCTAGAGAGTATCGTGGTTAAAGAGTTCTCACTACCTCAGCAAACAGCAACAAATCCATCAGACGTAAAAACATCTACTAATACTGATGATATGATAACAACAGGATCATTTAGTATCATAGACAATTACTCAGACGGACAAATTGCTTATGTTGATAGCTCTTGGGCATATTCATATTTTACAACAAAATATGAAAATCTAGATTACGCACATATCGAAGTGGTAGATATCACTTTTGAAAGTGCAAATATAGAGAGCATCGATGAACTAACCTCCAAGGTAACACTCCATTACAATGTTGAGTATAAAACTACCGGCATCACTGATGGTGATTACAGTGACAATGTAACAATTTCTCCATTCTACTACCAAAAGAAAGAAAAAGAAATCGTAGATGAAGTAGGCGAAATATATTATGTATGTGAGCCCATCTACACTTGCGAAGAAAATAACGTAAAGGGTAAATTTATCGTAAAGAAAATCACTCCTCATACTTTGCAAGAAGACGAAGTAGAAGTCATTGCTCAGCGCACATTAACAGTTGCTACAATTGGTCGTCCCGGAAATGAAACTTTGAAAGTTTTTACAACAACTCCGTCATCTAATGAACACACAATCAGTGAGATTATAGAGACAACAGGTAGTAAAAACAATTTCTCATGGACACAAAATGCTACTGAGCATGTGTTCACTGCAGAATGGAACTCTGATGGTCTTGAGATTGGTCATATTGATAAAATTATGGTCTATGGAATGACTGTAAAATATCAAGATGAAAATTGCGAATTTAACTTTGAATTCAACAGCGAACTTAACGTTGTAACAAATGAAGTCATCGTTGAAGAAGGCAATACAACAGAAGGCTATCTCGGAACAAGAGTTCTTACCATCGAGGGATTGCTAAATGGTGAAAAATTTGCCGAATTCACAGGCAAAACAACCCTCCTCCAGCACTCTTAAAAAACAAAAAAAGCGTCCCCTAAAAAGGGACGCTTTTATGTTTTTAATCAGCATATTCTAGCTGATTAACTCCAATATTTTTTAATACATTTTCATAAAATTTATTTGCAATAAATTTTGCCATATCCAGATTCATATCCAAATAGTTACCACAATCATGAGCAGATTGTCCTGGAACTTCGCCTTCAAATTTTCTTACAAAATCAAACATCTCTTTAATTAAGTCAACAACATCTGCAGAACAATACTTCCCCTCCAACAATAAATAGAAACCTGTTCTACAACCCATCGGACCAAAATATACTGTTTTTTTTGCATATTCATCATGATTTCTAATAAAAGTAGCCCCTAAATGTTCAATAGTATGAATCTCTGCTGTATTCATTACTGGCTCAAAATTTGGCCTTGTCATTCTAATATCAAATGTTGTAATAAACGCATCGCCAAATCTATCTATTCTCGACACATAAACACCTGGCAACAACGTTAAGTGATTAACCTTAAAACTAGCAATTTTTTCCATCATCAACCTCAAAAAATAATTATAATTACCTCATATATTAAAAATACATTTTATGCAATAAAAAGGGGCACATTTTTGCACCCCTTTCATCCATTTAACTAGATACTAAAATTCAAATATTATTTTACTTCTTCAAAATCAGCATCAACAACATTTTCATCTTTTGCTTCAGCTTCTGGAGCACCTTGTGTTTGACCTTGAGCACCAGCTTCTGCACCTTGAGCCTTATACATAGCTTCACCAAGTTTTAGTGATGCTTGCATTAATGCATCAGATTTAGATTTAATAGCTTCAACATCTTCGCTTTCTAAAACAGCTTTCAAATCATTAACAGCTGTTTCAATAGCGCCTTTATCAACAGAACTAATTTTATCAGAGTTTTCTTTTAGAGTTTTTTCTGTTGTATGAATTAAGCCTTCTGCTTGATTGCGAGCTTCAACAAGTTCTTTTTTCTTCTTGTCAGCTTCTGCATTTGCTTCTGCATCTTTAACCATTTTTTCAATATCAGCATCAGACAAACCACCACTTGCTTGAATACGAATAGCTTGTTCTTTATTAGTTGCCTTGTCTTTTGCAGAAACATTAACAATACCATTAGCATCAATATCAAATGTAACTTCAATTTGAGGCATACCACGTGGAGCAGGAGGAATACCAACCAAATCAAATTGACCTAACAATTTGTTATGTTGAGCAATTTCTCTTTCACCTTGGAACACTCTAATAGTAACAGCAGTCTGACCATCTTCTGCAGTTGAGAATACTTGAGATTTACGTGTTGGAATAGTTGTATTTCTATCAATCAAACGTGTAAACACACCGCCTAAAGTTTCAATACCCAAAGAAAGAGGAGTAACGTCTAAAAGCAATACGTCTTTAACTTCACCCATCAACACACCACCTTGAATTGCTGCACCAACAGCAACAACTTCATCAGGATTTACACCTTTGTGAGGTTCTTTACCAAAGATTTCTTTTACTTTCTCTTGAACCTTAGGCATACGTGTCATACCACCAACAAGAATCACTTCGCTAATTTCACTTGGATTAATACCAGCATCTTGCATAGCCTTTTTACAAGGCTCAACTGTTCTTTCAATCAAATCTTCTACAATAGCTTCTAATTTCGCACGAGTAAGTTTAATATTTAAATGCTTAGGAATTGGAGAGCCTGTGCTCATATCTGCGGTAATAAATGGAAGATTAACTTCAGTTTGAGTTGTAGAAGAAAGCTCAATCTTTGCTTTTTCTGCTGCTTCTTTCAAACGTTGAAGAGCAAGTCTGTCCGCTTTAAGATCAATATTATTTTCTTTCTTAAATTCATCTGCTAAATAGTTAACTAATCTTTGGTCAAAGTCTTCACCACCAAGGAATGTATCACCATTTGTAGATTTAACTTCAAATACACCATCGCCAATTTCCAAAATAGAAATATCAAATGTACCACCACCTAAGTCATAAACAGCAATAGTACCTGATGTCTTCTTATCCATACCATAAGCAAGAGCCGCAGCTGTTGGCTCATTGATAATACGCAAAACTTCTAAACCAGCAATTTTACCAGCATCTTTTGTTGCCTGTCTTTGACTATCATTAAAATATGCAGGAACAGTAATAACTGCCTTTTCAATTTTTTCACCTAAATAGCTTTCTGCAAATTCTTTAATTTTTTGCAAAACAACAGCAGAAATTTGAGATGGAGCATATTTTGTGCCTTTAACCTCAACCCAAGCATCACCATTATCACCTTCAACAATTTTAAAAGGAGAAGTAGATTTATCTTTTTCAACTTCTTTAGAGTTATATCTACGACCAATTAAGCGTTTAATTGCAAACAATGTATTTTCTGGATTTGTAACAGCTTGACGTTTAGCTGGATAACCAACTAATCTATCAGTATCTGTAAAAGCAACCATAGAAGGTGTTGTTCTTGCACCTTCTGAGTTTTCTAAAACTTTAGCTTCTCCGCCTTCCATAATTGCAAAGCAAGAGTTTGTTGTACCAAGGTCAATACCTAATACTTTATTGCTCATATTTTAATTCCTTATATTTAAGTTAAAAATCATTTCTGTTACCTTATATAGGGAGCAAATTTATACTCTGCAATAGCAAAACTCAAAAAAAATATTTTTTTTTATTTTTTTTACATAATTACCCAATCATCAAGCAATATAAAAGTGTTTTCCTCTAATCTAATCTTTTTTTTAAACAAAAAATTAACACTTAATTTGTATAATAAGCAAGAATATATAGAATATGGAACAAAAAATGATTAAAAAAAACTTGTTTACTTTTTTATCAGCTATTTTAGCTATATTTTGTTTACTACCTAAACAATCTATAGCCCTAACTTTTACTGAATTTGTTTATAATAATGCTAAAACAGATAATTTAAAAAACATTCAAGTTTTTTTACAACGTGGATATAATATCGATGCCATTGATAGCAAAGGATTTACCGCTTTATGTTATTCCATTGAAAATAACGACTACAACGCATATGAAAACTTAAAAAAACTTGGAGCTAACACTAATCATCATTGCACACAAAGAATACTATCAAACTTTAATCAAGAATATGCTGAATTCACCAAAAGTAACAAATCAAACTTTAATCAAAAATACACTAGATTTACTCAAAACCACCAAACCAAAGTTGCATCTAAAAATAATAATAGTCTAAAAATAGGCGCAACCATTATTGGTGCAAGTGGTATTGCGGCTCTACTAGCTTCAGGAGGTGGCAGTGGAAGCTCAAAACCATCAAACAAATGCCCTGCAGGATACGAATTAATAGATAATGAGTGTCACCCTAAAAATTGTGGAACGGAATATCAAACATCATGCAATAAAAATCAATATACAACAGGAAAAACTTGCCAATCAGGAGATATCATCCTAACAGAATGCAAACCTTTGACTCAATCTGAAGGATGCCTAAAATACAGCTCAACATCCGATAGATGTATCGAATGCGATAGCTCTTATCTTTTATACAACAATGTTTGTTATGCTAAAATAGAGTGCCCAGACAATTTCAAACAGCTCGGAAATAACTGTATAGCTGATGGCAATATAGAAATTACAAACACTAGCAATGAAAACTTCTATGGCGTATCATCTAATTTTAACAGCATTTACAATTTGTTATCAACATATGGACATCCAGATGATTTCCAAGAAATAAAATTAAAAAATAGTGGACTTGGAGAAGTTTATGGCATGTATGGTTTAAAACATGTAACAAATGCATATGTTTCAGGTCAGAAAAGCAATGCTGAAATAAACCCTGTTCCTAGTGGATTAGGTATAATTACTATTGAAAATCAAAATCCAAACAACACAAAAAATGTATATGGATTATATGCAAAAATAGATAATCCTCAGAACTCTTGGGAGGCATCAAACGCCTATGCCGTAAATAGCGGAACAGCAACAGGTATAATAAACATAAATAACAAAGGTACAGGTAATACCTATGGTATATTCGGAGATGATAGAGCTTATAATGCCTTTTCAGCAACACAAGGTAATGCATACGGCAATATTAACATAGAAGGCAATGGAAATATCTATGGCATTGGTGGTTATGTTGCTGCAATTAATGCATCATCATACCAAGCCAGTTGGTATAACCCTAGCCATACCGGAAAATCTTCTGTTGGTAATATAAATATAAAATCTACAGGAGATGGCGATATATATGGTATGCATGTGTCAAAAGGATATATCGAAACAGACAAAGATGATAATACCGAACAATGGTTTGCCATAAATGCCGCAGGAGACTATAAAGACATTATAGAAGGAAACATCAATATTACAAACCAAGGCTCTGGAAATGTATATGGTATGTATGGCGGAAAATTAATGTTTAATGGAGTATATTGGGGAGTAGAAAACGGAAAAATAAGTAGCAAAGTTGTTGCAAACATAAATATATTAAACGAAGGCACTGGAAATGTATATGGTATGTATTCACCTGAAAAACATGCCGAAATATACAATATAAACGTTCCAGGCTATGACAAACAAACCGGCGTAACTTCAAATATTAATCTTATAAATACAGGCGATGGTATAACAACTGGTATTCGTGGCGGAGAACAATCTACAATACAAAATACCGGAACAATTAATATAAACAATCTAGGAAACGGTACAGCTATTGGAATGTATGGAGATAAAAATAGCAAAATAGAAAATAAAGGTACAATCAACATTTATAGAAAAGAATATAAAGATAATACTACAGATAAAACATATACTCCAACATCAGAAATTGGAGGCACCGCATACGGAATTTATGCAAAATCTGGCTCAACTGTACTTAATACTGGAACAATTAATATAACAAATACTCAAAACGGTACCGGAATATACCTAGAAAATGATGCAATACTCTTAAATGATGGCACCATGGGAACCGTTACATTTAATGGTACATCACAAGAAGCAATAACAGGAGAAGATATTGATATATATCAAGAAAATAATACTGAAACAGTTCTTAATTTAAATGCAATAGGGGATGGAAAAGTTGTATTAGGCACATCTGGTAAATTTTTTGCAGAAACGATAAAAGGTGATTTACTCGTAACAGATACCCCTATATATGGCAATTTCAAAAACTCACATGAATTTACTTCATCTTTAGAAGCAAGCAACATCTCTGAATTATCAATAAACTCAAAATCTGCCATGTTTACAGCATATTCAAAAGAAAATACAAATAACCAACATGACATAATTTTAACTCGTACAAACTTTAATGATTTAATTAAGGATAAAAATATTGCAGAGTTTTTAGAACTAAATTATAATAATGAAAACAATCTTGAATTATATGATAATCTAAAACAAGCTAAAACAACAAAAGAGCTTACAAAAAAAGCCAATAGTTTTACTGGCAAAGACATACTACCTGCATTCAAACGAGAAGACTCTATTATATATAACAATATAAGTCACGAGTTAAATAATAATTTATTTAATAAACCAGATGAAAACTATATTGTAGGATATAAATATATAGATATCTCTAATAAAGCTGATAACACTTTGCAAGAAAGCAATGGAACAGCCAGTGTTGCATATGGTTTACTAAAATCTAAATCATCAACTGGAATAAATTATGGTATAGGTGCAAATATTACACAATTAAAAACTGATTATGACAATAATTCAACAAGAGATAGCAAACAATTTGGTTTATGGTTACCTATTGGTTACAAATTTGATAACGGCATAAATTGGTTCTCTAAACTATACGGTGGATATGCTAATAACTCTTATGACAGAATAACAGAACTTGGCAAAAAAACAGCAACATATGATGAATATCAATTCGGTATAAGTAATGAAGTTAGATATAACTTAGACTTATCAAACAACATAACATTTTCTCCTCTTGCTGAATTAAATTATTTAAACTTATACCAAGATAACATCAACGAAAACTCATCATCTGTAGACACATTAAAAATAAATTCTCACAACTCATCATCTATAGAATTAGGTCTTGGGGCTTATTTAACAAAAGAATTTTTCATAAAAGAACAACAAAAACTAACAATACAAATTGGTGGAATATATTACATAGAATTACTAAATCCAGATAAACCATTAAATGCTAGTATAAAAAATATGGATTATAAACTAAAGATACATAATCCTCAAAACAACAACCACGGCTCAGCATCTCTTAGAGCCACATATAACTACAACAATTTATTATTGTATGGAAATATAGAAAAAGACTTCGGAACAATTGATGCTTTTTCTCTTGATGCCGGCATACAATATGCTTTTTAATCTAAATAGGAGTAAAACATGAAAAAAATAGTAACATATATAAAACAAGGAAAAGGAACAGGCTTATTATTCTTATTAGCCGGCGCCGTTATTATGACACTATTTTTTATTGTTCCAGCAAAGGAAATGATTAAAAAACTGGAACCCAAAATAATGCTTGTTGCTGAAGATTTTTTACCGATAACAATCGAAAATAAAAAAATAATATCTCCTGCTGACACATATAAGAGATTAGATATTGACTTATCCTCAGACAACTCACAAAAAGATATTTTCCCTGTAGTTTTAGATACTAAAAACCAATCTCCTGATTTAACAAACGAAAAAATTGGCTTATTTATTACTAAAGAAGCAGCCTTTGCTGCAACTGGCGCCGGTTTGAGAAAAATTGAATACATTGATGGAACATACGATACAAATACATTCAAACAACTTCTTGCTCAAACCTTTGGAAAAGTATCTCTAATTGCATCAGTAATTTTTATAGGCTTTTTCTTCATAAATCTACTAATAAAAACTATAATTCTCTCACTTGCTATTTTAGTTATGTATAAACTACAAAAACAAAAAGCTCCATTAAACTATCAAAATTTTATGCGTTTATCATCAATAATTATAGCAGCTCTTGAGATTGTAAATATTATTTTAATTAGTATATTTTCAATTCCAACAAATGGATTACACATTCTTTTGCTAGGTACAATTTTAGCCTTTATATATCTACAAAAATACAATTCTGATGATACTATATAAACTAAATATTTATAGTGTAGTAAAATTGTATTTTTACTTGATTATATAGCTCTATATAGATTAGAATCATTAAAAATATTTTTTTAAGGATTTTAAAATGAGAGCTTTTCCATTATGTTTACTATTAGCATTAGCTATTAACATGAACACATCTTATGCTACAGACAAATATAGTGCTGACAATACACGCTTACTAAATAATGTTTTATATGATATAAACGGCGATCCTGTTACTGGTAGTTTAGAAATATTTTATGAAAACAATATAAAAAAACGTGAATCATCATATATTAACGGCACACTAGACGGTATTAGCACAGAATATGATAAAAACGGGAATAAAGAGCGTGATATTCCTTTTGTTAATGGTAAAATAGATGGCATAGTACTAGAATACTACGAAAATGGAAATCTCAAAACCAAAACTCCGTATAAAAATAATTTAATAGAGGGAATAAAACGCTCATTCCATGAAAATGGCACTGTAAAAGAGCGTATTTCATATCATGCCAACCTTATCGATGGTGAAAAAAAATCATATAACACAGATGGAACACTACAAGAATCTGTTCAATATATTGATAACAAAAAAAATGGAAAAAGCTATATTTACTCTAATAAAGGAGATATTATAGAAACCATAAATTATCAAAATGACATTATAGTTGGTGAACGCACTCTCTATTATCCAAGTGGCAACATTCGCTCCCTCATTATATATAAAAATGGACTAAAAAATGGTACATCAATTAACTACTACGAAAATGGAAATATAGAATCAGAAGTTCCTTACCAAAATGACATCCTAGAGGGAACTGGCACATTTTATAAAGATAATGGAGATATAGATCTTGTTGTAAATTATAAAAATGGTAAACGCGAAGGAACCGCAACAGCATATTATCCAAATGGTAATGAACGCATTGTTGTAGAATATAAAAATGACACTAAAAATGGTATAGAAATTGAATATTATGAAAATAATTCAGTAAAAAGCAAAACACCATATGTTGCAGGTATCGTAAATGGTATGGTTAGTGAATATAATGAATCATCTGTATTAAAAACAGAAGCATTATATCAAAATGGAATATTAAACGGCCAAACCAAGTTTTATGATACAAACGGCTACCTTAGCGCTGAAGTAAATTACACTTCTGGCAAAAAAAATGGTATTCAAAAAAATTATTCTCCAACTGGAATATTGCTATCAGAGACAACTTACATAGATGATGTATTAAACGGAGAATATAAAGAATTTTTTGAATCAGGAAAAATTAAATCTTCTGCAATATACGAAAATGGTATATTAAATGGAATAAGCGTTATATATGATGAGGACGGAAATTTATCTTATGAAATCCCATACAAAAACAACAAAAAGTATGGAAAAGCAAAACGCTACTATCCAACAGGTGAACTAATGGGAGAAGTAACCTATGAAAAGGGTAAAAAACATGGTATGCTAGATGCATTTAATCAAGACGGAACACTAATGGCTAAAGTGTTATTCAATAAAGATAAAGCCATAAAAGGGTACAGTCTAGATCATGGCAAAAAACCCGTTTTAATGACCAAAGAAGAGTTAGAACTGATTAATCAATCTTACTAAAAAACTCAATAAGCCGGATAAATTCCGGCTTATTTTTTATTACGTGAGTTTTTATTATAAGGCTTCCATTTACGATTAGATATTAAAATTTTACCCTTTACGACCAAGAGACTTTATCTCAAACCCCAAATCCTTTGCTTTTTGAAAATCAAAATTATTGCGATAATCTGCAATTTGAGGTCTAACCATCAATACTTTGATTTTTTCTAAATCAAGTAATTTAAATTCTGCCCAATCAGTTAATACAGCCAAAACATCTGCTCCGCTTATAGCCTCATAAGCACTATCACAATATGTAATCATATCGCCCAATATTGCTTTAGTATTTTCCATAGCTTCAGGATCATATAGTTTAATATTAACATCATGCGCAAGCATAATCTCAATAATTTGAAGCGCAGGACTTTCTCTACAATCATCAGTACCGCCTTTAAAAGCACTACCAAGCACTGCAACTATTGGATTTTTAACATCAGAAACCATATCCAAAATACGTTTTGCCATATTTATTTTTCTACGCTCATTTCCTTTAATAGTAGCTTCAATTAAAGACAAATCAATACCATTAAATTTGCCCATATACGCCATGGCATTTGTATCTTTTGGAAAGCAAAAGCCACCATATCCAGGTCCTGGAACTAAAAACTTTTCGCCAATTCTAGTATCCATCCCCATACCTCGAGCCACTTCATAAACATCAGCTCCAGATGTTTCACAAAAATCTGCCATTTCATTTATATATTGGATTTTCATCGCTAAAAACGCATTAGATGCATATTTAATTGTCTCTGAACTTTGACGAGAAACATACAATATTGGACATTTATCCTTAAATGGCACATAAAGTTCTGCAATTAAATTACGAGCTCTTTCAGAATTAGCCCCTATAACAATTCTATCAGGATTAAAGAAATCTTGCACTGCAAAACCTTCACGCAAAAACTCTGGCAAAGAAACTACATCATAATCTGCTGTTGGATTTGTTTTTCTAATAAGACTTTCAACCATATCACCAGTATTAACAGGAACAGTAGATTTTATTGCAACAACCGTATATTGAGACAAATATTTTGCTAATTCTTCAGCTGCCGCTTTGATATAGCGCATATCTGCTTCTTTTGTTATTGGATGAGGTGGAGTACCAACTGCCAAAATAACCAAATCAGCATCTGGAATACTTTCACTAAACGATGTTGAAAATTTAACCTTACCACTTGCTATATGCTTATTAAATAAAGGTTCAAGTCCATCTTCAAAAATAGTAAGCTTACCTTCTTTTAAGGTATTTATTTTTTTTTCATCAACATCCAAACAAATTACATCATTACCAAGTTCTGCCAAACCTACACCTGTTGGTAAACCCACATAACCTGTTCCAATAACTGTTACTTTCATTTTATATTCTCCAAATTTTCAATATAAGTAACAATAATAAAAATATATTCTTTTTTCAAGAAAAATAACCATCAATGTTCATAAAACAAATATTCAGTTGCAGTTTGAAAATACATAAAATAAACTCGTTTAACAAAGACAATAAAAGGAGAAGAATATTGAAAAAATACATTTGTTTTATTACTGCTTTATTTATTAACTTAAATGCTAATGCTCAAAATATAGAAACAACAACTTTAGATCTCACTGAAGCGCAAACCAAACACATTCAAGAACTAAAAGAAAACCTCAAACAAGAAGTTGAGCCAATAATAGAAGAAATTCAATCAAGCAAAAATCGCATTTTAGAAATTGAAAAAAAATATTTTGAAGACTTTTGGAATCTTCTAACAGATGAACAAAAAGAAAAGTTCACAAAACTAAACCAAAAATAAAACAAAGCCACCATAAAACGGTGGCTTTATTTTATCACTTTCAAGTTTGATTAAAAATTATACCTAACCCCTATCGCCCCCTCAACGCTAGATTGTTTTTCTTTATTATGAGAAATTTCAGCGCCAACATTCATCTCACCATCTTTATACAATGCTTCAAATGTTGTTTTAATGCGTTTATCATCTTCATCATAACCATCATAACGAATTCCAACTGGAGAACCCTTCATTGTCACATTCAAGTTTTCATATGGATCTAACAACTCTTGATAATATTTACTACCCACCGCAAGCATCAAACTACGATTTCTACCAAGATCAATCATTTTACGAAGTTTAATACCAACACCCGCCTCTAAAGATACAGTATCATTAGAGTTAAGAATAAATCCTCCTTTTTCTTTCATATCATCCGACTTAACTCCATGCAAATTAAGCTCTGCTTCATACACCAACTCAGCCACTTTAACATCTACACTATATTCTGCATGATTGGTCATGCCATAATAAATATCAAATGTATCTGCTTCATAATTTCCTGAATTTGCACGTCTATTATAACGCCCCAAACCAAAACCAATATGAGGATTTGCTAAATACTTAAAGCTATTATTCTTATATAATATAGGCATAAACGCCATCAATATTTTATTCTCTTTTTCAGAATTTATATCATCATAAGAGCTATCAACATATCCTGCTGTAAATGTAGCTCCAATATTCCAATTAGAGTTTAACTTCTTACCAAATCCAATATATGCGCTATAAATATTATCTTCATATCCGCTCAAACCATCAACACCGTCTTTTCCTGTCACAAACACATTTGCACCAACAGATTTTTCGCTTATACCATCTTGCAAAATTCTATTTTGTTGAGTTGTACTCAATCCACGCAAAACAGCAACATTTTCTCTTGCCAAATTAGCATAGAATTTCTTACCAGTCTCACTTTCTACAACCCTATCAAATTCTTCACTATTGCTAGCAGACTTAAGACTATCATACAATCTCTCATTATTACCTAGATTATAGTTAATTTCAAAGAAGTCTGCCAAATCTTTTTCTTCAACTAATTCTTCAAAACTCTTACGATTAAGCTCAACATCTGTTACATCACCATTAACATTAGTCTTTGCATTAAACATATAAGATTTTGAGCTAACATTAACCCCCTCATTTTTTCCAACAAATGAGTCTTTATTTATATATACATCTTCAAAACCGCCTTTTACAACATCGTCGCTTACTTCTACATCGCCACTAAATGAAGTTGCAACATAACTACCACCTTTTCCTACTTCAAAAGACGCATTATTATTTTTTGCATCATCAAAATTGACATCAACATCTTCAAGTTCAACAACACCCTTATTTACAAAACTAGCGCCATCTCCAAGAACAATCAAATCCACAATAGATGCATTATCAGATAATAGAGTTTTTGCACCATCGGCTTCTTTATCCTCGGCATCTAAATCAGTTATTACACCAGTGTTATTAAATTCCCCTGAAGCAATATAAGCATTAGCATTATTTTTGCTTTTATATTGTATTTCACCATAATTATATCCCTTACCACCATCCTGGATATTCATACCAGTTCCTTTTTCAACTGTTATTAAATTATGATTATATCCTATCCCCCCTGATGCAATATTCATGCCTGTTCCGCCTTTAACAGTTATTGTGCCAGTATTATGTCCCGTACCACCACTTCCTATAGACATTCCATATCCGCTTTCAACTGTTATTTTGTCTGTATTATACCCCGTACCACCTTCATCAACATAGATTCCAGCTCCACTCTTAACATCAATACTACTTTTATTGTATCCTTCACCGCCAGAAACATACATTCCTGTTCCACCAATAACTGTTATTTTATTTAAATTTGAAGCCTTTCCATTTCCTATTACTTTAACACCTATTCCAGAATTAACAGTAATATCACCATAATTATCATAGATAGCACTTTCTTCACCGCCACCGACTAAAACACCTACAGTATCTGTTTCATCAAATAACTTATTGTAAACATTTACTTTGCCACTACCTTCTATTTTTCCTTTAACAATATTCACACCAATACCACCATTATTTACGGTATATGTTGCGCTATCTTTCAAAGTATATATTGTATCAACATAATATCCTATAGCTTCTTTTTGACTAACATTTACTTCTGCCGCATTAGTAATATTGCTATTGCTGTTATAAATACCTATTCCCCCTTCTGAATAAACATTTATTGTACCACCTAACCCAACAGTTTGTATATCTTTCTCTCTTGCTTCTTCAAGTTTTATACCTACAACACCTTTCCCCATAACATTTACTATACCATTATTATCCAAAAATCCTTGTTTTACATAAACACCAACAGATTTTTCTTCATTTTCATTAGAACCAACTGTAATTGTTCCTTTATTTTCCACAAGAGCACCAACTGATTTTATTCCAATACTGTTATTACCTTCAACATTTATAGATCCACTATTCTTAGCAGTTGTTTTATCATCATTAGAAGAATCTCTAACCTCAATACCAACTCCACCATCACTTACCATTATTTCAGAATTACTATCAACTATTGCAAACTCATCAGCATAAATTCCTGTGCCCTTGCTTACATTTATCTTTGCCCCACCATAATTTTGCACAGTAGATCCTATTCCACTTGCACTAACGCCGATTCCTTTACTATCTGTAATTTCAATCTTTGCATTAGAAGCATTATTTCTAAATAAACCACCATTATTTACAACAACTCCAACCGCATCATTTACTACGATATTACCATAATTTTCCGCAACAGAACCACCTCCGTCAACAACACTAAGATGAGAATTAGAACCACTAACCGTTGCTGAAAAGTCTTTACTAAATATTGCACTACCAATTCCTTCTGACGTTGTTAACTTAGCTAGCGTATATCCTTCTATCTCCCCCCCATCTTTAGAATTAAAAGATTTTGAAGCATCACCAGACAACCAGTAAAATACCACATCGCTAAAATCTTTGCTACCTAATTTAAAATCTCCATAATTTTCAAAAACAGCACCTTCACCCGAAAGTTGCACTGCTGTTGTTGAGTTATTATTTAAATAAATTGTGCCATAATTAATACCTTTGCTCTTTTGTACAAACATTCCAACGGTATTTGCTCCACTAAGATAAATATTACTTTTTTTATTTAGTTCGGCATCATTATTCTTACCATTGATAATTTGAGTTCCGGCATTACCACGTGCCGCCATAGCATAACTATAAGCACCATCAACTTCAATTATACCTAAATTTCTAGCAAGTGCATTATAGAGAGAATAATTTCTAATACCCACTGAATTTGTTGCTGAAACATCAATTATACCATAATTTTCAACTCGTGCTTCTGCTGCAGCTCTATCATCTAGCCACATACCTGTATTAAATTGCGCAACATCATCTTCATATTTTTTAAGAATTATCGATCCATAATTAAATGCAGTACTACCATCTGAAACCCTAACACCAACAGTGCTATATGTACCACCATAGTCTTTATTCTCATCAGAAGCCATAGATTCCCATGCTTCACCAATTGAAATTTCTCCATGGTTTACAAATTCCTGATTATATACATTACTCTCTGCTGACAAATGTATAACAGATGCAAATGGATAAAAATCCTGAACAATATTTATACCAAATGCATCACGACCTCCAGATGGAATAGTAAATTCACCCAAAGTATTACCAACTCTATAATCAATCGTACCATTATTAGTAGCTTTAGAAAATTTACCCTTAAATACATTACTAACAAAAGACTCTGGCGTTTCTGTAACTGCCTTGTGAGATACATATATCGTTCCATTATTTTCTATTTCTGCAGAACCAGCAAAATCATTTTGCATAGCAACACTCTCTTTAGAGTTTACATTAATCGTTCCATTATTTACCAATGTTACATGTTCATTCGTACTAGCACCACCAGCATACATACCATAATTGCCTGTATAGTATGATTCACCTCTTTCAACACCTAGATTAATTGTTCCATTATTAACAATTTTACCACCTGCAAAAGATGCCATAGCATAGCTATTGCTAACATTCATATTTATCACACCATTATTAGTAACTTCTGGCTCTTGCCATTTATAGATTTGTGTTTGAGCACCATCACCTTTTGTTGCCAACATACCATACGCAACACCACCAGATGATGCTTCATTTTTTATTTCAATAAATTTTCCATTTTGCAATTTTGCACCATGAACAGATAGCATACCTGCTGCTACATCTACACCTTTTTCAAGAGTTGTCGCACTCAAATCTACCATAATATTGCCTGAATTTGTAGCTTCTGAATGAGCATCTGCTCTCATACCAATCATACCACCATTACCAAGTTTTAGCGCAGTATTATTAAGAGTATATTTTCCCTGATATGATAAATTAATATCACCTCTATTAGTTAGCACCATCTTTTCTGCATAAAATGGACTATTATTACCTTGCAAAAATCTATCATCAATATAGCTACCCATTCCAATCAAACTAACAGATGCATCTGTTGCAGCATTATATCCTGCTTTCAAATCAATTATACCATTATTTGTTGCATAAACTTCACGATTGCTAAAATCCGTAGCAGTATAAAAATCATACAAAGCCATACCAATAATTGTACCAGAATTAGCTTTTACATCTTCCTTTTCTTTCTCTGTATCTTCTCCTCTTTCAGAGGTATCTGTATCTCCACTAGTTTCATCAGAAGAACCTTCTGCTCCATCTGTTCCTTCTGTTTCGTCACTCCCTATCAAATCACTCACAATACCTTGTGTCACTTTAGATGTTTGAGTAGTCGTACCCGAAATCACTCCATCATTAATAGCGCTTCCTTCTGTGTCGGCATACATACCAATTATAGTATCGCCATCTCTATCACCTCTAAAAATAAGATCAATTTTACCAT
Organism: Alphaproteobacteria bacterium; assembly: GCA_045633945.1. GTDB lineage: Bacteria > Pseudomonadota > Alphaproteobacteria > RF32 > CAG-239 > CAG-267. Next base: position 23,662 of record JAZQZH010000037.1, read on the forward strand.
TGCTAGAATTATCTTTTATATTATCTTTCGAATTTTTAACCAAAGAGTCATTACCACTTGCAACCATTCCTATGGCACCATTAAATGCCTCTACTTTTATATAGCCTTCATTTTTTGCCTTACTACCTTCTGTTGCAGCAATACCAATCGCTCCATCGCCAGATGTACCAACAGTTCTATCACCTAAAATAATGCTTCCGCCTACCTTATTCGTAAATGCTGCATTATTTGTTAATTTTATAAAAGAATTAAGATAAGAAGCATTATCCATTATATTTGGCAAAAACTGAATCTTATCAACAACAGTTGAAGCATTTGGATTAGATGCATTCAAAGCTATAGTATTCTCTAATTTACCACCGCTATATAGCTTTGTATAATTATCAATAACAACACCCAAACCATCTGTCACAGGAGTTGGCAAAATTGAATCATCAGGCAAAACAGGTGATCCGCCACCACCGCCACTCATAGCACTTATGCCACCACCAACAACCAAACCACCCAAAATCCATGGCCACCAATTTTTTTCTTCTTCTCTATAATATAAAGATTCTTCGTTCCCAAGTACTACATTTTCTCTAACAGTTTTGGTAGATTTTAAAAACCGTTGATAGTGGTTATACATTCTAAAAGTACAAGGATGAGAAGGATTTGCGCCACTCATTCTAAAGCTATTATAAGCAACATAATTATTACGCTTTATTGCAATACAAAGCCCCGTATCGCCATTAGGATTAACAGAATCAATATTTAATCCTCTATTAACCGCATTACGTAAAATACCAACCTTACCCTGAGCCGCTAAATAATACATCTTATTAAAGTCTTGAGGAGAAAGCGCTCCAACAACAGCTTGAGCATCCTTAAATGACATACTAATGCCACAAAGAACCCCTACAAAATAAAATAAGACCTTAATATTCATTACATTCACATTCAAAAAAACAATTGCTTTGTAGCGATTCTAAAATAAACTTTATTAACAAAAGTATAATTTCTAAAAAATATCACAAAAAACACACTCTTTTATCTAAAAAATATCGCCCTGCTAAAACTTTTAGCAAGGCGATACAAAAATCTAATATAAATCAATCACATAAAGAATTCTTGCTTTGGAGCTTGAGTCAAACCTTCAACTTCAAGATGTGGATTAACATAATCAGTTGTGCCTTTTTCATAAAAATAAAAGTCACGTCTTAATCTTGTTTGATCACGAATAGAAAGAGAATTCCATTCTTGCTCTGTTAAACCATAAGGATAAACAGCCTTATTAACACAAGCAGAAACAAGCGCTATCAATAACAACAAGAAAAATTTTTTCATATCTAAACTCCATAGTAGTTCCTTTTATATCAACCTATAAATCAAATTATTTTATTTTCAAGTAAATACTTATATTTTTAATAGGTTTAATACAAACTCTTCTAAATATTTTTTTCTTAAGTTTTGATAATCCAAATAATAAGCATGTTCCCACACATCAATATTAAATATTGGCTTAGCCCCTAAAACCAATGGCGTATCTCCATTTTTGGTTGTTATCACTTCTAATTTACCTTGCTTATTTCTAACAAGCCAAACCCATCCGCTACCAAAAACCTTAACTCCATCCTCAACTAGTTTTTCTCTAAGCTTTTCAATACTTCCAAATATATCAATAATTTCTTGGCGCATTTTTTCATCAAATTTACCCCCAATTCCAACAGATTGCCAATAAATATTATGGTTATAAACCTGTCCTGCATTATTATAAAGCACCACATTATCAGCATCGTTATATGTTGCTTCAATAATCTCTTCTAAACTCATATTTTGAAATTCTGTACCCACAATAAGCTCGTTTGTCTTATCAACATAAGCCTTATGATGTTTGCCATAATGAAACTCTACTGTTTTTTTAGAAATAAATGGCTCAAGTTCATTTTGTTTAAACTCTAAATTCATAAAATCTATCATTTTTTTCTCCATATTTTTGCACCAACACTTTTATCTTATTCATAAGGTATTATTTTTACAATAGTTTTTTATTTTGTTAATAATTGTTAACAACCCAATATCTATGATTCACAAATAAAATTTATACATTATTATAACAATAACAATAAATAAAATGGAGAGGAAAGATGAGAGTTCTTTTAATTGAAGATGATTATGCCGTATCACAAAGCGTAGAAACTATCTTAAAAAAAGAAGGAATGGTTGTAGATACAACAGACGATGGTGAAGACGGACTTGACTGTGGCAAACTTTATGATTACGACATCATTATCCTAGATTTAAATCTACCAGGTATGAATGGCTATGAAGTATTAAAAAGTTTAAGAAATGCCAAAGTAACAACACCTGTTCTTATCTTATCAGGTTTATATGAACCAGATAAAAAAGTTAAAGGTTTAGGCTATGGTGCTGATGACTATTTAACAAAACCATTTGACAAGAGCGAATTATTAGCTCGTATTCAAGCAATCGTTCGTCGCTCTAAAGGACATTCCAATTCTATAATTCAAACAGGCCTTGTAGAAGTAAATCTTGACACACAAACTGTTAGCGTTGCTGGTAAAGATTTACACCTAACAGGTAAAGAATATGGAATTATGGAATTATTATCTTTGCGCAAAGGTTCCACCTTAAACAAAGAACAATTTTTAAACCACTTATATGGTGGTATAGATGAACCAGAATTAAAAATCATTGACGTATTTATTTGTAAACTACGCAAAAAGCTTGAAAAAGCATCTGGTGGAAAGAACTATATTGAAACTGTTTGGGGAAGAGGTTATATACTAAAAGACCCTGATGAAAAGAAATAGTTTCAATTAAAAAGATTAAGAGGCGGTATCTCCCACACATTGCACCGCCTCTTAATTTTTGTATCTAACAAAAGATTTTTCATTTTGCAAGCTTTAAATTATAACCTATATTCCCATCAACCAAAACACTGATTTTCTTTTTTCTGTTTTTCTTTTACCGGCAAAACTTCTACACTGTTATTTTTCAAACATCCTATATTAAGTTTTTCGATTGTAATATCATCATCCTTACTCTCAAAACATGAACTAGTAAAGTTTCTTGCCATATTATTTGGAAAAACACACCCACATTTATCATCTTCAGCACAATCACATTTATGCTCATAATCATATCTACATTTTTTTGTAAAAGGTGACTTTTTCATTCTGATCCTCCATAAAAAAAATAAAAAAAAGCTAGAATTTCTTCCAGCTTTTTATATAGTCCGAAATCTTGATATTTTTATATATACGAAACTTCTAAAATTTCAAAAGTCTTTTTACCACCAGGGGCAACATACTCAACTTCATCACCAACTTCTTTACCAATCAAAGCTCTTGCTAAAGGAGAAGACAAAGAAATTTTATTTTCATTAATATCAGCTTCATAATCGCCCACAATTTGATATGAATTTTCTTTATCTGTATCCACATCAACAACTGCAACAGTTGCACCAAAACGAATAACTCCGCCAGATATCTCTGATGGATCAATAACTTGAGCACGACTAACAACAGCTTCCAACTCTTGAATTCTACCTTCAATAAAGCCCTGTTTTTCTTTTGCCGCAGAATATTCAGCATTTTCTGATAAATCGCCATGTGAACGAGCTTCAGCAATTGCCGCAATAACATTTGGACGTTCAATACCCTTAAGATCTTTTAGTTCTTGTTCTAAACGTAAAAAACCTTTTTTGGTTAAAGGAAATTTATCCATTTTTTTCTCCTAAAATAAAGTTATCCGCAAAATAATTTGCGGGTATTTGTTTTAAAAAAGCTAGAAAAAATTTGACTGCCCTCTTCAAAAAAACAGTGCAGTCAACAATCTTTTATCTCATACCATTGTAAATATATCAAATATTTTAAAAATCAAGTAATTTCTTTTATATTGTTAAAAAAGGCATTCTAAACAATGTTAATTACTAAAAAAAATACTATACACTCACTTAAAAAATAAATAAAATAAACACGTACTTACTTATTATTTAGGAGAAATTAAATGAAAAAATCTCTAATATTTAGCGCCGTTCTAGGCGCAATCATGATGGCTTCTATTCCATCACACGCTATTGACTCAACAGGTGGTTGCGGTCTTGGTTCTATGGCATGGAAAGGTCATTCTGGCATCATCCCACAAGTTCTTGCTATGATTACTAACGGCAGTTTTTCAAACACGGTTGGCGTTACATTGGGCACATCAGGTTGTGATCCTAACGGTAGAGTAACAGGCGGAACAGGTAAACTTGTTCTTGCGGTTATCGAAAACAATATGGAACAATTTGCTATGGATGCATCTCGTGGTCAAGGCGAAACTATCGAAACAATCGCTGGCATATTAGATGTAGATAGTAAAGAATTAGGCCAAAAAGCACAACAAAACTTTGCATATTTATTTATAGATGAAAATGTTGAAGCTGTTGATTTAACATTAAAAATTATTGAATTGGCAAATGCATAACCTTAAAAAAGGGTGTAAAGCTTGCTTTACACCCAAATTGTAAGTTCTTATAATGCTACGACTTATCTCAATAATAATATTTTTTAGCTTGTTTTCTTTCAGCGCCCACAGTTCTGCTCCTATTGAGTGGCAAAAATTACTTCATTACGAAAAAAAAGGCTCCACATATACTTCATTAGTTGAAAATGACGAATACTTTTTAACTCCCAAAGGACGATATTCTCCCAAAGATGAATTTGATGCCTCAATTACAACATTCAACCAAACAACCGATACTCAAAAATGCAATTTTCCAGCTCGTTTCATTTATCTAAAAAGAAAAGGATTAGTAACAGGCTCTCTTGATAACTGTAAAGAATATCAACAATTTTTACAAGACTTACAAGCCAAATCAGTAACTATGCTATTTACAAATGCATATATGTCTAATCCATCATCACTCTTTGGGCACACTCTTTTTAGAATTGACACCAACAGAAAAGGAACACAGCTCCTATCACACGGAGCAAATTTTGGCGCCAATACGCAAAATGACACAGGCGTACTTTATGCTCTTAAAGGTATATACGGCAAATATTATGGTACTTTTACAATAAAACCATATTACGATGTAATTAATCTCTATAACAATATTGAAAATCGTGATATATGGGAATACGAATTAAATCTAGACGATAAAGAACTAGAGCTATTCCTTGCTCTAATATGGGAACAAAAAAAGGCAAAAATCCGCTATTATTTTTTCACAAAAAATTGTTCTTATATATTACTTTCTATATTAGAGGCTACTAAACCAGAGCTAGAACTAACCAATAATTTTCATATAAGTAGCGCACCATTATCTACACTAAAATCTATAAACAACATCGATGGTCTAATAAAAAACACCAACTACCGTCCATCTCGTCAATCAAAACTCGCTTATCGCTATAATCAAATGACAAACAAACAAAAAAAAGTATTCACAAATATCATAAAAAACAACACAATAAACTTACAAGACTTAAAGGATAATGAAAAATCTGATATCTTAGAAACCGCATATCAGTATATTCAATATCAATACATTAAAGGTGATCTAGAGCTAAAAACATATCGCAAAAAAAGTTTCACTCTTCTAAAAAATCGCAGCAAAATCAAAGATAATAACCTTTATTTTGAAGACCTAAAAATAGGAGAAAACCCTATTTTATCACATAAACAATACGGAGCGTCTCTCCTATTTGGCTCAAGAAATAGCAAAACATTCAATGAAATTTCTATAAAACCAGCATACACCGATTTACTAGAACAAAGTTACGGCATGCTAAATGGGGCAGAAATCAATCTGCTTGAAACAAAACTTCGCCACTATAATTACAATAACAAATTTTTGCTAAATGAATTAAATCTTCTATCCATAAAATCTTTATCTGGCGCAGATATAATGTTTCACCCCATATCATACGATATAAAAATCCAAATAAAAGAACTTTTTAATCCTAAAACAAATAAAGATACCAGCTCATTTATATTAGAAACAGGAGCTGGACAAAGCTACAAAATAACTAAAAACACTCTACTATACACCCTAAGTATACCTAATCTTGGATACAGTGGAGGTTTAAGCGAAAATGGATACATAGGATTCGCTCTTAAAGGTGGACTTTATTATAATAACAACGCTTTTCGCTTTCATACTTATGCAATGCAAAATTTCGCAACATCATACACATCAAAAGGTCAAACTTATTCCATAGAAGCTTCATATAGCCTCACAAACAATTTAAATCTATACGCTAAGCACAAATATTTTAACACCTCACATAACGATGATAAAGAAACATCTATTGGAATAAAATTCAATTTTTAATATTAAAATTATCGTTCCAATTCTGGTGCACTAAGAGTTCTTAAGCTAGATGTCATACTATGCTTTTCTTCCACAACAGGCTCTTTGCATTCTTTTGCTCTAGTAGAAAGACCAACATTAAACTTAGCATTTGCAACGGCATATTGCCCTGTAAGTTGTTGTTCATCTCCATCTTGTGACATCAATTCTTGAGCTAAATCACATCCAGAAACACGCATATCATCAAAACGCAATATTGGAGCATAAGCATCTACACCATTTTCATCAAAAAAGGCAACCTTTGCTTTACCCTGACTATCTAAAATCATTTCCCAACCAAACGGTTTACCATTTAACATCGATGAATAATGTTTATTACCTTGTTCATCTTGCTTCACACTAAATCCTACATTTGCGCTTGATAAATCAATTTCTTCTCCCTGATTATAAAACTTTACATCAACAATTTTACCTTTACTATCCATAACAATGCATGCACCATGTTTTCTACCTTCAATTGATGCCGATAAACACATTAAATCATTATTTTCATCAATTTCTCTATTTATCAAAATATTTTCATATTCATTTACAAAAGCAGTTCTTCTTGCTATATCGACTCCTTCAATATCCCTATATCTAGTTGTCATACCATAATCGTATAAATAACCAATTTCTGTAATATACGGTATTTCTTCTTTAACTCCATCAACAGATTCGTCTTTTGTGCCCCCCACTTTATCTGCAGGCTCTTCAACAACCTCACTCAAACACCACAAAGGCTTTTCCATAACACAATCCTCCATATAATAATTAACAACACTTAATTATACCATATTTCATCCAATTAATCAACAAACAACCGCTTCAATAAAAAATAGATATACCATTGATTATAAAGAAAATCACTTTATGTAATAAAAATTTAACATAAAAAAAGAGCGACTATAATGTCGCTCTTTTTTAAGCTATTAAGGTACTAATTAAAAGCCCATACCGCCCATACCTTGAGCACCACCAGCGCCACCACAATGACACTCATGCTTTTCAGGAATTTCTGTAACCATAGCCTCTGTTGTAATTAACAAGCTAGCAACAGATGCCGCATCTTGAAGAGCTGTACGAACAACCTTGGTTGGATCAATAATACCAGCTTTTACCATATCTGTATATTCATCAGTTGCCGCATTATAACCAAAATTATAATCTGTACCTTCTAAAAGTTTACCAGCAACAACCGCTCCATCAACACCAGCATTTTCCGCAATTTGACGAATAGGAGCTTGTAAAGAACGACGAATAATATCAACACCAACTCTTTGATCTTGATTAAGAGGATTAACCTTATCAAGAGCTTTTGTTGCATACAAAAGCGCTGTACCACCACCAGCAACAACACCTTCTTTTACGGCTGCTCTAGTAGCATTTAATGCATCATCAATACGGTCTTTCTTTTCTTTAACTTCTACTTCAGAAGCGCCACCAACTCGAATAACAGCAACACCACCAGAAAGCTTACCTAAACGCTCATTCAACTTTTCCTTATCATACTCAGAAGTCGTCTTCTCTATTTCTTTTTTGATTTGAACTTTACGAGCTTCAATTAGTTCTTTGTCACCATTTCCATCAATAATTGTTGTATCATCCTTAGAAACAATAATACGTTTAGCTGTACCTAACATATCTATTGTTGTGTTTTCCAATTTCAAGCCTAATTCCTCAGAAATAACTTGACCACCAGTCAAAATAGCTAAATCTTGCAAAATAGCTTTTCTTCTATCGCCAAAACCAGGCGCCTTAACTGCACAAACTTTAAGACCACTTCTAATACGGTTTACAACTAATGTAGCCAAAGCCTCGCCATCAATATCTTCAGCAACAATCAAAAGAGCTCTACCTGATTGTAAAACGGCTTCTAATACAGGTAAAATAGCTTGCAAGTTAGAAATTTTTTGATCATAAAGCAATACAAATGGTGCCTCATATTCTGCTGTCATCTTGTCCGCATCTGTTACAAAGTATGGAGACAAATAACCTCTATCAAATTGCATACCTTCAACAACATCTAGCTCAGTATCCAAACCTTTCGCATCTTCAACAGTAATAACACCATCGTTACCAACTTTCTCCATAGCACGAGCCAAATATTCACCAATACTCTTATCGCCATTTGCAGAAATAGTACCAACTTGAGCAATTTCTTCAGATGTTTTAATATCTTTAGAACGAGATTTTACATCTTCAACAACTGCCTCAACAGCCATATCAATACCAGGTTTCAAATCCATAGGATTCATACCAGCCGGAACAGCTTTGCAGCCTTCATTAATAATAGCCTCAGCCAAAACAGTAGCTGTTGTAGTACCATCACCCGCTTTATCTGCAGTTTTTTGAGCAACTTCTTTAACTAATTGAGCACCCATATTTTCAAATTTATCAGCTAATTGAACTTCTTTAGCAACACTTACACCATCTTTAGTAATTTTTGGCGCACCATAAGACTTATCAAGCATAACATTACGACCTTTAGGTCCAAGTGTAACCTTAACAGTTTTTGCCAATACTTCAACACCTCTAAGCATTTTTGCTCTAGCATCTGATCCAAATTTAATATCTTTAGCTCCCATAATTTATTTTTCCTTTCCAAAAATTATCTTTCTACAATAGCCAAAATATCGCCTTCTTTAACAATTAAATGAGGCTCGCCATCAATTTTAATTTCAGTTCCAGTCCATTTACTAAACAAAACAACATCACCTACTTTAATATTCATAGGCAAAACTCTACCATCAGTGGTAACACGTCCTTCACCAACAGCAATAACTCTACCTTCACTTGGCTTCTCTTTTGCTGTATCTGGCAAAATAATTCCGCCAGCTGTTTTATTTTCTTCTTCTACTCTTTTAATTAAAACGTTCTCTCTCAATGGTTTCACTTGCATTTCAACGCTCCTACAAATAAGTTTAATTATAACTAATACTTTAGTTAGTGTTTAGTTTTAAAAAAATCAAGCAATCTTGCTATTTTTTTTCTATTTTTTTATATTTTTCAATATATCAATAAATTTTTCAGCTGCTTTTACATTAGTAAATTTTTCTAATGTAATTTTTTGCGCCTTTTTTGCCATATCTTTTCTTTCATTTTCATGGCTCAAATAATACTCTAACTTTTGCTTAAAATCATCATAATCTTTGTACATAGCAATACTATCACCGTATTCTTCTTCAATTTCTTTAACATAATCTGTTAAAACAAAACCACCGCTAGCACTAACATCATATATTCTATTAGAAACAAAACCAAAATAAAGCATATCTTCTCTATGATCATTTAAAACAATTTTTGCATTACTATAATATTGATACAATTCATCATTATCAATATAATTACCTTTTAAAACTTCTCTAGCTAAACTTTCATCCCAAAATTTACCATAAACGCTTAAATTTGCGCCAGACTTCAACGCATAATCAACGCTCTTTCGCCCTTTTCTGGTATGATCCGAACCAACAAACAACACTTCAGAACTTTTTTGCTTATCATATTGTGCTGTTTTAAATCTATCAGGGTTAGTAAATTGTGGAACATATCCCCCTTTATACCCTTTTTTAATCACAAACTCTTCTACAAATTTATTTGAAGCACTAACAACAACATCTGCTTCACTTAATATATTAGAATGTAACCCTTCAACATAATACAAATATAAAATGCTTTTACGCCTCTTAACATTATCAACTGGCAAATGTTCAAAATTATAATATCCTTTGAAATATATCACATTGCCAATATTACCAAGCTTCAAATCGTCATAATCTTCTCTAAACCTATATTCAACTCTATACCCAAGCTTTTCAAATCCTAGTTTTAAGTCATTAGCTAAAAAGAAATCTCCATCCTTTTTATAAAAATAAGGAGATGACACTCTATTAGATGAAGGTAAAACAAACACAATTTTTTTATAATCAAGCTTATTTGCAAAAAAGAACCAACTTCCTGCAACAACTAAAACAAAAAATACTACCAATAAACCTTTTTTCATACCCCAAACCCTACTTCTAAAACCTAAAAACTGCAACCTTAAAAAACATTTCCCCACATTTTTAAAGTTGACTCACCTCCCATTTTATGGCACCATCTGCACATATTAAAAATAATAAAGCCTTAGGCTATCTAATGAAAAATAAAACCGTAATAAGCATAGCCCACCGCCTATCCACTCTAAAAAACATGGATAAAATAATTGTTTTAGACAATGGTAAAATTATAAAACAAGGGACACAAAAAGAACTTATAAAAAATAAAGACGGTACTTTCTACCGCCTTTATAAACTTCAAACTGAAGGCTATCTATAATATAGATTTTAGATGATAAAGCATATCCAAAGCCTCTCTTGGACTTAAACTATCAACATCCAAACCTTGTAGCTCTAACAAGGCTGGCTCAGGTTCTTTTTCCTTTTTCTGTTCACAAAGAGTAGCAAACAATGGCAAATCTAAATCAACAGAACTCATCACTTTGTTTTGCTTTTCTTCCTCCAACAATTTTAATACTTGTTCAGCTCTTTCAACTGTAAGTTCAGGAAGCCCCGCAAGTTTCGCCACATGAATACCATAAGATCTATCAGCCGCTCCACTTATAACTTCATGCATAAAAATAACTTCGCCATTATACTCTTTTATCTTCATACATCTCAAACTCAATGCGCTAAGTCTATCTTTTAATTTTGTAAGTTCGTGATAATGAGTAGCAAAGATTGTTCTACATTTATTAACTTCAGACAAATGTTCAACCACAGACCACGCAATTGACAACCCATCAAATGTCGCAGTACCTCTACCAATTTCATCCAAAATCACAAACGAACGACTAGTTGCTCTATTTAAAATAGATGCTGTCTCAACCATCTCAACCATAAATGTTGAACGACCTCTAGCCAAATCATCGCTTGCGCCAACCCGTGAAAATACTTTATCCACAACACCTATTCTAGCGCTTTTAGCTGGCACAAAACTTCCCATTTGCGCCATAACAGCAATAAGAGCATTTTGTCTTAAAAATGTTGATTTACCAGCCATATTAGGACCTGTTAAAAGCCAAATTCTATCATCTTCATATTTTAATTTGCAGTCATTTCCAACAAAGTTATTAGCCCCTTCAAGCCTTAAAGCAGCCTCAACCACTGGGTGACGCCCATCAACTACATCAAAATCAAGACTATTATCAACAATAGGTCTAACATAATCACACTCAACCGCCAATTCCGCAAGTGCACTAGCAACATCAATTTCTGCCATGATTTCAGCAGAATGAACTATTTTATCTGCTTGCCCTAAAGCAAACTCTCTTAATTTCTCAAAAATTTCTAATTCAAGATTAAGCGCTTCTTCTTCAGCCGAAAAAACCTCTCGCTCCAATTCCATTAGTTCTTCTGTTGTAAATCTAACCGCATTCAACACCGATTGACGATGAATAAATGTCTTATCTTCTAACAATGGAGATGCATTTTTAGATGGCACTTCAACATAAAAACCTATAATAGAATTATTTTTCACTTTTAATGCACTAACACCTGTAAGCTCAACATATTTTTTGCGCAACTCTTCACATTTTTCTGCGCTCATAGTCTTAATATTTCTAAGGTAATCTAATGGCGCATAAGCTCCATCTTTAATAAATCCTCCATTTCTAACAAGAGCTGGTAATTGCTCTCTATCTAAAATCAATACATTCAGAATATCATTGGCCAATTCAGAATGATCATAAAAACCATTAACCACATCAAATAAATAACTAGGTGTTGCAGCATATATACTATCTTTTTGATATGCCTTAAAACCAATCACTATATTTTTAATTTGAGGTATCATTTTCAAAGTTACCGCCAAATCGTATAAATCTTTTGGCCCGCCTCTTTCAATACTCAAACGACCAATAGCTCTCTCAGCATCTAAACATCTACGCAATGCTTCTCTAACTTCTTGACGAACTCTTGTATTTTCAACAAAGAAAGATACACAATCAAACCTATCATTAATTTTATTTATATCCATCAAAGGCATCGCAAGTCTTTCCGCTAACAACCTAGCACCAGCACCTGTTACCGTTCTATCAATCACTTTTAATAAGCTAATACCCTTTTCAGCAGAAGGCTTCAACAAATCAAGACTACGCTTTGTTGTTGCGTCAACCTCCATAATATCAGCCCCCATAATTCTTCTAGGCATTTGAATGCGAGGCATCTTTCCTTTTTGAGTTGTTTCAATATAATCAAACAACACACCTGCAGCCACAAGCTCTATTTTAGAAAAATCACCAAATGTATCAAGCGTCTTAACTTTATATGCCTTCAAAAGAGTATTAACTGCACTCTCATAATTATAAAGAGTTTTTGAACGCATAGCAAATTTATCTCTGTATTCTCCAAACAAAGGGAAGAACTCTGGTTTATCTAAAAGTCTATCTTCAAATAATATTTCTTCAGGATCAAATCTAGATAATGCAGAACTCAATACGTCATACGCCTTTTGCTTACCAATCTCAATGCTTTGCATAAAAAATGCACCAGTAGAAATATCAATCCAAGCTAATCCTATCTCTCTTTCGCGCACACAACTAGAAACAATATAGTTATTCTTTTTTGAATCAAGCATTGTCTCTTCTGTCAAAGTACCTGCCGTTACAAGTCTAACAATATCTCTTCTAACAATAGCGCTAGCACCTTTTCTTTTTTTAGCTTCTTTGGGGTCTTCTGTTTGTTCAGCTATTGCAACCTTAAATCCCATTTTTATTAAACGCGCCAAATATATTTCATACGCATGAAATGGTACTCCACACATAGGTATATCTTTGTTTCCAAGCTTACTTCTGGTTGTAAGAGTTAACCCTAAAGCCTCAGATACTCTAACCGCATCTTCAAAAAACAACTCATAAAAATCGCCCATCCTATAAAATAACACATATTCAGGATGTTCTCTTTTTAATTCCAAAAATCTATCCATCGCAGGCGTTGTTTTTACATTTTCAGTATCTTTAAAGGTCGCCCTTTCTGCAAATTTAGGAAATTTAGCTTCTTCATTATTATTTTTGTTTTCGCTATTTTCAATCACTTCTTCACAACTCATTTTCTTTATCCATAAAAGCTTGCGCATTAACTAAATATAAACACACATCAAATATAATAAAACCATATATTTCAGTCCACAAAAATTTTAGAGATATGCAAATGTTAAATGAAGACGAATTACTTGGAATTGACAAAAACTCTGGTTTTGCAAGCCGTGTATTAATCCTTTCAATACCTAGCGGATCAATTTTTTTATTACTAGCAATTTTTAATGTATTAGATTTTGCACTTGCTTTATACTCATACATATCAGTTATATTTTTTAACGTAATATTTTTAATGCCAATCTCAACCGAATTACAGCAAATAAAAAAATATATATCCAAACTCTCAACCGGTATAACAGAAGACGAGTTATTAAATAATTTAACAGAAAAAGAAACTCAAAGCTTAATTACTGCAATAAATTCTATGCACAAATTCTGGGCAGATAAAACAGAAACACTTGAAAACAGAACACTCTCAGATGCTGCCGTATTAGATACTCTTCCAGACCCATTGTTTATGATATCAAAAGAAGGCATTATAATTGGCGCCAATCTTGCAGCTAGAAAACTATTTAAAGATGAAATAAACAATGTTGATTTTATAACCCTTATTTCCGATGAAAAATTAAAAACAGCTCTTGATAATGTATTAAATGGCATTAGCAGAAAAGAAGATTTAAACCTAAATCTGCTAAATATAAAAAACAAACCAAAAGTATATGTACAAATTAGCACATTACCATGGTTTACTAAAGGTGAAATTGTAGCAGTTGTATCTTTCTATGACCTAACAAAGGCTCTTCAGTTAGAACAAATGCAACAAGACTTTGTATCCAATGCCTCCCATGAACTCAGAACACCATTATCCATCATCTCAGGTTTTGTTGAAACAATGCTAACTTCAGCCAAAAATGATGAAAAGGCAAAAGAAAAATTCTTGCATATTGTTCAAGAGCAAACTCAGTATATGTCTTCACTTATTGAAAATTTATTATCACTATCCAAAATAGACCTAACCCTAACCACTACTCCAACCGAAAAAATAAGCATAAATAACATAATAAAAGAACTAGCTTCTGCTCATAACATCAAGATAAAGAACAATAATTTAACTATCGCAACAAAATTTGCACGTATTCCTCAAGTTGTTGGAGACCAATCACAACTAACACAGGTATTCCAAAACCTTATGGACAATGCTATAAAATATGCAACACCACAAACAGAGATAAAAATAACAACAGAAAAAACTCCATACATTCCGCCACATCGCTATTATGATGTAAAAGAAGGTGAAGCAATAAAAATTACTTTTTCCAACCATAGCACCCCTATTTCAAAAGAAGATTTAGAACGACTAACAGAACGTTTTTATCGTCTTCAATCTCACAAAAATCAGAATATAAAAGGAACAGGTTTAGGGCTAGCCATTGTTTCACAAATCATAAAAAGACATCTTGGAAATATGACTATAACTTCAAAAAATAATTTAACCGAGTTTTCTATTTTTATTCCTATCAAACAATAAAAAAGGAGTGGCATAAGCCACTCCTAAATAGTAGTTCTAATAGCTACTTCTTGTACTTAGCAAGAAATGGTGCTTTATCAGCGTGTGAACTCTGGAGAACTTTACGATACTCATTTTCTGTTAAGCCCTGCTTCTCAGCAAGTGCAAAAATATAAGCACACCAATCTTCAAAGGGAGACTCCAAACCAAGTAAATAAAGCGTAGCCTCTTCAGACAAGCCATACTTCTTGATATACATGGTTTTCTCATTTCCACGCTCATAGTTTGCTGTAAGCATCACACACTCTGCCGCTGGGGTCAATCGAGTTTCATTAAACAACGCAACCCACTCACTAGCCAATCCTCTTCTCAAAATCAAGCTCTGAGACCTTGTGACCATCAAATAATCCACAAACTCCTGAAGCTTTTTAGATAGCTCAGAAATACGTGATAATGGTATACAAGACAAATCAACCATTACTCTCAAAATACACTTTACAGAATCATCATTCCACTCTATAAAAGGAAAATAAGTAATAGCTAATTTTGCATCTCTCTCAGTGGTAATCATCCTTGGCATAATAGCACGCAACATTTCTCTTTTATCAGCACAAATCACTTGCTGATAAAGGCAATGCCAATCCTCCATATTATTTAACTTTGCCGTAATAAAGTCAAATACATGGGACATAATCTCAGAATCAAGAGGCAACTTGTTGAACAAAGAATAGTGTTTAATAACTACCTTTGCACCATTATCGTCTCTTGCTAGCAACAATAAAAGTTTCTCCATCTCTTTCTGAGCACGATACCCGATGGAAGCCTCAGACTTATATCGATTATAGAGGAAATCAACCATTGCCGCAGCATGTTTTACCTTGTAAGATTCAAACTTAACCTTACGATAAAGACTTGAATCCGTATCAAAAAGATATGGCAAACTATTAGAAAGGTCTAGATCAAGATTAATAGCCTTTTCAAAAGCCTCAGACAAGATCTCTCGAGCCTCTTTAGGTAAGTGCTTAGAAGCTTCCTTAGTCATATGTATAATTACATTACCAGCCCATCGCTTAGGGTTAGCGCACAACAAGCTATTAAGCAAGCAATACTCCTTGTCAAAACTCTTACCAAGAGTAGTATAGCCATCCAAAAGTTTCTCAATCTTAAGATCGTTAAACAAGTTAGGAAGAGCAGATACAATAGATTTCAAAACACCAGTAGGCATCATGCTAACTAGCTGCATAAGACCTCGCTCGTTAGGAGTGTACACACGAAGAGCATTAATCATCGCATTTACATCAAAATCTATCACACTTTGCGTCTGTGTCTCAACAAGAGCATTAAACTCCGCCTCAGATGACATACGAGAAACGCAGTCATATACTTGCTCCCTAATAAGCCAAACAAGAGTGTCTTTACACCACCAACGAGATGACAAACCATCTGTTGCAATAAGATTTAATTTTTTAATCATCTCAATCTCTGTCTTAGATGACAAATTCCACTTCCAACTCTCATTGACATCATAATGATTTTTCACACACCACTCTGGCGCAATACGACCAACAAAAGGATACACCCTCTCATTCAAAAAAGAACGTCTCATAATTTTGTAATTTTATTAGTTAAAAAATTACATCAGTAAGTCTTTCCCACTGACGGATCACAAAACACTACTTTCTAAACAAGTCTGACACCCAAAAGCTACAGCTAAAGAACGACATTCAAATCTATAGAGATAATAATTTTGTAAACACTATAAATATACCATTTTTAAACCATTTTGTCAAATAGTTTTTTTTGTCAAGCACAGATTCATAACTTAAATACAATAAATAAAAAAGGGTAGACCTAAATCTACCCTCTTTTCTATCGCTCTTAAGCTAATTATTAAGCGTTAACAGTAACTTTACCGCCAGCTTTTTCAACAGCTTCAACCGCTGCTTTAGAAGCAGAATTAACAGTAATGTTTACAGCTACGTTCAAAGAACCACGAGCAAGCAAACGAACACCATCTAATTTCTTAGAAATAACATTAGAAGCAATCAAGCTATCTTCTGTAATTTCATTTGCGTTCAATTTGCCAGCATCAATAGCTTTTTGGATTGAATCCAAATTAACTACTGCAAATGTCTTTGCAAATGGGTTTTTAAAACCACGTTTTGGTAATCTACGGTAAATTGGCATTTGACCGCCTTCAAAACCGTTGATAGAAACACCAGAACGAGATTTTTGACCCTTAACGCCACGTCCGCAAGTTTTACCCTTGCCAGAACCGATACCACGACCAACGCGGATGCGATTCTTTGTAGCGCCTTCGTTATCTCTTAATTCATTAAGTTTCATTTTCTTCACCTTTACAAAATAACTCTAGTTAATGTTAAAACAATTTTACTTTAAGGTCGCCCGAATTTACTCTCGGGCTTCGGGGTAAATTTTAATATTCACCCCTAACCCTCAAAAGTAATTATTCTTCAACTTTAACGAGGTGAGCTACCTTTCTAATCATACCTCTAACAGCTGATGTATCTTCTAATTCAGAAGTTCTACCAACTTTGTTTAAACCTAAGCCTTTTAAAGTCGCAATTTGATCTTTAGTGTGGCCGATGGAACTCTTAACTTGAGTAACCTTAACAGTCTTATTATTAGCCATAATTAAGCCTCCTCTTTTTCCATCTTAACGTTAGAAGTGTTCTCACGACGACTTACAATGTCACCAACTTTTTTACCACGTTTAGCAGCAACCATACGTGGGCTGTTGATTGATTGTAAAGCAACAAATGTAGCTTTAATCATATTGTAAGGGTTGTTAGAACCTAATGATTTAGCAACAACGTCCTGTACGCCTAGTACTTCAAATACTGCACGCATTGGACCACCAGCAATCACACCAGTACCGGCTGGAGCACTTCTTAATACCACTTTACCAGCGCCAAAACGACCTGTAATATCATGGTGAAGTGTTCTACCTTCACGGAGTGGAATGCGAACCATGTTCTTTTTAGCTTCGTTAGTAGCTTTAACAATAGCCTCAGGAACTTCAGCTGCCTTACCAGAACCAAAACCAATACGGCCTTTTTGGTCTCCTACAACAACCAAAGCTGCAAAAGACATTGTACGTCCGCCTTTTACTGTCTTTGCTACGCGGTTTACGAAAACTAATTTCTCAACCAATTCTTCTTTTTTCTCTGTCTTATTGTGACGTTCTAAAGATTGTGCCATGATAACCTCCTAAAATTTCAATCCGGCTTCACGAGCAGAATCTGCTAAAGCCTTTACACGGCCATGATAAGCATAACCGCCACGGTCAAACACAACTTCGCTGACACCGTTCTTAATAGCACGTTCAGCTACAACTTTACCAACATACTTAGCAGCTTCAATATCTGAACTCTTTGTAATGTTAGCTCTTACTTCTTTATCTAAAGTAGAGGCAGAAGCAACTGTTGCACCTTTTGCATCATCAATAATCTGAGCATAGATGTTTTTACTACTGCGAAATACAGATAATCTCATCTTTCCATTAGCAGCAGCTTTCAAAGCCGTTCTTACACGAGCTTTTCTTTTTTCATATAATTTTCTTGGTGTACTCATTGCTTTACATCCTATTTCTTCTTGCCTTCTTTACGACGTACATATTCGCCATCAACACGGATACCTTTACCTTTATATGGTTCTGGTTTTCTGTATTTACGAATTTCTGCCGCAACTTGGCCAACTAACTGCTTATCAACACCATTAACTTTTAACACAGTTGGGCTATCACAAGCAATTGTAATGCCATTTGGTGTTTCAAAAATAACATCATGAGAAAAGCCTAAACTTAATACAACGTTTTTACCTTCCATACGAGCTTTGTAACCAACGCCGAATAATTCAATGCTTTTTGTATAACCAACACTTACACCCTTAACAATAGAGTTAATTTGTGCACGAGTTGTACCCCACAATGTTCTTGCAGTACGGCTTTGAGAATGAGGTGTTACAACAATCTTACCTTCGTTTAATTCAACACTAACGTGAGAATCATCAAAGTTAAAACTTAATTCACCTAATTTTCCTTTTACGTTAACAACATTCCCATCAACAGAAGCGTTAACACCTTCCGGGATAATAACCGGATATTTACCTACTCTTGACATCCGCTTTCTCCCTTAGAATACTTGACACAAGATTTCGCCGCCAACATTAGCTTTTCTAGCTTCGTTATCACTCATAACACCCTTAGGTGTAGAAATGATTGATATACCTAAACCATTATAAACTCTTGGCAAGTCACGAACACTGGAATATACTCTACGTCCTGGAGTAGAAACGCGGTAAATTTCAGTAATTACACCAGTACCCTCATGGTACTTTAATTGAATATGAAGTTCTTCAATACCTGAACGTACACTTACTTTTTCATAACCAGAAATGTAACCTTCTCTCTTTAAAACTTCTAATACATTTTCACGCAAGCGAGAGGCTGGTGATACAACATCACTTTTCTTCGCTCTTTGTGCGTTTCTAATGCGTGTGAGCATATCGCCCAAAGGATCAGTCATAGACATAATATCATCTCCTTACCAGCTTGATTTTACCAAACCCGGTATCTCGCCGAAGCTTGCCATGTCTCTTAATTCAACACGGCTAACACCGAATTTTCTATTGTAACTACGTGAACGTCCTGTAATCTTACAACGGTTTCTTACTCTAACCTTTGAAGAGTTACGAGGCAACGCTGCTAATTTCAAAGTTGCTTGAAATCTATCTTCTTCAGAAGCATTCTTATCATCAGCAATGGCTTTTAACTTAGCACGTACATTTGCAAATTTTGCAACCATCTTTACGCGCTTCAAGTTTCTGTATACTGAACTTGTTTTTGACATAGTAAAATCTCCGCTTATTTCTTATATGGTAAGTTGAAAGATGTCAAAAGAAACTTAGCTTCTTCGTCAGTCTTAGCAGATGTACAAATAACAATATCCATACCTCTTACTTGATCAACTTTTTCATAGTTAATTTCAGGGAAAATAATTTGCTCTTTAATGCCAAAAGCAAAGTTTCCTCTTCCATCAAAGTTCTTACCACTAATACCGTGGAAGTCTCTGATACGTGGAAGTGCCATGTTGATTAAACGCTCTAAGAACTCATACATTCTATCAGAACGAAGAGTTACTTTACATCCGATTGGCATACCTTCTCTTAATTTGAAAGTAGCAATAGATTTTCTAGCTTCTGTAACAACTGGTTTTTGACCAGCAATCATAGCCATCTCTTCTACAGCGTTATTTAATTTTTTCTTGTCTGTAATAGCGTCACCAACGCCCATATTCAAGACAATCTTTGTCAACTTAGGAATCTCATGTGGGTTCTTGTAACCGAATTTTTCCACAAGAGCCTTCTTAATGACATCATTATATAATTTTTCAAAATTTGTCATCAATTTATCTCCTAATTATCGATTACTTCGCCAGTTTTACGAGCAACACGCTTTTTAACGCCGTCAACAACCTTGTAGCCAACCTTTGAAGGTTTGCCTTCAGCTGTTACCACTGCAACATTAGAAACCTGAATAGCTGCTTCTTTAGTAACAATACCACCAGGATTTGTTTGGCTTGGTTTAGTATGTCTTTTTACAAGATTTACACCTTGCACAACAACTTTACCTTCTTTTGGCATAGCTTTTAAAACTTCACCAGTTTTACCTTTGTCATTTCCTGCGATAACAATTACTTTATCACCTTTTTTGATTTTCATTTTGCTCATTACAAAACCTCCGGCGCTAAAGAAATAATTTTCATGAATTTTTTCGCACGCAACTCTCTAGTTACTGGACCAAAAATACGTGTACCAATTGGTTCACCATCTTTGTTAACTAAAACAGCTGCATTGCTGTCAAAACGGATTACACTACCGTCTTTACGTCTGATGTCGCTGGCTGTTCTAACGATAACTGCACGTTGAACATCACCTTTCTTTACACGCCCTTTAGGCATTGCATCTTTCACAGAAACGATGATAATGTCACCGACTGAAGCATGCATTCTCTTGGAACCACCAAGAACTTTAATGCACTGCACCTGACGTGCGCCAGAATTATCTGCAACATCTAGGTTGGTTTGCATCTGTATCATAATTCATTCCTTCCTAATTAGGCATTTTCATTATTACTAATAACAGTCCAAGTCTTGGTCTTAGAATATGGTTTAGATTCTACGATAGAAACCATATCACCTTCTTTGCACTGATTGTTCTCATCGTGAGCAGCAAATTTCTTACTTTTCTTCACGAATTTTTTGTAAACAGGATGCATAACCTGACGCTCTACGCTGACTACGACAGTTTTATCCTGTTTAGCACTTACTACAACACCTTGAAGAATTCTTTTAGGCATCTGTTTTTCTCCTAACTATTCTTCTTACGCTCTGTTAAAAGCGTATTGATTTGAGCTACTTCTTTACGAACTTTAGAGATAGCTGATGTATTTTGCAATTGGCCAGTAGCTTGTTGAATGCGCAAACTTAATTGCTCTTTCTTACATTCTACGAGTCTTGCTTCTAATTCATCATCACTCATAGCTCTCAAATCTTTAAATTTCACCATTATGCTTCTCCATTATCAGAATTCAAGCGTTTAACAAATTTGCTCTTTACAGGCAATTTTGCTGCACCTAATGCAAATGCTCTACGCGCTGTATCTTCATCTACATCGCCAATTTCGAACATTATACGACCAGGTTTAACTCTTGCTACCCAAAATTCGACAGCACCTTTACCTTTACCCATACGAACCTCAGCAGGTTTATCTGTTACTGGAACGTCTGGGAAAATTCTAATCCATAGTCTTCCAGCTCTCTTCATTTCACGAGTAATAGCACGACGAGCAGCCTCAATTTGACGAGCTGTAACGCGCTCAGGTGTAAGAGCCTTTAGACCAAATGAACCGAAACTTAATTCAGAACCGCCCTTAGCAAGGCCGTGAATACGACCTTTATGTTGCTTGCGGAACTTTACGCGTTTTGGACTTAACATTTTAAAACCTCATTCTTACTTTTGTTCAGCCAATTTCTTGTCTTGTGCCATTGGATCATGAGACATAATTTCGCCTTTATAAATCCAAACTTTAACGCCGCATGCACCATATGTGGTGTGAGCAGTTGAAGTAGCATAGTCAATATCAGCACGAAGTGTATGCAAAGGAACGCGTCCTTCACGATAGTATTCAGTTCTTGCAATTTCAGCACCGCCTAAACGACCTGAACATGCAACCTTGATACCTTCTGCACCAAGACGTAAAGCTGATTGCATAACTCTCTTCATTGCACGACGGAAAGCAACACGTCTTTCTAATTGTTGTGCAACACTGTCAGCAACTAACTGAGCGTCTAACTCCGGCTTTCTTACTTCCATAATGTTTAATTGAACTTCAGAAGCAGTCAACTTTTGAATGTCTTTTCTCAACAACTCAATGTCTTGACCTTTCTTACCAATTACAACACCTGGTCTTGCTGAATGAATTGTAACTCTTGCTTTTTTTGCAGGACGTTCAATAACAATCTTGCTAATACCAGCTTGAGCTAATTTTTCTTTCAAAAATTTTCTAATTTTCAAATCTTCGTGGAGGTAATCTGTGAATTCTTCATCAGCATACCAACGAGAATCCCATGTGCGGTTAACGCCTAAACGAAGACTGATAGGATTTACTTTCTGTCCCATTTATTTTACTCCCCACACTCTGCTACAACGATAGTCAATTTAGAGAAAGGTTTTAAAACCCTTGCACCTCTACCACGACCACGTGCATGCATACGTTTCATAACAATGCCATTACCTGTATAAGCCTCTTTAACTACCAACTTATCAATGTTAAGTTTGTGGTTATTTTCAGCATTAGCAATAGCAGATTTCAATACTTCTAAAGCAACTTTTGCGATTCTTTTCTTAGAAAAGCTAAGTTCTGCAACAGCTTTTTCAGCGCTTAAGCCTCTGATTGTTTGTGCAACAAGGTTTAATTTACGAGAGCTAGAGCGAATAGAATTATTCTGAGCCATAGCTTGATTGTCAGAAAGTCTTCTTAAGTCTTTACTTTTTCCCATAATTAACCTCTCTTAACTTTTTTATCTGCAGCGTGACCGAAGAAGGTACGTGTTGGAGCAAATTCGCCTAACTTATGACCAACCATTTCCTCAGTAACAAGTACTGGGATAAATTTATGACCATTGTGCACACCAAATGTTAAGCCAACAAATACTGGCAAAATTGTTGAGCGACGAGACCAAACTTTAATCACTTCATTACGAGTAGATGCTCTTGCTGCATCAGCTTTTTTAAGAAGATAACCATCTACAAAAGGTCCTTTCCAAACGGAACGTGTCATTTGTTTACCTCCTTATTTCTTCTTGTTTTCATGACGAGATCTCATAATAAAGCGATCTGTCTTTTTGTTAGAACGAGTTTTAGCACCCTTAGTTGGTTTACCCCAAGGAGTAACAGGATGACGACCACCTGAAGTACGGCCTTCACCACCACCATGTGGGTGATCTACTGGGTTCATTGCAACACCACGAGATACTGGACGAACACCCATCCATCTTGCACGACCTGCTTTACCCAAAGAAACGTTTTGATTATCTGGGTTAGAAACAGCGCCTACAGTTGCTAAACATTCTTCTCTAACGATTCTTAATTCGCCTGAAGAAAGTTTTAATTGAGCATAGCCACCGTCTTTACCAACAACTTGAGCATAGCAACCAGCAGAACGAACTAATTGTCCACCCTTACCTGATTTCAACTCAACGTTGTGAACGATAGTACCAACTGGCATGCTCTTTAATGGCATTGCATTACCTGGTTTGATATCAGCTTTCTCAGAAGAGATAACTTTATCACCAGCTTTTAATCTTTGTGGAGCCAAAATATAAGCCTTCTCACCATCTTCATAGTTAATTAAAGCAATGAAAGATGTACGGTTAGGATCATATTCGATTCTCTCAACAGTTGCTTCACAATCAAATTTATTACGTTTGAAGTCGATTACACGGTATTTACGTTTGTGACCGCCACCGATACGACGACTTGTAACGTGTCCAAAATTATCACGCCCACCTGTTTTTGTAAGACCAACAGTCAAACTCTTCTCAGGTTTGCCCTTATAAAGCTCACTTCTATCAACAATAACTAGTTGACGAAGACCTGGAGTAGCGGGCTTAAATGTTCTCAAAGCCATGACTAAATTCCTGCTGTAACATCAATATTTTGACCTTCGGCAAGTGTAATAACAGCTTTTTTGTAATCAGAGCGAACGCCCTCATAACCTCTAAAGCGTTTTACCTTACCAGCTTGTTTTACGGTATTTACCTTCTTTACTTTTACATTAAAGATAGCTTCAACAGCTGCTTTAACGTCATCTTTAGAAGCGCTTACAGGAACTGTAAATACAACCTTACCGCTCTCAGAAGATGTCATAGACTTTTCTGTAATTACCGGACGAAGTAATGTATCATACATAGCTGCAGTTACATTGTTTGTTTTTTCTGATTTTTTCATTGTAATCTTTCCTCCAAGCAAGCAACAGCCTCTTTAGTTAATACCAACTTCTCTTTTTTCAAAATATCGTACACATTAGCACCAATTGTAGGCAATACATCTACGCCAACAATATTACGGCTAGCTAATGCAAAATTAATATCAACTTCCTTACCATCAATGAATAAGCAGTTATTCAAACCGCAAGCATTTAACTTATTGAGTAAGTCTTTTGTCTTAGGATTTGAAAGCTTTGCTTCATCTAAGATAACAAGGTTACCCTCTTTAGCCTTAGCTGAAAGAGCGATTTTTAGACCTAATTTTCTAAATTTCTTAGTCAAGTCGTGAGAGTGATCTCTTACAACTGGACCAAATACGATACCACCTTTTCTAAATTGTGTACCCTTTCTAGAACCTTGACGAGCATTACCACTACCTTTTTGTTTGAATGGTTTTGCTGGTGTCAAAGCAACATCAGAGCGACCTTTAGTTTGGTGATTTCCGCATTGACGCATAGCCAATTGCCAATTTACAACGCGGTGTAAAACGTCTGCACGAACTTCTAAGCCAAAAATAGCATCATTAAGCTCAATGCTGCCAACGTTTTCATTATTCAAATTTAAGATGTCCTGTTTCATTTTCAAAAATCCTTAATCTCTATGCATTTTCAGCTGTTTCTTCAGCTATAACTGCAACAGGTTCATCAACCTTTTTAAGACCTGCAGGCATTGGTAATTTAACATCTTGTGTTTTCTTAACAGCATCAGTAACTCTAACCCATGCATTTTCAGCACCTGGAACGCCACCTTTAACCATAATCAAACCACGTTCACCGTCAACAGCTACAACTTTTAAGTTTTGAACAGTAACGCGTTCATCACCCATATGTCCAGCCATCTTCTTACCTTTGAATACCTTACCTGGATCTTGTCTTTGTCCTGTAGAACCGTGTGAACGGTGAGAAATAGACACACCGTGTGTTGCTTCCAAACCTGCGAAGTTATGACGCTTCATAACACCGGCAAAACCTTTACCGATAGAATTTGCGCAAACATCAACATATTGACCAGCAACAAAATGTTCTGCAGACAATTCATCACCTACAGAAAGAAGACAATCTTCACTTACTCTAAATTCAGCGATTTTCTTCTTTGGCTCAACATTAGCCTTGGTGAAATATCCCTTCAATGGTTTAGATACATTTTTTGCTTTTATAGCACCTGTTCCTAATTGAACAGCACTATAACCATCTTTATCATTTGTTCTGACATTAACAACTTTTAAGCCTTCAACAGCTAAAACTGTAACAGGAACATGTGTTCCATCAGCTTCAAAAATTCTAGTCATCCCAAGTTTTTTTGCGATTAAACCAGTACGCATTATTATTTTTCCTTTTTCAATAGGTTGATTTTATCTTTCAAAAACCAACATTAAAAATTATAACTTAATTTCTACATTCACACCAGCTGCCAAGTCTAATTTCATCAACGCGTCAACTGTTTGTGGTGTAGGATCTACAATATCAAGAAGTCTTTTGTGAGTTCTAATCTCGAATTGTTCACGAGACTTCTTATCAACGTGAGGAGAACGGTTAACCGTAAACTTCTCAATTTTTGTTGGAAGAGGAATTGGCCCTCTAACATTAGCTCCTGTTCTTTTAGCTGTATGAACAATCTCTTTAGTAGACAAATCTAACAAGCGATGATCAAAAGCCTTAAGACGGATTCTGATATTTTGTGTATCCATCATTTTAACACTTTTCCTATAACTAAATGGCAAAAAATTCCACAATGGAACCTGCCATCTAAAAATTACTGCAAACTTTCGCAACACTCGTCTGCATTATGGGTTATATTTGATTCGCAAGAAAGTTAACACTTCCTTAACTTTTTTGTTGCTTGAGCTTTGTAACATTTAAATTTTAATTATGCAAGCAAAAAATGCACAAAAAACAAAAAAAAAATGAAAAAATATCTTTTAAAACCCCTTATAGAGATTCAGATTGAATCAATTTGACAAAAAAATCAATTTCACCTATTTTAAGGAACAAAATATTTAAAATTTGACTCCTTATATTATATAAATAATAAAAGGGGGAAGATATGATATCGCTCATTTTATCATCATTAATTATAACACCACAAACAACAGAACCTACAAAAATTATCGGTTCTGCTGAAACTGTGTCTGGAGAAATAAAAACACTGTCCATAACCCAGCCTCAAAATTATATTCAAATTCTAACATCTCCACCCACTAGCCCTCAAGTAGAAAAACAAACAATTCAACAAAACACTCCTAAAAAAGACACTCTCTCTTCTCAAACACAAAATTTAATAGCAAACCAAACCTCAACAATATACCCTAAAGACCTAAATCCATTAGATTATGAAAACAAAATAGAAAATACCATTTATCAAATAGGCGACAGACTAATAATCATTCAATCCATCCCCTTAAAATATATCAAAAAGGCCCTAACCCCAAATATCGACCCAACTATAACCGATTACCCGACACTTTAAAACACTAAAAGCACCCAAAGGGTGCCTTTATGTTTTACTAATATATAGATATCTTTTTAAGACATACTAAGAATAGCTTTTTTAACAATACTTAAAACTATTGCTTTCCCTCATCTTAGGAGAACCATCCCCCCTCCCCAACGGGAGGGGATACCCCTTTTTGTTAGAGCACATGCAACAGTTTCATTTCTTAAAGCAACTTCTCCCCTCGTACATAACAATCTAACGTAACAGGATATCTAAAATTTTTAAATATCCAAACAAAAGCAATATCTGTTTATAAAAAAATAAACACACCAATCACCTTTGCACATTAAATCATTATTTACTTCGGCTTAAGAAATTACTTTAAAAAAATAAAACTGTCACAAATCTCAAACACACAAAAAGGACTAACTATTTTAGCTATATTATTACATCTCCAAAATCATAAACTATAAACAATCACTCGTCCATTTCATTCATACAAACTAAAATTTATATTTACAAGATTGAAAACGCCATACAAAATCTTATATCATAATACAACCATACATACTTTTATATATTTGCAATATATAAATACATTATTTTTCATCCCCTGTCAATATAAAATTTTCACTAAAGAAAGTTTCAAACCGAGTTTCAAAAAAGAGTTAATATTGAACTTATTTCAACATTTACGAGTAAGACATACTCGAACCTTCGAGCTCGATTGTTCGCATAAAAAAAACTCCGCTACTGCAGAGTTCAAACATGGGGCGAACGATCGGGCTCGACCCGACGACAACCGGTACCACAAACCGGGGCTCTACCAACTGAGCTACGTTCGCCATCAGAAATCCTTATTACAAACATTTTTTCATAAAGTCAAGATAAAAAATTAGATAAAAAAATTATATTCATAACTAAAATTAACAATTTATTTTCTTTTATTATGCTATTATAAACCATCTTTGTAATTATGAGAGGGTAAAATCTAAAATGTACATCATGAGAAAAATATATTTATGCTTACTTTTACTTATTTTAACATCATTTTCAGCACATGCTTCCAACACTTCATCAATAGTAATTGATGCAAAAACAGGAAATGTTTTATATTCTGAAAATGCCGAGAAACTACGTTATCCTGCATCATTAACTAAATTAATGACTCTATATATTACATTCAATGCACTAGAAACCGGAAAACTAAAAATGAGCGATAAACTAAAGGTTTCACGTACAGCAGCTTCTCGTTCTCCATCAAAATTAGGAATGCCTGCCGGCTCATATATTGATGTAAAAACACTAATAGAAGCCCTCATTGTCAAATCAGCCAACGATTGTGCAACAGTTTTAGCTGAAGCATTGAGCCCGTCAGAGCGTGATTTTGCAGTATTAATGACACAAACAGCTCACAAACTCGGCATGTACAAAACAACATTTAAAAATGCATCTGGTTTACCAAACTCAGAACAAAAAACCACCGCAAAAGATTTAGCTATTTTAGGTGCAGCAATCTATCACCACTATCCTCAATATTATCATCTATTCTCTCTAAAAGAGTTCAAATACAATAACATAACATACAAAACACATAATTATCACTTAAACGATTCTCTTGGCACAGACGGAATGAAAACTGGTTATACTGCAGCATCAGGATTTAATATTTTAACATCTGCTCAACAAGGAAGTCACCGCATAATAGCCGTCACACTTGGACACAAAAAAGTAAAACAACGTGACGATGCTGTATCCAAAATGATGGAACTGTCATTAAATCATATCAATGAAAATCATCGCATCAATACATATAACCTCAAAAATGCAATTCAAAACTCCATAAAATCTAACAAAACCAAAACAGCATATAATAAACGCTAATTGGTATGAGCAGTATGGAAAACAAAAAAGCACATATTGTTATTGTAGATGGCGCCTCTCGTTCTGGCAAAAAGTTATTTGGACTAGAGCTAGCTATTACATTGCTATATAACGATCAAAAAACAGCATTATTATTATCACCAGATTCTCCATTATGTACAATAATTGAGAATAGAAACAAATCACATCCCACCCTTCCAACTCCAAATATAATATATCGTCACAACTTTAAAACTGAATACCACAATTATGACGCTATTATTATTCCAGGAATAGATGCATCAGATGAACTTGCAGGATTTGTTGATACATATATAACCTTATTATCATCTTCGATTCGCAATTTTCAAAAAAATAATGCTTATATAAATAATATGTGGGAACTAAAAAAGAAAATAGCATCCAGTCATAGCAAAAGCCTAAATTGGGTAATCTGTGAAAACAACTTAAAAAATAAATCAACAGATACTCCCTCTAAAGAACTAATAAATATGGCTAAAATGTACGGTTTTCGAGTAGCCCCTCCAATAAATAAACGTATCTCATATCTAAACACATTAGAAGGGATATCGTCGCAAGATAAAATCACATCTAGCCTAAAAAATATCCTAACATATGAGGATATCTGCGCTAAACGTGAGATTACAAAACTAGCTGAATTTATCTTTAAATGATAAATAATCTTTACAACTAGTTCTTTTTGTTTTAAGTGTATTAACAACTATGTTTACGATTAAAGGGATTGAAAATGATTAGAATAATTAAAACCACTCCTTATACTGATCAAAAAATGGGAACAGCCGGTTTAAGAAAAAAAACTAAAACAGCAAACCAAGAACATTATATAGAAAATTTTTTACAAAGCATCTTCAATACAATACCAAACCTTGAAGATAAATCTTTTTTAGTAGGTGGTGATGGTAGATACTATAACTCTGTTGCTATTCAAAAAATAATCAAAATAGCCATCGCTAACAATGTAAAAAAACTCTATATTGCAAAAGATGGTTTAGTTTCTACCCCAGCTGGCTCACATATAATTCTAAAAAATCACCTAGATGGGGGATTCGTATTATCCGCTTCTCACAATCCAGGAGGAATAGATGGCGACTTTGGTATAAAGTATGCTACCTCTTCAGGTGGACAGTGCCAACCAGAAGAAAGTAAAGCCATACAAGAAGAAGCATTAAAAATTACAGAGTATAAAATTGCAGATTGCAATGATTTTAACCTAACAAAATTAGGTATATATAAAGAAGAAAACACAACTATAGAAATTATTGACCCATACATAGATTATATAGATTTAATGGAAAGTATTTTTGATTTTGAAAATATAAAATCATTATTTGCATCAGGCTTTAGATTTATCTTTGATGCTATGAATGGAGTTACCGGCCCATATGCTAAGAAAATTTTTGAAGAA
This sequence comes from Alphaproteobacteria bacterium, assembly GCA_045633945.1. GTDB lineage: Bacteria > Pseudomonadota > Alphaproteobacteria > RF32 > CAG-239 > CAG-267. The sequence continues at coordinate 53,895 of JAZQZH010000037.1, forward strand.
AAACTTGGCGCTAAAAAAGGTAGTGTTATAAATGCCAAGCCATTAGAAGATTTTGGAGGTCTACACCCTGATCCAAATTTAATATATGCAAAACACTTAGTTGACATTATGTTTTCAGAATCAGCACCAGATTTTGCTGCCGCAAACGATGGTGATGGCGATCGCAATATGATATTAGGAAAAAACATATTTGTTAGCCCAAGCGATTGCTTGGCCATTATTACAGATAATTATAAAATAATTCCAGCATATCAAAAGGGTATTTTTGGTGTTGCAAAATCAGCTGCCACCTCTATGGCTGTAAAACACGTTGCTGATGCACTTAACATTGGATACTACGAAGTTCCAACTGGATGGAAATATTTCATCAACTTAATGGATTCTAATCTTGTAAGTTTTTGCGGAGAAGAAAGCTTTGGAACAGGTGCATCTCACATCCGCGAAAAGGATGGAATTTGGGCTACTCTATTTTGGTTAAGTATTATCGCAAAAGAAAAACGTTCATTAAAAGATATAGTACTTAACCATTGGAAAAAGTATGGTAGAAATTATTATTTACGCAATGACTACGAAAATATCCCTCAAAATATTGCGGATACACTAATGCAAGATTTAGAAAATTCTTTACCATCTCTTATTAATAAAGAATTTAAAGGATATAAAATTTCAGATGCCCATCCTTTTATATATAATGACCCAGTAGATAAAACATCAACTAAAAATGGTTTAATTGTACACTTCTCTAATGGTTCACGTATTGTTTATCGCCTATCCGGAACTGGCACAAATGGAGCAACCCTAAGAGTATATATTGAGCGTTATGAAACAAAGAAACTACTTGAAGATCCTGAAATTATGTTACAAGATTTAAGTGAAATTTCACGTATGATTTCATACATAACAACAAGAACAGGTAAAACCAAACCAGACATCATAACATAAACCCATCATCAAAGATAAAACCATGTTTAAGAGTAACAAAGATACACGCCCAGACAAAATTTTAGAAACAAGACTTTTGCTTCTAGTTTTTATGTTAACAGCAACCATCTTAAGCATTGGTTTTCTCTTTGCATATCCAATGTATTTAAGACCAATTATTCTAGCAATTTTTATATTCATAACACTAAGTATATATATAGCCATAACCATCCTTCAATCTGGTGAAACAGCCATTTTATATGGAGGATTAGCTAATGAGATACTAAAAGATAAAAAAATATGCTATATTATTACTAATCAGGACAATAAAATTGTTTTACAAAATGAATTAGCGAAAGCTTTTTTACAAAACACCCCAATACTTGATTTTTTAAAAAAACATATAATAACTGATGAAAGCAATCTTCATAAACTAAAAGAACTTGAGCATGCTTCACAAAATCTAAAAGAAACATCTCAAGATATAGCAATCAAGTTTGATGATAAAACAATTTTTTCTGGTTTTGAGTGGTATCGCGTAAACATACGCCCTATAAGCTTAAATCCAAACAAAAATGAAGATATATTAACCATCTCAAAATTAGATAAAAAATACAATATTTATCAATTCTGGAGTTTTGAAAACATCACTTCAGAAAAAACCATGAATACAATTTTTAAAGAAGAGCGTCGAGCTTTTTATAACTTTCTAAACTTTTTACCCATTGGTATTTATGTTCTAAATAATAAAAATAAAGTAGAATATATAAATAAAACACTAAGCTTAATGTTAAACACCCCAAAAGACCAAATATTAGGCAAAGATATAAATTCATTCTTAATCAAATCTTCTGCAACAGAAGAAAAAATAAACAATGGGATAACCCAATATAATGCCTATATAAAATCTCAAGGAAAAATATATGAGTATCTTGTAAAAACAGACACTTTTAAAGAAGGACAATCTCTTCAAACCAGAGGTCTTGTTATTGGAGAAATACCAACTCATAACACTCTTCAAGACACATATAAAGAAATAGTTTCAGAATCAAATAGCATATTTAATCTCTCTCCTTTTGGAATAATGCTGCTAGATAAAGATCTAATCATTAAACGAGTAAACCAACAATTTACTGACATCTTAAATGTACCATCTCCTTCACAACTACAAAATAACTACTTAACAAATTATCTAGATGAAGAAAGTATATTAAAAATTAAAAAACAAATTACAACATTTGAAAATGAAGAAAGCAAATTACAAGTAGCATATTTTGATTTAAATCTAAAAAAGAAAAATCAAAATAAAATACTAAGATTATATATCTGTCCACTATTCTCATCTACATTACAAATCAAAGAAAATATAAAAGGTATTACCCTCTTTTGCCTAGATGCAACAGAACAAAAAAACCTAGAAACACAATTTGCACAAGCACAAAAAATGCAAGCAATGGGACAACTTGCCGGCGGTATTGCACATGACTTTAACAACCTCCTAACCGCAATGATTGGTTTTTGTGATTTATTATTACAACGCCATGGTCCCAAAGATTCTTCTCATGCAGATATAATACAAATTAAGCAAAATGCTAACTGTGCTGCAGAACTGGTTCGTCAATTATTACAATTTTCAAGAAAACAACCTCTAAAACCAGAATTAAACAGCATTACTGATATACTTGTCACATACACCCCTTTATTAAAAAGAACGGTTGGTGAACAAGTTGAACTCAAATTTAATCATGGCGACAACTTAAATTCAATAAAGGTTGATAAAGTACAGTTTTTACAAGTAGTTCTAAACTTGTGTGTAAATGCAAAAGACGCTATGAACAAAAAAGGTACTCTAACAATTTCCACCCAAATGGAAACTTTGTTAGAGCCATATCATTTCGGAGCAGAAACAATAGATGCAGGCTCTTTTGTTAGAATGGATGTAACAGACTCAGGTTGCGGCATTCCTCTTGAAAATTTATCTCGTATTTTTGAACCATTTTTCTCAACAAAACAAAACATCGTCGGCTCTGGTACCGGATTAGGATTGGCAACAGTATATGGAATAGTTCGCCAAATGGAAGGTTTTATAAAGGTAAATAGTACTCTAAATGTAGGAACTACATTCTCTATCTATCTTCCTGCATACACTCAAACAGTTTCACACCAAACATTAGATGAAACACCTTCATACAGAACTCTAAACGATAAAAAAGGCCGTGCTGTTCTAACCCCCACACCACAAACAAACACAGATAAAATCATCTTAGGTTTAAGCCTGTCTGCAACCGACAACCTAAACCAAACACCAGATAATATCGAAAATATCCGCATACTATTAGTTGATGATGAAGATTCTGTTAGAACATTTGCACAACGAGCATTGCGCAAAAAGGGATATACTGTTGTAAGTTGCAATTCTGCAGAAAATGCTCTAGAAACCCTAAAAACAGATAAAAACTTTAATTTATTAATTACCGATATGGTTATGCCTGGGCTTAATGGAATAGAATTATCAAAACTAGTATTAGAAGAGTTGCCTGATATAAAAATAATACTTGCCTCAGGATATTCTGAAGATATATTAAAAGGAGAATTTAGCGATATAGAAAATATGTCTTTCATTCCAAAACCTTTCAGCTTAAGCGATTTAACACAAAAAGTTTATGAGGTTTTAGTAGGTTAAACATGAGCAATATAAATAACAAAATAAAACAATATAAACTAAATTTTGAACCAGCTAATTATTTGGGCGAAGAAGATTTCATGATCACCGCATGCAATCAAACAGCTTATTTAGCTGTAAAAACTTGGCCCAATTGGCAACATTTTGCTCTAAATATTTATGGTCCTAAAAGTTCAGGCAAATCTCATCTTGCACACATTTGGATAACAACAATACAAAACTCACTCCCTCGCCCTATACAGATTCCAATACTAAATGCTCACAGCATTAATATGAAAAATATAAATAAATTAACCAGCCAACACCCCTATTTGGTCATAGAAGAGTTGGATGCAAACATTAACGAAGAGGCCTTCTTCCATTTATATAATAATTACAACACTCCCAAAACAAATATATTATTTACATCAGAGTTGCCTCTCTCAAAGCTATCACTAAAGCTACCAGATTTGCGATCGAGATTAAATATCGTGCCAAATGCAGAAATACATCAACCAGATGATGAAATGCTAACAGCACTTGTAGCCAAATTATTTAACGATCGCCAAATCATCATATCTCAAGAAATTCTTGATTATATACTAAAATACTCTGAGCGTTCTTTTGCTTACATAACCAAATTAGTTGCAGAAATTGATGAAATTTCATGGATATACGGACGCGCCGTATCTATTCCTATTGTTAAAGAAGCTATAGATAACTTAAATCACGACCAACAGTTGGAACTATTCATATGACAAAGCATAACAATTTAGATATCAACGGATGGATTATATTAGATAAACCTCAAGGTGTGAGCTCAAATCAAATTTTAAGAAAAATACAATACGAATTAAAAGCAAAAAAAGCAGGACATATTGGCACATTAGACCCTTTTGCAACAGGAGTATTACCTCTCGCTTTTGGTGAAGCTACCAAGCTTATACCATACTTAGAACAAGGTGATAAAACATACGAGTTTGAACTACTATTTGGAACTTCAACTACAACCGATGACATAGAAGGAGAGATTTGCAACACCTCTACAAAGATTCCAACCAAAGATGAAATTATCAATATCATCCCCAAATTCTTAGGTAAAATAACTCAAATTCCACCAAAATATTCCGCCATTCATATAGATGGCAAACGAGCATATACTTTAGCAAGAGAAGGAAAAGATTTTGAAATTCCAAAACGTGAAATTGAAATAAAATCACTTATCTTAAAAAACTATCAACCAGAGTTAAAAAAAGCAAATTTTGAAGTTACATGCTCCAAAGGAACATATGTAAGAACACTAGGAACCGATATAGCAAAATCATTAAACACATGTGGACACCTAACCTCCTTACGCCGTACAAAAAATGGAAAATTTAGCATTGAGGATACGATTTTACTGGAAAATTTAAAAAATATGTTGTATACAAATGGCGGTGAGAAATCTGTTTTACCAGTTGAAACGTTTCTGTGCGACATCACGGTTATCGCTTTAACTCAAACAGAAGCTCTCAAGCTTAAAAACGGGCAAGCTATTGATAATAAAGGAATTAAACCTTTAAACAATATCTATGCAGCCTGTTTAGAAAATAAGCTTATAGCCCTTGTTGAAGAAAGAGAAAAACAACTCTTTCCGATTCGGGTTTTTAATCTTTAATTTTAATATTTTAATTAAAAAGGAATAAATAGATGTCGATTACAAACGAAAAAAAACAAGAAATTATTGCAGCGTACGGCTTAAAAGAAGGTGATACTGGTTCTCCAGAAGTACAAATCGCTATCTGGACACATAGAATCAACGCTTTAATTGAGCACTTTAACACTCATAAAAAAGACCTTCACTCTCGTTTAGGTCTTATGAAGATGGTAAGTCGTCGCCGTCACTTGTTAGACCACCTAAAGAACACAAGTGAAGAAAGATATCAAACATTGATTAAAAAATTAGATTTACGTAAGTAAGATGTTTGAATGAAATAGCGGGGCAATGGGGCTCCGCTATTTCTTAAATCCTAGTATAACACTAGGTGAGGTATTTATAGGAAAGGTAAAAAATATGGTAAATTGGAACGTATGCCGCAAAGAAATGGAATGGGGCGGTCGTAAATTAGTTTTAGAAACAGGCAAAATCGCAAAACAATCAACAGGTGCAGTACTCGCAAGTTATGGCAACACAACTGTACTTGCAACAGTAGTTGCTGCCAAAGAAGCAAAAGCTGACCAAGACTTCTTCCCACTAACTGTTAACTATCAAGAAAAATATTATGCAACAGGTAAAATACCTGGTGGGTTCATGAAACGTGAAGGAAAACCTTCTGAACATGAAGTTTTGGTATCTCGCTTAATCGACAGACCAATCCGTCCACTCTTCCCTGATGCGTTCAAAAATGAAGTTCAAATCGTTTGCACAACTATTGCTCATGATAAAAAAACAGATTCAGATATTTTAGCAATGGTTGCTGCTTCTGCTGCACTTGCAGTATCAGGTATTCCATTCTTGGGTCCTATTGGTGCTGCAAAAGTTGGTTACATTAATGGAGAATATGTATTAAACCCAACATTAGAAGAAATTAAAAACTCAGAGCTTGAATTAACTGTTGCCGGAACATCAGAAGGTGTTCTCATGGTAGAATCAGAAGCTAACGAACTCTCAGAAGAAATAATGTTAAATGCTGTTATGTTCGGTTTTGATAACTTCCAAAAAGTTATCGAATTAATAAACGAACTCAAAGCAGAAGCTGGTAAAGAAGCATGGGAAAAACCAAGCTTCCCTAAAGAATTTGATGACTTATACAACAGAGTTGAAAAAGAATTCCGTGCAAAATACGAAGAAGCATTCAACGAAGTTGACAAACAAAAACGTTCTACACGTCTTGGTGAATTAAAAGCAGAAGTTGAAGCAACAATTGATCCTGAAAACGAAATCGAAGTTCGTTACTCTTTAGACGTAACAGAAAAATTGATGCATTCAGTAATGCGTGAAAAAGTATTATCTACTGGTTCACGTATTGATGGACGCGACACAAAAACAGTTCGCCCAATTACTTGCGAAGTAGATCTTCTTCCAACAACACACGGTTCAGCATTATTTACACGTGGTGAAACACAAGCACTTGTTGTTGCAACATTAGGTACTGCTGAAGATTCTCAAATTATCGATGGTTTAATGGAAGAACAACGCCAAGAATTTATGTTAAACTACAATTTCCCACCATTCTCTGTTGGTGAATGCGGAAGACTTGGTTCTCCTGGTCGTCGTGAAATTGGTCACGGAAAACTTGCATGGCGTGCCATCCACCCAATGATGCCAAAAGACAAATCTGAATTCCCATACACAATCCGCGTTGTATCAGATATTATGGAATCAAATGGTTCTTCATCAATGGCAACAGTTTGTGGTTCTACTTTAGCTCTTATGGATGCGGGTGTTCCACTCAAAAAGCCAGTTGCTGGTATCGCAATGGGCTTAATTAAAGAAGACGATGGCAGAGTTGCAATCTTAACAGATATCCTTGGTGATGAAGACCACCTCGGCGATATGGACTTCAAAGTTGCCGGAACAAAAGATGGTGTAACAGCACTCCAAATGGATATTAAAATTACATCTATCACAAAAGAAATTATGAAAAACGCTCTTGCACAAGCACATGAAGGACGCATTCATATCTTAGGTGAAATGGCAAAAGCTCTTGCAGAACCTCGCCCAGAAGTTTCTCCAAATGCTCCACGTATTATCTCTATTAAAATTCCAACAGATAAAATCCGTGAAGTAATTGGTACTGGTGGTAAAGTAATTCGTGAAATTATTGAAAAAACCAACACAAAAATTGATATCGATGACGATGGTACAGTAAATGTTGCTGCAGTAGATAAAAAAGATGCTGAAGCAGCTCTAGAAATCATCAATGGCATTGTTGCCGTTCCTGAAGAAGGAAAGAACTATCACGGAACAATTACCAAAATCATGGACTTTGGTGCATTTGTTCGTTTCCTCGGCTCAACAGAAGGTTTAGTTCATATTTCAGAAGTTAAAAACGAACGCATCGCTTCTGTTTGCGACTTCTACAAAGAAGGTGACAGAATTTGGGTTAAATGCTTAGGAACAGACAATCGTGGTAAGATTAAATTATCTGCAAAACGTGTTAACCAAGAAACTGGTCAAGACGCAGAATAACTTTTAATCCAAACAATAAAAAAGACCGGTTTTATTACCGGTCTTTTTTTTTACTACAAACTTTCACGAAAGAGTTTCTGATAAATCTCATATTCATGCGGATATTTCTCCAAAAATACCTTCTCTGTTTCTCTACAAAGCTTGATATTTTTCAAATAACCATCTCTCACAAGATTGACCCAAAAATCAAAAAATCCATCAAAACTACCTTCGTTAAGACGCTTTAAAAACAAATTATCAAATTTGCCCTTTAGCACACCTTGAAGTTCACGAGAATTCTTAACGATGTCACGAGAAACAAACTCTACAACCTTATCAATATCACCATATTCGATAAGATATTCAACCACACCTGCTCTCAGCACATAGTACGAAAAATAAAGATGTACACACCTAACATTCAGAGGATACACACAAATAGTTCCTCTCTTCATTACGTCATAATATTCATCTCTAGATTTAGAAGCCTTATCATGAACTATTAATCTCACATCAAGAAATTTCTTCCAATCCTCGAGGGTTGAATACTTTGCAAACATAACAAACGTTTCATTTGCATATAAATCTTCAAACAAAAATCCAGAATTTAAAGAAAAATCACCCACAGGATACTCGTCGAGATGATTATCATAACAAAATTTCTCAACCCAACTTCCATCTCTAATCGCCTCAATAACCGTTTTTTTCACAGGATCATTAATAAATTCATCGATTTCAGCCTTCGAAGTCAAAAACTCAAATCCGTTTTTTGAAACTTCATCAAAAGAAACATAACTATTCATACAAAAATTTTAAGTAATTAAACATAAGAATATAAAAAGTACCGGCATTATACTTAATTTTTTTTTTAAAGCAACTATAAAAAAAAAGCCGAAGCTTATATAAATTAAACTTTGGCCTTAATCTTCAAAAATAAATTTTATTAACGACTATTTTGTTCCAATCTTTTTTTTAAATACCTCAAGATTATCTTTATCTTGTTCAGATGCTTTCTTCGACGCAGAACCTTTAGTTTCCTCTGCTTCATTTGGCAACGCTATAGATGTGTGTAGAAAACCAACACTTCTCCCCCTTTACACTCATCAAACATTTCAAAACAAATTTTCATTTATTCTCTCTCCAATAACACTTACACTAAAAAATTTATATAAAAGCAACAAAAAAGGAGCCCCTCAGCTCCTCCATTTTTGTATATTACAAATACATTTTATTGGCTTCCAAAAATTCTCTTGCAATAACATCACCTTCTGCTGTTCCTTCATACCAAAAGAAGTTCTTTCCTTCTTTCTTTAGCTCCAAAACAGCAGGTTTAGTCATCTCTTCGTACTCTGCCAAACGCTCAGGCAACACTCTATCATCACGACGTTTAACAAGCCTTCCACCACAATCGCAATGCCCATCACCAACATTATGAGCCATACCACATTTCTCACAAATACGGCGATTTTTTACTCTTTCTAAAATCAAATCTTTAGGAGTATCTCTAAATACTACCGCACTAGAAAAGTTTTCCATCAATCTAGAAAATTCTTTTACTTGAGCAACTGTTCTTGGGTATCCATCCAAAATCAAAACTTTTGCATCAACATTTTTAAGCTCTTCAACCAACATTTCATTAACCATATCATCAGGCGCCAAACCACCTTCTTTCATATTGGCTGCAAGTTTTATTCCCATCGGAGTACCATTCTTTTTTTCTCTTCTAATAATTTCACCAACAGAAATGCCCGCAATATCATCTTCATTAAATCCATACATATTTTTTAATTCGTCTTTTAAGCATGAGGCAATATACCCCTTACCTGAAGCAGGCGCACCAATCAACGAAATAACAAATTTTTTATCCATAACCCACACTTCCTATCAACAAATCATAAAAGAGTCCCAAACAATATGCCCAAGACCCTCTCATAATAAAACATAATCGTTAATTTTTATTTTATATAATCATCTAAATCTTCGACACTAATTTCTTCATATGCAGGATCTAAAGGTATCGGATCACTTAGTGGTCTAATATCTTCACCATCCAATTTTAGTGGCTCACGCTTAGTTTCAACATTTTTAGCTGTATTCAATATATCGCTCTCAACCACCACAACACCTGGCTCAGAATAATCAACCTTTGCACTATTTAAATCACTATTATATTCAACAGCTTTATTTACATCCGTTTCCTTAACTTCTTTAGCATCATTTTCTTTAAGATCTTTGTTTTCATTTGAAGGCTTCAAAACGTTTTCATCTGTTTTAATTTCTTCTTTCACTTCTATTTCTCTTGTCAAAACAGGACTTAATGGATGTGCATCATTTGGCAATCTAATCATAGCATAACCAGAACCACCTCCATGAGCAGGACCTGCCATACCAATAGAATAGTAACCACCAATATAACCATAATCCATATCAATATAATCCACATTAAACATTACTCTAATCTGAGTAACGCCAATACTTGTCATATCGCAATTAAAACCACCACCATTTAAAACAACACCATTATTATTCTTCACGTACAATACAGCTTTATCTGGTTTACATACATATGGTGTTTGACCATTATAACTCAAACTGTACCCCAAAACCAACTCTATTGCATTTTTTCCATCAACAAGCATTGTATCAACAATTTTCACACCATCAAAATAAACATATCCAGGAGTAACACCTATCTTAGCAGGAATTGTCAAATAAGGATTAACACAAACACGTGCCTGAGGATTTGCCTCACACAACAAGGCATTAGCATCAGCATTATTATCAATTAAGTGAGCCAATGAATTAAAAATATACTCTTTTGATGTAGCAATTTCCGAAGGAGCACATTGCTTATCTCTACACACAATCAAAGAATTAAGCTTAGGCACACGCTTATTATAAACCTTAGCTCCATAATTAGGATCTTTAATATCAATAATATTATCACTCAAATAATGATTATCGGCCTCAAAATTATCCATATATAATGAACTATTTGAAGTCATCCCTGCAGATGGCATAAATAAGTCATCATAATCAACCGTAGTATCCCTAAAGTTAGAACAAGAAAATAATCCGAATATTCCAACCCCAACACAAAGTTTTAAAAATATTTTTTGCACGCTAACTAACCTTTAATAAAAATTAAGTATATACTATTTACATAAAAAATAAATCGAAAGTCCCGCAATGAAAAGAAAATTGTCTAAAATATACACATTATATACAATAATATTTTCTATATTAACTACATTTATACCACATTTTTCTTTTGCTGAAGAAATAAATATAACTACACACTCTGATTTTATAAAAGTTATAGATGGAGACAGTTTAGAAATTAATACCCAAAGAATTAGATTAACAGGTATAGATGCGCCAGAATATTTGCAAACCTGCAAAGATAATAACGGCCAAAACTATAAATGCGGAATAAACTCAATCAATTTTCTAAAAAAACTAATCGAAAACAAAACAGTCACCTGCAAATCAGACAAAAAAGATCAATATGATAGATATCTTTGCACTTGTTACGTTGATAATAATATAGATATAAATCAAGAAATGATAAAAAATGGACAAGCAATAATATATCTAGAAACCAATTATACCAAAGAACAAGAGATTGCAAAACAAAACAAACAAGGCATTTGGAGCGGAGATTTTATACATCCAAGACTGTTTCGTTTATTAAACAAAAGATAACTCAATAATATTTTTTTTAAATTTTATACAGATTCTTATTGACTCCTTAAAAATCTTCTGTATATTGCTCAAAAAAGTTATGTTTAAATCTATACAAAACAGGTGAATAAAAATGTATGCAGTAATTAAAACAGGCGGCAAGCAATACAAAGTAGCATCAAACGATGTTATCAAAATTGAAAAAATTGCTGGCGACGCTGGAAGTGAAGTTATTTTTAACGAAGTATTAGCTATGGATGACGTTATCGGCACTCCATTAGTTGCTGGTGCCACAGTAAAAGGCACTATTGTTAAACAAGCAAAAGACGCAAAAGTTATTGTTTTCAAAAAGAAAAGAAGACAAAACTACCGTCGTAAAAATGGTCACAGACAACAAATCACAATCGTAAAAATTACCGATTTGTGTAAATAATTAACTAGGAGTTATTAAAAATGGCACATAAGAAATCAGGCGGTAGCTCATCAAACGGACGCGATTCTATTGGACGTCGTTTAGGTGTAAAAAAATTCGGTGGTGAATCTGTTATCGCTGGTAATATCATTATCCGTCAACGTGGCACAAAATTCCACCCAGGAAACAACGTTGGTATGGGTAAAGACCACACAATTTTTGCCACAACAGAAGGCAAAGTTGAGTTCAAAACTAAAGCAAATGACAGAACATACGTATCTGTTGTTCCAGCAGAATAGTTAGCACTCATAACAAAAATAAATAGGGGGTGGCAATCATCCCCTTTATTTTTCAAAAAACAAACATTCAAAGCGAGTTTTACAATGAAGTTTCTAGACCAAGCAAAAATATACTTAAAATCAGGAGATGGCGGACGAGGTTGCGTTTCTTTTCGCCGCGAAAAGTATATTGAATTTGGTGGTCCAAACGGTGGTGATGGCGGTAAAGGTGGCAGCGTATACTTTGTAGCTGTTGAAAATTTAAATACATTGATAGACTTCCGCTACCAACAACACTTCAAAGCCCAAAACGGTCAACACGGTATGGGCTCAGAGATGAGCGGAGCCAAAGGCGAAGATATGATAATCAAAGTGCCTGTTGGCACAGAAATCGTTGCCGACGATGGAGAGACTGTTATCGCTGACATGGTAGAAGCTGGTCAAACCTTCATGATCGCCAAAGGTGGCGACGGCGGACGAGGAAACGTACGCTTCAAAACATCTACCAACCAAGCTCCTCGCTACGCAGAACCAGGATGGCCAGGCATTGAAATGTGGGTATGGTTACGCTTAAAAATCATCGCAGATGTTGGTTTAATTGGTTTGCCAAATGCTGGCAAGTCTACCTTTTTAAGCGCAGTAACCAAAGCTCGCCCCAAAATTGCAGATTACCCATTTACAACATTACACCCAAATCTTGGTGTTGCGTGGGTTGACAACAAAGAAATCGTTCTTGCAGATATTCCAGGTCTTATAGAGGGCGCACACGAAGGTATCGGACTTGGCGATAGATTCTTAAAGCATGTAGAACGCTGTTCAGTATTTTTACACCTTATTGATGCCACATCAGAAAACGTTGCCAAAGAATACAAAACAATTCGCAAAGAACTTGAATTATACCAACGCAACTTGATAAACAAACCAGAAGTTGTTGCTTTAAACAAAATAGATTCTCTAACTCCCAAAGAGATAGAAAAGAAAATCAAAACGCTACAAAAAGTAACATCATCTCCAGTATATGCAATTTCTGCCATTGCTGGCATGAATACAATAGACTGCCTAAGAGAGATATCAAGTTTTGTCCCAACAAAAAGCAGTGCTAAAGAACCAGAAGTTAACATTATAGCAGATGAACCAGTCAAAAAGACATGGTCGCCATTAGATTAAGAATCAAAGGAGAATATATATGACAGAAGACAACAAAGAATTGTTGGAACTAGTAGAAAAAATACTTGATGATAACAAAGCTGAAGATATTGTTGTAATTGACCTTAAAGGCAAAACCTCAATAGCTAACTATATGGTTATCGCAAGCGGAACATCTAATCGTCATGTTGCCTCTTTAGCAGACAAACTAAAATACGAACTAAAACAACAAGGATACACAGCCTCATCTGAAGGTGAAGAAAAAGCCAACTGGGTTTTAATTGATGCATTTGATGTTATTGTCCACATCTTTTGCCCAGAAGTTAGAGACTTTTACAACCTCGAAAAAATGTGGAATACAGCTGCAGAGTTACGCAAAAACTAATATAGTTATTAAAAAAAATAAAAAACTCTTGATTTATTATTTTAATAAGTGTATCAAGAACAAGCGATTGGATAAATACATTCAATCAGTTTAGGGGTATAGCTCAGTTGGTAGAGCATCGGTCTCCAAAACCGAGTGTCGTGAGTTCGAATCTTACTGCCCCTGCCAAAAAATAACACCAACCTATTGATTTTTCAGTAGATTGGTGTTTTTTTATTATATGTTTTTTATACTGTGCTACATAAGGGTGATACAGTATATGGCAAATATAACAAGACTCCATTTAAGAAAAAATACCTATTATATTAGAATTGTGGTGCCTAATTCCATTAAGGACCTTGTCAAAAAAAATGAAATAAAATATTCTTTAAAAACAAATAACTATTTTGATGCTTTATCAAAATTAAGAATTGAGAGTGCCAAAATAGAGATGTATTTTAATTTTGTGAAAGAGTTGGCAATGGACATTAAAAATAATGCTATAATTTTAACAGATGAAGAATTAGATAAAGTTTTAGTATATAGATTAAGACAAATTGATGATTTTTATGAAAACCATTACAACAAAATACAAAATGGAAAGATTGATTTTGAAGATATTGGATTATTTACACAGAAAAAAGTTAATGAATACAATGAAAAACATAGAGACCCCAATGTTCCTGACACAGATGATGATGCCAAAGATGCTACTGACTATAATTTTATAAAATCAACTATCCAAGATTTATTTTTTGATTATTTAAAATGGTTGAGAAATAGACCTAATACTACACTGTCACTATATAATTTTATAGAAAAAATATCTAAAAATAGAGCAGCATTCTTCCAAATAACACAAAATGATGAAGATTCACAAAGGTCATCACAAATGTTAGATTTTTATCATCATCTATTAAATATTGATGATTGGGCACAACAAAAATTAGGTATTAAACCAAGAACAAGGGTTATTGGAACAGACCATCCTAAAATTACAAAGTTAGAAAGAACCCTACTACATCAAAAACAACAAGAACTAATGGCAGAACCTATCATACTAACTAAATGGCAGGATGTTTATGAAGATATGGTAAGACCATTAAGACATGATAATAGTGTTGATGAATCATATTTAAAAACTAAAAAACAATGTTTGGAAACTATTTTTGAGTTAATAGATAAGCAATATGTAGAGCAGATAACATTTGATGATTGTAGAAAAATCAATAAGTTAATTTATTTTATACCTAAAAAATGGAGAGAAAAGTATCCAAATAAAAAATTAGCAGATGTTTTGTTATATAAAGAAGAAGACAGAAGTAAAACAATTAGTTCAGCAACAGTATTAAAATATATTTGCCATTTTCATGATTTATTAAGACATTGTAGGAGAGAAGGTTTAATAAATATAGATGTAAGTGACATTTTTAAAAAACCTAAACTTAATAAAAATAAAAATGTATGGCAACCATTTGAAATAGATGAATTAAAGAAAATCTTTAACCCTAAAACATATTTTAAGAGAAAAAATGATAATGTGAATGATAATTATAAATATTGGGTTCCTATTATATCTTTATATAGTGGAATGAGGTTAAATGAAATATGTCAATTAAAAATACAAGATATTAAAAAAGATGAAGAAACAGATATTGATTATTTCTTTGTTACAGATGATGAGGATGACCAGTCAGTAAAAAATGATGCTTCAAAGAGAAGAGTTCCTATTCATCCATTCTTAAAAAAATTAGGATTTATGAAGCAAGTAGAGGCAACTAAAAAACAAAAAAAAGAGAGATTATTTTATTCTATACAATATACTGAAAAAAGTAAGTATGGTGGCAGTATGAGTAATGCTTTTAGACATTATTTGGATAAGGTTATAGAAATAAAAGATAAGAAAAAGGTATTCCATTCATTTAGACATTTAGCAAGAGTTACATATTTAAATAATAATGTAAGTGAAGAGATGGTTAATTTGTTGTGTGGATGGGAAGGTAAAGGTTGTGGTGCTAAAAATTATCTACACAGAGAAAAAGTAGATATAAAAAAATTAGATGATGCTATAAGGAAACTAAAATTTAAAGAAATTGAAAAAATACTATTAGGCAGATAACATCATTATTTCAACAATTTTTGCTGAATAATTTTTTCATATTCTAAATTAAGTGCTTCAATTTTTTTTATAAACTCTTCACTATTGGGTAATAATGCCAATATTTTTATATTTTCAATAAGTGTTGAAAGTGTTGTCAAAGAAGGTGCTTGATTTAGTGAAAGTAATTTTCCTAAATAATATTTGTTACTATTTAAGAATTGGGTAGAGAAAATATATTGATTTTTGATTAACCCCAAATCCACCACAAATTGATAGCATTTTTTTATAAAATCAATTGTTTGAGATGGTAATGATAATTTGTTTATATTTTTTTGTGCTCTTCTAACTCTATTTTGTTTTTCAATATGCTCTAAAATATTCATTTATATTCCTATATGTAATAAAAATATTTATCAAAAAATTACAGAAAGGAATAAAGAAACAATAAATAT
>JAZQZH010000038.1:0-17170 GCA_045633945.1 Alphaproteobacteria bacterium
TAAAGATACGAATGAATATATAACTAATTATAATGAACAAGTAGAAAATATTGTGAAAATAATTTCTGAAAATTCATGTATAGGAGAAATGATTTTAGCTATAAATGATAGATCTAAAGGTTTTTTAATGCAAAAAGATAATTTTTTTTTAACATTAAAAGAAAAAGTCAAACAAAATAATGTACAATTTAATAAAATATATCTTTATAAGTCGTTTATTATGGGAAATAAGACTGAAGAGAAATATTTTTTATTAGAGATGTAAAAAAAGTACCCTAAAAGGTTAAAATTAGCTAAGTTATTGAAAAATATAGAAGCTAGTTCGAAGATGTTGTAAAATAAGCCATCAAAATATATTCATCTTCGAACTGGTTTAAGTGTTTGAAAATAAAAGAAAAAGTCGCCACCTCAAGCGACTTTTTAACTCTGGCTGCTTGACCTGGATTCGAACCAAGATTAACGGAGTCAGAGTCCGCTGTCCTACCATTAGACGATCAAGCAATATCTAAACAGACAAATCTTTAATATGATTTACATTAAGTGTCAACAGTTTTTCACATAAAAAATTACAAAAAACAATTGCAAAACATAAAAACATAAATTACTTTAAAAACATAAATTAAAAGAGAGGTAAAAATGGCTGTTAGCGTTAGTTCATCAATGTTAAAAATCTTAAAAGGTTTTTTATTGGGTAAAAAAAGTGAAGATATCACCCCTAGTGAAGCAGAAAAAATTCAAAAGGCTTCATATGCATTAAATAATGCAGAAATAAAAAAACAATTTTCGCCAACATATTTATCAATACTTTCAGGACTTGATAGTGAAAAAAAACAAGTATTTGATGCAACAGTTTATTATCTAACTAAAATAGCGACAAAAAAAGAGAGATATCGAGAAGATATATTAAATCATTTGCGTAAAAAATCATTGGAAAAAGGCATAAACCCTGAGTTTAGAGAGTATATTAAAACAAATATACAAAAAATACCTACAAAAAGCAACTAATAATTGCTTATTTATTCTTGACTATAAAATAAATTGTATTATAAAATTATTCTGTTGACTTAATGCTCAACGGAGATAGTGAAACTTAATTTATAATAAGGAGATAAAATGACAACAGGAACTGTTAAATGGTTTAATTCTCGTAAAGGTTATGGCTTTATTCAACCTGAAAGCGGTGGTAAAGATGTATTTGTTCATATTACCAAATTAGAAGAAAAAGGTTTGAGAAAATTATATGAAGGACAACGCGTTAGCTATGAAATTTATGATGACAGAGGTAGAACCGCAGCAGGTGCTATTGAGATACTTTAATAGCAAGAAAGGACTATCGGATTATGGACTATTTTAGAACTATTTAAGTCCGTCTTCTTACAATAAAAAGAAGACGGTTTTTTATATATAAATATCTTATTTTTTTTTATTTACTTATGCTAAAAACATTGTTATTAATCAAAGGGAGATATTATACAAGTTGCAATTTTTTTTACGGACAAGTCTATGTTAAAAAAAGTAAAATCAAAGTTATCAAATATGAACTTTATAGTCAATTATAAGAAAATAATGCCTTATATTAAGCCTTATTGGGGGAGAGCTCTAACAGCAGTTCTTATTACAATTCCAATTGGATCTATGGATGCAGTAATTGCTTGGGCATTAAAGCCATATATGGATGTTGTTATGGTTGAAAAAGGTACAACAGGCGTATCTACTTTACTTATACCAATATTGATTATAGTATTTAGCTCAGTACAGAGTATATTGACCTATACAGCAACTTATATGAATACATGGGTGGGGCAAAAAGTTGCAATGGATGTAAAGAAAAAGTTGTTCGCAAAATTAATGCGCTACAATACATCTTTCTTTGATAAAAATACATCAGGTGATGTTATATTCCGTTTTAATAATGATGTTGATTCTGCTTGTAGTGGTTTATTAAACAATATGAAGCTTTTTACAACTCGTTTATTTTCATCCCTATCTTTAATTTGTGTACTTTTTTATAATTCATGGCAATTAGCTATTGTTGCAACATTAGTTTTATTAGGCGCATTATTTCCTCTTACACGAGTTCGCAAACGCATTAAAGGGCTAATGGATAAAACAATATTTTCAGGTGCTAGGGTTATGACCCACTTTAATGAAACATATAGTGGCAACAGAATAATATCATCATATAATTTATATGATTACCAAAATTCACGTTTTAGAAGCACATTGGACGATGTTTTTAAGATTGGTATGAAGATGATACAACGTACAGGTATTATATCTCCTCTTATGCATTTTATCGTATCATTAGGTATAGCACTTGTTATTTGGCTTGGATCTTATCTTATCGTTACCAACCAAATAACATCAGGAAACTTTGTCTCTTTTATTGCTGCTCTTATCATGCTATATAACCCAATTAAAAGTATTGGTAATAATTTTAATAGTGTTCAAATGGCATTTCTAGCAATGGAGCGTGTGTTTGGAGCTTTAGAGCGCGTTCCTGATATTACAAATTGTGAAAATCCAATAACCTTAGAAACACCAAAAGAATGTATTGAATATGAGGATGTTTGTTTCTCATACGTAGAAGAAAAACCTGTTCTTAATAATATCAATTTAAAGATTAATATTGGTGAAACAATAGCTTTTGTTGGTAATTCTGGCGGAGGTAAAACAACATTAGTAAATTTATTGCCACGTTTTTATGATGTAACCCAAGGAAGAGTGAAAATTGATGGTGTTGATATTCGTAAGCTAGATGTTGATTCTTTAAGAGATAATATCGCAATAGTATTCCAAGATAATTTCTTATTTGGCGGAACAATTAAAGAAAATATTACTTTGGGTAAAAAAGATGCCACAGAAGAAGAAATAAATAAGGCAGTAAAGAGTGCTTGCTTAGAAGAATTTATATCTACTTTAGATAAAGGTCTAGATACAGAAATTGGTGAAAGAGGCGTTTTGTTATCTGGAGGTCAAAAGCAACGTATTGCAATAGCTAGAGCATTTATTAAAAATGCGCCAATTGTTATCTTAGATGAAGCAACATCTGCACTAGATAATAAGTCAGAAGCAATAGTACAGCAAGCAATAGATAATTTAATGGCAGATAGAACAGTATTTATTATTGCGCACCGTTTATCAACCGTTCGTAATGCAGATAAAATTGTTGTAGTAAATTATGGTAAAATTGTTGAGATTGGTAGCCATGATGAATTGATTGATAAAGATGGTGGTATATATGCTTCTTTATATCATACGCAATTACATTAATAAATTAGGAGTAAAGTAAAATGCCTTTTTTAACAGTTTATACTAATACGGAAATTGATAATCCGACAGACGTTGCTGAAAAGTCAGCTAAATTGATTGCTGATGTTTTACATAAGCCAATAAATTATGTTGTTACAAATGTTATAATAAACAAAGTAATGAGTTTTGGTGGAACAAGTAAAGCAAAAGGTGCTCTCGTTGAATTATTATCAATAGGGTTTACTAACAAAGATTTACTGGTTGAAGAACTAACAAAATTTTTATCAGAAGAATTACAAATTGATAATAAAGCAAATATAAATATATCCCTTATAGATGCAGATGCATCAAAAGTGGCAACTGGCGGTAGAACTTTTGGATAAAAAACACCCCCTTTTAAGGGGGAGTTTTTATTCAGCATATGGATTGTCAGTCTTTCTAACATTTATCCTAATTGGAATTCCTCTTAAATTAAAAGTTTCTCTTAATTGATTAGTTAAGTATTTCAAATAAGATTGAGGTAGCCCCTCAGGATTACTTGAGAATATATAAAATGAAGGCGGTCTAGTTTTGGCTTGGGTAATATATTTTAATTTAATACGTCTTTTATTTTTACCAAGAGGAGCAGGATTTTGATCCTGTACATCTCTAAACCATTTATTCAATGGAGCTGTAGGAATACGAATATTCCATCTTTCATACACTTTAATAACTGCACTTAATAGTTTATCTAAACCTTTCTTTTTTAATGCCGATATAGTAACAGTAGGTACACCTTCAGCTTGAGATAAAGAGGTATCAAGCTTATCGTTGAGTTTTTGTAAAGCTTCTTGCTTATTTGCTATATCCCATTTATTTACAGCAATAACTAAAGCACGCCCTTCATCTAATACTTTACGAGCAATTGTCAGATCTTGCTTATCTAAAATACCATCAGCATCTAAAACTAAAATAACAACCTGAGCCATATTGGTTGCATATAAAGTACTTTCTACAGACATCTTTTCAATAGCACCTGTAACTTTAGCTTGTTTTCGAAGCCCCGCTGTATCAACTAAATTTATTTTCCATCCTTTCCACTCTAATCTAGATGTGATGGCATCACGTGTAAGCCCTGCTTCTGGACCAGTCAACATTCTTTCATCATTAAGAAGAGCATTAACAAGTGTAGATTTACCAACATTTGGTCTTCCAACAATAGCAATTTGAATAGGTTTTTTCTTTAATGTTTCAATACTTTCATCTTCTTTGTCTATAATAATTTCTTCGTGAGGACCTTCTTTTTTATTGTTTTCTTTTATGCTTTCTTCAATATCTTTTAAGCTAAGATATAAATCATCAAAGCCAATACTATGCTCCGCAGAAAATATAATAGGATTACCAAGCCCTAACTTAAATGCCTCATAGATGCCTTGTTCTTGAGTTCTACCCTCACACTTATTTGCAAGTAAAATAACAGGTTTTTTGCTTTTTCTAACTAAATCTGCAAAATGCTCATCGTATGCTTGCATTCCAGATCTAGCATCAAATAAAAATAAAATAACATCAGATTCATCTATGGCACGTTTAGTTTGTTGCCACATACGTTGTTCCATTTTTCCTTCAGTTGCTTCCTCATAACCAGCTGTATCAATAATAGTTAAATGCAAATCTTTTAATTTCGCATCGCCTTCTTTACGATCACGTGTTACACCTGGTAAATCATGCACAAGCGCCAACTTCTTACCAACTAAGCGATTAAATAATGTAGATTTACCAACATTAGGTCTACCAACAATCGCAACTTTTAAAGACATCTTTATACCTCTAGATTGAAAATTACAACTAAACACAAGATATGTATATAACATATTGCTAAAAAATTTGCAAGCTATAAAATATCAAGAGAAAATTAAGATACCTATTTTACAAAAATCTTGTATTGGTCTTCAAAAAAGTTTGGCCAAACTTTATAAAACTCTTTTAACATTTTACACATTATCAATCTTACAGATGGGTGTGCAGCCATATGGCATCTTAAAGAACAAATATGCTTCCATTCGCTAACGTTGGCTGTCATAATCATATCTGCTTTTGTAGAGTGTGGTAATAACATTCTAAGCTGATCACCTTTAGCTCCAAGCTCAGCCATTTTCATATAGCTTTTTTCAATTAATGTTACACCATTAAGCCATTCCTTATACATCTCTGAATCTTTTTCAATATTGCAAGGTTCAATCATTGTCAATTCACTACCAAATTTACCTTTTGAGTAATTGCAATATCTAGTAGATTCAATTGAAAAAGATGCAAGTCTATGTCTAGTTATATCTTTGTATGCGCCAAGATCACAAATTGAATGTGTTGTTATGTAGTTATGTAGTTCAGAAAATCTAGATTTTTGGATGCCTTCAATTTTTAAATCACTAAAAGAAAGAGAAGCATCCTGGCTAACATAAAATAAAGGGTTCCCGATGATCAACAAAAAGTCATGAATATTATAAATTTTAGCAGCATCTCTCAAAGCTCTTAGGTTTCCAGAAACAACAATTAATTCTGTGCCATTTTCTGGATCTATTTCTTTTGAAATATTAAGACCTCTAACATCTCTCATTTCAAAAATTTTATAATTTTCAGGTTTGAATGGTAGGCTAAAAATTATATTAGCATGTTCCATAACAGATTCATGACCACTTTTTAATATACCTGTAATGAATGGCTTAGCCGTTTCATTTGTTATCAAATTTTCAGATTTATAGCAAGTTCTGCCACATCGTTCAATATGAGTGCAAATATCTTCTAAGCTATCAAGATTATATATTTCTGTTTGTGCTTCAACTATTTTAACCATGGTTCCTCACTATTGCTAATCAAATACTATAATATCTGCATCATCGGATACAGCAACTACTCTCTGTTCTACTGCAATAATGCCGTTGCTAATATTTACATCTAAATCTGTCTTAGCAACAACACTACCATTTGTAGCATTTATTTTAAAAATTTTACCATTTGAAAAAGCTAATAAAATATTATTATTAATCATTATTGGTTGTGAAGCATACACATTAATATTTTTATCTTCAAATAGTATATGATCTCTCATATCTAAAAACCATGCGATATTTCCACCAAATTTCTCTATCGCATATAGAATATTTCTATTTGAAATAACAAACAAATAATCACCAACCAACAACATATTTTGTATTGAACTAATCTCTTTTTCCCAAAGAGTATCACCAGATCTAATGTCTAAAGCAACCATTGTATTACCATTGCTTATAGCATATATTATGCCTTCTTCTATGATGGGATATGCGCCAATAGTGTTAATTTCTGTCGTAGAGCTAACTTGCTTATTAGATACAAGCATGTGAGACCATAAAGGAGTACCAATACTAGCATTCAGAACAACTATCTCACCATTTGAAAAGCCAGCAACAACAATATTTTCATTTGCATCATATGCAGGGCTTGCTCCTCCGGTTATAACAGTGTCTTCTGATGCTACTCCAAATCTCCATAATTCGCTACCAGATTTTTTATCTAAAGCATATAGTTTATTATCAACAGTTTGAACTAATAGCATGTTAGGGGTAACAGTTGGAGCTATACGAATAGGGGATTCTAATACTTTTCTCCATTTTGGGGTTCCTGTCGCAGCATCCATGGCATATACACTACCAAAACCAGTTGTTGCAAATAGTAAATCATTATCAACAGCTAGCCCAGAAGCTCTGCTTTTAGTGTCATTAAAGCTTTTAGTCTTTAGAGTTAGTTTATTTTCCCATAATAAAGTTCCAGAAGCAAAATCAAACGAACTAACTTTACCTCTTGTATCCATTACAAAAATCTTATTATTTTGCATAACCGGAGCCGGCAACATTATATCGTGCTTCGTTATTCCTTTACCAAAATTTTCACTCCAAACTTTCTTAAGTGAAGTGTTGGCTTTAATGTTTCCGATAACATGCCACGAGTTTATACCACCTTGAGGCCAAGAATTATTTATGAATGGTGTTGGTAGTCTAATAGCATTGGAAATATTGGTTTCGAGTTGTTCAAAGCTACTATCTAGGACAGATATTCTTACTCCTTGAGGCAGCTTTTTATCTTGGGCGCAAGAGGTCATAAGCATAACTAACCCACATAAGCAAAGTCCCTTACTCAACCAGTGCATATTAAACTCCTTTAATCATACTTTTAATGTTATTGAGCTTCATTAATGGAAGCTAGCATATCATTTACACGTGACTTAAATTCATCTGAAATTTCGTTTGTTAGTAAATCATTATATATCTTTTTTGCAGTAGCATAATCTTTGTTATATATTGCAGACATAGCCAACAATTCTTTTGCCATAGGAGACCATGCAGATCCTCTATTAGCAATTGGTTCTAATAAGGATTTTATTTCTTCTAAACTAGATGTGTCAATTTTGTATGTCGCTAATTTAATTGTAGCTATTTCCCTTATTTTATCAGAAACAGATGCATCTTGACGAATCTTATCTAAAACTTTTATACCTTTCTCAATTTGATTATTATCAAGCAAAAGGTTAGCAATTTGTAATTGAGCAATGTCTTTATATACACCATTTTCTGTATATACAATATTTTCTAACTCAACAATGCTTTCTTCATAGTTTGTAGTATTGCTAATAGCTTTTGTATATTGAATATTCTTCTGCTCAGCTTTGCGTACTTTCCAATCTGCAATTTTTTCATAACCAATCGTAACTGTAAGGGCTAACACTAAAACAGCGAGAATTAAGCCACCATATTTATTGATTAACTGTTTAAATTTCTCGTTTCTTAACTCTTCATCAACTTCTTCAAATAAAGCCTTGCTATCATCTAAATTAAAGTATTGACGTCCACTGTTGCCAGATTTAGTATTCTTTTTATTTTCTTGTCTAACATCTTTAGCCATAATACAATCCTTCCGTAAATAAAATTTTTTATAGCATATAGGGTGCGTAATTTTTAAGCAATTAAATCAATCTAATTACCAACAATTTTTCTTGTAAAGAAATCTTTTAACCATAAAACGTCATTTACGCGCAGTCTTTCTTTAATTAAATATACTTCATCAGTGGTAATAATGGCAACTCCATATCTACCAGAATTTGAGTTATACGTTAATTCTACATTCTTTATATTATCCATACTAATGCTACATTCTTTTATTATTCGATTACCTAAACAGAATTTTAAAGAAATTTGGTTTCTATCAATATCATAGCAGTTTGAACTAAATAATCTTACAATAGTATATAAAAATATAGATGTAACAAATGCGCTGATTGCACTATATCCTAAAGAGAGCTTGATATTATTTTTAACTAAAAAGGTTGTACCACCAACAAGTACTAGAAGTGATAATATTGATGCTAATAAAGTTAGATATGAGCAAAAATCCCAACTGCGTTTAACCGTCCTAATTGTTGTAGATGATTTATTTTCTGTAATACTAAATGGGCGTGGAGCAGGGAGTTTGCCGCTTGCAATAAAAGGAAGCTTATCTTCGTTAAATAGTTCTTTTAAGTTTTTATCAATATCTTCACATTCTCGTTTTGCAACACCTCTTTCAGTGATGCTAATAATTGGTAAATTGAATGCTTTAGCGTACCCATACCATATTCTTATTAAATCAACAGCATGTGAAGAAATATAGAGGGGAATGATTTTGCTACTATCATTATGATATAAGTCAATTATGTATTTGTGTTTTTTTATAAGGTTGTTAGGTGTGGAAAGTATGCGTAATCTAACTCCAGTATATTCTTTGAGCGCAGCACTCAAAGAATAAGATGTGCCAATAGATGATCTATACATTATATCAAATTTATTACCATCAAAATAGAATTTTTTATATCTTAATATCGATAAAAATGATGATATTACGATACAAAGAGATAAAATAATGATAATGAGAGCAAATATCTCAACACCAATCATAGATTGAGAGTTTTGAATTGATGTTTTAAGAAAGCTGAATAACTCAAACCCACCAAGGAGAAATAATCCAGTTCCGAAAAGAATTCCTAAAAAATTCTTTAAAAGTGAAGCACGATCAGTTTGTGAACAAGGGTGCTTTGAAAAATCAAATGAAAACTTTGAACTAAAGTGATCAGGAATATGTACTAACATTAAAATCTCCAAATAAATACACTCAATATATAGTTATTATAAACAATTAAAAAAAAAATTCATCTACTTTTTTATTCTTTTGTATAAATAATTAAAAGTTGTTCTTGTTTTTATAAGTTTTATTTGTTAAAACAATGTAAAAGAAAGGAATGCGATGATAAATTCACAATGCGGTTTTTGCGGAGGATGTCCATTAAGATACTTAAAAGAGGATGACTACCGTATAAAAAAAGTACAACAATTCAAAGAAATAATTTCAGAAATAAAAACTTCAACTCCTATTTTTGATGAGCCAATATTTATAGAAGATAGCCTTCGTCGTAGAGCTGAGTTTGCTTTTTCGTATCATAAAAAAGAGCTAAAATTAGGTTTTAATGAGAAAGAAAGTCATAATATCGTAAACTTAACAAGTTGTCAGATGATGGATTCTGATTTAAGTGATATGTTGCCTGCGTTGCATCGATTCTTAAAAGATTTTATATTGCTACCAATAACAATAAATAACAAAAAGAAAAAAAAGGAGACGATATATATTAAAGAAGGTTCTATTAGATTATTAAAAGCCGATAATGGTATAGATATAATGTTGATTTTACCACATGAACCTGATGTTAACCATAGGATGTTGGTGGCAGAATTTATAAATGAAAATGAAAAAGTAATACGTATATCATGGCAAATAAATAATTCTAGACCAGAAGAGATTGTTGCTAAGTGTCAGCCTAAATTATATATCTCCGGATATGAAGTGGATATACCAAATGGAGCTTTTTTACAGGCGTCTAAAAAAGCTGAAAATAAAATGATAGAGAAAGTGAAGGAATATTTAGGAAGTACAACAGGTAATATTGCAGATTTATTTTGTGGTTTAGGAACTTTTACATATCCTCTTTCTAAAATAAAAGGGTGTAATGTATTGTCTGTGGATTCGTCAGAGGCATCACTCAAAGGATTGGAAAAGGCAATAGCATTTAATCAAATTCATAATGTAAAAGTAATAAATAAAAATTTATTCAAGTATCCATTAGATCATGATGATTTGAAATCGATATCTACAATAGTGATTGATCCTCCAAGAGCTGGCGCTCATGCTCAGTGTCGAAGTATATGCGATATTAGGGATGAAAATAAACCATCAAAAATAATTTTTATATCTTGTAATCCTAAAACATTTGTATATGACGCTAATACTTTAATTGCATCTAATTATGTTTTAGAAAAAGTAACACTAGTAGATCAATTTGTATATTCTGATCATATGGAATTGATTGCTTTATTTAAATTTAACCCCAATAATAAGGAGTAAACAATGGTAGAAGTATCTCGTCTAAAAGATATGGCAAACGCAATTAGATTTTTATCGGCAGATGCTATAAATAAATCTAATTCAGGACACCCAGGAATGCCTTTAGGTATGGCAGATGTTGCAACAGTATTATTCGGGGAGTACATAAAGTTAAATCCAAATGCACCAAAATGGTTTGATAGAGATCGATTTATTTTATCTGCAGGTCATGGTTCAATGTTGATGTATTCTCTATTATATTTTATGGGATATAATGATATTACATTGGATGATATTAAAAATTTTCGTCAGTTTGGTGCTAAAACCGCAGGCCATCCAGAGTATGGTCATTTAGACGGGATAGATATGACAACTGGACCTTTAGGGCAGGGAATATCGTCAGCTGTTGGTATGGCTCTTGCAGAAAGAATGATAAATGCAAAATATGGTGATAATTTATGTAATCACTACACATATGTTATTGCAGGAGATGGTTGTTTAATGGAAGGTATATCTGAAGAAGCAGCATCTTTAGCAGGGCATTTGGGATTAAACAAGTTAATTGTTTTATGGGATAATAACAATATTACAATTGATGGTACAGTAGATTTAGCTAGCTCAACGGATCAGTTAAAACGTTTTGAAGCAATGGGTTGGAATACAATTAGCATTGACGGACATAATTATGAAGAAATAAGAAGCGCAATAGAAAAAGCTCAAAACTCTACAAAACCAACATTGGTATCTTGCAAAACAACAATAGGTTTTGGATCGCCAACTAAAAGCGGTACATCAAAGTGTCACGGTTCTCCTTTGGGGGAAGATGAAACCATGGCAATGCGTAAGGCGTTAAATTGGGATTATGAGCCATTTGAAATTCCATTAGAGATATTAAACAACTGGCGACAAACACAAAATCGTAATCTTATAAAATATAATACATGGGTGCAAAACGCATCAAATGAACCAGAATTTAGAGATTTTATATCTAATAAGTTGCCTCAAAAATGGGATGAAGCTCTAAATGAGTTGAAAGAGAAATCTATTTTAGAAAAAACAAAAGTGGCAACAAGAAAAGCATCTGAAATGTGCCTTAAAGCTATAGTTCCAAGTGTTCCTGAAATAGTAGGTGGTTCAGCCGATTTAGCTGCATCAAATTTAACATTTGTAGAAGGGTTAAAGACTGTTACAAAAGATAATTATAATGGAAATAATATTATGTATGGAATACGTGAGCATGCGATGGGAGCAATTATGAATGGTCTCTCCTTGCATGGTGGTGCAATTCCATTTGGCGGTACATTCTTCGTATTCTCTGATTATTTGCGTCCATCAATGCGTTTAGCATCAATTATGGGAATAAGAGTTGTGTATGTTTTAACCCATGATTCTATAGGTGTTGGAGAAGATGGTCCAACTCATCAGCCAATAGAGCACTTATCATCATACAGAGCTATGCCAAATATTTTAACATTCCGCCCATGTGATGTGGTAGAAACAGCTGAAAGCTGGCAAATTGCATTAACAGAAGAAAAAAGGCCAAGTATTTTAGCTTTATCAAGACAAAATCTTCCAATGTTAAGAACTTCAGCTGATAATAATTTGACATTAAAAGGTGCTTATGTTATATCTCCATCAGAAGGTACAAGGCAGGCAACTATTATTGCCACAGGATCAGAGGTTTCAATAGCGATAGAAGCTCAAAAGATGTTGCACGAAAAGGGTATAGACATAGCTATAGTATCAATGCCATGTATGGAATTATTTGAAGAGCAAAGCTTAAACTATCAGTTAGAAGTTTTAGGTACAGCTCCAGTTATTAGTGTTGAGGCTGGATCAACATTTGGATGGAATAGATATGCTCAAAAAACAATAGGTATAGATACATTCGGAGCCTCATCTCCTGCTTCTAAACTTTATGAATATTTTGGTTTAACCGCTGATAATATTGCAAATGAAGTAGAGGGAATGTTAGGCTAGTGCAAAAACGTTGCCTTATTTTTAGTATAATAATAGGTATAATTATTGGTTACTATATGACGACTTATTGTAGACGTTGTATAGTAATCAATAGTTCTAAAGATATTTTCTATGGAAAGCTGGCTTTTGAGTTAAAAAAGGAAATGAAGCAGTTGGGGTATAATTTTGATTGTCCTGATTTTTTACCTAAAACTGTAATTGATTTTACATATACAAATATTTATTATGCACCTAAAAGAAATTCTAAAAGAAAAATAGATAAAAATATTGGTTTGGTAGGTGATTGCTCAAAAGCTTATGATATAGATTTTTTAAGAGAGTATGATTTTTTATTGCCCGTTAGTGAAGATAGCTTTGGATATATTGCTATGTTTAACTTCAAAGCTATTCATTTTCCGGTAAAAGATAGACCTTTTGATGTATTATGTGCAAAACAGTATGGTATGGAAAATATTAATATGAAAAATGTTGCAAATCATTTACATGATATTATTCAAAGGATAGAATTTTAATGAAAGCTGGAGTATTATATTTATTTGTTTTTCTGATAAGTATTATGTTTGGAGGGATAATACATAATCAATTCAACGCAAAATTTTATAATGTAGAAAAAAATAGTAAATTAAATTTTCTTACACCAATGAAACAAAACGCAATCACAATCAAAAATTGTGCAGAAGATGAAGGGAATATAGGCGAGGTTTTCTTAGGCAAGGCGATTAAAAGCGCACTAGAATATAAATACAAAGACGTATCGATAGACTATCGGTCAAATATGTATCCTAAGAACAAAGATAATGAGATAAATATATATTTAAGGGGGTATTTCAAATTTCTCCCACCTTTTCCAGATAAAAAACATATAAATATAGCATACTTAATTTATCCCCTTTTTTATACACAATATAATGGCGATATGATAGAAAAAAGAGATAAAATAGTATTAGAAAATCTTCAATATGGTAACATTGCTATAGATGAGCTACAGTTTTATGATGCTTTAGCTGTTGGCTCAAAATCATTTACTCAAAAACTAAAAGAAAAAGGTTTTAAGGCATATTATATTCCTCAATTTACGGATACAAATGTTTTTTATCAAAACCCTATTGAAAGTCTTAGAAGTGAAGTGCTTTTTGTGGGGACAAAGCGTCAATATGGCGCAGCTGATATTGCATTAAAATATAATCTCCCAATAACAGTCTATGGACCAATGTGGGGTGATATAGCTAAAAAAGATTATATTGATAATAAAGAGCTGCACAAATATTATAGTTCGGCTAAAATAGTCTTAAATGATCATAGAGAAGACATGAGAACATGGGGATTTATTAATAACAGAGTTTATGATGTAACGGCAACAGGGACAATGTTAATATCTGACTATATGCCAGAAATAGAAGAAATATATGGTGACAGTATACCAATGTACAAAACAGAAGAAGAGCTTGTTAGTCTAATAAAATATTATTTATCTAATGATAAAGAAAGGCAAGAAAAGGCAAAAAGAGCACAAAAAATAACACTAGAAAATTTCACTCAAAAGAATATAGGTGAGGCTTTTTATAGTATAATCGAAAAGGAAAGAAATTAAATCTTATTTTTCTATCCTTTTATTTTTTCTCTTTTTTTCTTCATCTTCGTAGTCAAAATCAAAATAATATTCATCAAAGTCATTTATCTCACTTTTTCTTTTATTCTCACGTTTGATTTGTTTGAGAGCTCGGTTGTGATTTAGGTCGTTAGCTCTTCCGCTAAATCCTGTTGTTCCTTTAGACATAAAGGTTGTATCAACATATACCTTTTTCCCTTTATACATAAAGTAATTCCACGCATGCCCAGAGTTTCGTTTAACTTTTGATGAAAGTCTAACATTAGACGGATAAGAGTATCCAGTAATAGTATAAGCTCTAATACCAGCTTTTTTGCACATGGTTTCAAAAAGTTCAGCAAAATCTCCACAAATTCCCACTCTAGAGCGAATTAGCTCATGAGGATCTTGACCTTTATATTTATTTCTTAATTTCGTGGCGCTACCATTATTATACAAATATTCATCATAATTTATGCGGCTTGCTATCCAAAATGCTATCGCTTTTGCTTTATCATAATCATCATCAAGAGGTTTTACTAACAATGAAACCAAAGAAGATAGATTGTTTTCATATTTTCTTGGTATTTTATTCACATATCTTTCGATTCTCTCAGAGCTATAATGTATAGCTTGCGCATCAAGCGAAAATGTTGCGAAAAAAAGATGTAGTATTAAAAAAAATGTAGTTCTCATTGTAATCTTTCATAAAAAAATCATATAAAATAATAATATGTAAAAAATTAAAAAACGATTAAATGTAAAAAATACATTAAAAACAATAATTTGATTAGCGGTAATATGATACCATTAAATAAAATGTTGAAAATACGCTAAATTTTTTGGTTGACATTTATTTTTTTATAAGTATATTCGAGAACGAATTTAACTTAAATTTTTAGAAAAGAGACCAATAATATGAATACATACGCTACAAAGCCGTCTGATATTACAAGAAAATGGTACGTTGTTGATGCAACAGACGTTGTTTTAGGTCGTCTTGCTGCTCAAGTATCAATCTTGTTACGCGGTAAACATAAAGCTTATTATACTCCAAACTTAGATTGCGGAGACTATGTTGTTGTTATCAATGCTGACAAAGTAAAATTGACAGGCAAAAAATTAACAGACAAAAAATATTACAAACACACAGGATATGTTGGTGGTATCAAAGAAACAACTGCTGGTAAAATCTTGGATGGACGTTTTCCTGAAAGAGTTATTGTAAAAGCTGTTGAACGCATGATTACACGTAACCCAATGGGTCGTCAACAAATGACAAAATTAAAAGTATATGCAGGTGAAAATCACCCACATACTGCACAAAATCCTGAAGTTTTAGATATTGCATCTAAAAATCCAAAAAACAAAAGGAGTGAAATGTAATGGCTACTAAAAAAATCGAGTCTTTAACAGAAATTAAAGAAGCTGTTGCTGCAACTTCTGCTGTTGCTGAAACAAAACGTAAGCCAAGTCGTGATAAACAAGGCCGTTCTTATGCAACAGGTAAAAGAAAGAACGCAGTTGCGAGAGTATGGGTTATGCCTGGTAAAGGTAATGTAACAATCAATGGTAAACCAATTGATGCATATTTTGCACGTCCAGTGTTAAAAATGATTATCAATCAACCATTTGAGATTACAAATCGCGTAAATGAATTTGACGTAGTATGTACAGTACAAGGTGGTGGTTTGTCTGGTCAAGCTGGCGCTATCAAACACGGTATTTCTAAAGCTCTTAATGAATACGAGCCAGAATTACGTACAGTTTTGAAACAAGCTGGTTTCTTAACTCGTGATGATCGTGTTGTTGAACGTAAAAAATATGGTCGTGCAAAAGCTCGTCGTTCATACCAATTCTCTAAACGTTAATTTACGTTTAGGCACACTAAAAAGGCTACAAGAAATTGTAGCCTTTTTTATTTGGCAGTTCTATTAAAATACATGAAGGTGCTTGATTTTAAAATAAATTAGGTTAGTATTTGGTCTAATACTAATATAATTATGTAAACTGCTTAAAATTTAAGAATTATGTCAATGAAATTTTTAATCGGAGAAATTGCTTCTCAACCAGCTGTTGTAACACGTAATGTAGGGAATAGTACATCTATCATGGTGTTTGTTTTGATAAAGGTAGGTGGAACGTATGAAAAATTCTGCTACGAAGATAGTGTTCCAGGTAACACACTTTCTAATATTCTCGTTTCATCTGTCGGAGATAGAGTGCGTGTTGGAACTCTGTCAAACTATTATTTCAGTACAAAAAAAATAGAACAATTTTACAACGTTACACGCTGTTTGGGAGATGGTTTTTAACCTAAAAAAACGATGAGCATCCAAACCTCACAATTATATTGTTGTGAGGTTTTTTTGTCTCAAAAAAATATTTGATTTTTATACTAAAATAGATTACCATCAGCCCACTATTTGAAATTATGATGTTTAACTATTAAAATATTATAAATTATGAATGATTATCTTTTTTTTGTGCTTGTTATCATTCTATACGGTTCAGCAGCACTTTTGGCATTAAGCGGTCTTAAAAAGAAGAAAAACAAAAAAAGTAAATAACCATTAAAAACTTTAAGTTATGGAAACAGAAAAAATTATTTTTTGGACAGTGATTGCTTTTTGCGTTATCGTATTTGTTGTAATTTTCAGTGGGTTGTTAAAAAAATTTGGTAAACTACTGAAAAAAGCAGAAAAACATGGCGAGGAATTGAAGAAACAACAAAAACTTCACAATAATAGCAGTAATGGACCTAAAACTTTCCATGAGGTGATTATTGATCCATATTCGGGTTCGGAGCTTTCTGATGTTTTACGAGAGATGAAAATTTTAAGCACTTTTATTAAACTACCTGTGCGTGCTGTATTTAATAACAAAAAACTCCGTATTACATCAACAACCAATCTTGATGAAGTTGTATCT
>JAZQZH010000039.1:0-4426 GCA_045633945.1 Alphaproteobacteria bacterium
TAAAGAAGGTACAGAAATGGTAATGCCTGGTGATAACGTAACAATGACAGCAACATTGATTTCTCCAATTGCGATGAATGAAGGTTTACGTTTTGCTATCCGTGAAGGTGGTAGAACTGTTGGTGCTGGTGTTGTATCAAAGATCGTTGAATAATGATTAAAGATAAAATTTAGTTATCTAGAGCGACCTTAGCGGGTCGCTCAAAATTTATGTAGGTTTGACTATTTTTAATTTTAAACTTTAAGTAGGATGATAAGGTGGATTTTTTGCTTGTTTTGGCATGATGTTTCTGATACGTCTAGTTATTATTAAATTTAATTTTATGGAAAAGAAAATGCCTGATTTTGTTTTAGAAGATAGTGTAAGTGGTCTTGTAGCCGGAGTTGATGAAGCAGGGCGCGGTCCATGGGTTGGTCCTGTAGTGGCCGGCTGTGTTGTATTTTTATCAAGAGACGTTAATCCTTTTTTGCTTGAAAATTTAAATGATTCCAAAAAGATTTCAAAAAAGAAGCGTGAAAAACTTTATGAAATTTTGTTAGAAGAAAGAGAAAAAGGAAATCTATTAGCAGAGGTTGGAGTTGCTAGTGCAAAAGAAATTGATGAGAAAAATATATTAAATGCAACCTTTGAAGCGATGAAAAGAGCTATTTCGAATACTGGTGTTAAGCCTGATTTGGTGTTAATTGATGGCAATAGAGTGCCAAAAGAATTTAATTATAATGCTAAGGCTGTTGTTAAAGGAGATGCTAAATCTTATTCTATTTCTGCTGGATCTATTATGGCTAAAGTGTATCGTGATAAATTGATGGAAGAAATGGCCAAAGTATATCCTAATTATGGATTTGAGAAAAATGCTGGATATGGGACAAAAGAGCATATTGATGCCTTAAAAAAATATGGGATTACTCCTGAGCACAGAAAATCTTATGCTCCGATAAAAGAATTTTTGTAATATTATAAAAAAAAAAGACGGAGGCTTATGTGTGAACATAAGGCTCCGAGCTTTAGATTGAGTTACTTACTCTTCATTACCGCTGACAAGAGCGACGTACTTTTGGAATGTTTTGCGCATTCTTTTCACAATGTCTATAAGTAACATCTCTGTTGCGTTTTTGTTTACTTTCTCACCAATGAATGTGATACCGTAAAAAACAGCGTAATACAAAGCACAAACTAGCACGAGGGATATAAACCATATTGCCCAAGCCAGATTTCCACCTAGAGCGGAGAAGTTTAGTACTGGACCAAGGAGAAGTTGTGTGAAGCCACCAAGAAGCATGCTTGCGCTAGAGAAAGTCTCAATTTTAAATTCGTTGTAAGTTTGCATAGTATAAAGTTTTTTTTCATTAAAACAAGAATGAAGTTTCCCCCAAAAATTGCCCCAATGATTGATTAGTATTCATATAAAAAAAGAGTTTTTTGTTGAATGTTGCAAAACTTGCTCTTCTTTATATCAAACTTTAAGTAAAACTTAAAAATATGAAACAAACAACAACAAATAATAAACTCAACAATAAACAAAATAATTCTTAAACATCTTTATTGTATCATAAAAATAGCATGATGTCAAATTCATTTATTAACATACATACTAAAAGGTATAAAAGTTGTTGCAATTAAAAAAAAATGGTACTATAAATTTGATATTATATTTGAAGAAAGGAATGAAAATGGGAATTAAAAAACATCAAATAGAGGTTTATCCTTTTGCTTTTAATAAGATTTTAAGTAATGATAGAAAGATTGATGTTAGACCTTATACAAAGAATATGCATGATATTGCAGTTGGCGATATGGTGGATTATGTTAATTTGGAAAATAAGGAAAGTGTTGTGCGAGAGGTTAAAGGGATTGCTTTGTTTGATGACTTTGAAACAATGATAAATATGCTTTCGCCTGAACTTATTGGCTATAAATCAAGAAAAGAAGTTATGCTTAGAGTAGAACGTATGTACTCAAAAGATATTGAGCAAAAAAATGGTGTTATGGCTATATTTCTTGATATACCAAAAGTTAAACATATGATGAGCTTTAGAGTATTGGGGCGTGTGGTTTAAAAGTACTTTCTAAAAGCTTCTTTTAGTTTTTTGCCTCCGTGACCAATGTCTGATATAATTTCTATTTTAGCATTGTTTAGTGAGCGATATAAATCCCATGCTCCTTTTAGAGGACAACACATATCTAGCCTGTTATGTACAATTAATGTTGGAATGTCTTTTATGCTATCAATATTTTTTATTATTTCGTTTTCTTCTAAAAAGTAGCGGTTTGCAGCATAGTATAAGTATATACGAGATGAATCAATAACTTCGTTATCTATGCGTACTTCTTCAAATTTTGGATTAGTTTTGCCTAATTGATATTCATAATGTACCATATATTTTATTGCCTTTTGAATAGAACCCAAATCGTCTGAATAAACTAGTTTTGCGTAATGAATATATGGGTTTTCACCTTCGCTTTGATGATAAATTTCTTCAAGTAAATCAGGATAAAAAAGGGAACTATCTTTTAGCATCCATTCTGTATCTTCGTGTCTTGCTAAAAATACAGAGCTTAAGTATATGTTTTTTACTAAATTAGGATATTTTTCAGCAAAAAGGAGTGCAAGTGTTGCCCCCCATGAGCCACCACCAACAGAAATAGGGGTATCTATGTTTAGGAATTCAAGTAAGCGTTTGGCATCTTTTATTAGGCGTCTTGTATCGTTTAGGTTTGTTATATCCTCGTATTTAGATGAACCACAGCCACGTTGGTCAAAAAGTATAACACGTTGTTTTTTTAGATTATAATATTCAGCGTGGCTTGCTTTTGATTTACCGCCTGGTCCACCATGAAAATGCAATACAACGTCACCATTTTTGTTGCCCAATTCTTGATAAAAAATTTCGTGTCCTTCTGATACGGGGAGGTATCCTTTATTAAAAACTTTTTTGTTGAAAAATCTAAACATTTTTTTCCCTTTTGATAGTATTTTTATTAATCTTTATGGTAAATACTTAATATTTATTTAAATTAAAGGATAAAATATGAAAATTGTGGGTACTGCTATAATCATTAATGATAAAAATGAGATACTTATTGGGCAAAGACCTGAAGGGAAAGATTTGGCAGGGCTTTGGGAGTTTCCTGGTGGAAAGCAAGAAGAGGGGGAGACGATTGAAGAATGTATCATTCGAGAAATAAGAGAAGAGCTTGATGTTACTTGTGTGGTTAAAGAGTTTTTGCTTGATGTTGTTAAAAGTTATAAACATGGTGAATTTAAGCTTTCTGTTTATAAGGTTGAAATAGTTGATGTGGAGAATTTAAGACCGCTTGTTCATCAAGATTTGAAATGGGTTAAAGTTGAGGAATTGAATGATTTTGAGTTTCCTCCTGCTGATGTTGATATCATCGATTTTATTTTGAAAAATTTGTAATATTAAAGTCTTTTTTAAGGATTTATGGATATAATTTGACAAACATGTGCTTGTTTGGAGAGTTTTTATGCGTTTATTTTATAAGTCTTTAGTACTATTTTTTGCAATCATTGTGAATGCTTTTGTGGTTAAAAGTGCTGATGCGTATGGTATTAGTGCTATGGAAGTATATAGGCAGGCAAAAGCTAATAACATTGAATATTTTAGAATTATTAAACGCTATAAAAATGCGGTAGATGTAGTTAGCCCTAATGGTGATACTGCGTATTGTATTGCCTTAAAAAATAAAAATGTAAAAATTGTAAAATTTTTGGAGAAGTGGGGGGCTAATACTAAACATGAATGTGTAAAGTATGCAAAAGAAATTGCTAAAAACAGAATATCCAAAAATGAGAAACATTATGTGAAACAAGATTATAAGAATACATCGTCTAGTATTACTAGTAGCGGTAGTTCTGCTTGGGCTTGGGGATTAGTAGGAGCAGCAGCTATTGGCGGTGTTGCCGCTGGTGGTGGAGGTGGAGGCGGTAGTAAAGATGATGCTTCCAATGTGCCATCCACAGGTGGTGGTAATCAAGGTGGAAACACTGATGGTGGCGAAGATGATGATCATAACAGTGGAAATACAGGTGGTAGTGATAATACAGGTGATGATGCTGATGATAATCAAGGTGGCGAAAATGTTGGTGGTGATGATAGCGAAGAAGGAAATCAAGCGGGTAGTGGTGAACTAGTTGTACCAGATGGTTATGTAAAAGCAGAAGCTTCAGATTTTGAAAAAGGAGAATATACAAACGGTAACTTTTTGAGTGCTATAAATGCTTCTAAAGCTTATGCGCATATGTATTATAAAGATGCAGATGGAAAACTTTATAGCCACCAAGCTGATAGTAATAATCCATTAGAAGAAATCAAAGTTGCTGTTGTAGATACTGGTGTTAGTAATAATAATAAACTAGATGGAAAAATTGAAACAGGATATGATAATAATAATTATAATAATAAT
>JAZQZH010000040.1:0-13161 GCA_045633945.1 Alphaproteobacteria bacterium
ATCCTCATACCATAAAAAAATCCTACCACAAGGGTAGGACTTTTTTATGGTCGGGACGAGAGGATTCGAACCTCCGACTTCTTGCACCCCATGCAAGCGCTCTACCAGGCTGAACTACGTCCCGAAAACTCATCTATATATATCTCAACAACACCAAAAATCAAGCAAAATTTAACCCGATATAACAAAAAAGGTCGCATTCTTGCGACCTTTTAATTTTAAAAGCACTCTAATTATTGAGCAATTTTACCTGCTACAACTTTTTTAATTTTCTTTGCTTCTTCAGATAATCTGCTATCAGGTGTAGACATTAAATAAGCATCTAAACCACCCTTGTGTTCAATAGAACGAAGAGTCTTTGTGCAGATTCTCAATTTATAAACTTTACCTAAAGATTCACTCAAAAGAGAAACCTCTTGAAGGTTAGGCAAAAAGCGACGACGAGTTCTATTGTTAGCGTGGCTAACATTATTACCGCTCATAACACCAGTGCCTGAAATTTCACATTTCTTAGCCATTTTTTTATCCTTTACTCAAAAAACTTTTGCTCATACATACAAACATAATAGCAATAAGTCAAGCAAAATCTTCTACAAAACATCAAAAAAAGCTAGATTTTTTACGTTTTTCATAATATAACCCTAACTTATAAACAAAAAACGTACCCGTAGCTCAACTGGATAGAGTGTTGGCCTCCGACGCCAAAGGTTGCGAGTTCAAATCTCGCCGGGTGCACCATAAAAATCACCTCTTTAGGTGATTTTTTGTTTTAAATAACAGTTGATTTATAAAATAAACAAACTATTATCAACCCACTATTTGAAATTATGATGTTTAATTAAAAATGTATATATTATGAAAAAGTTTGTTTTTATGCTAATTGCAATGTTTAGTATTGTAGTGACAGCATGTTCAACATTTGACAGTGACCCGATTGAACCAAAAATCATTGGAACTGGTAATTTACAATATGAAGCAAAAACCGGTACTTGGTTTGTGGTTATAGATTCAACTCAATACACTATCACCAGTGTGACTATTCCCGAACACAGTCCTCGTACAATAGGTCATACGCAAGATATAAATCCAGTTGAAGGAATGTTGATTACAGTGTTTACTTCTCATCGTATGAAAGGTCTGCAAGCTGTTACTGGTGAGCAGTCAGTTAAGCAGATAGAAGAGTTATATCATACCAATGATACAGGAGTCTTTGTTGTATTTGGAATTTTGTTATTGTGTATTATCGGAAGTGGTATTCCATGGAAAAAATAAAACCCATATACACAGATAGTCTTAAATACTGTAAGCGTAAATAACTATTAAAAAAATTAACATTATGGAAAATTTATTTCATCAAATTGTAAATAGTATTGATATTAATTCACTATTTATAATTGCTCTTTGTTCAGCATTTTACTTTGTGATCACTTATCACTTATGGAAGTTGTTAACAAATAGAAAGGATTTACAGGAGGAAATACCCAAAGCCGTGGATCTTTTTAAAATGAAATATAACAAAACTCCAGGTGCAGCAGGACTACCTGTAATTGATCTTTACGAAAGGCAAAATGCATACCTTTATGCCACATCAAGAAAAGTGATTAAACGTTATAGGATGCAGCAGAATATAATTCGTTGGTTGATGTTGTGGTATCTTTGGCCATTTCCTATCATTTTCATCGGAACAACAATGACAATGATGAAATACGCAAGTTTAACACATCCGTCTTTTGTTGCTTGGTGTTCCCTTTTTGCTATATGGGGCATATTGGGCTTTGTGTTATCTGCAATAGGATTAATAACATCACGCACTGTTAAATTTGGCAAAAATGTTACCTACTTGAACTATTAAGTGTAACATTTTGACTTAATTAAAACCCCTCACAATTTTATTATTGTGAGGGGTTTTGCTCTATATTGTATCATTTTCAAAATAATTAATACAAATTTTTATATAAATTAAACCGCCCCAAAGGAGCGGTTTAATTTTACTCTTTCACATGTAAGAACTCATCTTTCTCATAATCATAAACCAAGTGTAAAACACTGCAATTATCATAAGAAATATTCTCAAGACCCAAACCACAAGCAAGAGAGCTTAATACTCCAGCATGGCAAACAATACCAACATTACCAAGCATAAACTTTTCGCAAGAAACAATGTACTTCAAACACTTATACACTCTTTCAAATACTTCTTTTTTGCTTTCACCATTTGGAAATCTTGTATCCCAGTTTTCCTTCGTTGGCCACAACAAGTTGTTAACTAACTCACCATGCTTACTTTCAATCTCTTTATGAGGCTTTCCTTCAAAATCACCAAAATCACATTCTCGTAAATCTGGCAATATAGTCACTAGAGATTTAACCGCATTGTTTTTTGCAACAATATTAGCTGTCTGTACCGCTCTTAAAAGAGAAGAACAATAAATCCTACTAATAAGATTGTTCCTAACTTTCTTACCTAATTCTTCAGCTTGTTTTTTACCAACTTCATTCAATAAACAGTCCGACTGACTGCCTTGCCACAATTGAGCAACATTCATATCTGTTTGCCCGTGTCTAAAAACATAAAAATTAACTTTACGTCCCATAATAAACAAATGTATATTTTTGTAAAAAACACTCTACCATCATTTTTATTTTTTTGCAACAAAAAAAGCAGCCCAAAGACCGCCTTTTTAATTCCAACCACCAAAATATTATATTCTAGCTTCGATTAAACTTACCGCTTCATTATACACCTCTTCAATTCCAAGCATAGAAGTATCCAAAATTATAGCATCATCAGCTGGTTTCATTGGCGCATCTTTTCGAGTCGCATCACGCTCATCACGAGCTTTTACATCTTTCAAAACCTCATCTAAATCAGCAGACATGCCTTTTGCAATAAACTCATCATAGCGACGTTTTGCTCTAACTTCAGGAGACGCCGTAATAAAAAACTTAATATCAGCATTTGGACAAATAACCGTTCCAGTATCTCTTCCATCATATATAACACCTTTTGCAGGGCTTCCATCCGCATATGTAGGATTCTTTGCAAAATTACGCTGCATATCCAAAAGTCTAGAACGAACACCTGTATAACTAGAGACAACAGAAGCAGCATGACCTCCCTTAGACGACCTAAACTCAACATGTTTAGAAAGCTCAATCATTGATGAAAAAGTCAATTTTTCAGCCTCTAATTCAGCCGCACTAACATCAGCCAAATCTTTATCATTAAGCAACATTTGAAGCCCAACAGCTCTATACACCATTCCAGTATCAAAATAAGCCAAACAATATTTATCAGCTAATTTTTGCGATAAAGTACCCTTACCAGCCGCTGCAGGACCATCTATTGTTATTATCATTAACCCTCCTGTCCATAAATTAACAAATTTTATTTATTCTTTAACATATTTTCATTAATATCTCAAATATGAAATCAATTTACACGAAGAATAAGAAAATGGTAAAAAACTTTCGTTTATACACAGAGGAAGAGTTAGAAACAAATAAAACTATATTTTTAAACGAGCAACAAACTCATTACTTAAAAAATGTAGTAAAAATTTCAAATCAAGACACATTACACTGTTTTGATAACAAAAATGGTGAATTTTTGTGCGAACTTATAAATATAAATAAAAAAAATACCGAAATTTTAGTAAAAGAAAAAACAAAAGAATACAAACAAGCGCCAGACATATGGCTACTTTTTGCTCCGCTAAAAAAAGATAAAACAGATTTTGTGATAGAAAAAGCAACCGAACTTGGAGTAAGAAAAATAATACCAACACTAACCACTCATACAATAACATCAAACATCAAAACAGATCGCTATCTTGCACAAGCAATAGAGGCATCAGAACAGTCAAGACGAACAGATATTCCAGAAATATCTTTCCCTGAAACATTACAAAATATTATACAAAACTGGGATTCTTCTCGCACTCTATTCTTTATGGATGAAACTCTTGAGAGCAAACCTTTTATTGAAGAGTTGAAAAACACCAAAACAACAAAATCAGCAATACTTATTGGGCCAGAAGGTGGTTTTTCAACAAATGAATTAGCAACTTTGCGCAAACTCCCATTTGCCAAAGGAGCAACACTTGGACCT
This sequence comes from Alphaproteobacteria bacterium, assembly GCA_045633945.1. GTDB lineage: Bacteria > Pseudomonadota > Alphaproteobacteria > RF32 > CAG-239 > CAG-267. The sequence continues at coordinate 4,112 of JAZQZH010000040.1, forward strand.
AGAATATTAAGGGCTGAAACGGCTGTTGCAGCTGCACTATCATGCTGGCAAGCAACCCTTGGTGATTGGAGAAATTAAATGAAAATACTAATAGCAGATGATCACGAACTATTTCTAAAAGGATTAGAATTCATCTTAGAACAAAATATCCCAAATGTAGAAATAACCACCGCTCAAAGCTACACAGAAATATTCAATATATTAAAAGCTCAAAATGATTTCGACCTTATTGTTAGTGATTTAGCAATGCCTGGAGCTAATTGGTTAATGGCTATACAAACAATACATAAAGCGGTGCCAGACACTCCTATTATAATCATATCTGCTGTTTTCAACAAAGAATTATTACAACAAACACTAGATATTGGCGTATCAGGCTACATCCCCAAAACATCTTCTAACAATCTCATTGCAAGTGCTATAAATTTAGTTTTAGCAGGTGGAATGTATATTCCTCACGAACTTTTATATTCTCAAAAAGACGATCAATTATCACAAGAACAAGAGCAAAAATACATACAACCGCTAAAAGACTTAGATAGAGTAACTCACGCTGAGGAAAAAGCCCCAAAAAACCTAACAGAACGCCAAATAGATATTGTAAAATGTATTGCAGAAGGCTTATCAAACAAACAAATAGCATACAAATTAAACCTGACCGAAGGGACCGTCAAGGTTCATATCACAATCATATTAAAATTACTTAATGTAAAAAACAGAACATCAGCTGTAATAGAAGCCGCCAAAAGAGGCTATATTTCAGAAAACATTCTCAATCAATAAGGAAAAAAATGAGCAAAATAACTAGATCTTACATTCCGCCATATATAACAAACATCTATTCATGGTTATACTTAAAACCATATATTTACAATTTTTTTGATAACTCAATATTATTAAACATCCTAACTTTAGGATATCATAATATACTATCAGATGAACTAAAAAAAGAAATAACACCACATTCTAATGTATTACAAATAGGTATAACACTCGGCTCTCAAATAGAAAAGACATACCAATCTTTAGGTATTTTAGGCACTTACACAATTGTTGACATATTACCTAAAATACTAGAACACAACCAGGAAAAACACATAGAACAACACATAAAATATATAAATGCCGACGCATCAAAAACTATAAAAGGTGAATATGACACTATTATATATCACTTTTTATTACACGAACTACCTCCAAATACCCGTACAAAACTTTTACAAAACACATTAAAAGCTCTAAAACCAAATGGAAAAGCAATTTTCATAGACTACCACTTACCATCATCATATAATCCGCTAAAATATTTTATTAGAGCTATAAATCGTTTATACCAACCATTTGCTGAAACTTTGTGGAAAAATTCTATAAAAGAACTAACACCCAATGCCCATCTATACAAATGGTCTAAACAAACTTATTTTGGTGGTGTTTATCAAAAAGTAGTAGCAACAAAATACAAATAAAAAATATTAAAACGACCAACCACAAACTATCTGGTTGGCCGTTTTCGTTAATCATATAAAACTATGATTTAGCAATACTAACTTTTTTAAACTTCTGCTTTTCAACCTGAGATTTTGGAATTAATACGCTTAAAACACCATTATTATATTTAGCGCTTGCCGCATCATAATCTAAATCCCAAGGAAGCTGTATAGTACGCTTAAACATGCCATACGAAATTTCAGAAAAATAGTTATCCTTCGCCTCTGTTTTAATCTCGTTCTTTTTTTCACCAGAAATACTCAAATATCCATCAGAAGAAACCTTCAAATCAATATCTTTTTCATTAATTCCCGGAATTTCTGCAGTAACATTCACAGCATCTTTATCTTCTGTAACCTGAATTTTAGGCGATAAATCTGATATATCAGAATTAGAACTATCCATAAAATTCCAAAAATAATTCATCAAACTCCTAAAATCCGTTGGATTGTGAGAAGTAGATAAATCGTGGTTGATTTGATTAGTCTTAGCAACCGCATTTCTCATCATATATCCTCCTTAAATTATTTTTTATTTACATCTTTCTCATTTTTCTCATTAGACATGCTTGAGCCACAACAACAATCACCACTTGAAGAGCCTTTTTTAGACATAGATACACTTTTCACTTTTTCATTAGAAAATTTAGATACAAAACTTTTCATATTTACCTCCAATTAAACTTTACATATAAAAAAATACTACTTGGTTTATGTATAAAATACATACACCAAATAGATAATTCATAAACTAAGGTATTCAAGTTAAACTAAAGGGCAAATTAACTGCCCTTTATATCTAAAATTCTACCGCAATATTTCTTCCCATTTTCAAGAATTTTTCTGTACGTTGTTTTTTCAACTCTTCACGATCTATCGTCATAAGCTCTTTCAAATGTTTAACTATAACTTCTTTAACAGCACTAAATGTTTGCTCTCTATTGCGATGAGCTCCACCAAGAGGTTCTTTTATTATTTCATCAATAATTCCCAACGCCTTCAAATCTTGAGCTGTTAAGCGTAGAGCCTCTGTTGCATCCTTTGCTTTATCAGAAGAACGCCACAAAATAGAAGCACATCCTTCAGGAGAAATAACAGAATAAATAGAGTGCTCAAGCATCAAAACTCTATTTGCTGTAGCAATAGCTATTGCGCCACCAGAACCACCTTCACCAATAATCAAAGACACTATTGGTACTTTTACCTGCAAACATTTTTCAATAGATGCAGCGATTGCTTCAGCCTGACCTCTTGCTTCTGCCTCAACCCCGGGATAAGCACCTGCAGTATCAACCAAAGTAACAATCGGTAAATTAAACTTACTTGCCAACTCCATCATTCTTTGAGCTTTGCGATATCCTTCTGGCTTAGCCATACCAAAATTGTACTTTATACGGCTATCAAGATCATTCCCCTTTTCTTGCCCCATAACAACAACAGCAATGCCACCAATCCTACCAATACCACAAACCATAGCTTCGTCATCTGCAAAACGTCTATCTCCAGCAAGTGGTGTAAAATCTTCCACTAAAGCCTTTATATAGTCTAAACAATGTGGTCTTAACGCATGTCTTGCAATTTGAGCTTTCTGCCATGCAGACAAATTCAGATACGTACGATTCACGTGCTGAGTAAGTTTTCTTTCCAAATGACGCATCTCACGCGCAATATCCATATCCTCATCTTTAGCCAAAAGTTTCAAATGCTCAATTTTCTCTTCTATTTCTAAAATATCTTTTTCAAAATCAAGCGCAACCGCTGTAGAATCACTCATTTTTATACCTTTTAAAAATTAAATATTGTCCTCCTTATATCATAAAATAAAAAAATTTCATCATATTTTTTATATCTATACATTTAAACAAACAAAAAACTGTATAAAACTATACGTTTTCTTGTTTTTTTATTTGCAAAATATACCTCTCAAGCTAAAATAAACAAAAATCATTTATGGGAGTATAGCTGTGTTAAGTATTTCTTTTTTAACCTTAATTACATCAAGCGCCGCTTGGATATTTTTTTGCATAAAAAATTTAGCTTTTAACACTTTTGCTCCAACAGAAGTTTATCATTTTATTCACATAATGTTTTTACCTCTTATGGCTATATGGGCTATTTTTGCCATTATAAAATATAACATACAATCCTCTCTAGATAACCATAAATCTATTTATTTTTTAGAACAAATTAAAAAAAATAGCGATTCATTGGATGCAATCAATCATACGATAAACAACTATTCCAAAGAATTAAGAGATAACATCGTGCTACAACAGTCTGACAATCTTATTTCCGACATAAACGAAACACTGTCAGAAATAATAAAAAGAAGTAACTCCATATCAACATCGCAAATGGAATATTTATGGCAAAGAGCGTCCGATGGCAAAAGATGGTTAATAGCTAAAACATTTATAGAAACAAACAACTTCCAATCTGGCTTCATAGAACACATACAGGAAAAAGCCCTCAAAGATCCATTACTTAAAGGAAGTATTTTAGAATTCTATTCTAAATATAAAAATCTAACATCATTATTAGAGAAGCATGATACTCATAAAATTTTATCTAGCACAGTAGAAAAAGGAGCTTTAGGTAAAGTATTTAACATTCTATCCCCTGTTGCAACATATCTTTCTGCGCAAGATCAAAAATCGCAACCAACATCCCAAAAAACAGAGGTAAAAAATATAGAAAAAGAAAAAACAGCTGCGCTACCTTCTTTTTTAACAGCTGAATCACAAATAAAACAATCCAAACCACTTCCTACAACTCAAAACATTGTAGAAGATGGATTAAAAGCAATAAGAGAAGAATTAATAAAACCAGCTAACAAAACCAATATAACAACTTTTGCTAACACACAATCAGCTCTAAGAAATTTAAAACCAGAATCCCAAAAGTCCAACATTATCTCCATAGATGAGCTAGAAAAAGAAATAAATGCATCTCCTGATAATAATTATGACACATCAATAAGCCCTCTAGGAGATTGGCTAGATGAAAAAAAGAATTAAAATACTTTTCCTTTTTTTAACACTTTTAAGCACAATTCTAGCAACTTCTGTTATAGCATCAGAGGTGATAATTTCTGATGTACTAACAATAACAGACAAACCTAAATATTCTAAAAACTTCACAAACTTTGAATATGTCAATCCCAACGCACCCAAAGGAGGCAGAATAAACATTCCTGCTTACGGTACATTTGATAATTTTAATCCATATATATTCAAAGGCACCGCGCCATCAGAAGTGGTATCTTTAACTTTAGATAGCCTAGGTATTTCTCCATCAGATGATATTGGAACCGTTTATCCTCTGATAGCAGAACGCTTTGAACTACCTAAAAATAAAAAATATATCGGATTTTTTATAAATCCCAAAGCTCGTTTTCATGACAACACTCCAATCACTGCAGACGATGTTATATATAGCTTCAACGCAATAATAAACAAAGGATCACCTTTTTATAAATTATATTTTCAAGATGTTGACAGAGTTGAAAAAATATCAACTCACCATGTTCGTTTTTACTATAAAGAAGGTACAAAAAACAGAGAACTTCCTTTAATTTTATCATCAATAAAAATCTTCTCATCAAAAGATTTCCAAAACAAAGAATTTGATAAACCAACACTAACGCCTCCTTTAGGTAACGGCCCATATAAAATAAAAACATTTGATGCTGGCAAATATATTATTTTAGAAAAAAACATAAACTACTGGGCAAAAGACATTCCGTCAAGAAAGGGATTCTTTAATTTTGCCGAAATAAAGTACGATTATTACCAAGATACAACAGTATCACTACAGGCGTTATTTGCCGGCAATATCGACATAAGATACGAATATATAGCCAAATCATGGGCAACCGGTTATGATAACGAATTAGTAACAAGCGGAAAAATAAAAAAACAAGCAATCAATCACAACAGACCTGCAACTTCACAATTCTTTGCATTCAACACCAGAAAAGAAAAATTTTCATCTCCATTAGTAAGAAAAGCAATCGAACTAGCCTTCAACTTCCCCTGGGCTAATAAAAATTTATTTTATAACCAATACCAAAGATTAAACAGCTTTTTCACCAACACAAAATTTAGTGCAAAAGATATCCCTCAAGATCTAGAATTAAGCATTTTAGAACAATACAAAGATTCTCTACCTCTAGAGATTTTCACCACCCCTATTGAAACAATTTTTAGAGACGACACAATATCAGATAGAGAAAACTTAAAATACGCAATAGAATTACTAAATTCAGCTGGATACGATTTTATAAATGAAAAAATGTGTAACACCAAAACAAACGAACCACTTGAGTTCGAAATAGTAATAAATTCTGCAAATGGACACGCTTTTACAAGAGTTTTATTGCCATTTATTGAAAATTTAAGAAAAATAGGCATAAAAGCCACCACTCGTATTTTAGAAATAAACACATACAAAAACAAATTAGATAACTTTGACTTCGATATAATTATTGGTGGGTTTTCAGGCATTTCAATGCCAGGATCAGAACAAAAAGATCTATGGAGCAGCAGTTCTGCAGACACTATTGGCTCCAATAATATTATTGGTATAAAAAATCCAACAATCGATTCCATTATCCAAAAAATCATAGAAACAGAAAATAATGATTTATACATTGCCTACATAAAAGCTCTAGATCGCATTTTACTATTTAATCACTATGTTATATTCAACTGGTATTCAGACAAAGACCGAATAGCTTACTGGGATAAATTTGATTTTCCACCAAACACTCAATTCGGCATAGACATTAACACATGGTGGGCAAAGGATTAAAACGATGAAAAGCTATATAGTAAAAAGACTCCTTCTTATTCCTATTACATTATTTGGTATATTGCTAATAAACTTTGCTATAATACAATTAGCACCAGGTGGCCCTGTTGAATATATGTTAGCCCAATATAAGGGCATTCAAACCTCTTCAACCGGAAACATAAATTCAGGCATCCCAAATGCAAATGAGCAAAAATACCAAGGAGCAAAAGGCGTCCCATCAGATTTGGTAGAAGAGCTAGAAAAGCAATTTGGCTTTGATAAACCTGTTCATGTTCGTTTTATAAAAATGATAAAAAATTATATATCATTTGATTTTGGCAAAAGCTATTACAAAGATAAAACAGTAATAGAATTAATAAAAGAGCGCTTACCAATCTCAATTTCACTAGGCTTATGGTCCACTTTATTAATATATCTAATAGCCATCCCTCTTGGTATAAAAAAAGCTAAAGAAGATGGAGAAAAGTTTGATATAATCAGCTCTTTTATCATATTTATAGGCTCTGCAATTCCCGTTTTTTTATTTGCAGTACTACTCATAGTGCTATTTGCAGGAGGAACATATTTTAACATCTTCCCCCTAAAAGGGCTCACATCCGATGGATGGGAAAACTTTAGTTTCCCGCATAAGATTTTTGATTATTTCTGGCATATTACCCTACCAACAATATGTATAGTAATTGGTGGCGTCGCATCTCTTACAATGCTAACCAAAAATTCTTTTATAGACGAACTAGGCAAACAATATGTTTTAACCGCTCGAGCCAAAGGTGTTCCAGAAAATAAAATCCTTTATAAACATGTCTTTCGCAATGCCATGATAATAATAATAGCAGGACTTCCGTCACTTTTAATCAAAATTCTTTTTACCGGCTCTCTTCTTATAGAAATCATCTTTAGCCTAAACGGAATGGGATTACTAGGATACGAAGCAATAATGACCAGAGATTATCCAGTAATATTTGGAACATTATATATTTTTACTCTACTAGGTTTAGTTTTAAAACTAATAAGCGACTTAACTTACTCATTAGTAGATCCAAGAATAAATTTTGATAAAATATAAAAAAATTAAAAACACAACTAAATTATTTTGATAAAATATAGAAAGCGCCAATAGATATTGGCGCTTTCATACATAAGCAAAATATGTCGATTTATTTTACTTCACCAACATACATACCCATATCTATAGCAGCTCTTACATAAACGCTATCTTTATTAAGCATTGTTGTACCTTCTGCCACAACCTCAACCAATGGATAAATCTCAAGCTTATCCCCATTCAATCCAACCATAACATCTGTTTTACCTTCTTTCAAAAGTTCAACAGCTCTTGCCCCAAAAGCACAAGCAAGCGCTCTATCAAAAGCGGTAGGATCGCCAGCTCTTTGAACATGACCTAACTTTGTTACGCGTGTTTGGAAGTCAGAATATTTTGCATTAATTGCAGCACTTAAATACTCACCAATACCACCATTTATTTTTTCACCAATAAGATTCTTTGTACCAGAAACCATTTCGCCACTTTCTGTATGAACACCTTCAGAAACAACAATAACAGCATGATTTCTTCCATTAGCTTTAACGCTCTTCAATTTATTAATAATTCCATCAACAGTATAAGGAATTTCAGGAACTAGACAAACATCTGCAAAACCAGCAACAGCAGAATGCATAGCCAAGTGCCCTGCATCACGTCCCATAACCTCTAAAATCAAAGCTCTTTGATGAGAACGAGCAGTCTTCCATAAAGCATCAACCGCTTCCACACAAACTTGGCAAGCAGAGTTAAAACCTACAGAATATTGTGTTAAAGGTGTATCATTATCAATAGTTTTAGGAATCCCCACCATCTTAACACCAGCTTTTCTGCAATAGTTGCTAACGATATTCATACTACCATCACCACCAACGACAACAACTGCATCCAAACCTAACTCACGAACTCCATTACCAAAGCGCTTAGAAATCTCATCTTGAGACTCCAATTTAACACCTTTATTCAAAGAACCTAAGTAAGAACCAGCAAGTCTTGGCCAAGGAGTATCTGAAAAATTACGAGTTGTTAGCAATTCATATGAAAGGGGACTCTCTGTTAAACCATCAGTGCCATTATGAATACCATAAACTTCCCAACCATATTTTGCAGCAGAATTAACAACAGACATAACCACAGCATTAAGACCAGCGCAGTCTCCACCGCTTGTTAAAATACCAATTTTCTTAATTTCAGTCATACTTTTTCCTTATTAAAATGAAGTTCAATTTTCTCAATATTGCATTGTTACTTCATAATTTTAATATAAACTAGTTTAAAAATACTTTTTTCACTATTTTTTTTATTTTTTCATTTAAAAACTCTTGATTTTTATCCAAAAATACTGTATAATTTGCCCAAACAATAAGAATCGCGCTAACGCGACATAAACATTTTTCACGGAGTTGAGGAACTATGGCTAATTCAAATTCTATCAATAAGCTACAAATTCAGCTTTGCGAGCTTAAATTAGAAGAAAGAAGAGTAAAATCAGACATCACCAAACTTGTTAAAAACAAACAAATGATAGATTTCTATCAAGCGCAACAATTAAACAGCCAAAAAACAAGTTTAAAAAACAAAATACAAAGTCTTGAGTCTCTTGTTAACCCAAACATTATTGCATAAAATAAAATCGTTATAACGATTTTTATTAAGGGTCGTTATTGCGCTTAAAAATCAGGTACGAAAATATGAAAAACAGCAAA
>JAZQZH010000041.1:0-5323 GCA_045633945.1 Alphaproteobacteria bacterium
GGTTTATTTAGTATTAGTATTTTATTACCTTATTACGTTTTATTGTGGATTTTTCGTAATAAGTTAAAAGAAAACTTGATAATTAAAATAAATACGAGAAATAATCTTTAGTAAAAAAAAATAGTGTTTTAACTTTAACAACAGAAATATGGTATGACAGAAATAATAGTTTTTAATATTGCGATTTTATCGGTTATTGCAGTTGTTGCTGCGATTGTTTTGTATTTTACCGCTAAGAAATTTAGGGTTGAACCCAATGTTATGGCAGAAGAAATTGCTGAAATTTTACCACAAGCAAATTGTGGGGCTTGTGGTAGTGCTGGTTGCCAAGACTTTGCTAATCGCTGCTCTAGTGCTTCGGTTGATGAGTTTCGCTCATTATATTGCCCTGTTGGTGGTCGTAATGTTATGGTTAGAATCGCACAAAAGTTAGGATATGTAGCAGAAGACCACGAGCCAACTGTTGCAGTTTTGCGTTGTAATGGTAATTGCGAAAATGCTTCTGATAAAATAGAATATGTGGGATTAAAAAACTGTCGTTTGGCTTCTAGAGTTTTTGTTGGTAAAACAGGATGTCCAAATGGTTGTTTGCGTTTAGGAGATTGTGTTCGCAGTTGTCCATTTGGTGCTATTGAAATGAATCCTGAAACAGGTTTACCAGAAGTTAACCCTGATAAGTGTACATCTTGTGGAAATTGCGTTCGAATTTGCCCTCGTGGATTATATGAGATAAGACCTGTAGGTCCTAAGGGTGTTCGTGTTTACGTTGCTTGTAATAATAAACAAAAAGGTGCTATTGCTCGTAAAAATTGTAAGGTTGCATGTATTGGCTGTATGAAATGTACAAAAATTTGTGCTGATATTAAAGTTGAAAATAATTTATCATATATTCCAACTAATGTTTCGGCTGAACAATATGGTGCAGAGCTATCTTCAGCTTGCCCTACAGGTGCTATTATTTGTACAGGAGAGAAAAATGAGCAAAATTAAAACTTTTACTATTGGAGGCATTCATCCTGAAAAATTTAAATTATCTTCTAATATTGCTATTGAAGATGCTGGCATTCCAGAAATTGTTACAATTCCTGTTAAACAACATATTGGATCTCCAGCAAAAATTTTGGTTAATAAAGGGGATAAAGTTAAGGTAGGAACCCTAATTGCTGATGCTGATGGTATTGTATCTTCTGATGTTCATTCTTCTGTTTCTGGGGAAGTTCTTAAAGTAGAAGAAACGGAAACAGGAAGTGGATATCTTGAAAAAATGATAACTATTAAAGTTGAAGGAGATGAATGGGAAGAAAGTATTGATAGAACACCTGATATTATATCTGAAATAACAGCCTCTTCTGATGAAATTGTTAAAATTATTAGAGAATCTGGTATTGTTGGTATGGGTGGAGCAGGTTTTCCTACTCCGATAAAAGCAACTGTTCCAAATGGTAAAAAAGTTGAATATCTTATATTAAACGGAATTGAATGTGAGCCATATTTAACCGCTGATGATCGTTTAATGCAAGAATGTGCTGAGCAAATTGTTATTGGTGCTAAAATATTGAAAAAAGCTCTTGATGCTCAAAATACAGTTATTGCGGTTGATAGAAATAAACCAGAAGCAATAAAAACATTACAAAAAGTTACTCAAAATTATAATGATGTATCTGTTCAAGTTTGTGAAACAAAATATCCTCAAGGTGCTGAAAAGCAGCTTATTAAAGCAATAACAAATAGAGAAGTTCCGTCTGGACGTTTGCCAATTGATGTTAATTGCGTTGTACAAAATGTAGGAACTGCTTTTGCTATTTATGAAGCAGTTCAAAAAAATAAACCTCTATTTGAGCGTATAGTTACGGTTAGCGGAGATGATGTTGAAAAAGCTGGCAACTTCCGTGTACGTATTGGTACTCCCTCATCTTATTTGATTGAAAAAGCCGGACAAAAAAGTGAGATTGGTAAAATTATATTTGGTGGACCAATGATGGGAATTGCTGGTGTAAACCTCAATGCTCCTATAACAAAAACAAGTTCAGGAATTTTAATATTAAAAGATGAAAGCGCATATAAACCGGAAGTTAGCTCTTGTATTCGTTGCGCAACATGTGTGGATGCATGTCCTCAAGGACTTGAACCATACCTTATACATTCTCTTATTCGCAATGGAGAATATGATGAAGCTAAAAAAATTCATGTGCTTGATTGTATTGAATGTGGATGTTGTGCATATTCTTGCCCAGCTCGAATTCCATTGCTTGACTATTGTAAATTGGCTAAATACGAATTAAACAAAAGAAAATAGGACTATTAATTATGCTAAAAGTTTCAACTGCCCCTCATATGTATTCTCCCAAAAACACCACAACTATAATGCGTGATGTTATTATTTCTTTAATACCAGCAGGTTTGGTTGCTGTTGTTTTATTTGGATTGAGTGCATTAATAACTATTATAACTGCTGTTGTAGGCTGTGTTTTGATGGAATATATTGCTTGCAAGTATGTATTAAAAGTAAAACAATCATCAACTAGGGATTTATCTGCTGTTGTGACAGGTTTATTACTTGCTTATAATTTACCTTCTAACATGCCTATATGGATGACTTTAATTGGTTGTTTTGTTGCTATAATAGTGGCTAAAGTTGCATTTGGTGGAATTGGAAAAAACTTATTTAATCCAGCATTAATTGCTCGTGTATTTTTATTAGTATCTTTTCCTATTCAAATGACAACTTGGATTAAACCAAATATTTTTGATTTTATGAATATAGATGCCTCTACATCTGCCACCACTTTAGGAATACTAAAACATACTGAAGGAGCTTCTTTATCTTCTGATGTTCCTAGTTATTTAGATATGTTTCTAGGTAATACTGGTGGTTCTATGGGTGAAGTTTCAGCTTTGGCCTTACTCATCGGATTAGCATATTTATTGTATCGTAGAGTTATTTCTTGGCATATTCCATTTTTTTATGTTGCTACTTTTTTTGTAATAACATCTTGTTTTGCATGTTATACAGGAGATGGGACTCTTGATCCGCTTACTCACTTGTTATCAGGCGGATTGTTTTTGGGAGCTTTTTTTATGGCAACTGACTATACAACATCTCCTATGAGTAAAAAAGGAAAAATTATTTTTGCAATAGGATGTGGAATTTTAACTTTTATTATACGTCGTTTTAGTGTATATCCTGAGGGTGTTTCTTTTGCAATATTAATAATGAATGCTTTTGTACCTCTTATTGACAAATTTGCTAAACCTCGTACTTTTGGCTATGGGAGAAAATAGATGAAACCAGTTAAATCAAGTCTTTTTAATATGATTGTTGCTATGGCTGTTGTTTCTATATGTTCAGCAATTTCGATTGGATATGTTTTTCAAAAAACTAAAGAGCCTATTGAATTTTCTAAAACAATGAAAATTTCTAATGCTGTTGAAGAAATGTTAGGTAAGTTTGATAATAAACCATTTGAAGAGCGAAAAGAGATTGAAGATGGTAATTTAGAACTTTATCCTGCAAAAGAAGAAGGCAAGATAACTTCTGTTGCTATCAAATCTTTTAGCAATAATGGTTTTGGTGGTAAAATTGAATTAATCATTGGTTTATTAATGGATGGCACTGTTACTGGTTATAAAATAATTCAACAAAATGAAACTCCAGGTTTGGGCACCAAAATTACTGAAAATAAATTCAGTAAACAATTTGTTGGCCTAAATGCTTATGATGATAATATAAAACTAAGCAAAAATGGTGGAGAAATTGATGCACTAACAGGTGCTACAATTAGCTCTAATGCTGTGGTTGAAGCGGTAAATAAGGCAACTAAAGCTTTTACAAATTTTGCGGAAGGAACTAAAAATGACAAATAAAAGTATACAAAATTTTACTAGAGGTATTTTTAGAGAAAATCCTGTTTTTGTTATGATGCTTGGCATGTGTCCAACTTTGGGTGTGACAACATCTATGGCAAATGGTATAGGTATGGGACTTGCTACATTATTTGTTTTAACATTGTCTAATATGGCTATTTCATTAGTTAAAAATCTAATTCCTGCCATGGTTCGCATTCCATGTTATATTGTTATAATAGCATCTTTTGTTACAATCATTAATTTGCTTTTAGAGGCATATTTACCTTCTTTACATGCTCAACTTGGAATTTATATTCCTCTTATTGTTGTTAACTGTATTATTTTAGGTAGAGCAGAAGCTTTTGCATCTAAAAATAATATTGCTCAATCATTTTTAGATGGATTGGGTATGGGAATTGGTTTTACATTTGCTTTAGCACTATTGGGAGGACTTAGAGAGATATTAGGTACTGGTGCAATACTTAATCATAACCTTATCGGAGAAGAAGGTTATCCTATTTTGCTATTTATTATGCCTCCTGGAGCATTTTTAGCTTTGGCTGCGTTGATTATGATTTATAATAAAATAAGTGGAGCAAACAAATGAGTATTACTATGATTTTTATCTCTGCCATATTGGTGAATAATATTGTTCTTTCGCAGTTTTTGGGTATTTGCCCTTTTTTAGGTGTTTCAAAAAAAATATCTACTGCGTGTGGAATGGGACTAGCTGTTATGTTTGTTATGACTATTGCTAGTATTGCTACATATTTGGTATATTATAAACTTCTTATTCCAAATGGATTAGAGTTTATGAATACTGTTGTATTTATTTTGGTTATTGCCTCTCTTGTTCAGATGGTTGAAATCATCATCAAAAAAACTTCTCCTGCTTTATATCAGGCATTGGGTATTTTTCTACCATTAATTACAACAAACTGCGCTGTTTTAGGTATTGCAATTTTATCTATACAAAAAGAATATAGCCTTATTTACTCTGTATGTTTTAGTTTAGCAAATGCTATGGGATTTACTTTGGCTATTGTAATATTTGCAGGACTTCGTGAACGTTTGAATGCAACAACAGCTAGTATGCCTAAAGCTGTAAGAGGAACACCTATTGTATTAATAACTGCTGCTCTTCTATCTTTAGCATTCATGGGCTTTGCAGGAATTGGAAGATAATATAAAAAAACAATAAAATAAAATTAAACACCTTGTTTGATAAGTAGAACAAGGTGTTTTGATTTTTTTATTTGTAATATTTTGTAATTATATTTTGTTTGATTTTTAATGGTATATATTAAAAATATAGATATTGATACGGAGATAGACTATGAAACATGGAAAAAATTTTATATTAGGCGAATATGTTATAATAAAGAAGCCTGAATTAATTGAAGTTGGTGACAATGTTCGTATTTCAGACTTTTGCCGAATATCTTCTGCATGTATTATTGGTTCTGATTGTGAAATA
>JAZQZH010000042.1:0-31161 GCA_045633945.1 Alphaproteobacteria bacterium
GCTATTGCTGATGAATGCATATTTATTGATTTACAACAACGTATGGAAATTGTGACGGATAGAGAAACGTTTTTGCATCAAATAAAAGATTTATCTTATGATTATGAAGCAAAGGCTCATTTGGTTAGAATAGAAGCAGAAAAGGATACTCTTGAGGTTATTGATAGAATTGTTTTTTCAGTTAGTCCATATGATGTTGCAACGCAATCAACATTTAGATTATGGAAAAGTTGTATGAATGCAGGGGGAGTTAATCATAGGTATGTTGATGATGCTATTGGTATGGGTAGTATTGTGGCATATGGATATGATTCACAAAATCCACGAATGATGTTGTCGAGGCTTCTTATCCAACCTTATGAAAATGATCGGGGAGAAATGGCTTATAAAGTAAATCCTAGAATATATGGACATGAAAATATTGGATTTAGAAAGGTTGTTAATGAAGTTACAAGTAGTTATTTTAATGAGGGTAAGGAAGGGTATTTTATATTTAATAGAGACAAACCATCAGATGTTGAAGGATATTTATACAATGATGGTGGAACAGATCCATTTTTTTTGATAGAACCGGATGAAAAAGGAGAAATAGACTTAACTAAATTTAAGGATGTGTTTGATTTTGATATATCTATGGTAAATGTTAGTGATGTTAAAAAAATAAAATCAAATGCGAGAGTTTTTTTAAGAAATTTGGATAAGGTTGATGATATTGATTTTAGTGAAGTAAATGAACTTGTTTTGATTGATGTAACTAAACTAGGGGACGATATTAAATTGCCCAAACATGTTTTTGTTGCAGGAGTTATTCCTGATGGGGCGGATTTTAGAGGTGTTGAAAAGTTAGAAGTTAAAAATAATATTTTATTTAGAGAAGGTGATTTATTACCAGGGCAGATTGAGGTTAAGTCAAATACATGTATAGAAGGAATGATTCCTTTTGGGGTAAAGCTTGATGAAAAAGGAAGATATACTTTTAGGAATATATATAAAAAAAATGGTGATGTAAATTTTGCGGGAAAATCAATAACATGTGAAGGTGTTATAGAGCCTGGGTTTGATTTTAGCGAGGCTAATAATCTTATTTTAAATCGCGTTGAAAAAATATCAAGAGATACGAAGCTTGGTAAAAATGTTACATGTAAAGAAAATATTCCTGAGAATTTGGATTTTGGAGGAGTAGAAGAGCTTATTTGGGCTGATGTAGATTATAGCGGAGAAGGGATAAATTTACCTAAAAGTGTGATTTTAAATAATAGAGCAAGTGGTGATTTTAGTAAATTTGAAAAGATTACTTTAGATAATTGTTCTTATCATGAGATTGTTGGTTATTCTAAAGAGGTTGAATTAAAAAATATGAGGGGTGTTTTTCTCACTGGAACTGACTTTGCTAGTATTGAACATCTGATCTTAAAAGATGGCACTGGTAGTTTTAGCGATTGGCAGGCCAAGAAGATTACTTGTTTGGGTGGTATTGATAATATGACTGATTTATCGAAAGTTGGTTTATTGGAGTTGAAAGGTAATATTTCTTTGGGATCAGATATAAAACTTCCTCAAAATGTTGTAATAGATGAAGATGCAGTGTTATCTCATAATATTCCTAGTGGATTAGATTTAAGTGGATTGAAAAGTATTGTTTTGAAAGATATATGCAGTGTTGGTGAGAATGTTAAATTTCCTGAAAATGTGATTTTGGAAGGAAATATTGCATATGAAGAGGCTTTTGGTTTTAGTATAGGTGTAGTTGATTTTAGTAATGTTAATGGTTTAGTTTTAAGAAATGTAAAGAATATAGGAGAAAATGCAAAACTTCCTAATACAGTTGTGATGGAAGGGTGTTATTTTGATAAAGATGACTTTCATGGGGTGGAAAAAGTTATTATTAGAGATAACACATATATACCAAATCATGCGAAATTTCCTAAATATGTGATGTATGAAGCTGATGAATGTAATTTGTATACAAGAGCAGTTATTAATACATTAGAGACTAATGCTAAAAAAATAAAGACTGTTCCAAAGAATGTTGAAAATTTGATTTTTACAGAGAAAGAAATATATTTTGATGAAAGGTGTAGTTTACCACGAAATGTGTCGTTTGTTGAGGGGGTTATTATTTCAGGAAATGTTCAGGGTGAATTAGATTTAAGAGATGTTAAAGATTTAACATTAAAAGATTTTCATATTGATCAATATGTTACTTTGCCATCTGCTGTGAATATTGCAGGAAAAAGTGAGATTGATGCGGATATTAGTCATATTGAAGAGCTTGTTTTGTCTGGAAGTATTAAGTTAGGGCGTGATTCTAAATTGCCCGAAAATGTTAAGTATGAAGATGGTGTAATTTTAAGCGGTTATATTCCAGATGGATTTGATTTGAGTAATGTTAAAGGGCTTAGATTAGGAGGTATTATTCATTTAGGTGAAGGTGTAAAATTGCCTGAAGATGTTAAGTTTGAGGATGGGGTTGCTATATCTGGAGAAATTTCAGAAAATACTGACTTAAGTAGAGTTAAAAATTTAAAGTTATTCAATGATGTTGTTTTTGGTAATAATATATTTTTACCAGATGATGTTAAACTTAAGATCTTGTCTGGATATATTACGCTGAGAGGATTTATTCCCAAAGAGGTTGATTTAAGTAAGGTTGATTTAGACAAGGTTAGATATCGTAACGCGGTGTTAAGATGTGATATTCCGGATAATGCAGATTTGAGTGATTGCGAAAATGTAAAATTAGAGGGTGATATTAGAATAGGAAAGGGTGTGAAAACGGATTTTTCTACATTTTGTGATTGTTCTAAAGCTAGAATTTTAGGTGATGCAGTAATGCGAAGAGGTCTTGAACAAGCTGATTTTAGTGATGCTAGTTCTCTTGTGATTGAAATGGCAATTTTTGATTTTAAGGATTATATGAAGCTTCCCAAAAACAAAAATATTAGTTTTAGTGAGAATATCTTTACTGAGAAATATGAAGAACTTTGTAAGCTTGGAGAGTATGGTGTTAATGATAGTTTAGTTTTATATAGTGGAGAATTACCTAGTGGATGTGAGCTTTCTGGTAATTTTGAAAAATTATTAGTAAATTCTCCATTTTTAGAGGGAGCAAATGTTGCTATAGTGTTAAGTGATGATAAATATAATGCCGATGAAATGGGAAAATTAAAAGCAGAAATCTATGAACTTGATGATAATATCGAAGGAGTTCAATTTTTAAGACGTGATGAGTTTTGTGAGGAATTTGGGGTTAGTTTTGGTGATATTGCGAAAAAAGAGAGAAAAGAAAATATGATGGCAATGCTTAATGCTAGAAATATGGATTTTGAGCGCTAATTTTTGATTATATAATTCATTATCTTTTAAAAGATGGTGGAAAAGTTACACTTTTTAAAGGTAAAATTAAATTTTATGTATTAAAGTGGTCGAAACTTGGGATTCTTTTTTTAGGTCCCATGATTTGGTATGTAATAATTTTAAGGAAATAAAAATGGTATCATTAGCAGAAAAAATGGCCGCAAATATGGATGCTTCTGTTTTTAGTAAAGCAACAGAACTTAAAAAACGTTTGTGGTTTACAGTGTTGGCTTTGATTGTTTTTCGTATGGGAACATTTATTCCATTGCCAGGTATTGATTCAAGAGTTTTAGCAGAGATTTTTGCTAGACATTCGGGTGGAATTTTAGGAATGTTTAATATGTTTTCTGGTGGTGCGCTTGAGCGTATGACTATTTTTGCATTAAACATTATGCCATATATTTCAGCTTCAATTATTTTGCAGCTAGGACAATCTGTTATACCTTCTCTTGCTGCATTAAAGAAAGAGGGAGAAGCTGGTCATAGAAAAATGGTTCACTATACAAAAATGTTGACTGTTCTTATTACAATAGTTCAAGGTTATGGTATTGCTATTGGTTTGATGAGTTTGTCTAATGGTGAAGGTAGTAGCGCCGTTGTTATTGCTCCATTACCATTTATTGTTTCTACAATAATTTCTCTTGTTGGTGGTACAATGTTTATTGTATGGCTTGGTGATCAAATTACATCAAGAGGTGTTGGTAACGGTTCTTCTTTAATCATTACCGTTGGTATTATTGCAAATATTTATCCAGCAATTGCTCAAACATTAGAATTAGGACGAGTTGGTAGTATGTCTCCTTTGGTTATTTTGGCATTATTTGCTATGAGCATCTTTTTAGTTGCTATTATTTTAAAGGTAGAAATGGCACAAAGAAAAATTTTGATTCAATATCCAAAGCGTCAAGTTGGTTTAAGAATGAGTAGTGCTGAAACATCTCACTTGCCATTAAAGGTTAACCCAACAGGTGTTATTCCTCCAATTTTTGCTAGTGCTTTGTTGTTGCTTCCTGTAACTGTTGCTAACATTTGGTCTGAAAATGGTCCAGAATGGGTGCAAACATTAAGTCGTTATTTGGGACATGGTCAGCCTGTTTATTTGTTGTTGTATGCGTTCTTAATTGTGTTTTTCTCATTCTTCTATACAGCTGTTGTTGTTAATCCAGAAGAAACTGCAGAAAATCTTAAAAGACACGGTGGGTTTGTTGCTGGTATTAGACCAGGTAAAAATACTGCAGAATATCTAGATTATGTTGTTACTCGTTTGACAGTACTTGGAGCATTTTATTTGACTGCTCTTTGTATTTTGCCAGAAGTTTTAATTGCAAAGCTTTCTGTTCCATTTGTACTTGGTGGTACAACTCTTCTTATCGTTGTTCAGGTTACAATGGATTTTATTTCTCAAGTTCAATCTCATTTGATTGCTTATCAATATGAGGGGCTTATCAAAAAGGCACAACTTGTGAATAAAAAAAGAAAATAGAATCGACTAATATTGATGTAAAATTAAGCCCCAATATTTTTTAGTTTTGGGGCTTTTTTAGTGGGGTATTGGAGGGGGAAGTTGTGGAAAAAATGATAAAAAAATCAAAAAAATGTATTTTTTTTTAAAAGAATTGTTGACTCTAATAAATTATGTCCTATAATCCGCTTAATTTTGAAAAGTGGTGATCAACTTTTTAAATGGTTTAATGTATTAAAATAATGGAGAGTTAATTTGGCTCGTATAGCTGGTGTAAACATTCCTACTGCCAAGAAATTAGAGATCGCTTTGACATCTATCTATGGCATTGGTAGGGAAACAGCACAGAATATCTGTGCAAAAGCGGGCGTTGACGGTGTTCGTCGTGTGCATGAATTATCAGACGAAGATATCGCAAAAGTTCGTGAAGTTATTGATAGAGACTACCTCGTTGAAGGTGAACTTCGTCGTGAAGTTGGCGTGAACATTAAACGTTTGATGGACTTAGGTTGTTATAGAGGTCTTCGCCATCGTAAGGGTTTGCCTGTTCGCGGTCAAAGTACTAAACAAAATGCGAGAACTCGTAAGGGTAAACGCAAGACCGTAGCTAACAAGAAGAAATAAGTGAGGTAGTGATGGCAAAAACAGTAATTAAAAGAAAAGAGAAGAAAAACATCACATCTGGTGTAGCTCATATCAATTCTACTTTTAATAATACAAGAGTTACAATTACAGATGCACAAGGCAATACAGTTTCTTGGTCTACTGCCGGAGCTCAAGGTTTTAAGGGTTCTCGTAAATCTACTCCTTATGCTGCTCAAATTGCTGCAGAGGAAGCTGGTAAAAAGGCTCAAGAAAATGGTATGAAAACTTTGGAAGTTGAAGTTAAAGGACCAGGTTCTGGTCGCGAATCTGCAATCAGAGCATTACAGGTTATCGGCTTTACTATTACTTCCATCCGCGATGTAACTCCTATTCCGCATAACGGCTGCCGTTTAAGAAAACGCCGCAGAGTTTAATTTTAGGATTTTAAGAGAGGAAAGAATCCTTTCCTCTCATTGTTTTGTTGATGCGTATAAATTAGTAAAGAGGGTATTCCGGTGATTCAAAAGAATTGGCAAGAACTTATAAAACCAACTAATCTGGGGGTTGTTCCAGGCGAAGGCAGGAATGTTGCTAAGATAGTTGTTGAGCCTTTGGAAAGAGGTTTTGGTTTAACTTTAGGTAATGCTTTGAGAAGAGTTTTGTTATCTTCTTTGCAAGGTGGTGCGGTTACTGCTGTTAAGATTGATGGTGTTTTACACGAATTTTCAGTAATTGAAGGTGTTCGTGAAGACGTTACTGATGTTATTTTAAATATCAAGGGCTTGGCTGTAGCTGTTCACTCTGAAGGTCAAAAGACTATGCGTTTGAAAGTTGATGGCCCAATGGTTGTTACTGCAGGTATGATTGAAACCGGTCATGATGTTGAAATCATGAATCCTGATCATGTTATCTGTACATTAGATGCTGGTGCTAGCATTTCTATGGAATTGATAGTTACTACTGGAAGAGGATATGTTCCAGCTGTTCAAAATAAAATAGCTGATGCTCCTATTGGTATGATTGCTGTTGATGCAATTTATTCTCCAGTTAGAAAAGTATCTTATAAAGTAGATAAAACACGTGTTGGTCAAAATACTGATTATGACAAACTTACAATGGTTGTTGAAACAAATGGTGTTGTTACTCCAGAAGATGCAGTTGCATTATCTGCAAGAATTTTACAAGACCAATTAAAACCATTTATTAATTTTGATGAGCCAGAGAGCGAATCTGTTTCTGTTAAAGAAGAATTACCATTTGATAGAAACCTTCTTCGTAAAGTTGATGAACTTGAGCTTTCAGTTCGTTCTGCAAACTGCTTGAAGAATGACAACATTGTATACATTGGTGATTTAGTTCAAAAAACTGAAGCTGAAATGCTTAGAACACCTAACTTTGGTAGAAAATCTTTGAATGAAATTAAAGAAGTTCTTTCAAAAATGGGCATTCACTTGGGTATGGATACTCCAGGTTGGCCACCAGAAAATATTGAAGATTTAATTAAAAAATGTGATGAACATTTTTAAGAGTTTCTAAAATATTGTGATTTAAGTGCTGCTCTTTGAGTGGCACTTTTTTTATTGTTATTGATGAAGATGAGTAATGTTATAGCGTGTTAATATTGTTTGACAATGATTGATAAAAGTGTTATTATTAGGTAATGGAGGGAGCGAGATGAATTATAATTCTTTTATTTATCAAAATAAGGATTTTGCAAGAAGTTTGTATAAAACCTATGATTCTTGTAAAGAAGAGTTTGTAAAAAACAATGAAAGTTCTCTTTATAATGTGGGAACAATGGATAGAGATGCTGATAATCCTGTGAATGGTAATATTGTATTAGCTAATGCAAAGTTGTTTAAAACAGCATTAGCGAGGTATAAAGCATATAATCCACAAATGGATGAGGTTGAGGCTAGGGCTCGTGTAGTTTTTGATTTTTTACAAGATAATGGTCAAAATTTATCTTATGAAGATAATGCTGAAAATGTTTTGTTTGGAGATGTAACTAGGGCGCAATTTTATGGTGATGGTCCGCAATCTGTTTTTGGTGAAATAATAGGGAATACTAATTTTAAGGATAGGCATGTTGGCGATATGCAAATTATTTGTTTGCCAGATGTGGAAAATAATATGCCTAGAGGTGCTGATGAATTAAAAGATAGAGTTTTAGGCAGTGGTATATCTAGTGATGAGTGGAAAGAAATTATGCTAAAAAGAGGCCTTTATCATGAAAGTGTACACGCTGCTATGGGGACAACGGATGAACGAAAATGTGATGCGTTTGCGCTTTTGAAAATAATGCGAGAGCATCCTGAGCATGCAAGGCTTGCATTTGATGTATATAATCAATCTCGTTCAAAAATTGGTTTTACAGTGGCAGCTTTTCATGATTCTAGAAATGATGAAGCAAGTATGAAAAGAAAAATAAAGAATGGCACAATGACATATGTGATGCCTGAAACGTATAAGAAGTTGGAATATTATGCTAATAATCCGATGGATATTCCGAGGGATGATAAAGATATTGCAAAGCTTGCGTATAGAATTACTGAAAAACCTGATTTTAGTGATGAGGCGTTGCATGCTTTTTATAATGTTGTTTGTCAGGATAGCGTTAGTAAGGTTGATTTGGCAAAATTAGAGGTTGTGCAAGCTTGTATGAGGCAGGGTGGTTTTGCTAATATAAATGAGTATATTATGTCCGATAAAAGTCTTTCAGATTTTATGGATAAAAAGGGAAAAGATATGGATGTAGTTGTTCCATCAATTAGTGATGCTAAAAAGCCTATGCAAATCTCAAATAATAAAGAACGTGAATAATTTATCTATGGAATAAACGCTCTAAAGCTTCTAAATCTAATTTAACATATGTTGGTCTTCCATGGTTGCATTGGGCTGAATGGGGTGTTTTTTCCATTTCTCTTAAAAGATGATTCATTTCAGCAATATTAAGGCTTCGTCCGGCTCTAACTGAACCATGGCAGGCGATTGTTGATGCGATATGATTTATTTTGTCTTCTATGATAGATGTGGCGCCAAGTTCTGCCATTTCATCTGCTAGGTCTGTTATCATTTTTTTGATGTTTGCATCTTTTATTAGGGCAGGTATTTCTTTAACAATAATAGCAGAGCCAAATTCTTCTAATACTAGGCCTAGTTTTGAAAGGCTTTCAAATTCACCTAGCAATGCAGATTTTTGCGTTATGGATAAATCAACAACTTCTGGCAATAATAGCATTTGAGAAGGTAGTTTTTCTTGATTTTGCATAGCTGTTTTAAAGCGCTCAAGAACAATGCGTTCATGCGCAGCATGTTGGTCAATCAAGATAAGAGCATCTTCTGCTTGAGATAATATATACGTGTTATGAAATTGTGCTTTGGCTATACCAAGAGGGCCTATGTTTGTGTAGTCATCTTCTTTTATTTCTTCTGTTTTAACAGAAAATTTGCGTTCTAATTCTGGTAGCATATGTGTGTTAGAAAAAGATTTCTGAGGAGAGCGAGATTGATAGCTTGGTGTAAAAGTTGGTTTGGAAATATTTGGGTTTATGTAGTCTCCAAATTGTCTATCATGATGAATAGTGTGTGTGAAGTTTGCAAAGCTATCGGAATCATTTAAGGTATTTTCAAGATTATTTTCTAGGTGAGATAAAAAGTCTGTTGCTGATGTTGTTGAGCTTGTTTGAGAACCTTTTAATAAAGCCTGTCTTATTGAGCCAACAAGAAGTGAGCGTACGCCTTGTTGATCAAAGAAGCGTACTTCGGCTTTGGTTGGGTGAACGTTTACATCTACAAACCTTGGTTCAACTTCTAAAAATAGAACGCAAGCAGGATAACGTGAGTTTTCTAGTACTCCTGAATATGCTCCTTTTAGGGCTCCAAGTAATAATTTGTCACGAACAGGGCGATTATTTACAAAGAGATATTGTGACAATGAGTTAGCTTTATTGTAAGTTGGTAAACTAACAAGGCCAGTTAATTTTATGCCTTCACGTTCGGCATTTATTTCAAGAGCATTTTCAGAAAATTCTTTTCCCATTACCTCTGATGCGCGTTGTAGTCTTGAATTAAATAAATCACCTGTTGAAGCTGGAAGAGCTATCTTTTTTTTATCATCTGCATATAAATAAAATGCGGTACTAGGGTTTGCAAGAGCTATTCTGCTAATAATATCGGCACAAGCTCCAGTTTCTTGAGCATCGTTTTTCATGAATTTTAGTCTGGCAGGGGTTGCGTAAAATAGGTCTCTTACCTCAATGGTGGTGCCAGTTGGTTTAGAGCAAGGGCGTAGAGCTTCTCTTGATCCTGCTTTTAGTTCTATCTCCCATCCGCTATCAGAGTTTTCTTTTTGGGTTGATATTTTAAGTTTTGCAACGGATGCAATAGATGCTAAAGCCTCTCCTCTAAATCCTAAATATGAGATATTAAATAAGTCATCAGATGGGAGTTTTGATGTGGCGTGACGTTCAACTGATAAAATTAAATCTTCTTTATCCATGCCTGAGCCGTTATCTTCAACAACGATAAGGCTTTTGCCTCCTGATTTTAAATGAATGTTTATTCTGCTTGCGCCGGCGTCAAGAGCATTTTCTACAAGTTCTTTAATAACAGATGCTGGGCGCTCTATTACTTCACCTGCTGCTATTTGGTTAACTAAATTTGATGGTAAAACACGAATAGACATTTGGAGTTCCTTTACTTTAATTTTGTTTAGGGTATTATAATTTCGTGTTTATAACCAATTTCTTTTTTTATATATCCCCATCTATTTAAAAAAAAGAGGGCCCGCCTGTGTTTTGGGGGATGGGGCGGGCCTTGGTCTGAATATTCGGGAGGAAGGTATGTGATGGTATTCAGACCAAAAAGTTTAAAAATGGTACTATGTATATTTTAATCCTATTATACACTCTGTTTGGTTGCAAGTGCATATTGATGTAGCAATAGGTACTGTTATAGGGATTGCATCAATATGTTGTCCTGCTGTGAAGATGCCGTTGCCTGTATCGTGTTGTTCTGGAGATGTAACATCTATCATAAGAGGTTCTTCTATAGCAGTTTCTTGAGCACCAATATAAAGTGACATAAAGCCAGTTGATGGGTCAACACCCCAGTCAAGGGTTGATACCATTATACAAGTTTCTTTATCTAATCCTGTGACATATACTTCAAAGGCTCTTGGTTTTCCTGATACATCTTTGCTTTCAAAAATGAAAACTTCTCCACCAAATGCATTGGTTAGATTTTTTGATGGTTGGGAAGGATTATACATACTTACGGGAACAGCACCAGCCTCAATTAATAATTCTTGAGAAATGCCAGCAAATCCATCTTGAGAAATAAAAGTATGACGAATGTTCATAACAAGTTCGTTTATTTGCTCTGCGGTTTTTTCTATTCTAATTTTTTTCATTGCCTTGGTGTAACCGGTTATTCCACCAACAGAGAGCACACCAACGATAGCTAGAACACCTAGCATCTCAATCATTGAGCGTCCTCTTTCGCAGCAATTCATTTCTTCTTCCCCCTGATTTTAATAATTTTTATTTTTTTAATAATACCTTATGATATTTTCTTATGATACCATAAAATTGCCTAAAAGTAAACCCTATCAAAAGTGCTATAACTAAAGTTATAGAGATGTAAATCCATGCACTAATGTTTTCGTGATATGGGAAGTGGTAATACCATATGTTGTTGTGGTATAAATATGTATCAAATTTATTAAATATTTGCGCAAAGAGGGCTTTTACAAACATAAAGCCAATGAAATGATGCATCATAATATCAAAAGTGTTGTTTGATATTATGGTTAAGGTTTTGCTTTGCTTTACAAGAGGGGATAGAACTTTAGCTATTCTGAGCCAGAAAAAAATGCTAAGGAAGCATATACTATATACAATAAATGGTGATACAGCGATATCATTTAACCAAGAAGGGGTGTGATTGTACATAGGATATTTGGTTATAATAATACAGTGAATTAGAAGTATTATGAATAAATATAGTGGAGTGCTTAGTTTATCATGTTTTTCTAGAAGGTGACGATATAAAAATCCGAGAGAGAATGCAGGAAAAAAGTACAATGTTCTATATGTTAGAAGTATAAAATCTTTTTTTCCTTGATGCTCAGTGAAGTGAGGGAGCGTGATTGCCGAAATTATGAATATAAAAATGAAGAATATGATGGATAGATTTTTATAATTTGTATTTTGAAATGGTTTTAGGATTGTATAACTAATTATTTGCAGTAAGAATAGGGGAGCTAGAAACCATGAACCCATATTGTAAATAAATTGGTGTCCATCAGTTAGAGGGGCGCAAATAAGATTGTAGAAATTTATGGTAGATCCAATGTTAAAGTTAAAGTAATTGTTTAATATGTGACAAATAATTGCATAAATTAGCGTCCACCAATAAAGAGGAATGATTAATTTGGTAAGTTTTGAAGTGTAGTATTCTTTGTGTGTTTTATTTAAGTTTAGAAAATAGCCAGATGTGAAACAGAATAGAGATATATGATAATTTTGATATTTTAGTAATCCGTTCATGGTGAGGTAGTCGTATGTACCAATATGCCCATCTACAATCATAAATATGGCAATTACATATAACATTTTGAATGTGTAATTTATGTTATTTTGTATAGAGTGTGGCATTTTTAATCCTTTATAAAATAAAAGTTTGGTATGATTTGTAGTGTAAAACTTAAAAGCTTAAGGTTTGTTTAATGAAGAGTTAATTTGAGGGTGTGATTGATGTGTATAAAAAATAAAAATTACTTTTATGTTTTTGTTGTGTGGTATACGATTTTTTCGGACCAATAACTGGAGGGACGATGTCTTCTACTACTGATTTTACAGAGGTTAGTGCAAATAAGTATTTGAAGGGGAATACAATTTTGCTATTCTTGTATAGCATGATTGTTAGCTTTGCATTGGTTTTGGTTATTTTTAAGAATATTGGTGCTGATTATGAAGAAAAAACAAGTGATAGTAGAAAATATCATGTAGAAGACGCTATAATAGCTTCTGATACGATGAGTGTAACAGAAGTATATGAAAGTGAAGATGCTTTAACAAATAACTTATCTCCAGAATGGGAAATTGAAGTTAAAGAAGATGAGCCTGAAATTAAAGTTGAAGTTTTAGAAGTAAAAAAAGGCGATAATTTTATTGGTATTTTACAAAGTATTGGTATTCAGTATGCAATAGGGCTTGAAATTGCGCAAAGTTTGAAGAAAGCTGGATTTGATGTTAAGTCATTAAGAGCTGGGCAAAAAATTGAAATTACAAAAAGTGTGGATGTACCTTTTGGTGAGCTTTTGAGTCTTGATAAGATAGTGCTTGAGCCTAAATATGGTCAAAGATATGTGGTTGAGCGTAATGAAGATGAAAAATATGTAGCTGAGCTTGTTGAATTAGAATTAAAAAGCGAAAAGAAATTTAGCCAAGGGGTAATTACATCTTCTCTAGCGGTGGCAATGAAAAATGCAGGAGTTCCTCAAAGCGTAATTGGTAATTTTATTAATATTTTTTCTTATACGGTTGATTTTAGAAGCGAAATAAAATCTGGTAACACTTTTAAGATTTTGTTTGATCGCAAAATTGCTCCTGATGGCAAAGTTGTGAAGAATGGTGATATTTTATATGCAGAATTAAGTCTTAGTAAAAATAATAAGATTGCGTTATATAGGCACAAGGCAGCAGATGGAAGTGTTGATTATTATAATTCTAATGGTTTGGTATTAAAAAGAACGCTAGATAGAAAGCCAATGGAATTTAGATCTGCTCGTATTTCTTCTCGTTATGGATGGAGGAGACATCCTATTTTGAAAAAAAGAATTTTGCATAGTGGAGTTGACTATGCTGCTCCAAAGGGCTCTCGTATTTATGCTAGTGGTGATGGGGTAGTGAGACGTGCTGAATGGGCAGGAGGTTATGGAAAATATGTAGTTATTCGTCATAATTCTGAATTTTCAACAGGATATGCACATATGAATAGCTTTGCTCGTGGTATTAAGCCTGGAGTTAGAGTTAAACAAGGGCAAGTTATAGGGTATGTTGGTTCAACAGGTCGTTCAACAGGTCCACATCTTCATTTTGAAATTATTAAAAATGGTAAAAAAATTGATCCACTTAAAGTTAAAGCTGCAACTGGTATAAATTTAAGTGGAAAAGAACTGCAAAGTTTTAAGAAGACTGTTGCAGAAATAAATGCATTGGCGGAAAAACAAATCGACATTGCTGAGAACAACTTATAGTTATAGGAGTAAAAAAAAATGGAATTAAAGGGTTCTAAAACAGAAGCTAATTTGCAAGCAGCGTTTGCTGGTGAATCTATGGCTCGTAATAAATATACTTACTATGCTTCAAAAGCTAAAAAAGAAGGATATAATATTATTGCAGCTAAGTTTGAAGAAACTGCAAATAATGAAAAAGAACATGCTAAAATTTGGTTTAAGTTGTTGCATGATGGTATGCCATCAACAATTGAAAATTTAAAAGATGCAGCAGCTGGTGAACGTTATGAGTGGACAGATATGTATGACACTATGGCAAAAGAAGCTGATGAAGAAGGTTTTAAAAAAATTGCTACACTTTTCCGTTTAGTTGCTAAAATTGAAAAAGGTCATGAAGAACGCTATAATGCATTATTAAAGGCATTAGAAGAAGGTAGTGTTTTTGAACGTCCAACAAAAGTTATTTGGGAATGTGCAAACTGTGGTCATCGTATTGAAGCATTAAAAGCTCCTGAATTGTGTCCTGTTTGTGAACATCCAAAAGCTTATTTCTTTGAATTACAAGAAAAATTCTAGGAATATATAGTTTTATGATGAAAAAAACCTCTTGTGCGTTATTGCAATAAGAGGTTTTTTTATGGCAAAAAAAATCCCCCGCCTATATGATGTTTTCTTATGGAGAAAAATTATATGAAGTTTTAAGGTGGCGGGGGACGGATTACAATATGAAGTACTAGCAGGTTAGTGCTATTTTGGGGCGTCATAAACTAAAGGCTGAAATTTATTTTAGCGTTAGTTATTATGAGGCGTTTATAAAAATTATCGATTTAAAATAATAAGTTGTTTGGAACGTTTATATATTAAAATATCATTTTGTCAATACTTTTGTTTAAATATTTTGAAATTTTTTTTATGGTTAGAATTTGGGGTAAAATAATCTCTTTTTTACTGTTTGGTGGGTAGTAAACGTATAAAGGGATACTATTTCTGTTATATTTTTGAAGAGTTTTGGTGATTTGTGGGTTTTTTGTGGTCCAATCTGCTTTTAAGAGTTTAATATTGTTTTGAGATACAATATTTTCGAACTCTTTTGTTGAGAGTGTTGTTTTGTCGTTTAACAGGCAAACAAGGCACCATTTGGCGGTAAAATTGATAAATACTGGTTGGTTTGAGTTAAGGGCATTATTTAGTTTTTGTTCGGAATATGGTTCCCAATAAATATCTTTGCGAGGAGATGTGAAGTTAAATTGACTAAATATTATCCAGCCAAGCCATAAGCACGTAAGGCCGATTGGGATTGATAACCAATATTTTAATTTTAGCATCCAAGAGCCTGTTTTAGGTAGATATTTATTGAATAATCTAGGGTTTAATTCTATTAATACATAAGGGATGGCGTAACCTAAACCTAGAAAGATAAATATAGCAAAAAATTCTATATTTGAGGCTAGTAATGAATATCCAATAGCGCTTCCCATAAATGGACCTGAACAGGGAGTTGCAATAATTACAGCAAAAAAACCGGTTAGAAAACTTTGGTTTTTAGATATTTTAGCTAAAAAATTTGATAACACATCTGGAAAGTGTAATTTATCGATTAAATTTAAGAAAATTATAAAAAATAGAAATAGTAAAAATAGGTTAAAACCAACGGATTGGAGTTGAAATCCCCAACCTAGCATTGAGCCTAATTTTTTTGAATAAAATATTATGCCAGCAAGTGTTAAGAAGCAAAATTCTACACCAATTAAGTACATGATGGCAGAATATATTGAAGGGTTTTTGCCAGCTTTAATTAAGTGAAGAGCTTTTAGGCTTAATATTGGTAAAACACAAGGCATTAAATTTAGTATTAGGCCGGCAATAAAAGCAATGGTAATGTAATAAAATATGCTATTGTTTTGAGGTGTTTGATTTAGTGGAATAGTATAATATGTTTTGTGTGGGCATAAAATTATACCTTGAAAGGTTTGTGGAAAATGTTCTTTTTGGGTGTAGGTTATGCTAATTTTATTTGGCGATATGATAGATGTTGTAGGAAGATCTGCTAAGATATCTTTTTTGGGGAAAATGCTAACAAATTCAGGTTGTTTGCAATGTGTAAAAATATTATCATTAAATGATAGATTTATTCTATTGTTAGCTATTGAGTATGTGCTATCTATGATGGATGGAAATGTTTTATTTGATATTGTTAGTTCTTTTTTATATAAATCATTTACCATGGGGGTTGGGCCTATTGGTATGGCAATATCAAGAGTTAGGCTTTCTTTAATACATTCTTGATTGCAGACATTGTATGTTAGTAATAATGTTATTGCTGCGTTGTTAGGGTTGGTTAAATGTAATTGCTGTTTTATATAAAAAGTGTTTTGATGAACGTATGATGTAATTATATCTTCAAATGTAATCTTAGTTGGAAAAGATGATATTTGATTGATTATTTTTATATCAGGAGAGATTGATTGTATTTGTGTTGGTTCACCAACATCTCCAGGATTGTTCCAATACATATGCCAGGAAGGTTTTATATTTATTTTGTATAAGATGTTTAGTTTTTCTGTTGAGGGGCTAATTGTTTGATAATCTGGAATTGCTTGAACAGATATATAGTTACTTTTGTTTTCAAAGCTTAAGGCATAAGTTTTGGTGATTGATAAAAATAAAAACAAAAAAAAATATAAAAAATTCTTAAGCATAAAAACACCTATAGTTTTAGGAAAAAAACAAATTTATTGCAATATAACACTAAATTTTTAAAACTCTACTAATTAAAATTTATTATTTTTGGGATAATGAGGAGTTTTTTTATAAATATCTATATTTAAAAGATTTTTAAACGTTTTTTTAAGGTTATTTTATAAAAATAAAGTTTGATATTTAAGAATTAATAATATAATCTCGAGCTTATGAAAAAATTAGATGTTTATATAGCAAAGCAAATTGGAGTTGGCTTTTTATTGGTGGCATTGTCTTTGATGTCGATGTTGTGGCTTACCCAATCGCTAAAGTTTGTAGAGATGGTAACCGATAAAGGGTTACCTGTTTATATGTTTATTGAAATGACATCTTTGTTGATGCCTCGTGTTTTTACAATATTATCGCCAATAGCGTTGTTTGTTGCGGTGATGTTTGTGTATAATAAGCTGATTACTGATAGCGAATTAATTGTTATGAAAGCGGTTGGCATTAGTTCTTTTGTTATAGCAAGAGCAGCGATTGTAGCTGGTGTTTTGCTTTCTTTATTTAATGTGTATGTGCTTAACTATGGTATTCCTCTGGCTGAAGGTAAATTTAGAGATTTGGAATACGAAGTTAAAAATAGTTTTACAAAGATGATGTTAAGAGAGGGAACTTTTACATCATTTAAGAATAATATGACAGTTTTTATTGATAAATTTAATGATGATGGAAGTATTGAGGGGATATTAGTAAGTGATGGTAAGAATAATTATGAGAAAATGATTACTGTTGCTGAGAAAGGTATGATTGAGTATACTGATATTGGACCTAAAATTTTGCTTAGAAATGGTACAAGACAAGTTATTAACAAAAAAAGTGGTCAATTTTCTTCTATGAAATTTGATGACTATGTTGTTGATTTTGGTGATGTATCTGTGGCAAGAAAGAAAAAGGAAAGAGCTCGAGAAAAAAGTTTATCAGAATTGTTTGAGGCGGCAAATAATCCGAATTTGAATGATAAAGAAAGACGCGCATTTAAGGCAGAAGGACATAGAAGAATTTTGGCTCCTATATTTAATTTATTATTTGCGCTGCTTGCTTGTGTTGGATTATTGATTTCTAACTTTAATAGACGAGGGCAAGGAAAAGTTGTTTTATATTCTATTTTGATGATGATTGTTATTCAGGCTTTAGATATGAGCCTTGTGAATATGGCAAAACGTAATGAGTGGATAATTGGTTTGATGTATCTTAATTGTTTTGTACCTCTTTTGGGGGCAATAAGTTTATTAGTGAAAGCACCAGTATCTAAAAAGAAGAAAGTATCTGAGGTAAAATAATGAAAATTATAATTTTTGTGATATTGTTTGCTTTTTTTAGTTTTGGCACAGATGCCATGGCCATTAATGAGCCATATGCGGGGGCTATTGTTAGAAAAGATACTAGTTATACACCTCAGGCAGAGTTTAATCCTGGTAATATTACAGATATTATGCCTGGTGTTAATAAAGAAGAACAAGAAATTTATTTTTCGGCTGATGAAATAGAAACAGATCAGAATGAAGAGATGATTGTAGCTAAGGGTAATGTGATTGTTACTCGTGGTAGATTAGAGCTTAATTCTGATAAGATTTGGTATAACCAGAAAAGTGATGTTATTGTTGCTGAAGGTAATGTTGTTTTGAAGGAAGAAGATGGTAGTGTTCTTTATACTGATAAAGTAACATTATCTCAAAAAATGAAGCGAGCTGAGGTTGAAAAAGTAAAGGTAATTATGCGTGATGAGTCCAGAATATGGGCTGATAAATTTGTAAAAAAAGTAAATAATAATAAACAAATGAAGCGTGCATCTTATACTGCTTGTGACATGTGTGAGGGGCGTTCACCTTTGTGGCAAATTGATGCAAGAAAAGTAACACATGATGCTGAAGGGCAAAATATAAACTATAATGATGCGGTGGTTAGAATTAAAGATGTTCCAGTGATGTATTTACCATTCTTGACACATCCTGCACCGGAAGTTGAAAGACGTTCAGGTTTGTTGATGACATCTATGGGGAGTTCTTCTTATTTGGGACAATATATTCAACCAACATATTTTTGGGATGTGTCTTCGCATACAGATGTTATTTTGTCACCTTATTTTACAACTAATGAAGGAGTTGTTTTTGGGGGGCAATATAGGCAATATTTTTACAATGGTCATATTAATGCAGAAGGTAGTTATCTAGAAGATAAAGGAGAAAACAATAAAGATGAACAGATTGGTCGCCCATCAAAACGTGGTAATTTATTTTTAGATGCTAGGTATGAAATTAATGATTATTGGGTTTCAAATCTTGATTTAAATTATACGTCTGATGTGTTTTATCTTAAAGATATGAATTTATCAGGTCAAGATGATGCATGGCTTACATCTCGCTTATCATTTGAACGTTTTAAGGGTAGAGATTATGCAGCGATAGAGGGGTATTATTATAAATTGACTAGTTATTCTCTTAAAGAAAGTAATGATGAGGAATATCGTAATCGTATGAATAGTATGCCTAGTGTTGCTCCATTTATTGAGTATGAAAAAATAACAAAACCAAGTCAATATGGCTCTTATTTTAAGACAAATATCAGTTCAGCTTCGGTGTATCGTGATAATGATGAAGAACAACAAAGACTTTCTATGATTAATTCTTGGGAGTTACCTTATATGAGTGATTTTGGTGAGCAATATAAATTTGTAGCTTCATTAAAGTCTGACTTATATTATGTGAATGATTATGTATATAAAGGTGGTGAAACTTATGATGGCACCATTGGGCGAGTTTTCCCTCAAGTTGGAGTTGAATGGAGATTGCCATTGGTTAGAGCAACTGAGACTTCAAGACAAATTATTGAGCCAGTTATTGTGGCTGCGTTTGCTCCTGAAAGTGATCTTGTAAAAATTCCTAATGCGGATAGTGCTGATGTGGAGTTTGATGATGCAAATATTTTGAGTTTAGATAGATATGCTGGGTATGATAGGAATGATGATGGTAGCCGTATTAGCTATGGTTTAAATTGGAGCTCTTATGGTAATATTATAGGTAGAACATCGGCATTTATTGCGCAGACATATCAATTATCTGATAGTAGTACGTTTATGAGTGCGGTAGAAGAAGATGATAAATTTTCTGATTATGTAGGACGTGTTTATGCGAGTCCAAATAAATATCTTGATTTGAATTATCGTTTTAGACTTGATAAAGATAATTATGAACTAAATTATAGTGAATTGGGTGCAAGAGTGGGCAGTGATATATTTAATATCTATACTTCTTATATATATTTACAGCCAAATCAAAACTCATATTATACATCAGATGAAAGAAAAGAGTTATATCTGTCTTTGAATACAAAGCTTACAAAGAGTTGGAGCCTTGGTATATATGATCGTATTGATTTAATAGATGAAGGTGGTTCTTTGGAACAAGGTGGACATTTGACTTACGAAGATGAATGTTTAAGACTATCGTTTGCGGCTAAAAAGTATAATTATGATAATCCTACAATGGATAATGATTATGAAATTGGGGTTACATTTTTCTTAAAAACATTGGGTGGTTTAGGTTCAAATTAAGGGAGAGTTAGTATGAGAAAAGTAGGACTTTTAATATTGATGATAATGTGTGTTTTTGAAGTAAAAGCACAAGAAATTGATTTGAATGAATTAGATAGAGGTGTTAGAAGTTCTGCATCACGTTCTATTATGTTTCAAAGAGTGGGAAATAATAGAGAGCAAGAAATGATAGAGAGACAGCGTGCTGAAGAAGAAAAATTGCGTGCTGAACAAGAAGCTAAGCTAAAAAGAGAACAGCAGATTTTTAAACCATATAGTTTATTTGGTAATGGATATAAAATATCTGCGATAATTAATGGTGAAATGGTTTCGAATAAAGATTTGCAAGAAAGAGCTAATTTATTTTCGTTAACAACAGGATTGCTTATTAATGAAAAGAATAAAGATATGGTAGCAAATAAGGTTTTACAAAATACAGTAGATGAAAAAATAAAATTTCAAGAGGCTCAACAACTAGGGGTAAGCGTATCTGATATGGATGTGATGGACTCATATCATAATTTTGAAAAATCTAATGGTGTAAAAAGAGGGCAGTTTGAAAAAGTATTAGCAGAATATCATGTTTCTAAAGATGTGTTTTTGAGTCAGATTAGAGCTAATTTGTTATGGAATAAATTGGTTGCGCGTAAGGTTAGAAATAATATTGGCGTTTCTCAAAAAGAAGTAGAAGATGAGTTTTTGCGTATCAAAAAAGATATGAATACTAAAAAATATATGGTGTCTGAAATTGTTATACCAAAAAAAGATGGGGAACATATTGATGAGCTTGTAGAGATATTAAGAAAAGATTCAAGATTTGAGCTTTATGCGGTACAATTTTCGCAAAGTGCTAGTGCACCAAGTGGTGGTAAACTTGGTTGGATAGCTCCTGGGCAATTAGCTTTGCCATTAGAAAATGAGATTAGGAACTTAAAAGAAGGGGATGTATCAAAAGCTATTTCTTATCGTAATGATTATTATATTTTCAAATTAGAAAAGGTGTATTATCCTGATAAAGGTGAGAAAAATTTGCCATCAGAAGATGATGTAAGAAAGTTTATAGAAAATAGAAAATCTGGCGAGATTGAAAATAAATATATTAGAGATTTGCGTAATCGCTCTGTTGTTGAAAAGAAGTTTTAAGATGAATAAAAAACCATTAAGTACGAAAGAATTTGTTGAGAAATATGATTTGATGGCCAAAAAGGCTTTAGGGCAAAATTTTTTGCTTGATAGTAATATTGTAGATAAAATTATGAGACTAAGTCTTAAAGAGCAAGGACTTGAGAATTTAATTGGTGAAAAAGTTATTGAAATTGGACCAGGCCCAGGTGGGTTGACACAAGCAATTTTGAGATGTGAACCATCTGAATTAAAAGTTATAGAAATGGATGATAGATGTCTTAATATATTGGCAGAGATTAAAGAATGTTATCCAAATCTTTCTATAGTAAATGGCGATGCTTTGAAGTTTTCGTGGAAAGAAAATTTTGATGATAATGGAAAGTGTCATATTGTTAGTAATTTGCCATATAATATTTCGGTTGTGCTTTTGTGTAATTGGCTTTTGGATATACAAAGACATAGTAGCTTAACTTTAATGTTTCAAAAAGAAGTGGCAGATAGAATTTTATCAGATGTTGGGTCGAAGGACTATGGTCGTATTTCTATATTGGCGCAATTACAATGTGAGGTTATTAGATTATTTGATTTAAGTCCAACATGTTTTGTACCTCAACCAAAAATTTGGTCTTCGGTATTGTTGTTTAAACCTCGTGGAGAAGTTGTTGATAGAGATGTTCTTTGTAAGGTTGAATATTTAACAGGTCTTGCCTTTTCTAAGAGACGTAAAATGATTAGACAGAGCCTAAAAGGTGTTCCATCAATTTTAGAACATTTGGATAGTCTGGGTATTGAACCAACACTTAGGGCTGAAGATTTAAGTCCTTGGGATTATTTGAATATAGCAAAAAGGATAGTTTAAAATATAAAATAACGGCTTATTTCATCTCTTGTTTTAGAATAATTTTTTAGGAGATGAAAAATGACAATTGGTGTTAGATATCCAACTTTAGCATTTATAACAGGCGGCAGAGGACAATCAAATGATGGTATTCCACCTCAACCATTTGAAACTTTTTGTTATGATTCTGCGTTATTAGAAGCAAAAATTGAGAATTTTAATATTGTTCCATATACATCGGTTTTACCTAAAGAACTTTATGGTAATATTGTGGCGGTTGATAAGGTTGCTCAACATTTTAAACACGGAGCTGTATTAGAAGTAATTATGGCTGCTAATGGGGCTAATCGCGATGAACATAAAGCGATTGCAACAGGTGTTGGTATTTGTTGGGGAAGAGATAAAAAAGGTGAGTTAATTGGTGGTTGGGCTGCAGAATATGTTGAATATTTTGATACACCAATTGATGATGAAATAGCAGAAGGCCATGCTAAGATGTGGTTAAATAAATCTCTTAGTCATGAGTTGGAAATTAGAGGTGTTGAGAAGCATAGTGAATTTCAGATGTTTCATAATTTTGTAAATATTGAACAACAATTTGGTTATTGTTTGACGTGTCTTGGTTTTCTTAATTTTGAGCATGCAGAACCTGTTAAATTATAATAAATTTTAGTAGG
This sequence comes from Alphaproteobacteria bacterium, assembly GCA_045633945.1. Classification (GTDB taxonomy): domain Bacteria; phylum Pseudomonadota; class Alphaproteobacteria; order RF32; family CAG-239; genus CAG-267. Next base: position 22,558 of record JAZQZH010000042.1, read on the forward strand.
GGATATGATATGGCAAAACAAGAAAAGATGCTCAAAACACCAGCGCAAGATGATAAAAATTTAGGTGTTTTGGCGCTAGCCGGTGTTGTTATTAGCTCTATGATTGGGGGAGGCATTTATAGCCTTCCTCAAAATATGGCAGCTGGTGCTTCGGTTGGAGCGGTTATTTTGGCGTGGCTTATTACTGGTATAGGAGTGTATTTTATTGCAAATACATTTAGAATTTTATCGGTTGTAAAACCAGATTTGGAAGCTGGTATTTATATGTATTCCAGAGCTGGGTTTGGTAAGTATGTTGGTTTTACGATAGGGTGGTCTTATTGGTTATGTCAGATATGTGGTAATGTTGGTTATGCAGTTATTACAATGGATGCGCTAAATTATTTTTTTCCACCTTATTTTGCTGGAGGAAATAATTTATACTCTATTATTGGTGGCAGTATTCTTATTTGGGGTTTTAACTTGATTGTGCTTAAAGGTGTTAAGCAGGCAAGTTTTATTAACCTTGTAGGTACGGTTGCAAAAATTGTACCATTATTGTTTTTTATTGTAGTTTTGATTATATTTTTCCATGCTGATAAATTTTCGTTTGATTTTTGGGGGGAGAATCAGAAGCAATTGGGTGGACTTCAAAAGCAAATTGAAGGTACTATGCTTGTGACATTATGGGCCTTTATTGGTATTGAGGGAGCGGTTGTTATGAGCAAGCATGCAAAGAATCAAAATTCAGTTGGTAGGGCAACAGTGCTTGGTTTTGTTGGGTGTTTGGTTATATATGTTTTGTTATCTGTTTTGCCTTACGGTTTGCTTTCTCAACAACAATTAGCTAAACTGCCTAATCCATCAACGGCGGCAGTGTTAGAACTTGTTATTGGTAAATGGGGGGCATATATTATGAATATAGGTCTTCTTATTTCTGTATTAACTAGCTGGCTTGCGTGGACAATGGTTACAGCACAAATACCACAAGCTGCTGCAGCTAATGGTACTTTTCCTAAAGAGTTTCAAAAAGAAAACAAGAAGTTTGCACCAGTTGTATCGCTGTATATTACTAGTGGTTTGATGCAATTATTTATGCTTCTTGTTTATTTTTCTAACAATGCATGGAATACTATGCTTAGTATAACTAGTGTTATGGTTTTGCCAGCATATTTTATGAGTACTCTTTATTTGTGGAAGTTGTGTGAAGATCATGAATATCCAACTAATTTTTATATAAGAAGATCTGTGGCATTGATTTCTGCTATTATTGGTTCGTTGTATGCATTATGGTTAATTTATGCAGCAGGATTAAATTATTTATTGATGGCTATTATATTTATGGCTTTGGGTATTCCAGTTTTTTGTTATGCAAGAAAGCAGAATAGCCCTTCTGAACCAATATTTTCTGCAGGAGAGCGCTTTGGTGCAGGTATTCTTTTGATTGTGGCATTATTTGCTATATATGCAATTGCTTCCGGTATTGTTGCGGCCTAAAAAAAAGCACCATATGGTGCTTTTTTTATTTATACGTTTAATGCTTTTCTGTATGTTTCAAGCAAGAATTCTTGTTCATCACGGTCAGCTTGATTCATTTTTCTTAATTTAATTATTGTTCTCATAATTTTTACATCAAAACCAACACCTTTTGCTTCTGCATATATATCTCTAATATCTGAAGCAATACCTTTCTTTTCTTCTTCAAGACGTTCAATGCGTTCAATTAAAGAGTTAAGTCTTGAGCTATCAATACCACCAACTTCATTTTCTGACATAATTTATCTCCCTATATTATTTTTTATACATTACGGGTTTGGAGCATAATATAAATATTTTTGTTTTACAAGAAATAATTGTAAAGAAGATGAATAATAATAAGTTGTTAAACAATTATGATGTATATGAGAAAATAGAGATATGAGTTTATAACTTTAGGAGATATAATATGCCGATTAGCACACATACAAAAATCTTAGCAACACTAGGTCCTCAATCTAATACTGAAGATAAAATTGCAGAATTGATTGATGCTGGCGTTGATGCTTTTCGTTTGAATTTTAGCCATGGAACGCATGAACAACATAAAAAAGTGTATGATAATATTAGAAAAGTTGCTGGTGAAAAAAATGTACATGTAGCGGTGGTTGCAGACTTGCAAGGGCCTAAGCTTAGAATCGGTGATTTTGAGAAAAGCAAAGTAACTTTGAAAAAAGGTCAAAAGTTTACTTTGGATATGAAAAAAGATTTGGGTGATGAGAATCGCGTTTGCCTTCCTCATAAGGAGATTTTTGAAGCATTAAAAGTTGGTGATAAGCTTTTGGTAAATGATGGTAATATCATTTTGAAAGTTTTAAAGGTAACTAAATCTAGTGCAGTTACTGAAGTTGAGGTTGGTGGTGCTATTTCTAGTCATAAAGGTGTTAACCTTCCTAATTCTTCGCTTAACATTTCTCCTCTTACTGATAAAGACCTTAAAGATTTGGATTTTGCATTAAAAATTGGTGTTGACTGTGTGTGTTTGTCTTTTGTTCAACGATTGAGTGATGTTAAAGAAGCGCGTAAAATTATCGGTAAAAAGGCATGGATTATTTCTAAATTAGAAAAACCTCAAGCATTAGATGAACTTGATCAAATTATTAAAACATCTGATATGATTATGGTAGCACGTGGTGATTTGGGGGTAGAATGTCCAGTTGTTACAGTACCATTGTTGCAAAAACGTATTGTAGCAAAGTGTCGCCAATATGCAAAACCTGTGATTGTTGCTACACAAATGTTAGAATCGATGATTTCAGCACCAATTCCTACTCGTGCTGAGGTTTCTGATGTTGCTAATGCTGTATATGATGGAGCAGATGTGGTTATGCTTTCTGCTGAAACTGCAACAGGGGATTATCCTGTTGAAACAGTAAAAACAATGAGAGGTGTTATTGAGACTATTGAAAACGATGCAAGATATTTTGAAATCGTAAATAGATTTAAGAGTGAGCATAGTTGCAAAGATGAATCGCATGCAATTACTCATGCGGCAAGTGAAGCTGTTAAAGTTATGGATAAGGTAACAGTTATTACTACATTTTCGGTTAGCGGGGCAACAACTCTCTCTATGGCGCAGGAAAGACCTGTTCTACCTATTATTGCAATTACACCGAATGATGAGATTGCAAATAGGTTGAGTTTAGTTTGGGGGGTTAGAACCTCGGTTGATAAAAAAGTATTTGAAGGTTTTGATAAGGTGTCTGTTGTGGCTAGAAGAGTTGCAATGGATTGTAATCTAGTTAAAAAAGGTGAGTTTATCGTTTTGACAGCGGGATATCCGTTTGGAAAAGTTGGTTTGACTAATGTGCTTCATATTGTTAAGGCATAGTTAAGTATAAGAGGGGGATTCCCCTCTTTTTATTTTTAATTTAAGTAATTTAATACATATTATCTTGTATAGATGATATTTTTATGGTATAATGAGTATTGTTAATGTTGTTTGAGTTGTGGGAGATGAATTATGTTTGATGATATGGATATAGATATAGGTTCAGACATAGATATGTATGATATGTCTGAACAATTTATAGAGATGGCGATTTTAGCTGATGCCGATATGGCGCTTAACTCTAATCTTGAAGAAGAGCGTAAATCAGAAGAAAATATAGAGCCTAGAACAGCTAGAGAAGTTATAGAAGATATTAAAGCCAGAATGAAAGATGCTACAAATTCAAAAGATGAAATTATAGGTTTGTTACAAGAAGGATATGCAGGACTTTCTGCTGATCCTGTGTTACGTGAAGAAGAACTATCATATTTGGTAAAAATAATGTATGACATTAGAGGAAGTGGTCAGAATGAAAATTTTGCTGATAATACAGTTGAAGTTCTCGGGGAAGATACTGAGATAGAAGTTGAACTAGTTGATGATTTTGCAGAAGTTCTCGTGGAAGATACTAAAGAATTGTCTGATGATACGGTTGAGATTCTAGGTGATGATACTAGAAATCTTGCTGATAATACAGTTGAAGTTCTCGGGGAAGATACTGAGATAGAAGTTGAACGAGCTGATTATTTTGCAGAAGTTCTCGTGGAAGATACTGAGATAGAAGTTGAACGAGCTGATGATTTTGCAGAAGTTCTCGTGGAAGATACTGAGATAGAAGTTGAACTAGCTGATGATTTTGCAGAAGTTCTCGTAGAAGATACTGAGATAGAAGTTGAACTAGCTGATGATTTTGCAGAAGTTCTCGGAGAAGATACTAAAGAATTGTCTGATGATACGGTTGAGATTTTAGGTGATGATACTAGAAATCTTGCTGATAATGCAGTTGAAGTTCTCGGAGAAGATAAAAATGAAAAATCTAGTAAGAATAATAGTTCGCAACAAGGCTTAATTGATAGAGCTATTATGGATAGGATGTTAAATTTTAGATAAGCGTTTTTGTATAAAAAAAAGAGGGGGCTAAAGCATTTGCTTTATCCCCCTTTTTTTAGCCTCGAAGTACCCTGTATTCGTTACTAGAACTCTCGCAAAAACGTAGAAGTTTGTACGTTTTTTCAATCTTATCGAACTTGTTTTGGATGAAAACTAGCTCGTTTGTTGCAGGGAAGATAATACCGTTATGCCATGGAATATAGAATATTCCTTTTTCTGTAGTTATCATCCATGCGATGTACTTCATCTCATCCTTGATTAGCTGTCCGAGTGTTATTTCGATATTCTCAAAAAAGTCACTCAATATTCTTTTCAAGAACGTTTTTGATAGGTGAACTGGATTTTTGTCGCAGCAAAAGCGTCCGCTCTTGTAGAGTAGCTTGAACTGTCCATTTTTACGTACGAAAACACCGGCATTATGGCTATAACAAAAAGATGCGTTGAGTGTTGCAGGTAGAATACATGGTGATGTTAATGATACTCGCAATACCTCTTCAGGCGTAGTTGCCTGATACATGTAGCAATTTTTGTCATAGACAGCATAAAATATGCTGTTATCCTCGTTGGAGATGTTTTTGCTTTCCAGTTCTTCGATACCAAGACTTTCAAAGTTAGTAGCCTCGCTTTTTTTATTAGTGCTTGCACCTAGTTGTGCAGTAGGACTAAAGCTCATTAGACCAGACTGTGAAAAGTTGAAATACTCTGTCATAATTGTTTATTAATTATTATACATAGAAATTTTAATATCTTGGAAGAGTATAGTGTTTTTTTGTCAATGTGTCAACTATAAAAAGCAAAAATTATTTTTTTTGTTATTTTTCTTGCAAATTTATGCGAAATTTTATAAATTTTATGCTAATGTTTAATTGAATTAATAATATTTTAGGGGGCTTAAATGTTGGCTGCAAAAAATTATTTGACACCAATTCGTCAAGAAATAATGGAAAAGGTTGCTAAATCTTTCTTTTTCAATGATTTAAGTGATGTTGAGAGCGTATATGAAGGGCTTTGCGATAAACACAATACAAGAACAAATAAAGAAGCTGGAAATGCTGCTATTAAAGGGCAGATATGGGCTTGTTTGGGCTTTTTAGCACAGGAAGTTGATGCGAATCGTAGCTTTGATGATTTAGTAAAAGAAGCTCTTGCTAGAGAAGTTGCTCCAAAGGCTGGTCTTTCTGTTATGAAAAACTCTTGTAATGCTTGTAGAGCAAAAACTTTTGAAGTAACTCCAATGTGCCAAGGTTGTACCGCAAGACCATGTGAAGCAAATTGTGCAAAGAAAGCAATTAGTGTTACAGATAAAGCTGTTATAGATCAAGACGCTTGTATTAAATGTGGGCTTTGTGCTACAAATTGTCCTTATGGTGCAATTCATAAATCTGTTGTTCCTTGTGAAGATATTTGTCCTGTTAATGCTATTAAAAAAGATGAAAACGGTTTTGAAGAAATCGATGTTGAAAAATGTATTTCTTGTGGTAAGTGTTTGCAATCTTGTCCTTTTGGAGCTATAACTTATAATTCTCAAATGGTTGATGTTATTAAACACATTAAAAATCCCAATCAAAAGGTTATTGCTATGGTTGCTCCTGCTATTTTGGGTCAATTTGGTAATGATTTAGGAAAAGCTATTGCTGCATTGAAAGCAGTTGGTTTTGACGATGTTGTTGATGTGGCGTATGGCGCTGAATATACTTCTCGTGATGAATCTGCAGAGTTTGTTGAAAGAATGGAAGAGGGGGCTCAATTTATGACAACTTCTTGCTGCCCAGCTTATGTGAAAACAGCAAAAGTTCATGTGCCAGAAATTGAAAAATTTGTTTCTCATACTGGTAGTCCAATGCGTTATATTGCAGAAATTACAAGAGAACGTTATAGCGATGCTAAGATAGTATTTGTTGGTCCTTGTCTTGCAAAACGTATTGAAGCTGAAAATGATCCTAATGTGGATTATGTTTTAGTGTTCCAAGATGTTGCTTCTATGATTAGTGCAAAAGAGATTGATTTAAATACAATATCTGCAGATGGCTTTACCGATGAGTCTTCTTTACAATCTCGTAGATATGCTATTTCTGGTGGTGTTGCTGAAGCTGTTGCTAATCTTATGGAAGGTAGAGCAGAATATAGACCTTATGCTATAAATGGTTTAACAAAAGATAATGTTAAATTGTTGAAGAAGTTTGCATTAAAAGGTCTTGATGATGGAGCAAACATGCTTGAAGTAATGTGCTGTGAAGGTGGTTGTATTGCGGGTCCTGGATGCGTTAATCAACCTAAAAAAGCTGCTGTTATTTTGGAACAATATGCAAAATTGGGTAAAAATCAAAAAGAACTTAGTGTGAAGTAAGTTATTTTAGTGAACGAAAAAGCAGGCCCTAGGGCTTGCTTTTTTTTTGTTTTTTAGTTGTTTTTTTAGTATTTTTGATGTAGCATATATGGTAAGTTTTAGAAAATAAAAAAAGAAGAAATTTATGAAGACGATTTTAGGTTTAATTTTGTTTTTTATGATGACGTTGTTGCCAGTTGTTGGTAATGCCCAACTTGGTGTCGATGCTTTGATTATTTACAAACAAGCTAAACTTAAAAATTATAATTTTTTAAAAAATATTTCAGAGTATGGGTCACTAATTGATATTACAAATGGTTTTGGGGATACGGCTTATTGTATTGCTCTTAAATATAATGATATGGAGACTGCTAAAGTTTTACGTTTTTATGGGGCAGATAAGAATCATCAATGTATTGCGATGATAAGAAGTGGTAATCCATTAAAAGGATATTCTCATCGTTACCAAGGAATTGAAAATCCAGGGAAGGGTGTTCAAAGTGTTAGAAACACTACCAATTATTGGGCGTGGAGTTTGGGTATTGTTGCTGTAGGTGGAACTGTAGGAGCTCTTGGTGGTGGCAGTGGCAGTGGCGGCAGTAGTGATGGCACTGTTAGTAATGGTAAAGATAATAATGATGAATCTACAAGAGGGGAGGAGAACACAGGGGAAGATACTGATGATGGCAATAATGGTAATTTGCCAACGAATCCTCCTTTGGATGATAAAGAAGATGAAAATAATGGCCAAGACAATTCAGGTGGTGGTAATGAAGAGACTAGAGGCGAGGAAGGAAATGATGGAAATGGTGGAAATGATGAAAATAATACTATTTCTAGTCAGCAATTAAGCAAGGATTTTTTTGAAAATAATGAATATGAAAAAGGTAATTTTTTAAGTTATATAAATGCTTCAGCAGCATATACAAAGATATATACTAAAGATGAAAATGATAAGTTAGTTGGACATCAAGCAGGTTCATCTGATAAATTAAAAACTATTAAGGTTGGTGTTTTGGATAGTGGTATATTTCACAATAATGAAATAAAATATAAGATTGTTGGAGAATATGATGCAAATGAATATAATAGTGAAAGAAATGTTAGAGTTTATGTTAGAGATGGAATTCATTATTATATTATAGCAAATAATAATAAATATTACTTTTTGCCAGTAAACACAGAAACTGGGACAATATATAGTCTTGGTGATAGGGTGTTTGATAATATAAATAGTTTGGAAAATGAAATTTATAAATATTATGGGTTAGAAGTTAAAGATTTTAAAATTGTAAATAATGCTTATGGTTCTCCAGGTAGTGAAAATTATATTACAGATGATTATCAAACTTGGTGGAAATTTATAAATGAGTTATCACATGGTACTCATGTTGCAGGTATTATTGCTGGTAATAAAAATAATTACGGAATGCATGGTGTTGCGTTTGATAATGCTCAGATTATTACAGGTAGTTGGGACTTGGAATCTGATATATATGCAACTATTAAGAATATGGTAGATGATGGTGTAAAAGTTGTTAATAATAGTTGGGGTGTTGATATTAGTGATACTGCAAATGCATCAAATCCTGAATGGTTGGCAAAAAATGATAAAGATTTTTTGATGGCATATTCTTATGCGGCAAATAATAAAGCAGTATGGGTGCAAGCAACAGGTAATGATGGTGCGGCGGAAAGTGATGTTCATACAGCTGCTGGAATGATGAATTTGTCATCATATGGCTATAATGGTCCAGCAATTAAAGATGGGGTGGCAATAGAAGTTCCATTTATAGCAGTAGCGGCTCTTGATGGTAATACTGCAGATAGCAGTGCTCCAAGTGGTAAGATTGCAGAGTATTCTAATCACTGTGGAAGTGCT
>JAZQZH010000043.1:0-21687 GCA_045633945.1 Alphaproteobacteria bacterium
ACAAATCAAATGACGAAAAAATAATTCGCATACTAAGCCATTATTTTCCAACAATATCAACCTCTCATCTACACGCCATACTACAGTCATATAAAACACTCCTAAAAATAAGCCAAAAAGACAACATTCAAAAGGAATTAATAAAAGACCTAAACCAAAATAATATTAAATCAACTCTTAACTATCTAGAAAAAAAACTACATACCAAATTAATAAAAGCCTCTAGCCTTCCGCCATCATTGCAAAAACTGGCCATTAATGATGCCGTAATATATGCCCTAACATTTGCCTCTTTTGCTGAATTTTATGACTCTAAAACAACATTAAAAATATTAAATATTGCAAACCAACTCTCTCCCGAAACATTCAAATATTGGCATACTCAAACTAAGCAATACAACAACTTAACCTCAAAAACACCAACAGATATAAAGACAATATAAAAAAAATAAAAAAAACTCTTGACTATAAAAACAAATCCTCTAATAATACGCTTCAGTCGATGCGCTCTTAGCTCAGCAGGATAGAGCAACAGCCTTCTAAGCTGTGGGTCAGAGGTTCGAATCCTCTAGAGCGCGCCAATTCTGCAAAGGGATAGCAAATGCTATCCCTTTAGTTTTATTTATATTACTATTTTACTTTTTTTATTTTTTCGTAATCATTGCTTAACAAATTATCCATAAATTTTTTCCCTTCTTTTCCACAATATAATAAGAAAAAATCCCTAGCAACCAGCAAGATAAAACAATTCCAGCTATAAAATACCCCAAAGCCCAATCCTTAGGATAAGATGTTTTAAAAGAGATAAATACATCCTTGAACATACGCTAAAAGCTCCCCGACCGAAATCGGGGATAGTTATTGCTTTTTTGTATAGCAATTAACGATGTTATCCAACACCGCAACGTATTAGAAGCTTTCGACAGCTCCGCACCTTTATTAAGGTCTAAATAAAATATCTTATATACAAATAAACTCCTGCAATCAAAACACTTAAAAGCATAACAGGAATAGACCATATAAGAAATCTAAGAAAACCAATAGGGCGACCTTCTCGTGCTGCAATTCCAGCCACAATCACATTAGCAGATGCTCCTATCAAACTACCATTACCTCCCAAACATGCACCCAAAGATAAAGCCCACCAAACAGGCATCATAACTTCACGTCCACCAAAAGCCTCTTCCATTGTTTTTAACATCGGAATCATTGTTGCTACAAATGGAATATTATCAACAGCCGCAGAAAACACAGCTGATACACTCAAAATTACAAATACACTCTTTTTTATACTTCCATCTGTAATTTTTATAAAATATTCTCCCATCTTATGCAAAAATCCTGTTTGTTCTAGAGCGCCAACAATCACAAACAACCCTATAAAGAAAAATATAGTAGTCCAATCCACATGATTTAATACATCTTCCACTTTTTCATCACTTTGATTATGAGGCAATTTAAATGTATATAAAAGCAAAATAATTGCAGCCCCAAACAAAGCTATAAATCCATTATTAAGCCCAATATATTCCGCAACAATAAATCCAAATATTACCAAAAATAAAACAACAAGAGATATTTTTAATAACCTAAAATCAGTAATAGCATCTTTTTCGTTTATATTCATAACAACTGCTCTATTTTTCATTGTCGTCTTAAGACTGTCTTTCCAAAAATAAACAAACATCAAAACAAGACCCACCAAAATTATCAAAATAACAGTAGTTAAATTAAACAAGAAATCTGTAAAAGATAATCCAAGCGCAGAACCTATCAATATATTAGGAGGATCGCCAATCAAAGTTGCCGTTCCACCAATATTAGAAGCAAATATATTTATTAAAAGATATGGATAAGGATTAACCTCTAGCTTATTTGCTATCTGCACAGATACCGGCACAATCAATAAAACCGTAGTAACATTATCCAAAAATGCAGAAAAAAACGCAGTAACAAAACCAAGCATAACCATAATCCATAAAGGATGCGCCCTAACCTTTTTTGCCCCCCAAATAGCAACATACTGGAACATACCTGAACGCTCAGCCACATTCACAATAATCATCATCCCAATAAGAAGAGATATAGTATTAAAATCTATTGCATGTATTGCATTTTTTTGAGAAATAACCCCAATCATAACAAGAAAACTAGCCAACATAACAGTAACTGCTGCTCTGTTCATTTTTTCTGTAAAGAGCAATAAATAACAAAACCCCATTACAACAAGTGCAATAGTCTGATGAGAAAAACCCCAAAATAAGTCCAAAGTTTGCATAATCTATAAATCACTCCTACATAAAATGAACCACATACAAATACACACTTGATATTATAATAGAAAACAACATCACTGGTATTGACCACAATAAAAATTTAATAAAGTTTATCGGATGCCCCTCACGAGATGCAATACCCGCCACAATCACATTAGCAGATGCAGCAATCAAACTACCATTTCCACCAAAACAAGAGCCAATGGATAATGCCCACCAAACAGGCATCATAGCCTCACGCCCACCAAGAGCCTCTTCCATTGTTTTTAACATTGGAATCATTGTTGCTACAAATGGAATATTATCAATTATTGAAGACAAAACAGCCGAACTCCACAATACTAAATAAGTAGCTTTTTTTATACTGCCTTCAACAAGCATTAGCGCATTATCACCTAAATATTCCAAAACTCCAGTAACCTCTAAACCATAAACAAGAGCAAAAAGTCCTGTAAAGAAAAATATTGTTGTCCAATCAACAAGAGAAAAGGCTTCCTCAACCATTTTATCTCGTTCTCCATGTTTACGACCAGCTGTAAACAAAGCCAACATACAAGATGCGCCAAATAGAGAGATTGTACCATTTTCAATATGATAATGCTCTCCAATAATAAAACCCATTATAACTAAGCATAAAACAGATAAAGACATATAAAGAAGTCTAAAGTCTGTAATACAATCTATCTCATTAATCGCCATTACCTCTTTTTTAGATTTAGCAGTTGCTTTAAGCTTACGCCCAATAATAATATCAAATACAAGCACCAACAGACCTAAATTTATCAAAACAAGTAAGCTTAATTCTTTCAAAAAATCCATAAAAGAAAGCCCCAAAGCCCCTCCAATAATAATATTAGGAGGATCACCAATCAATGTTGCTGTTCCTCCAATATTAGAGGCAAAAATCTCCATAATTAAAAAAGGATAAGAATTTAATTTTAGTTTTCTTGTAATTTCAATCGTAACAGGCACAATAAGCAAAACCGTAGTAACATTATCTAAAAAAGCAGATAGTATCGCTGTAACAATTCCAAGAACTGCCAAAATACCTCTTGGATTTGCCTTCACAATTTTTGCAGATTTCACCGCAGCATACTGAAAAGCACCACTTTTTTCCATTATGCCAACCATTATCATCATACCAATAAGAAGCGCTATCGTATTAAAATCAATTCCTTTAAGCGCCTCATCATACGATAACACGCCAAATAAAATCATTACCACCGCACCAAGCATTACAGCCACAGCACGATTGAGCTTTTCAGAAAACAACACCGCATAACTACATACCAAAACAATACTAGCAATAACTGCTGGCGATAAAGATAATATCACAACCTATCTCCTAAAATAAGATTCCTACTATACAATAAATAACCATAAGTTACTAAAATATAAATACCGACCAAAAATTTTATTTTTAGTCGGTATTTTTTTTATAAAAAAACAAATTTATCTTATTTTTATTCTTCCAAAGCAAAAATATTGCTAACAACCCATTCCCCATCTCTTGGTGTTAAAGAATAAATAACAGTACCTTTACATAAACCAAACCAAGATGCATCACAATCTGATTTTGTATAAACAGAAATATCACGACTTTCAGGCAATGGTTTTATTTTTGTAATAGAAAAGCTAATACTAGAAGGTCTAACATCATCTTCTGTCTTGCCCATAATAAAACTAGGAATATCTTTCTTATTACAAATACCAAGCTCAGGATTTATAGTACACTTAACAGTTCTTTCAATTGCACAAAATACTACATCATCTACTTCACATTCTTCTTTCAATGATTCTATACTATATTTATGCAAACTATCTTCAACTTTTTGTACATCACTATTTGAACTTAATGGCACAATTTCTGATACTTTATTAGCATTAGTCATCAAAAAAATCATCCAAACAGATACAAGAGCACACAAAATAAAACCCAAAATTATCAATACTCTTTTTATCATTTTCATCCTCACTATAAAGAAATTACTTATTAAATTCATCTTAACTATATTGTTATACATTAACAAAAATTATTTGTTTAGCAAACAAAACTATTGAGTTTTTGACAATTTTATGATATGCTAGACATCACTTTATGTAGAGGGAATAAACATGACTACAAAAAATAATGAACAAGGTAGCACAATGCTAGAAACAATATTGTATATATGCGTACTTATTGCTCTAGGTACCACTATTGCACGAGGTGTTGCACGAGTATTTCATCGCTACAACTTAGGTCGCGCATCACAGCAAGTTGTTGACCTCAAAAAGACAATTCTCATGTTTACTGCTGCAGATGAAGATTATGGTAAAGTTTCTACATCTGAAATCAATAAAGCTCTACCATTAGACATGAAAAATTGGCGCCATGCCCTTGGTGGAGAAATAGAAATAGGTTGCGCAAAAGATTACGATAGAGCCAATGAAGAAGCAGTTGCCAACAAATTTATGTACTTTATCACATTTAAAGATTTAGACAAAGGATCTTGCACCGAAATTTTATCTCAAGGGCAATTTTTCTCTGCAGGCTCAGAAGTTGATACATTAATAGTAAATGAAAGATATTGGCAATATGAATATTCTTTATTTACATTTGCAAGTACTCCAGGCACCATAAACAGACTTACTCAACAACATATGCAGCTACAAGAAGCCTTCACAGCATGCTCAAACAAAAAAGATAATACCATAACTTGGATCTTTAGCTAAAATAGTTGATTAAACACATTTTTTACTTGATGTTTACAATTCTATTGATATTTTATACGAAATTTTATCAATTAAGATAAAATCAAACAGATCTAAACAAGTTAGGAGTAAATAAAATGGTAAGCTCTGTAATACTTCCACCAGACTATCGCCCAAACAAAAAAGAAGAATACATGAACGAAATGCATCTTGAGTATTTCCGCCAAAAATTACTTATTTGGAAAAAAGAATTGCTTGCACAATCTAGTGACACATTAGAAGATTTGCGCCAAGGCGGTCTAAACCAACCAGACGAGGTTGATAGAGCATCATTAGAAACCGATAAATCTATTGATTTACGAACAAAAGACAGAGCAAGAAAACTTATCGTAAAAATAGACAAGGCTCTTGAGCGTATTGAAGATGGCAATTATGGTTATTGCGAAGAAACTGGCGAAGAAATTGGTATTGAGCGCCTTATAGCACGCCCAATCGCAACACTTTGCGTTGAAGCACAAGAACGCCATGAACGTTTTGAAAAAACATATGATGATGAGGCATAAGATATAAACAAATGCAAACAAAAGATTTCATATTAGCATCAGGTTCCAAACAGCGCAAAAGTTTATTAGAACAGATTAATTATGTCCCTAAACAAATCTGCCCCGCTGATATAGATGAATCTGCCTTAAAAGATGAAAAACCTTTGCCATACATTCGTCGCATTGCCCGCCAAAAAGCCGAATCTGTATCTAAAAAACATCCAAACGAAAATATTTTAAGTGCTGATACAATTATTGTTGCAGGGCAAAAAATAATCCAAAAATCACATTCACCAGAAGAACAAACAAAAGTAATGGAACTACTATCAGGTAGAACCCATCGTGTTATTACATCTGTTTGTTTAATTTCTAAGACTGGCCGCATAAGTCAAAAAACTGTTACCACCAAAATTGTAATGAAACATCTAACCAAAAATGAAATAGCTTCATATATTGCTTCTAATGAGTGGAATGGCGTTGCTGGCTATAAGATAGAAGGACTACTTGGTGCTTATGTAAAAAAAATTATCGGTTCATATACAGGGGTTGTTGGCCTCCCCTTATATGAAACCCAAAATCTATTAAATGGAGTCGGTATTTATTAAAATACCAACAATAAACGCAAACCTTAATAAAAAGGAGCAACAAAATGATAAAAGCTGATACTATTGTTTACGAAAAATCTGGCACACATGCTTGTTTAGCTGTTTTAGGTAATGGCAAATTAACAGAATTTGAATTATTTAATGAAAGTGGCGCTGTTGAAGGCAATGTTTATCTTGGAAGAATTACTAAAAAAATAGATTTAGCAGAAAATAAATATGGATTTATGGTAAACATTGGCGATGACAAAGATGCTTTTATGAGCTCACAAGAAAAAGGTTTGCTCGAAGTAAATATGACAGAAGGACAATGCGTTGTTGTACAAGTATCAAAAGCATCACATTCAGAAAAAGGTGCAAAATTAGTTAGAGCTATACAAATTCCTGGAACATACTTAGTATATCGTCCATTTGGTAGTTTTATTGATGTATCACTAAAAATTGAAAATGAAGAAAAAATAAAAGAACTTCAAGATGCAGTTTTCAAAAATTTATCACAAGCTCAAGAAGGTTGGGTTGTTAGAACTGCCGCTCAAAATGCAGACATCAACGATGTCATAGAAGAAATGACAGAACTACGAGCTATATATGAAAATATTAGAGTAAAGGCTCGCCAAGCATCAGCCCCTGCAATATTATATGCTAAAGAAAATCCTTTATTCAACCTAGTTCGTCGTTATCAAGCAAACTTAAAAACAGTTGTTGTAAACGACCATACTTTAGAAGAAAAAGTACAAAATATCTTTGAAGGTACTGTTCGCTTTTCAAGTGACCCAAGCGAAGAATTTGGCATTCAAGATATGCTTCAAGAAGCAATGCAAAAAACAATCTCTCTTCCAACAGGCGGACAAATCCACATTGAAGAAACCAAAGCAATGGTTGCAATAGACGTTGATACTGCAGGCCATATTTCAAGAGGTGATACAGATTCATTTAACAAAGAAGCTGCTATTGAAATTGCACGCCAAATCATTTTACGCAACTTAAGTGGCAAAATAATGATTGATTTTGCAGGCTCAAATGAATATCGTTTCATGCGTTCTGTTATAGACACACTTGAAGAAGAATTAGCAGGAGACGCACAAGGCGCAAAAGTTTTAGGCCTAAGCAAAGCTGGTAATGTAGAAATCATTAGAAAAAGAAAAGGCTCAACATTATTAGAAGCATTTTCTGTAGAATGTCCAACATGTTCAGGTATTGGTCGCGTGGAGCCATAATCAATGGAAGCAACAAACACCCAAAAAACAACATCACAAAAAGTGGTTAAAGTTCATAAATGTCCAATCTGTTCAAAACTTACAGACAATTATGAATATCGTCCTTTTTGCTCCCAAAGATGCTCTGATATTGATTTAGGAAATTGGTTTACAGAGAGCTATATTATTGAAGGAAACCCAACTTCCACCGATGAACAAGAAGATTAATCCTAAAAAAAAGGGGGAATAATTTCCCTCTTTTTTTTTAGCACAAATTTAGACAAATATTTTTTATTGACTTTTTTTCTACAATAATATATAAAGTTTCCACCAAAAAAATTATTTTATTAACCTATATATTTATGGATACTTTTAAATTAGACAATGGCATGTCCGTTGTGTACGCAGGAAAAAGCCGCAAGTTCTCTGTATGTTTGTCAGTAAACGTCGGCCATGTTAACGAGCCAAAGCTCGGTATTGCAAATCTATTTGAGCGCACATTGTTGCAGCAACTTAACGGAATTATTCCGATTTTTGGTGGTACAATGACCGCTTACACCTCTGGTGGAAATGACCTTGATGCTATTTTGCAAAAAATTCATCACATTTTCAACCAAACCTTCGTAACAGAAGAGTATGTAGAAAAGGCAAAACAACTCATCACAGAGCAAACCAAAGAGATTGCTCCAATGACTATGCGCCGCATGAAGCTCGCATACAAACACATTGCCTTTAGTGCAGATTTGGTAAAGACTACCGAAGAGTACCTAAACGCTGTCAACTCTTACACGGTTGAAGATGTTAGGGAGTTTGCAAACAATTACTACACTGCCAAAAACCTTTACTTGATTATCTCAGGCCCAGAGCTATCTGAGATTGAGCTAAAGTACCTAGCAGAAGAGTATTTCGGCAATATCCCAGCCGGCAAGACTAACCCTTATATCAAGGGTAACATCTATACCGGTGGCTTCGAGCAGATTAAAGTCAAAGAGCCTATTACCCGCATAATGATAGGATGGGATATTTCACATCTTAGCATTAATGACAGTCCTGCAACCAATGTAATGATGAGTATGTTCCTTCGTTGTATGGAGCACGCTTATGTTGATGCAGGCTTCAACGATGTACAGGTTGACTTCAAAGTAGCCGGATACTACGGTCTAAGGACGATGCGTGCATACGTATCATCCGCAAACCAGAACGCCAAAGAGCTACTTGACGTGCTTATCGAAACAATCAATCGCATCTGCGAAAACGAAGCTCCAGAAATTCGTATGGAGAGCTCTCGTAACATCGCAATGGCAGAGAAACTCGACAAGTACGAAAAATCTGACGACCGTGCCCTTGAAACTGCTTGGCAGATTATTGGCCGAGGTTCGATGTACAGTGTTGCAAATCGTATCAATAGCATCTACGAAACAACTGCCGAAGATGTTAAAGATATTGCAAACATGGTATTCCGCAAGTCTCGCCCTTCTTACATTGTTGCCACCCCTGAGAGTAACAATGAGTACCACTCATTAGACTACCTCATGAAAGCAATCAAAACAGAGAAGAGCAACTAATCCATCAACAGGATTTAAACAAAAAAAGAGAGATAACCTACGTTATCTCTCTTTTTTTATTAGAAATGATCCAAACCCAAAGATGATTGCACCGCATACTTAATTTGCGCAAAAGGATACGTTTTTATATCAATTGCATCGACATCTACTCCCAATCGAGAAAGTATATCCTTTTTGTTCTCTTTAGTGTTAACATTTATAAATTCAGAATGAAGCCTCTCCCTCATCTTAAAGTCAAGATCAACAGCATTTTCAATGGCAGTCTCAATACTCTCCTCAGTGTATTTCTTAAGTGGTTCAAGCATTGCCGCCTCAAGCTCTTTCAAATCAAGAATTAAAACATCTGCATTAAAATATTTAACTCCTAACATATCAAGAGCTGCACGTCTTCTGTTCCTAGAATTTTTAAACAATTCATTATAAAAATATCTAAGAGCAGGCATAGACAAACTTTCAACCTTTTTAATGGCTTCCACATAAGATTCCTGAAAAGCCAAAAGTTCATCCTCATTTGTTCCGATGCGTAACACATTTACATAAGAAACACCTAGACGACTACTCAAACTACCGCATATTCGAGCATAAATTCTGCGTGAATATTGTTCGTTTTCTTTTTCAGCAAGCGCCTCTCTTTTCAACTTCTCTTTATATTCATCATAAATTTGTTTTGGAAGGGTGTTAGCCTCAAAAGCAACATCAAGCATAGGCATATTCTTTTCCCATGTTATTCCCCTAAAACAGGCAATAAAGTACTCATTGTCGCCTCTTTTGAACTTTCCAAACTTATCATTTGGACGCAATCTGAAAAACTCATTTTTACGCTCATAATATTCCTCCTTAGAAATATCACGCAGAGAATATGTTGAGTTTTTTCCATTACGATTGAACATATAAAAAAAGTAAGAACTGCCAATTCGGAAAATTTCCTTATCCGAAATAAGATTATAATCCTCTGATCGACATTGATAACGAACTGTCTCATCAACCCTAAAACTGAAGCTAATAAGACTCTTAGAATAATTACCCATAATATTTTGTTTTTAGTTACATAAACATAATTTTAATCAAGGTACATTAGCATAAAAAATAGACAAAAACAAGAAAAAAATAACCAAAAACATTGTTTTTAGTTATTTTTTAAGTTAAATATATGTTTTAATTATAAAAAAATTATCTTATAAACTTATTATTATATGCAACTCTTGCTTCTTCAATCAATTTTCTAGCCTCATCCGGACCTAAAAAGCTCTCAATAGTTACTTGTTTTTTCTCTAAAACTTTATAATCTTCAAAAAATCTTTTCAATATTTTCAAAATATGAGGTGGTAGCTCAGAAATATTGCTATAATCATTATATTCAGGATCATCTTCATGAATAGCAATAATCTTATCATCAGCCTCACCACAGTCAATCATCTTCATAACCCCAATAGGTCTTGCTCTCATAATTGATAAAGGATGAATTGACTCTTGACCCAAAACCAAAATATCCAAAGGATCATCATCATCACAATACGTTTGAGGAATAAATCCATAATTAGCAGGATAATGCACTGCAGAATACAAAATTCTGTCAACCTTAACCAAACCACTCTCTTTATCAAGCTCATATTTAACTTGAGAACCTTTAGGCACCTCTATAATCGCAGGTACAATATTTGGAAACTCATTATAATGTTTAACTTGATGCCATGGATGCACGATACTTCCCCTTAAAATATTTTTTAACCAAGTAGGCATAATATCCTATAAACCCATCTCTGTCAAGTATAGTTTTTAGTAAAAAATATATTGCTATATTGCAAAAAATATGGTACCATCAGACATATTTTAAACAAGGATAGATAGTTATGAAACCAACTACAGATATAATGAGAACATACTCTCTTAGTGATTTTGCTAAATTCGATTTTGCAGAAATTCACGAAATACAAAATCAAATAGATAAAATTGCTCAATCATATATTGATAAAAAAATAAAAGAATTAAGAAGTGTTCTTCCTGAAAAAGATATTGAGCAATTAAGGTGTTATTACTCCAATACAATGGAAAAATATCGTTTAATTCATAAAGCTATTGTGTGCAATTTTGATACTCCTGAACACCCAGGATATCCAAGAGAAATTTTTAACATAAATCTAGAAGATGGTTCTATTGAAAGAAAAAATGGAAGAACACCTCCATATTTTGTTCGTCACCTTGCTCCATGTAACTCCGCAATGTTGCATTACAAAGACTACAATAATGATATTTTCGTTATAATTCCACCTATCAAATCAGTTGATAGAACTATTGAAAAAACTATTGATGAAACGGTAAACGAATACGATGAATTTACTAAACAATTCTTTTCAAATTTCAAAATAGATTTAGACAGCATAGATGATAATCCTGCAAATTGTGATAATCCTGCTCAGAGAAAAAGTCCAATAAATTATGCTAGAACTCCTTACAAAGGCAAAAGTATAGAAGAAATAATTAATTACCCTCGCTTACCAAAAGACATCTATCGTTTAACTGTAACATCTAGATACAGAAGTGATATTGAACAATTAATCCGCAATATGGAAAAACGATTTCCCAATTACATAAAATTTGAAAAGGGAGAAAGAAATCAATACGAAAAAAATATTGATGAAAATCCACGTTGCTATTTTGATATTAAAAAGATAGCCAAAATCACAATCCCAGGCACAAATGAATCTTTTTATATCGAATTTCAATTCAAACAAACTCATATGTTTTTTGCTCATATTAGATCACACTCAGCATATGAAGACTATCGTGTTTTAGAAGCAAAGCTCAATAAACTCAATGCAGAAAAACCGAAAGAAGGAAGACGCGGAGAAGCTCAAAAAAAATATATTCAACTAAAAAAAGAAGTAAATCAACAAAGAAAATTATGTGTAAATATACATAGATCAGCTGTTCACCAAAGTAATCTTTATTTATTCCGCAGATTATTCTGGTTAAACGAAAATGCAAACGCACTTCATGACAGTAAAGAACGTGATGCATTTGCAGAACGCTTCTTACGTGAAAATTATATCGTAGAAAGCCACGAACCATTTGATGGTGCAACAGCATTTACAACCAATGATAAAGAGTACTTAAACAAATCACATTATCTCAAATGGCTAGGTGTACTTCCTGAAAACTTTAATGAATTTGGCAAAAAAGCTAAAGAAGTCGTAATGAAAGAGTGGAAAGAACTATCAAGTACAGAAATGGCTCAATTTGATAGCATTACTAAAATGGCTATCAAATATCAACATATCATTCGAGAAATTCAAAATCAAGGTAACCACAATCACCTTAAAGCATGTAGCATTTATAATATTGAAGGATGCTCACTATAAATTCAAAAATTTAAAACAAAAAGGAGTTAAATTTTAACTCCTTTTTTATTTTCGATAATTTAAAGATTATTCAATCTCACCCGTATCATCAATATCGCCAATTAGCTCACTAGTTAAATGTCCAGCATCAGCTCTAATTTTCTTTTCAATTTCATCTGCAAGATCTGGATTATCACGAAGAACTTGTTTAGCATTTTCACGTCCTTGACCTAACTTTTCACCATTATAAGAGAACCATGCACCAGCTTTTTCAACAATACCTGCTTTAACACCCAAGTCAATAAGTTCGCCAACCTTAGATATACCTTCTCCATACATAATATCAAAATCAACAGTCTTAAAAGGAGGAGCAACCTTATTTTTAACAATTTTAACTCTGGTTTGGCTACCAATAACATCCTCTTTATCTTTAATAGCACCAATGCGTCTAATATCCATACGAATAGAGGCATAGAACTTCAAAGCATTACCACCAGTTGTTGTTTCAGGGTTTCCAAACATAACACCAATCTTCATACGAATTTGGTTAATAAAGATAATAAGAGTATTAGAACGAGATACAGTAGATGTTAATTTACGAAGAGCCTGACTCATAAGACGTGCCTGAAGCCCCATATGAGAATCACCCATTTCACCTTCAAGCTCTGCCTTAGGAACTAATGCTGCAACAGAGTCAACAACTAACACATCAATCGCACCAGAACGAACTAATGTATCTGCAATCTCAAGAGCTTGCTCACCAGCATCAGGCTGAGAAATAAGAAGATTATTTATATCAACACCAATCTTTTTTGCATAAGAAGGATCCAAAGCATGTTCGGCATCAATAAACGCACATACACCACCTTTTTTCTGTGCTTCAGCAATAACACTCAAAGCAAGCGTTGTTTTACCAGAACTTTCTGGACCATAAATTTCAACTATACGTCCCTTAGGAAGACCACCAATACCAAGAGCAATATCAGTACTTAAAGAGCCTGTTGAAATAGCCTCAATATCAATTTTGGTATTTTGCCCATAACGCATAATAGAGCCCTTACCAAATGATCTTTCAATCTGACTTAACGCCGCTTCTAAAGCCTTATCTTTTTCCATGTTTTTCCCCTTCAAAAAATCTTTTTTTTCATTTTCTATGCGGATTATGTTCCCTTTTTGTTCTTTTTGCAAGCTTTTTTTTTACTTTTTAAAAAATATTTTCAAACACCACACAAAATCAAATACTTAAATATAAAAAAAATATACATTTACATCCATACACATAAAATAAAATAATTGTTTACAAAAATTTTTTATTCCACTATTAATTTACTCTAGCTAGTTAATAAAATATGCTACAATTATATATGAGGTAATAAAATGACTATAAAACCATTGATGGAAGGTAAAAGAGGTCTCATTATGGGCCTTGCAAATGATAAATCTATTGCATGGGGAATTGCCCAAGCTCTTGATGAACAAGGCGCTGAAATAGCAATCTCATATCAAAATGAAACTCTCGAAAAAAGAGTTATACCTCTTGCCGAAAATTTAAGCATAAAACCAACATTAATTAAATGCGATGTTTCCGATTCTAAATCTGTTGAAGATTGCTTTAAGGCTCTTGCTGAA
Organism: Alphaproteobacteria bacterium; assembly: GCA_045633945.1. Lineage (GTDB taxonomy): Bacteria > Pseudomonadota > Alphaproteobacteria > RF32 > CAG-239 > CAG-267. The sequence continues at coordinate 13,843 of JAZQZH010000043.1, forward strand.
AAATGGGGTAAAATTGACTTTGTTGTTCACGCTATCGGCTTTTCAGACAAAGACCAATTAAAAGGTAGAACTATTGATACAACATTAGACAACTTCTTAAATACAATGCATGTTTCATGCTATTCATTTATTGAAGCTTGCCGTTGCGCATCTCCTTATATGAATGAAAATGGCTCTATAGTTACATTATCGTATTTAGGCTCAGAAAGAGTATTACCAAACTATAACATCATGGGTGTAGCAAAAGCTGCTCTTGAAGCATCTGTTCGCTATGCTGCTGTTGATATGGGCGCACAAAAAGTTCGCGTTAATGCAATCTCTGCAGGACCAATCAAAACACTTGCTGCATCAGGAATAGGTGATTTTAGAAAAATCTTACGTTGGAACGAATTGAACGCACCACTTCAAGCAAACGTTACACAAGAACAAGTAGGTCGTGCAACACTTGCACTTCTTTCTCCTCTTGGCGAAGCAATAACTGGTGAAGTTATTCATGTTGATAATGGTTATAATATCATTTCAATGATTAACATGGCAAACGCAAAACAATCTGGTGAAGTTTTGTGCGATTTCTAATCTAAAAAACAAAAAAAGCGTCACTGTTGTGACGCTTTTTTTATATATAACATTTATAACTATAAAAGTGCTATCGTCAAATGTCCTACCTTAAAGCGGAGCATACTATAAGCGTACGTGAGCATTTAAGGTTAGGCTTCCATTTGACAATTTGATAGTACTCAAATTTATAACATGGGATAAAGGGCTATGCTATTGTCAAATGTCCTACCTTAAAGCGGAGCGTACTATAAGCGTACGTGAGCATTTAAGGCTAGGCTTCCATTTGACAATTTGATAGTGCTTTAGCACATGTTATACAAGATCTTTAAAATCACCGCTATCTAAATAACAAACCCTTTTATATCCCAAAGCAATTAAAGCATCCATTTGCTTACCTAATTTTTTAGAACGCATCAAAGGAGTAACAATTTTACCTTGAGCAACGAGCTCACGAGTTTTAGTGGTAATTTTAGCAAATTCATCATCTTGATTACACACCAAAATAATTTTTTCTTTTTGAGGAACTTCAACTTTTTCATCAAGCAAAATCGCACAAATACGCTCAAAACCAATAGAAAAACCAACTGCTGGAACTGATTCGCCTAAAAATTTACCAATCATTTCATCATATCTACCACCACCAGCAACAGAGCTACCAAATTTTGGACTAACAATCTCAAAAACCATACCGGTATAATATCCCATACCACGAACTAGAGATTTATCATAAATAGCCGTAAATTTACCGTTAGATATTTGATTTGCAAACTCAATTACTTTCTTCAAATCAGCTACTACTTCTTGATTAGAGCAATATTTTTCAGCAGCCATCAATGCATCGCCTTCAGCATCTTGTATAATATTTACAAACTTCTCAACTACTTCTTTATTATACTCTTTTTCTTCTAACTCAGATTTAACACCTTCTAACCCAATCTTATCTAATTTATCAAAGATAATACAAACACTTCCAACATCTTCCTGATTAAACCCTGCACTCAAAATCATATCAGTAAGGATTCGCCTATCATTTATACGCACAGTAAAATCGCTAAAACCAATATTATCAAGAGCAGAAGTTGTAGCTGCAATTAGCTCCATTTCTGCATTAATAGATTTATCACCAATAATATCAATATCACATTGGAAAAACTCTCTCAAACGGCCTTTTTGAGGACGTTCTGCTCTAAATACTTTATCAATTTGAATAGCCTTAAAAGGATATGTTAAATTTTGACGATTATTCGCAAAATATCTAGTCAAAGGCATTGTCAAATCATAACGAAGGCCACTATCAACCAAATCATCTTCATTTAAGTCTTCTTTACTTAAATCTAGCTTTTGACCACGTTTTAAAAGTTTAAATATCATAGATAAATTTTCGCCACCATCACTTTTATTCAAACGTTCGATATCTTCCATCATTGGTGTAGCAATTTTTTGGAAACCATAAGCTTTATATGTTTCTTCGATTTTCCCTCTAACATAATCTCTAACTTCAACCTCTAAAGGCAGATAATCCTTAGTTCCTCTAACCGGGGTAGCATTCATTTTCATTTCAACATTTCCTTTGATTTAAACAATATATATACACATTAAAGATAACTTTACTCCAAAACTAAAAAAAATCAAATAATTTTTACTTTTAGACTTTAAATTTGTAAAATAATATGCTATAATTAGATTAACATAAGAAAGAAGAGGATACGACGATGACTGATGCATTAAAATATTGTGAAGAAGTGCTTAAGAAAAAGCATTTGGAATATAAAGCAGATCATATTCCATGCACAGTTCAAAGCACATATTTTAGTCCAGATAAAAAACATGACACTCTAATGAGAAGAGAGCTCATGACTAACGGTCAAGTTATATTTGGTATAGAATATGATACCAATGGAAATCCTGCTGAAGTTTATACAACAGATAGCGAAGGTAAACGTATTAAAATAGCTACTGAATCAATGGATAACGAGAATCAAAACCTACCTAATTTGATTAGCGAGCGCTTAGAAATTGCAAAAAGCAAAACTAAAACCAAAACCAAAGAAAATTCAACGCTTAAAAAGGATAAAAAAGCCTCTATTCAAACCAAAGCTCCTCTCCATCACGAGAATGCTCATAGCCTTTAATTGCTAATATTACAAAGTATGAAAAAACTTCTTTTAACATTATTATTTTTATCTATTAGCTTTTCAGCCAAGGCTGTTAGCCTTATCTCTGACGAAGAAACAGAAAGCTGGTTAGAAGATGTTTTAGTACCGATATATCAATCTGCTGACATTCCATTTAAAAGGGATAATGTTCATATTATAAAAGATGATAGCTTAAACGCTTTTATTGGTTCGTCAAATCATATGTTCATACATACGGGCACTATTTTAGAAGCTTCAAACACAAATGAAATAGAAGGTGTTTTAGCTCATGAAACAGGGCATATCTTAGGTGGCCATATTTTAAGACTAAAAATTAAAATAAAAGAATTACAAAAAGCTTCTTTAGCCTCACTAGTTGCCGCAGCTGGTGCAGCTGCCATTAGTAGCAGAGGAGACACTGCCATAGCCATAGTTCTTGGTGCACAAAGTTCTGCTATCAACGCTATGTCAAGCTATCAAATAACAGAGGAAAGAGCTGCAGATGAAACAGCTGTTGCACTTCTTTCTAATCAAAAGAAATCCATAAAAGGATTAAAAAATTTTATGGAAAAAATAAGATCTGCAAACAGACTTCAAGGCGTAGAAGAAACTCCATATTTTAGAACTCACCCAATCACTACTGAACGTATTTCATTTTTTAGCGACAAGTTAAAAAACGAAAAAAATCCATCATATAATCACAACATGGATAAGCGTTTACAACGCATTCAAGCAAAACTATATGCTTATTTAGCCCCAACAGAAAAAGTATTAAAAAAATATCCCCTAAGCAATAATTCAATCGAAGCAAACATTGCACATGCCATATATTACATGCGCCAAAAAAATCTTAACGCATCCAATAAATACATTGATAAACTTATTTCATTAGAGCCACAAAATCCATATTTCTGGGAAATAAGAGCTCAAAATCTATTTGAAAATCATAAAATAAAAGAATCAATTAAAGCATATAAACAAACATTAGATCTAAAACCATCTTCTGATTTGTTTAAAATAAGCTATGCGCAAGCCATATTAGCCAACTCCCCTTCTCGAAATGAGTTACTCCCATTAGTACAATTATTAGAACACGCAAACAGAAATCAAAACCAACCTATCGCTTTTCATATGCTAGGTGAGGCTTATGCCAAACTTGGAGATGAAGATACATCAAACTATTTTATTGCAGAATATCACAATGCAGTTGGCAACCAAGAATTAGCTAAAAAACAATTAGCTAAAGCATTAAAAAAAGAGCTTCCACCACACATAAAATTACGAGCTCAAGATTTAGAACAGAAATTAAAATTAGATGCACCAAAAGAAACTCTCTTTTAAGGATTTTTTTATGAAACTAATCATTATTCTCTTATTTTTCTTTATTAATCTAACAAGCACAGAGCCATGTTACGCTGTTTCTAAAGATTTAATTGTCATCAAATCAACCACCAATAGAGGAGAAGAAAATACTGGTGATTATTGGATCGCCAAAGATTTTTCCATCGGATTTGAGGAACATGGTATAGAAACAGATATAGATTATCGCACAGAATACCATCGAGCACACACAAAAGAACCAACATTAAATATATATATGCGAGGATACACAAAATTTTATCCTCCTTTTGGTAATAACCTAAATATGCTCTACGTATATTATCCAATGTCCTATGATAAAAATTCCCAAAACAAACACACAAAAAATTATCTAAAAAATAGACCAATAATGCCAGAAGATGCATCTTTAGATGACGACTTTCAAAACTATGATATAATTGCAGTTGCATCACAAAAATATACCAATGAGTTAAATGAATATGGAATAAATGCTATTTACATTCCTCAATTTACTAATCCCCAAAAATTTTATCCAGCACCCAAAGATGAACTAAAAACAGATATCTTATTTGTTGGTTCAAACTGGCATGATAGAACATCGCTTCGCTATAGCATAGAACTAGGATACAATGTTTCTGTATATGGATATAATTGGCATGGTATTATTCCTGATTTTATGTATAAAGGAGAATACATTCCAAACGAACAACTAAACCAATATTATAGCTCAGCTAAGATTGTCTTGAATGATCATCGCCCAGATATGAAAGAATTTGGTTTTGTAAACAATCGCATATACGATGCAACCGCATCAGGCGCACTTGTTATATCTGATTATATAAAAGAAATAGATGACATATACCAAGGAAGTGTTCCAATGTATAAATCTAAAGAAGAGCTAAACCAACTCTTAAACTATTACTTAAATAATGAAAAAGAAAGATTAAAAAAGGCAGAACTTGCAAGAGAAATAACCCTAAAACATTTTACAAATAAATCTATTGCAAAACAAATACTTAATTATATAAAAAAGTAGTATCATACCTTTTTATCCAAACACTCATTTATTTGACAAAATAATAGTTGACAAAACAATAGTTATCAAATAGCATCGCCAACATGGATAACTAATATTAAGGATTAAAACATGAAAAGTAGAGTCATAAATGTAAATGGTGTAACACTTTCAAATGATTTACCATTCGGTTTACTATGTGGACCATGCCAAATCGAGAGTCGTCAACATGCTATTGATATTGCAGGAGCAATGGTAGAAACAACCAAAAATCTCAATATTCCATACATTTTCAAAGCATCATTTGATAAAGCAAATCGCACATCAATCAATGGCGCTAGAGGTGTTGGTATAGATGAAGGTTTAAGAACATTTGATGAGATTAAAAAATTGTACAATAATATTCCAATCGTAACTGACATTCATGAAAAAGATCAATGCGAACTTGTAGCGCAACATGTTGATATGTTACAAATACCTGCATTTTTATGCCGTCAAACAGACTTAGTTGTTGCAGCAGCCAAAACAGGTAAAGTTATCAATATTAAAAAAGGACAATTCCTAGCTCCATGGGATGCTAAAAACCTAGTTACAAAATGTGATGAATCTGGTAACTTCAATGTTTGCTTAACCGAACGTGGTACAAGCTTTGGCTACAATACACTCGTTACAGATATGAGAGGACTTCCACGTATGGCACAAGATACAGGTTGCCCAATTATTTTTGATGCAACTCACTCAGTACAACAACCTGGTGGACATGGTGGTAGCTCTGGTGGTCAAAGAGAGTTTGCTCCAATTCTTGCTCGTGCTGCTGTTGCTGTTGGTGTTGCCGCTGTATTCATTGAAACACATGAAAACCCAGATAAAGCACTTTCTGATGGTCCAAATACTATTGCATTAAAAGATATGCCTCATCTTTTAGAAACACTAAAAAGATTTGATGAGGTAAGAAAAAATATGAATATATTCCAAGTAGTGGCATCAAACGAAACAAAAGTTGCTTAAAAAATAATTTAAGCTCACAAAAATCCCCCTTAATTGGGGGATTTTTTATACCTATCTTCCATTTAGCGATTTGATTTTGCATATATTAAAATGAGATAAAGTGCTATAAAATCGTTAAATGTCCTGCATAAAAGCGGAGCGTACTTTGTGCGTACGTGAGCATTTAAGGACAGGCTTCCATTTAGAGATTTGATAGTACTTTAGCACATTTTAAAAATTGAATTGAGCACCAACTACCCCAACATAATCCTCCTGACCTTTTTCTCCATCGGCATTAAAACGTGTTTCAAACTTTCCACTTATGCTCAAGTTTTCTCTTGGATTTCCTTGATAATACATACCAAAATCATATTCTTTAGCTGTAGGTTTAAGGGAGGTTTTTAACTCTTTTAAATACGCAGTATTAGAGTTGTTATCACGACCAGTTGAATACATAAATGATGCATTACCTTTTACAACACTCATCGGACTTGATAACATCAATCCAAACTTATTATCTTTGTTTAATTGATATTCGCCGGCAAGCATAAAACTTTCTGTTTCCAAATCAGATATTGAGAGCATACTGCTATCACTACCACTTGTATAACCACGATAATATGCCGCAAGTAATGATACTTTTTTAGTTAAATCTAACTTAGCTTTTAGCCCCATATAATAGGTTTGACTATCACTTATACCAAAACCGCCTATACCATTTAAGCCCAAGAGAGCTCCTTCTTCAAAGAGCATACCGCCAAGGGTGGATACTTCTAAATAATCTTGCAAATTAAAACTATACTCTGCGCCAAAACTATATGAGCGATTATCAAAGCTATGAACATCTTGATCTTCATCTCGTTCATACAAACCATTCAAACCACTCTGTAATGAGAGTTTTAGTTTAGAAGTTTCGCTCAAATTCGTAACATTTTCGGCGCCATATGCATCACGCATTGCAAGATAGGGATTATTATCATTTACCAATACATCTTGGCTATCCATATATTTTGAATTTGAAGCATAATAAAAACGATTAGATCCGCTTTCACTAGTATGAGATACTTCAACACTACTCAAATGTGAATAACCTTGAGCATCCATTGAATTGCTAGAACTAAAGGAAAATCCACTCTTCTCATCTCTAACAGTTTTTACTCCACGCTGACCAAGAGCTACATGCGAAACTGAATTCTTTAAATTTGCACTTGATGAGTGTGTTGTATTAACCAATTTTGATGTTTCATATTGAAATGGTCGATTCAAAATATCATACGCAGTAACTGTTTTAGGCATCATTTTTAATAATTTATTTTGCAAAACTCCACTCATTGATAACTTGCTCAAACTTGCACTTTGCAAACTATTAAGATCGGATCGTTGTGGTAATTTTAAGTCACCAAGTGGAGTTGTAACCGCAGCATCTAAATCCAAAGCACCTTGACCATATACAGAACTGTTCGCATATACCCCACTATCATTTGCCGTTTCTAACAATAAATATGCCACATTTTGAGCATTAAGCCATGGATAATATCCATTTAATAAAGCTATACTTCCACTTACAACTGGCGTTGCCATTGATGTACCACTCATTGTTATATAACCGTCATCTGAGGCATTTGTTGATACAATATCTGTACCAGGAGCTGATATGCAATAATTTGCAGCACTTCCACAGTGATTAGAATACTCTGCAATCTTACCACTTGGAGCACTGCTATCTGCAGTATTACCATCAAGAGCCGCTACTGCTATAAATGGAACTTCTATTGCCACCCCATCTTTAATTGCTGGACCATTATAGCC
>JAZQZH010000044.1:0-16274 GCA_045633945.1 Alphaproteobacteria bacterium
ACCAGATTCATCAAGGTTACGAAGAGCATCTTCACCAACGTTTGGAATATCTCGTGTAATTTCTTCTTGACCAAGTTTTGTATCTCGAGCCATAACTTCAAATTCTTCAATATGAAGAGATGTCAAAACGTCATCACGAGAAATTCTTTCAGAAAGCACAATAGCATCCTCATAGTTAAGACCATTCCATGGCATAAATGCTACAAGAACATTCTTACCTAATGCCAACTCACCCATATCAGTACATGGACCGTCTGCAATAATATCTCCAGCTTTAATTTTGTCACCAACTTTAACTAATGGTAATTGGTTAATACATGTATTTGCATTTGAACGACGGAATTTAGATAATCTATAAATTTCCACACCAACGTCTGCAACATTATCACTCTTTTCAGAACGAATAACGATGCGGTTAGCGTCAACTGCAACAACTTCACCATCATATTTAGCAACAAGTGTAGCGCCACTATCTTTAGCAACAGTTGCTTCTATACCTGTACCAACAAGTGGTGCCTCTGATCTCAACAATGGTACACCTTGACGTTGCATGTTTGATCCCATGAGCGCACGGTTCGCGTCATCGTTTTCCAAGAATGGAATTAACGCTGCAGCAACAGACACCAATTGTTTTGGAGAAACGTCAATAAAGTTAATTTCTTCAGGTCTTGCAAAAACAACATCACCAGCTTTACGACAAGTAATCATATCATTTACAAAGTGACCATTATCATCAACTTCTGCGTTTGCCTCAGCCATAACATACTTTGTTTCTTCATCAGCAGATAAATAAACAACATCAGATGTTACAATACCATCAACAACTTTACGATATGGACATTCAATGAAACCATATTTATTAATACGAGCATAAGATGAAAGTGCATTAATCAAACCAATGTTTGAACCTTCAGGTGTTTCAATAGGACAAATTCTACCATAGTGAGTTGGGTGTACGTCACGTACTTCAAAACCAGCTCTGTCACGACTCAAACCACCAGGACCTAATGCTGATAAACGACGTTTGTGTGTAACCTCAGACAATGGGTTGTTTTGATCCATAAATTGAGACAACTGAGAAGAACCAAAGAACTCTTTAATAACAGCAGCAACAGGTTTAGCATTTACTAAATCTTGTGGCTTAACGTTATTTAATACTTCAGAGCTCATTTTTTCTCTAATTGCTCTTTCCATGCGTAAAAGCCCCATTCTGTATTGGTTTTCCATTAACTCACCAACAGAACGAACACGACGGTTACCTAGGTGGTCAATATCATCAACAACACCTTTACCATCTTTTAATTCAACCATGTGTTTTACAACACGTAAAATATCATCTTTTCTTAAAATGTGGCATGTATCAGGAGCATCTTCAAAGGAAATATCCAATGCAGAGTTCATCTTTACTCGACCAACAGATGATAAATCATATCTTTCTTCATCAAAGAATAAGTTTTTAAATACAGCCTCTGATGCTTCCAATGTAACAGGCTCACCTGGACGCATAACTTTATATATATCACCAAGAGCTTCTTCTCTATTTGTGTTACGATCAATTTCTAAAGTATTGCGGATATATGGACCATAGTTTACATTATCAATGTAGAGTAATTCTAAAGATTTAACTTTAGCTTCATCAATAGCTTTTAACAATTCTTCATTGATTTCTTGACCTGCATCAGCAACAACTTCACCAGTTTTTGGTAATACGATTGCTTTTGCTAAGAATTTGCCATATAGATAATCATCTTTAACTAAGAAATGAGTTAAACCTTTTTCTACTAACTTTTGAGCACTTCTAGGTGTCAATTTTTTATCTTTTTCTAAAACAACTTTACCTGTTTCAGCATCTACAAGATCAAAACCAAATTTAACGCCTTTCATTTTGCTTGCATCAAATTCTACTTTCCAACCTTTCTTAGCTTTTTCAACACCTGTTATCTCATAAAAGTAAGCCAAAATTTCTTCTTTATCCATACCTTTAATTTCTGATGAATCAAGTTTCTTACCTTCAGCCTTAGCTTTTGCTAATTTTTCTTCTGTTTCTTTAGAATATAAAGAATATAAGATTGTTGTAACAGGAAGCTTACGACGTCTATCAATACGTGCATAAACTAAATCTTTTGAATCAAATTCAAAATCAAGCCAAGATCCACGGTATGGAATAATTCTTGCAGCATACAAGTAACTACCATTTGACATGGTCTTACCTTTATCGTGATCAAAGAATACGCCAGGGCTTCTATGCATTTGAGATACGATAACACGCTCAGTACCATTAACAATAAAAGTACCATTTGTTGTCATTAATGGAATATCACCCATAAATACATCTTGCTCTTTAATATCATGGATAGATTTTGCGCCAGTATCTTCATCTGTATCAAAAACCACTAAACGAAGAGTTGCCTTAACAGAAGCAGCATATGTCAAGTCACGCTTAACGCACTCATCAACATCATACTTTGGCTGTGAAAGTTCATACTTAACAAACTCTAACACACCATTTCCAGCAAAATCACGAATAGGGAAAATAGATTTAAACACCTCTTCCAAACCAAATTCACAGTGATTACCATACATGTCAACATTGTTGATAAAACTATTAAATGAACCTGTTTGAACCTCTAACAATGAGGGCATATCAATAATTGCATCGATTCGCCCAAAATTCTTTCTTACACGTTTCTTGCTCGTATAAGATTCTTTCATCTTTCTTAATCCTTCTGGTTAGATTCTGCGTCAATTCTTATGAATAAACTCAAGATTCGCCTACAATTAAGGCCGATTCTTATAGTTTTTCAACCCCGTACGCAGAAGGTTGTACTAAAAACTTAAGTTTAAATATTGTACACGGAGTCAATTCTGCCCAATAAAAGCCAATACTTTCAAAGGGTTACCCGAACTCACATATGTAAAGTAAAATAATTTTGTAATTACAAATTTTTATATTTCTAAATCGAACGCATTCTACCTTAAAAAAAATAATCTTTCAACTTTTTTTTTGCTAAAAAAACGCTTTTCATCATGCTCTTATATTCTAGAAATTTATCATCCTCATCATCCCAGTACATCGCCCCTAAACAAAAGATAAATCACCTAAATTATATATCTAAACAAACGAAATTCAATCATTCCCTGATAATATCAAGCCCTTCTTGATACGCCTCAATAATCCCCCCGATAATCACCGCAACGTTTTCATATCCAGCATTTTCAAATTTCTCCGCCACTTCAGAAGCTTTACCTCCCGAAGTACACAAAATATTAACAACCCGATCCCCTTTAGGATTGTATTCAGCCATAAACTTATCTGGCTCAATCTCATCAGCCTTAATTAATATATGCGGCAAAGCTAAATGCTCGCTTTTATACTCCTCATTATCTCTAATATCTAAAATTATAGATTTATCAGTTAGACTTTCTGGCTTGATAAAACGCATTACATCCTCCTATCTATTGTTTTATCAAACATAATCAAAAAAAAAACCAATTAAACCTCAATTTTAGTTATAAAAAAAGAGACACCTTTTACAGCGCCTCTTTTCATCATACTTTTTAATCAATTCTATCCAGCAATTTCATACTCTATACCAGAGATTTCATTTACATTCAATATATTGATTCTTACACCCTCAATTTCAACAACTGAATCATACATTGGAAACTTATACATTTTGCTTGTTTCCACAGGAGACCCCGCATTAGGTGAAACACTAGAATATGTAAACACTAAATGATAGTCCTTAATTCCGCCATAACGAATTTCAAAACCGCTCACAATATCTTCTTCTAATTTACGATTTTTACTCTCATTCATAAATTTAGCATTACTAGGCTCTATTTGAAAAGCAGTATCCAAAAGTGCCAAACGATCATTATAAATACGACCTACTCTATTGAATATTTCACCTTTATCATCAATCAAAATTACATCGCCTAGTCGATTCGGTTCAATCAATCTATACTTCTTGCCATTTATAACCACTTCACCGATAGCTTTATAAATTTTTTCATCAGAAAAAGGAACTGGCACTGTATAAGAAACAAGCTCACCGCTAACCGATGGACGAATATATTCATCAGAATATACTATTCTTTGATAGATTTTTGAAGAAACAACAACACCTCCAGGAACTGTAAATCTCTTCACACCTTGATCATAGTTAGATACAGTATATGTTTCAGTATCAATTTCTCCCTCATCACTTTTTTCATAATAGTGAATATTGTATGTATAAAAAAAGTCATTAAAAATATTACGTTTCCCCAATGTATAATCACCCTTAAGATATACGCAAGAACATTGGAGCAAAATAACCAAACCGATAAATATTTTTTTCATAATATAATCTCTTTATTAACGTTTTCCTCATTATATTTATGCAACGATAAATAAAACTTGTAAAATTCAAAGGTAAAACTATGCACAACATTAAACACAATTTAAAACTAATCAAATTTGATCCCATTGATGAAATGCCAGAAATTATTACTGAATTTCTCGAAAATTATTTTGAAGTTGTAAGTGTTAATTATACTGATAACGCTAAAGAAGAATATGTATGCTATGCATCTCCAAATTTTGATATTGAAGATTTTAAAAATCAAATAACTCTAAGCAATTTAACACTCCCTTCATATCAAATAGAAACTCTTGAAGATAAAAACTGGTTAACAGAAAATGTAATCAAATTTACCCCATTCGAAGTTGGCGAATTTTTAGTTTATGGCATCCATGAAACCTCTACCCCAAAAACAGATAAAATTCCTGTACAAGTTTATGCTGCCACCGCTTTTGGTTCAGAGCACCAAACAACCAAAATGTGCTTAACCGCCATCTCCGAACTAAAACAACTAATAATACCTAAAAAAATTTTAGACATGGGAACTGGCTCTGGTATATTGTCTATTTCTGCAGCCAAAATGTGGGATAAAAAACCACAAATACTAGCCGCAGACATAGACCAAGAATCTGTTGACGTTACACATTCTAACACCATAACCAACAATACTGAAAATTCTATTTCTTCGATTTTGAGTAACGGTTATGAAAACCCAATCATCAAAGAACAAGCCCCCTTTGATATAATCTTTGCTAACATATTATTAAACCCCTTAAAATCTATGACATTAGACGCATATAACTCTCTAAAAGAAGGTGGTTATTATCTTATATCTGGCTTTATTGATAATCAGTTAGATGACATCATAAAACATCACATATATTTTGGTTTTAATCATATAAAGACCTACAAGCAAGATAACTGGCATGCTGTACTTTTACAAAAATAGGAGAACAAAATGACTATTCTATCTATTCAAAAAGATTTACAAAAACAAAAAATTGATGCTCGTTTAATCACATTAAACAACCATTTCATCGGTCAAGATGTATTAGATAGCGAAAACCAAATCTTAAAGCTTACAAATTTTTCTGGCTCTTATGGTATTTTATTCATAACCCAAACTAAGGCCTACTTATTTGTAGATGGAAGATATGAAATTCAAGCTAAAAAAGAAGTAAACTTAAAAAAGATAGAAATAGTAAAATTAACAGAAACTCCATTTAACGATTGGCTAAAAAAGAACTTTAACAAAAAACATCACAAAATAGAGTACAATCCTTGGACTATTACTCTAAAATACCTAGAACACCTAAATAAATGTTTTCCTAATATCACTTTTATTGAACAAAACGATAAAGAGCTATTTTTAGATAAAAAAACAGTAAAAACTTTTGCTCATCAAAAGAAATTTTCCGGACTAACAACTAAAGAAAAAATCGAAAAAATAACATATTTTATCAAAGAAAAAAAATTAGATGCATACCTTGTAACATCTGCAACAAATAGCTCTTGGCTATTAAATATGCGCTCTGATGCTCTACCATACACACCAATTCTTAGAGCATATACTCTAATAAACAAAGATGGCTCATATAAAATTTTCACCGATAATTCAGACCTAAAAGAAGCTTTACCTATGTTTGAATTAAAAGAACATATAAAAGATATCAAAACCTTAGGCGCCGACTTTAAGACATCACCTTCAATTATATTAACATTCAATCCTAACATAAAAAACAGAGAAGACCCTATAAGCACACTAAAAACTATCAAAAATAAAACCGAAATAAAGGGCTTCCAATCTTCTCATATAAGAGATGGAGTTGCCGTAACAAAATTCCTTATCTGGTTGTCTAAAAACTATTCCAATAAAACCGAATTAGATATTGCAGAAAAATTATTATCGCTACGATCAAAAGAATTGAACTTCTATTCTGAAAGTTTCAAAACAATATCTGCATATGGTTCAAACGGAGCCATTGTACATTATCACCCAACAGCAAAAACCAATAAAACCATCAAAAAAGGATCTTTGCTTCTCTTAGATAGTGGCGCCCAATATTATGATGGAACAACAGATATCACAAGAACAATAGCCATCGGTAAACCAACCCTAGATATGATAGAAAAAAACACCATTGTACTTAAAGCTCATATTTCTCTAGCAAACGCTGTATTTCCTCAAAACACATACGGCTCAGAATTAGATATCTTAGCTCGTTTACCTCTATTAAAACAAAATATAAATTATGATCATGGAACAGGACATGGCGTTGGACACTTCTCAAGTGTACACGAAGGATCTCATTCTATCTCCTTATCTCGTAAATCTAAAACACCATTAGAAGAAAATATGATAACATCAATCGAACCTGGATATTATTTAGAAAATAATTACGGTATCAGAATTGAAAATCTCTACTATATTACAAAACAAAAAAATACAAATTTATTAAACTTTGAACCTCTTACATTAGTACCTATTGATAAAACTCTCATCAATAAATATTTACTAACCAAAGAAGAAGAGCTCTGGATTAATAACTATCATTCAAAAGTATTTAAAACTCTAAAAAAATACTTAAGTCACCAAGAGCTAAATTGGCTAAAGGAGGCATGCTCTCCTTTATAAACATCAAAGGAGATATTTTGTTTTTTATTACATTATTTTTTACATCCCTATTAACTAATACCGTTTTTAGTGATGAGCTAAATTATGAAAATCTATATGTAAATCCCCCAAAAAACAAACCAGAGATTATCATATTTTATAACTCTATAAACACATGCGAAACTTGCATTTATACTATAAACAAAATCATCTCTATTTTAAAACAAAATTACTCAAACCAAATCAATGCATATCTTATAAATATAAATACTCATCCTTCTTTTATATTACCATTCAAATTAGAAGGACCTCTAAATATTGTTATAATAAAAATAAGCGACCATGCATCATTTGGCTACCAAAAATTATCAAACCCACAATCTTCAATATACGATGAAACATCTTTTAATAAAAGAATAATCACTTTTATTGATAATTTCTTATCAATTACCCCAAAAAATTAGTAATTTAATAATTTATTCATGTTATTATCAAAATATATTTGCAAGCAATTCTTTTTTATGCTATATTATAAGCAAGGAGAATACTAATGTTAAAAAAGATGAAATTCTTTAATAAAAAAGACACAAAATCAATAAAAAACCAGTTTTTTATTGATGAGCAGCGCAATTCAACTGTTGTTAGCTTTGTTACACCAGGACACCCATTATATGATAACATTCTCGATAAAGAAGAAAATAATTTGCGCATATTTGCTCCAAATGAAGAAGCTTTTAACGAAAAAAGTCTAACTCATATATTTGTTGCAATCGTTATACATAACAAGCAAAACTACCTTGTTATAAATTCTTTCAAACACTTCAAAGAACAAGGTTATGGAGGGCTTTTGCAATTTGATGAAAATATATATAATGTTATTCCTTTTTCTGAAAATGAAAACGAATATCAAACATCATATGATTTTACTTTTAATGAAATTTATGAGTACGATCATCCAGTTGAGACACACCTCATTATGTATAATTCTCTAAAAAATTCTGGCAAACTAGCCCTAAACAGAGGCAAAACCCCTATCAATCTTAAAATGATAGACAATAACCGTCAAACATTTACCCAAAAGCTAAACGGCCAAGAACTAGATATTATAGATTATGTAATAATTCCGGCAATAGATGCCTACAACAAATTACAAAAAAATATAAATTCAAAATAAAAAAGCGGAAGAAAATTCTTCCGCTTCCTTTTTTCTACTTCAATATTGCAACATCATTATAGTGCATATTGATAGCTGAAACAACAGTGTTTCCATCGGTTATTACCGTTTGATTGCCTTGAATAACGACAATGTAATTCTCATCATAGCGTCCAACGTTCAAAGCTTTCTCTTGCACAGGACTTTCTTTGCCATTTATAGCTCCGCACCTGCAAAGCTCAAGCGAGAACAACTCTCCGAAATATCTGTTATTCTTGGTATAAAACGACCATAATCCGTCTTTACAAACGAAGTATACACCGTTCTTAAAAGTGATAATATCGGTGACATGCTTGTATATCTGATTAAAGTTTTTATCATATACTCGCATACTGCTACCACCGCTCGCACAAACAAGCGAACACTTATCAGTTTTATTTACACCAAGCAATGTTCCATGTTCAGAAACAATCAAAAGACCATTATGGGTAAAAGTGTAATCTTCTACCTTACGCTCTTTAGGCTCAATCCTTGATTGATAATCAAACGCAAAAAGCGTATAGTTTTTACCGTAATTCAAAACCAACAAGCAGTGGTCATTCTCTAAATCATGGCAAATAACATGAAGAACACCCTCCCCATCAAAGCTATAGATATGTTGCACACCTATGTCATTACCAAACATATAAACTGACCATTTGCCGTTTACATCTTTGATAGCGGCCAAGCGAGACGACAAAACCTTCACGTTAACTCCAACTGCAACACAATGACGCTTATTATCACGCAACTGCCATTCGTTGGAACCTAAGTTTTTGATAAAACTTTCACCAGATGCAAAAAAGTAAACATCTTCCACTCCTTTTTCTACAAGGGTGAAATCTTTATCAAACACATCAATATGACCAAACTCAGCATACGCTACATAACCGTTATCAAACTGTTTCGCTCCGTAACACGTACGACTTCGTGTAAGACTTTGGTTATAAAAAACCGCAAGCTTAGCTCTTCTCTCAACAAATTTTTTTTGCTTCATACTGTAGAATTTTAATATATAAAAAAAAAGATAATAATTTACATAGTTCTAAAATAGCACACGAGCTATAACCTAAAATATAGCTTTTGTCAACCTAATTATCAGATTGTCACCTTACATTTTTTACAATATATTGAATATGCAAACAAAATTTCTACAAAATCATATTTTTTGTAGATTCCTTTGTCAAAATTAATACTACGAGGAGAAAATCAAATGATGCTACTTTGGTTATTAAGCCTATAAACTTAACACAAAAAAGGTAACTACCCACATAGCTACCTTTTTTTTAAGAGAAAATATTTTATATATTTGCAAATACCTCTTTAATTTGCACAATATCATTACACTTACCAGTTTTATCAATATCTAACACAACACCCCAAACAGTAAGCTCTTTACCATTTGCTGGATTAAGCCTATTTTGAATAGTATGTCTTTCTTGCAAACGCTCTATAGGAGCATCTGTTTCAAAACCTAAAATCGAATCAAAGTCACCACACATACCAACATCAGTAATATACCCTGTACCATTTGAAAGCACTCTAGCATCTGCTGTTGGCACATGTGTATGCGTACCACAAACAGCACTAACCCTACCATCAAGCATATAACCTAACGCTAACTTTTCGGATGTTGCTTCACCATGAATATCAACAAAAATAGCATCAACATTCTTACCCAAAGTATAAAACTTCAAAACTTCTTCTATAGGTTCAACAATACTCCCAATCGGTGGCATAAAAAGCCTACCTAAAACCTGAATAAGCAATATCTTTTTACCTTGCGCTTCAATAACTCTTGCACCTTTACCAGGAAGATTATTAGGATAATTAAGTGGTCTTACAATCTTATTTGAGCTATCTAAAAAAGGATAAATTTCACGATGTTGCCAAATATGATTACCTGTTGTAATACCATCAACACCTGCTTTTAATAAATCTTCAGCAATAGATGGACTTAAACCAAAACCATGCGCAGCATTTTCAGCATTCACAAAAACAACATCAATTTTATGCTTATCCTTTATCTGAGGCAAATGCTTAATAATTGCATTACGTCCCGCTCTGCCTACCAAATCACCACAATATAAAATTCTCAATCTAAAATCCTTTATAACAAAAAAGCGGACCGCCCAAACCGTAGATATATCGTTATACCCGATACCCCAGCAGATTAGGTGGGCACCATATAACAAGGCCACGACCTTGACAGAGACAGTTCCCTATTAAATAATGTTGGCTCGGCGTTCTGCGTCTCACTACGCGAAGGGCAGTCCATAATTTAAGATATAGTTATTCTATATTGATTTTAAATTAAGTGCAATAGATTTTATTGCCTCATTTAAAGATTTTAAAGATGAACTAAACTTTTCATCCAAATCTTCAAGTTCCTCATCAGATAAATTAGATACATAAACCTCTTTTTCTATAATAGAAGGCTGAGGCAAAACATTTGATTGCGCACTTTTTCTCAACTCTGTTAATTCATCTGCCATCAAAAGCCCCACCATTGCTAAAAGCTGCGACTCATTAATATGCCCAAGAGCATCTGTCAAAACTTTTGCTTTTTCATCAAGCATTCGCCCAAGTTTTAAAATTTGAATTTCTTCACCATTTTCACATGCAATAGCATATTCTCTTTTATTTATTGTTATTGTAACTTGTGCCATTATTTTAGTGCTCCGCTTAATGTATTGATAATTTTTTCTATATCTTCAACTTTTTGATTAATCTCACTATTAAGATGATTAATCTTCAAGGATAGCTCTTTATTTTGATTAACTATTCCACCACCGGCACTTTTAAGTTCTAAAAGAGTGTCTTCAAGTTCTTTAATTGCTTGTTTCGTCTTATTAAAATATTTATCATTCTCACTCATCAGCTAATCCTTTTATCAAAAAATCAACCATTTATGTTTAATACATAAAATTTAAATTTAGCTTTGGCAATAAACAAACACACTTATACAAAAGTTTTTAATTTAAAAACATATTTGACAAAACTATAAAAATATAGTACAAACTATATCAAATAAAATATACAATTATGATTGCTACACTATGTTTATGTATCATCTGGATTGTAACTAAAATTTATAAATCTTCTCGTAAAGATCATAACAGATAGTTACACCCTCAAGGATTGTCAAAAGACAATCCTTTTTTATTCTTGACAAAATAAATTAAAGTATTAGATTTAACCCTCAGTAAAATACATTATTAATATATAATTTATGTGCATATGAAAAAAAATTTACATTGGTATTTAATTTACATGGCATTAGCCGTTGTAGTTGGTGTTGTGGCTTACTTCTGTAAGAGCTACTGGTACATTCCCGTAACACTGTTCGCGATTATCTTCCACTTGATAAACTGGAAGAAACTAAAGTGGGAAACACTCCACATCATTGATGATGAAGGTTATCCTGCTGTTGCTGAAAGACCCGTACAAGAGAGCAAACATCTCTACCGAGTTCTGAGGCTCAACATTGTAGTTATCTTCTCTGGAGTAATTGCTGGGTGTATATATTTCTTAGTAGATTAACACCATCTATAAATCCCTCAATAAAAAGAGGGATTTTTTAAATTACAATACAAATTAAACTAAAAAATTATTATGAAAAAAAGATTACAAAGTTGGTATTTTATTTATGCTTTTTTGTCATTGTAATTTGCAGGTTTGATTATTGATATCATAACTAAAAAACAAGCTTTTGTATGAAAAAATTATTAAAAAATGAGTTTCTAATATACATTGCTATATGTATGTTAGTTTCCACACTTTCAGTGTTTTTAAGAGATTTTTGGAGCATTCCTCCTTTCATTTTCTCTGTTCTCTATTTTGTATACTCTTCAAAAAAAATACAATACGACATAATAGAAGAACAACAAGCATATGAATATAGTGAACTCATCAAAGTTCCAAAAGATGGATATGAGTGGTTATACACTAGCCATATCACAAACATCATTTTTCTTGTCATTAATTCAACAGGATTAGTTTACCTAATTTCGCAGTACCTATAAGGTACTGCTTTTTTTTTTTTATAAAAAAACTCTTTTATCTCAAAAAAATATATGCTATAAACATTATATATAATTTAAGAAAAAGGACACTTCATGCAAGAAATTATAAAAATTGACACTCCAAATAATGCTTATTTATCAAACCTTGATAAAGAATGCTATATCCTAAGCTCAAACCTTGATGACTCATATTGTACGTCAATTATCAACAAAGCCTTAAATGAAAAAAAAATCATTTTATTTTATGGAGATGACGCTGTAAATAAAGCCAAAAAACTAAAAGCATCTGGCGTTGTTGTTAGCTTAAAAGATGACAAATTAAAACCTCAAATGGAAAACCTAAAAAAGGAACTTCCCAAAAACTCTATCATCGGTTTATTCTCACGTAATCGCCGTCATGAGGCAATGTTAACATCGGAACTAGAGCCGGATTTTATTATCTTCAAAGTCTGGAAAGAAGGCTTAGATAAAACTTTAGAGCTATTAAGTTGGTATAATGATTTCTTTCTCATCCAATCATGCGCATGGCTAGAAGATGACGATATCGACCTATCTCTCATAAATACAGATTTTATCATCAAATAAAAAAACGCAAAGACTAAAAAAGTCCTTGCGTTTAAACACTTAATACGAATAAGGGATAGTTGACCCCACATAAACCTGTCTCTTTTCATGGTCAATCCTAAAAATCCTACCCTGATAAAAAGATCTCAATACCTTTGTTCTAGTATCAAATTTATAGATAATGCCTTTATCTATAAACTTTTTATTTCCACGCTTAACATCAATAATTAATTTTAAGCTATCAATCGGATTTTTCTTTCGATAAATCTCCTTAAAGCGCTCCATTTTTTCATCCCAGACAAGAACAACTGTTTTTCCGTCTTCAACAAAAATAGCACTCTTAAATCGCTCCTCAGCAATATATGTTGAACCATCACCTCCAAGTTTTTGATAACATGAAGATATTAGTTTATACATACTACGATCTTTTATCAAAACAAAATCCTTATCAATAGCATCTAAAGATGCCATCTCAGGAACATTAAGCCCCTTCTCACCATAATATGCCTTACCAGCACGAATGAATCTTGAAACATCAACCTTATCACGCATATCTAAAATACAAATTCGATAATTCGATGTCTTATCAACAAACATCACTTTGCCAATACGTTCTCCAAGCAATTCTGATCTTGTTGTTAATCGATACCAAACACCATGATATTTATAGATAAAGAAACCTCGACTATTCTTAAATCTTATCCATTCATACTCATCAGCCCCAATAATCGTACATTCGTTACCTCGCTTAACATCAATTCGATACAAAGAATTATTACTATGTGCTTTGTAAACGCTAATCCTTATCTTCGTTTTTGTATCTTCTTTTACAAACCAAAACCTCTCGTCTATATCAAAGGATGCAAAAATTATGCCACCTCCTAAAGATAAAAGTAACGTAAAAGTCATTGATACCCCAAAACTAAAAATAAGAGTGCTCAAAAAACAAATAGTAACGAGCAACGCACATAAAATAATAATTACGCCCCATCTATTCGCAAAATAACGCCATCCAACATCTGGCTTGAGAATAATCAAGCGCTTAAAAGAAAAAACCTTTTTCATAGTTACATAATTTTTATAAAGTTACAAAATAATTTTTAAGTATTGCGAAATATAAACAAACATATTTTTTTTGTCAATCATTTATAAATTATTTTTTTCATTTTATTTCATAAAAAAATACATCAGCTTATACAAAAAAACACTTGATTTTGTACAAAAATATTGCTAAGCTCTTGCTACCAAAAATATTATTGTGCCCATATCATATCTTTATGTTATATAATTTAAGAGGGCACACATCTTAAAAAACTTATACATTTGCCCAGAAATGGCCAAAACAGAATAGAAAATAAAAAATATTAATAACTAAATTTTTATAACCTATGAAAAAGTTGATTAACGACAGTGTGCTCAAAAGTAGCGCATTATCAAGATTGTTTATGCATGTTCCCATGCTCGCAATTATGTTTATTGCATTAACCTCTTGTGCAGAGGAGCGAACAAACTTTACCGAGATTGTTCCAGAGCCAGATTTCATCTACAACGTTAAAACTTTAAATGTCGATGCAGCTGTAGAAAACCATCTTGCAAATAGTGTAATAACATTTGACCAATTAGCCACTTGCACCAACACTCAAACAGGCATAACCAAGGAGTTTATTCCCATCGCCTATTTCAACGTAACTCTCTCAAAAGAGTTAATTGAAGTAACAGATGGTGAAGAACTACCTATCGAGCTTGTCGAATCTAAAACATTATCATCAACCCCCGTTGAAACAGATGATGAAAAAGGACAAGATATAATTATGTCTTTTGAGTTTAGTGACGGACAAGTTGCAACAGCTTCGTTTGGCTACCGTTTCAAAAAAGAGACTGTTAATGACAAAACCGTTTATACTCCTCACATAGAGTTTGATGGCGTTAATTTCATTGATTACACTCTCGAAAAAAACGGTCAAACAACCGAAACTGATGACCCCTACAAGTTAACACTCAACTTCAAAGTCTCATACAAAGACAAAGAAACAACAACTGAGCCCAAAAGTTATACAATGGTAGCATCTCCATGGTACCAAAAAGTTGTAACAACCGAGCCAACAGTTATAGAGTCGGTAACTTATAATGGTAAATATACTGGCACCCCTGTTGATGCTTATGAAGTAACCGAAATTGTTGTAACCAACAAAACGAATATTGAAAAGACATACAGATTGCCACTTACCTACTCATTTAATGCTCCACAAAAGCGTGAACAGCCTACCTCTGATAATCAGTTTAATTCAAAATCAACAGGTTCAACAAATGAAAATATTGCATCTGAGACCAAAAATCTTGACGGCTTTACCGTTAGAACAATAAATGGAACTCACACATCTTCAAACACTGGTACTAAAAATAAGACCTTTGTTGAGAGTGTTGCAACATTCACATATGAGACCCCAATTAAACTTGAAACAGAATATGGCACTCATAATATTGAGCCGCTTAGTGTTACATTCAACGAGGATAAGTTTACCATTACAGAGACTTCACGCACAGAAACGCTAATCACCTACCAAACACTCAATTATGTTATTCCAACTATTGTTGTTCCAAATGGTGTAAATAGTGTATTTAATGCTCTAGTTGAAGAGGTTATCCTAAAAGAAACAATCGAAATTCCTGACGTAGTTGTTACCAATATCACCTACGAATTAACAGGAAATGGTGATACATATATCGTCAAAAAAATAACTCACTGGAGTAATGATACCACCACAACATCAAGTTATGATTATACTGGTTCACACTCTATAACAAGCGTTGATTTTGGCGAAGTTATTACCTCATCACTCGATTGGACTGCAACTTCTCTTGGTAAGACAAACACTACAATCTATAAAACTGATGAAAAGAAATTCTCAGATACAACCAAGTTTGTAGCTGTTTACTCAAACCACACTCACACTTCAATAGCAACCAATGCTAGCCAAAGTGGTACATTTACATTTAATGAATTATCTCCTGTAGTAACCTTTATTGACGGCAATGTTGAAAAGACTTTCCCCGTACGAGGTTATAACATTGAAGACAAGGGCGCAACTCTTAGCACCAATCGCAAAGAAGTTACTAGAAATTCAGTTGCATACTATGCATATGATTATAACTACACAATTTCTTGCTCTTGGGATAAAAATCCAGCTGAAACAATCATCTCAAAAGGATCGCTTTTAACAAAAGCAGATACTGTTGGTGATACTGTCTATGATTATACACAAACATGGTACAATAACACAACAACCATCAAAGTTACCAAAACCATTCCGCATTCACATGCAAATGATGAAGTAACAACTTTTGAGACAAACTTCACTATATCGCTAAAAGATTTAACTAATGATACACTTTATGCAGATAATACTTCATTTAGTGTAACAAGAAGCCTAACATCAGAAAATACTGTTCCTTCAACAGATGGTTATTTCACCATTAACAAGCGAACAAGAACTTATGATTTTGTACTATCAAATGGCACAAATTCTCGCACA
>JAZQZH010000045.1:0-32534 GCA_045633945.1 Alphaproteobacteria bacterium
TAGAAGAAAAAATAAAAAAAGAAGAAGAAAAAATTGCTAAAGCAAAAGCACAACTTGAAAATATGCCAGAAGAAGATAGAAAATGGATGGAAGAAAATAAAGAAATAGTTGCAAAAATAAGTGCTCAAATAGAAGAAACTAAAGAAAAAGGATATAGCTCCCCAAGAGCAAAAGTTATCATAGCTGATAAAATGGAGCGTGAACGCTTATCAAAACAAGATAAACCATTATCTGACGGCCAAAAGAAACTATGGCAAGAAACAAGAAAAAAAGATATCGAAGCCATAAAATATGAATGGAAGAAAAATCACCCAGAAAAATACGCCCTTCATTTACTAAAAGAATATTTCCGCGCCTCTGCTAATAACAAAGAAACCACACAAGGGAGCGATGGCAAAAATGAAAACTCTCCATCTCAAGAAGCTGATAAAACAAAAACAAACAAAACTACAATACTAGAAGAATACAATGAATTTGCAAATTCTCAACCAGAACCACTAAGAAGCGCTCTTCAAAAAACCGCTAATGCTATAATACAAACTAGAGAAAGCTCCAAAGATAATAACAATCTCCCCAAAGCTCTATCATCACAACAACTAATGCAATTATTGCATAAAAACATGACATCTAAACAAACTAACTAAAAGCTAAAAACAAACAAATTTTCATAAAAAAAGTGGTTGACCACCTATCAAAAATGTGATATACTGCATAATACACACAAAAAACAGGAGTTTAAAAATGAATAATGATAAAACAGATAATATTGCTTTCTCAAATTGGGAGGCCATTGATAAAGCGTTATTAGATGCCACCAAAGAGGGCAAGTTAGAAGAAGTAGAAGAGCTTCTATCAGGTGGCGCATTCATAAATATACAAGATGAAAATGGATGGTCTCCATTGATGCACTCTGCATATGCTCAAAACGTTAAATTAACTCAACTTCTCATGAATAATGGAGCAGATACAGAGCTACGAGGTAAAAATGGTGAAAAAGCTATTTATTTAGCTAAAACAGGTCCTGCAATGGGGGTTATTTTTAATGGATTAAAAGAAAGATATCAAAAACGTGCTCTAGCAAAAGAACAATTCAAACAAAATCAATCAAATACATCTGAATTATAAAAAAAAAAGATATATTGTTCCCCTAAAAAGCGAGCCCAACTCGCTTTTTTTTATATTTAAACAATACATTACAAAGCTATATACAAAAACAAGTTTAACTCAAAAAAAAACTTGCTAAAAATTTTTTCTCATATATATTTTATAAAACAATTCATTTTAGAAAAGGTAAAAAAATGGCAGGAAGCATAAATAAAGTAATCTTAGTCGGCAATTTAGGCCAAGATCCACGTGTTAGCAACACACAAAGTGGTGCTAAAGTTGTAAACTTCAACCTTGCAACTTCAGACTCTTGGAAAGATAGAGCAACTGGCGAAAGAAAAGACCGTACAGAATGGCACAGAGTTGTTATTTTCAACCCAGGCCTAGCAGACACAGCTGAAAGATTTTTACGCAAAGGTTCCAAAGTATATCTTGAAGGCGCATTACAAACTCGTGAGTGGGAAGATCAAAACGGCCAAAAACGCTATACAACAGAAGTAGTATTACAAAACTACAATAGCTCACTTGTTATGCTTGATGGTAGATCTGATGGTGCACCTCATGGCAGTGGCGACATTTATGACTCATCTTCTGCTTCACAAGGTTGGGATATAGATTCAAATTCGTCAGCAAGCATTGCGGATGATGATATTCCATTCTAATACAAAATAATTATCTAATATTCCCCCCCTTATAGTCAAAGCTATAAGGGGTTTTGTTTTTAAAGGCAAATTAAATGATTTTTAAGCTTTCTTATCTATTTTATAACAAAGGAGAATAACATGCAGACCACCGCTCAAAATTCAAACAAAAAAGAACAACAATACAAAAGAAGCTTAAAAAAAATAACTAACTTTATAAAAAACAATTTTTTCTCAATCATAACAATACTTGCCACTATAACTTTTATTATAGATCCATTTTCCACTTGGAACTACACATATCTTGATGGCGATGGATATATGCGTGCTATACGAATAAAAAACTGGATAATAAATCCTAGTTTTTTTGAACAACCAATAATGGAAAGTAATTATCCCTTCGGCGAAATATTGCATTGGACACGCCCTCTTGATATAATCTGGATATTGTGTACCCTTCCATTTATCAATTTATTAGAATTTAAAGATGCCATTTTTATAGGCGGAGCTATTTTATCTCCTATTTTAGGAATAATAGGAGCATTATCACTAGGCTACGGACTAAAACGCCATTTTAATATCTTTATAGCATTTTTGGGAATAATTTTATTTCTAAATTCTCCTCATATACAATCAATATATTTTTTTAATAAAGCAGATCACCATTCTCTAATAACAACGCTAGGCATATTATCCACTTCAATCATTATGTGTTGGCTAAAAAAACGCCACAACTACTACCTTATTCGCCTAAGTTTAGTATTAAGCATAATGAGCCTATGTATTATTGATGGAATAATTTTCTCAGCTTTAGTGATTCTCTTTTTTATATATTTATATGTATATAAAAACATCTCAATTTCATACTCCTATCAAATAGTAAAATACTACACAATATTCTCTATTCTCTTACTAATGCTAAATCCACCATATCAAGGATTTTTTCATATCGATAATGGAAGATTTTCCATCTTACATATTACAGCCCTCCTATTTTCTACCGTTGCTTTGCGTATTTTGCTACATTATCATATACATACCAAACGTCTAAAGATAATTTCTTTATTTGCATCATTTTCTAGCATAAGCTTACTCACAATTTTAATTTTTGGAAAATCAGCCCTAATTACTCCATTAAATAGCGATCTACAAGCAATTTTCATAAATCGCATCTCACAAAATCAGTCTATTAGCAATACTTCATTCTACTATGTAGTTATATCATACATCATACCATTAATTTCTTTAATGATAAATATTTATATGCTATTCAAAAAAAATCATCAACATTACCGCCTGCTCATATTAAATTTAATCATAGGCCTACCTATAATATTGTTAAACACATACTATATACGTTTTGAATCATTTGCTCCAATATATTCATATATCCCATTTTTGTGCTTAATAGATTACAAATATAAAAATTCTAAATATTATAAAACTAATACTAGCGATTTCCCCCTCTCTATTTATATCCTAATTTTAGGATTTATAACACTACAAATTTGTACCCTAATTCCACTATCATTTTTTACAACATCAAAAAAAATAAACCCATATACTCCTGAGTTATTGCAAAGCATAAAAGATATAAATGGCACAATTTTAACCGATACATTCTTATCTCCTCGCTATGTATATGAATGTGATGTAAACACAGTCTCAACCCCATACCATCGCAACACAGAAGGAATTATAGATGCTCACAATATTTTATATTCTACAAATGATTTTGATATAATGACTTTAATACTCAAACACCAAATCACTCAAATTGTATTGTTTGAAAACTACGATAATCAATATTACAACATGCAAGAAGAAAACAAACACAAACTCTATTATCGCCTTCTAAAAGATGAGCGCCTTCCTCCATTCTTAGAAAAAATACCAACAACTGATGAAAAAATACATCACTACAAAATAACCCCATTATAAACAAAAAAAGGAGAGGCAAACCTCTCCTTTAATACTTAATTTTTCTTTTTATGCTTTGCCTTACATTTTTCATGGCAACGTATTATCAATAATCCTAGTGAACCCCAAAAAACTAAGCTTAAGAAAGAAAACAACATTGTCATCAACTGCTTTTCTGGATAAACTTGATTCATATCATAAGTATTGCTATCAAACTTATCTAAAGAAGCATAAAATATTGAAGATGGATCAGTACTTCCTCCGCAATATTTATAAATATAGACATAGTCATTCTCTGTTACTTCTGCCTTATTATAAATATCTTTGGTGCAATCAAGATAAAAAACTGTATTATTATCAAGAAGAACTTTATGATCTGTCATAGAAGTTACATATCCCTCATCAACAAATTTTAATTTAGCACCAGCATCAAAACCCAAAGACGAGCCAGAAATATAAACAAGCGTCATAAGAAAGAGACAAAATAATTCTCCCTCATAGGCACCTCCATATACACCAACAAGTATCAAAATAATCAAGACTATAGGTACCAGAATAAACACCCAAACACCCTTCATACTAAGAATGTCATCATACCATCTATCCGTCAAAAACGAATTTATAGCTTTAGCCTGTTTAACAGACAGCGTAGAAGCCACAATCTCATCAGTATCAGAATATACATAAACAAAATCGCCTTCATTTAGTGTTCTGCCATCCCAAAAACAGTCTTTATCACTAATAGTATGCGTCATAACATCATTATAAAACTCACTAGAAATCATAACTCTGCTATCACGTTTATATGAGCCGCTACAATCGCTCCTGTCAATTTGTACAATCTCGCCTTTGTCAATTAGTTCTGAATTGCTAGTTACAATTCTTCTACATGATGAAAGTCCTAGACTTATCATCACGAACAATAATAATAAAAATCGTTTCATAATATAATATTTTTTTTTACATAAATATAATTTTTAGAATCTTAATATATCACTTTTAAAATAAAAATCAAATAAAATTTTAAAAGGCAAATCTACCACATACCACAACAAAAAACGGAGTTTGTGTTAATCAAACTCCGATACCTTTATCTCTAAAACCAACCAAAAATTCTTTCCCATCCTCTCTTTTTAGGCTCTTTTTTTGTTTTTTCTTAACTACATCAATAATTGCCTTCTGTGTTTTATCATGTCTAGCCTTCATCAAAGCATTTTTTCCATCACTATCTTTAGCATTAACATCAGCACCTGCTTCTATCAATTTTTCTACAACCTCAATACAACCATAAAAAGAAGCCCTCATCAAAGCAGTAAGCCAACTCCATACACAATTAAATACCTATTTTCAAACAATTCCAATATTAAAAACTGATTTCTAACTACATCAAAATAAATAAAAAAACTCTACAACAATTTTCTATTGCTTCTGACCATTACATAGCTCAATTACCTCATGAGATATTGCTCTAATAGCCCTCATATCATGAGAAATAAACAAATAACTAATCTTCTTTTCATCTTGAATACGCTTCAATAAGCGAATAATTTCTGCCTGAACCGTAACATCAAGCGCCGAAGTTGGCTCATCTAAAATCAAAATTCTAGGCTCAACCACAAGAGCTCTTGCAATAGCAATACGTTGCCTTTGACCGCCAGAAAACTCATGCGGATATTTATCTAAAATATCCTCATCATTAAGCCCAACATCCACAAGTGCCTTAAGCACTTTTTCTTTTATCTCATCAGACTTCATTTTAGAATTATGCACTTTAATTCCCTCACCAACAATCTCTAAAATATTCATTCTTGGATTGAGCGAATTATACGGATCCTGAAAAACAATCTGAACTTTTTTTCTAAAATCTTTTTCATTATTTATGCCAACAGAGCGAGCAAATAAAATTTCACCTTCGTGCTTTATAAGTCGCGCCAAACACATCCCAAGTGTAGATTTACCAGAGCCAGACTCACCAATAACTCCTAATGTTTTTCCTTCATAAAGCACCAAAGATACATCATCAAGTGCTTTAATTTCTTTAATAACTTTACCAAATATATTCTTCTTTAATGGATAGCTAACCGAAATTCGTCTTGCCTCCATAATTTTTTTAGCTTCAAAATTTACACGTTTCGAATTACTCATAAAAGCATTCAATAATTCTTTGGTATAACTATGTTGAGGTGCATTAAAAATATTGCCAACACTACCCTTTTCAACAATTACCCCATCTTTCATAACTACAACACGATTAGCAATACTTCTAACCACACTCAAATCATGAGAAATAAAAATAATTGCCATATTAAGCTTATCTTTCAACCTCATAATAAGCTCAATAATTTGTTGTTGTGTTGCTGTATCTAGCGCTGTTGTTGGCTCATCCGCTATCAAAATTTTAGGATTATTAGCAACCGCTATCGCAATCATAACCCTCTGCCTCTGCCCACCAGATAACTCAAATGGATACGCATTCATACGCTCTTTATAATTATCAATCCCAACCAATTTTAACAAATATCTAGCTCTAGCTTTTGCTGTTTTATAGGAAATATTTTTATGTTCTAAAATTACCTCAGCAATCTGATCACCTATTTTCATCAACGGATTAAGAGAACTCATCGGTTCTTGAAAAATCATAGAAATTTCATTACCTCTAATTTTCTGCCATTCTTCAACCGTTTTTGAAGTCAATTCTTCTCCATTAAACAAAATAGAGTTTGTGCTTTTATATAAAACTTTTTTTTCTTCCAAAAGTCCCATAATAGAAAGTGCACTAACTGATTTACCGGATCCTGTTTCCCCAACAATAGCCAAAACCTCACCCTGATAAACTTCAAAAGAGCTATTATAAACCGCAGAAAAGAAATTACCATCGCCATCAACAAAGCGTACATTCAAGCTTTTAACATCTAAAATTGGATCTTTTTCAATCATCTTCTCTTATCCCAAGCATCACGCACACCTTCTCCTATAAAAATAAGAGAACTAAGCAAAATTGACAACACAAAAAATACACTAAGCCCAATCCAAGGAGCCTGCAAATTATCTTTTCCTTGTCTAACCAAATCACCAAGTAATGGACTTTCATAACCAAGACCAAATCCCAAAAAATCAAGCGCTGTTAATGCCACAATACCACCAGCCAAAATAAAAGGCACAAATGTAATTGTAGTAACCAATGCATTTGGCAAAATATGCCTCCAAATAATTCTAAAATTAGATACCCCTAAAGCCTTTGCTGCTTTAACATATTCAAAATTTCTAGCTCTTAAAAATTCTGCTCTAACAAGCCCAGTTAACTCACTCCAAGAAAATAACAACAAAATCAACAACAACGTAAAAAAGCTAGGCGCAAACACACTTGCCACAATAATCAAAACAAACATTTGTGGCATAGCATCCCAAATTTCAATAAACCTCTGAAATACAATATCAACCTTTCCTCCATAATATCCTTGCACTGCTCCAACACTAATACCTATAATAGAAGAAAGAACCGTAAGTAAAAAACTAAATACAAAAGACAACCTAATACCATACAAAAGTCTGGCAAAAATATCGCGCCCTTCTTCATCAGTACCAAGAGGATGCCTTTTAGATGGCGGTGCGGGAAAAGGCTCATTTAGCTCATAATCAACCGTATTATATGAAAACTCAATTACCGGCATAATCATATAACCATTTTCATTGATATTTGTTTTAATCAATTCATCTTTATAATTAGCCTCTGTCGGAAAATCTCCCCCAAATCTTGCATCAGTATAAACCTTAACAATAGGAAACATATATTGCCCATCATACTTAACCATTATCGGCTTATCATTAGCAATAAACTCCGCAAACATCGACAAACAAAGCATCAACATCAATATACCAAAAGATACTTTGGAGCGTTTATTTTTAATATATTTCCCTATTTTCATAAATATGGCCTATCAAACATCATTATTTAGACCACTTTTATCACACTAAAAACCTAAGCGCAAGTTTTTATTAACGCAATTCAACAACCTAAAATAAGTCTCTACTCATTAAGCCAAACGTCAACTAAACTATTAACACCTTCTTGCTCCACATTTTTAATAATTTTTTTTGCATTTTCTGCATCCTCTGGCGCAAGATCTTCTAGAACGTCAATAACCTCTAAAACGTCTTTATCACTAACAACATTTTTTATATCATCTTGAACTATTACTTCTTCTTTTTCTGCAACAAATTCTTCAATTGCAACAGGAGCTTCTTCAACTGCAACTACCTCCTCTACAACTGGTGCTTCAATTATAACAGGAGCCTTTTCAACAGGTGTTGGCATCTCTTCAACTTCAATATCAAAAACTAAATTATTATCAGGAAGAAAAACCTGATCACTAGATTTAGTTTCTTCTACTTCGCTTCTAACATCATCTTCTTTTTTTAATTCTTGTTGTTCTTGTTCAATTTTTTCAAGTGCGACATCAATTTCTTTTTCTTTTATAATTTGCTTATTTCTGATTTTTTTTACATAAGTAACATTATTACTTTTATATTTCTCATACCAATCATTATAATTAACAGCTATACTTGTAATTTTACCACTACGTAATACAGAATTATTTAAAAGCTGTTGTCTCAAACTCTTTGCTCTTATCTCGCCAATGCTCATATTATCAACTGTATAACAAAAATCTTCATTTTTAATCAATGTTTTTGTAAAATCACTAGCTAAGCAAATATTTGCATTTATTAAGAATTTAGCTTTTTTATGTTTACGAACACCAAGTCCAACAAGCTTATTATTAACAAAATTTCCATAGTCATCAGCACTCATTGCACCCAAATCTGCAATCGCACTAACACCCTGAACATATATATCAGTATTTTTATCCTTGCCCGCCAATTCCATTTCATCAATAAATTCTTGCATCTTACCTAAAAGACATTTTGCCTGATCTGTATATGCTTTTCTTTTTTCATCAATTCCAACATAATTCAAACTATTGTCTTTAAGGCTAATCCAATTTTCACGAGGCTTAAGATTACAATATTCATCATAAATATACATATCACTTGGCAAATCAACATATACCATATAAACTTGCCCATTATCATCTCTTAAAAACTGTTTAGTTAAGATATTAAAAACTCCTGCCGCCCCTTCTAAAGACACACGTCTATTTTCAGCTGTAACTTTATATTTTGAGATAGACGATTTTCTATAAAGGGTTCTTGCAATACTCTTTAATTCTCTTCCTTTAATATTTAATAACCATTCACTCAAAAGTGTATAAATATTTTTTTCCAAACTCTTTTCTTTATCATAAAGTGCCACAGTTTTATAAGTTTTTACAACACATCTATCAGTATTAAGCTCTCCACCCGTTAAGCACATATTAAACTCAGGCATAGCATAAATACTCAAACCATAACCATCTTGTTCCAAAAATGAATAAAGTATATTTTCTTCTAAACTCAAAACATCAAGCGCACCATGAATAAAATTCCAATTATTTATATATTCAGAATATCCTCTATACATACTACTCGACGAAGTGTAATCAACATGATTAAAAATATCTACCACATTATCAATTGCATTTTTATTTTCAACAAATGCATTTGGATAAATTTCAAAATCATTTACAGCAAAAAATCCAATAATCAAGTTTCTTAATTCTCTAAAATTATCATCTTTTACTGTATTAAAAAATTGATATGATGGAAAATTAGGAACCATAAAATAAACAATATTAGTATCTCTCTTAAATCCTACATTTTTTCTTAAATCTTTTACAACAAGATAATCCCTTGAGTTAATGCTTATTTGTTCATTTTTTAAAACACCAACAACTAATGCAATAAGCAAAACAAACGTCACAAAGAACATAACCAATCTATGCCTAAACAAAAAGAAAACTAATATAGCTAAAACACCACCAATAAAAAATACTGATGGAACAACGCAAATAAAAGAGAACCATTTAGCATATTCTTGCAGCAATTCTTTCACAAAAATATCGACATCAAATGTTGCAAATTGATAATAAAACACTACCACAAATATTAAGGTAAAAAAAGCACTCACTAAATTTTGCAATTTCATGGAAAATGAAAGCAAAAATATTATAGCAAATGCAAAACAACAAAAACTACCAACGATATATAATACAGCCTGATTAAACTCTCCATTCTCAATAATTTTTGCATTTATTGAATAAATAAACATTACAAAATTAAGCACAAACAACAACGCTATGTACAAAGATCTTAAAATTTTATCAAAAAAATAGTTACCTTCACCGCTAAAACTAATTAAACCTTTAGATTTACTGTTTTTTTTCAAAATTAAAGGTCGATTAAGAATCTCGTTCATAACAACTCCATAACTAATATATACATATATTAGATAATCAACCAATTATTATTAAAAAAAAGTTTAAAATCAGAACAAAAAAGAAAAAAATTAATCAAACAATCGGGACCAAAAACTCTTTTCTTCATCAGAACTTTTTTCTCTAAATTTTTCAAGACATACTTTTTGTTCAGAATTAAGCTTTGTAGGTATAACAACCCTAAATATAACAAACAAATCTCCACGTCTATCAAAATTCATATATTTCATTCCTTTAGACTTCAATCTTAATTTATCATTTGGTTGTGTACCGGGCTTTATTTCAACTTTTAAATCTTCGCCGTCAATAGCTTTGAGCCTAATTTCTCCCCCAAGAGCAGCATCAACCATAGATATTGGCACCTCACAATACAAGTCAGCACCATCACGTTCATAAACCTTATGTTCTTTTACTTCTACAAAAACATATAAATCACCTTTAGGGCCTCCATTTTTACCAACTTCACCCTCGCCACTAACACGCATTCTAGTACCGTTTTCAATACCTGCAGGTATTTTTATCTTTAATGACTTTTCAACACGTTCCTTACCAGTACCTTTACATTTTCTACATTTTTCAATAACAACTCTTCCAGCCCCTTTACACTGCGGACAAACTGTTTCAAACACAAAAAAACCGCCTTGTTGTGTTCTAACTTTACCACTTCCACCGCAAGTTGTACATAAAGGAGGTTCTTTGCCATCTGCAGTACCATAACCATTACATGTTTCACATTTTTGAGATGTGTTGACATTTATTTCCTTTTCAACACCAATAAACGCATCCTCTAACGATAATTCAACTTTATAGTGAATGTCTTCTCCTTTTGTGGCATAAGAGCGCTGACGAGATCTACCCTGTCCTGTAAATTCGCTAAATATATCAGAAAATACATCAGCAAATCCTGCCCCAGTAAAATCAAACCCATTAAATGGATTGCCTTGAGCACCTGCTCCACCCATACCACTTGTAAACGCCTGATGACCATACCTATCATAAGCAGCTCTCTTTTGATCGTCTTTTAAAACTTCATAAGCTTCGTTTATTTCCTTAAATTTAGCTTCAGCTTCTTTATCTCCAGGATTTCTATCTGGATGATATTGCATAGCTTTTTTTCTATATGCTTTTTTTATTTCATCAGCTGATGCGCCCTTTGCAACACCAATTAATTCATAGTAGTCTGTTGTCGTACTCATCTTTTACAAAAATTCCATATTTTTTTTAAACAATTAACCTTAATCCTTTATTTAGGAACTTTTATTATTTTATGCAAGAGCCAACAGCTACTTTTTACACTTAATTTATCAATTAATCAAAAATATCATCCTCTGCATATGCCCCAACCTTAAAAACATCTGCCTTCAAAAATCTTTTATTTACATCAATTTTTTCAATTTCTTTCATATCTTCTTCGTCAAATTCAACATTTAACGCTCTAACATTTTCTCTTATATGTACTTCATTAACAGATTTAGGAATAACAACCACACCTCGCTTTATATTCCAAGCTAAACACACTTCCGCCGGAGTTATATTGTTCTTTCTAGCTATTTTATTAATAGTATCATCAGCCAATAACTCACCCTTACCACCACCAATAGGAGAATATGCAGTCATAACAATATTATTATGTCTCATAAATTCCAAAAGTTCATTTTGTTTCAAATACGGATGGCACTCAACCTGATTTACCATCGGGTTTATTTCAGCTTTTTCCATCAAACTTTTTAACTTATTAACCCCAAAATTAGAAACCCCAATCGCCTTACATTTTCCTTTTCTATAAACATCCTCAAGCCCACGCCAAGTCTCACTTAATGGAGCATCTTCAAGCCTCAACATATCATCTGCTTGAGCTGGTATCATCGATTCTTGTTTTTGAGCAACAGGCCAATGCATTAAATACAAATCCAAATAATCTAATTTTAATTTTTTCAAACTTTCATCAATTGCTCGTTCAACATCATCATAAAGATGCATATTATTCCATAACTTTGATACAATAAACAAATCTTCTCTTTTAATATTATCTTCCACTCTTGCATCAAAAAGCGCCTGCCCAATTTCTTCTTCATTACCATAAATAAAAGCACAATCAAAATGAGTAATCCCTAATTTCAATGCCCACCTCACCGCATTATACACTTCTTGGGGCCTACTTTTCCATGTACCCAACCCCATAATTGGCATCTTAATCTCATTACTAAGAATAACTTCTTTCATATCAACCTCCTAATTATTTATAATAAATAAAAATAATCTCAAAACAAAAAAAGTAAAGCCTCTATTAAAAATAAACTAAAAAAAGCCTTGCAAAAAAAATATATCTCAACTAAAGTTTATATATCGTTTAACATAAAAAACGATAAGTTCTTAAATTTTAAGAGGGATTGTATACAATGAAAAAAACTTTATTATTAGCCGGTGTTGCCGGGATGCTTGCTGCTAACGCAGAAGCTATTGATGCTACTCCATATGTTGGTTTAGACTTAAACTATGCTATGACAGATGCTGATACAACATTATCAAAAAAAGGTATGCTAGATGACTCTACATGGTCTTTATCTGGTGTATTAGGTGCTAGAACAGACCGTTTTGGTTTAGAAGCTTTCTATCAAGGTGGCATAAGAGCACACAAAGGTGGTAATGCTACTCGTATTTCTGGCATGGGTGTAGATGCTCTTGTTTATCAAGACCTCGGTTGTTCTGGCCGTTGGGAATTAGTTGGTGCATTAGGTCTTGCTGATTACAAAGTTAAAGCACATGGTGCAAACGGCGAAAATTATAGTGACCACGGTTTAGCTTATCGTTTGGGTGCTGGTGTTGAATACCTCGTTTCAGAAAAAACATCTGTTCGCGCTATGTATCACCACGCATGGATTAATGGCTCACACTTAGATGCTTTAGATGAATTTACAGTTGGTATCAGATACGCATTCTAATTTATACAACCATTAAAAAAACAACCTTGCAAATTTGTAAGGTTGTTTTTTTTATAACCAACATCATATAGTTACATTACAATTCTAAACCTCTCCTACCGCATTTATACAACATCGGTTTTCTTTTCACTGTCTTCAATTCATTTATAATAAATTTGCGCATTCTCGCACTTGCAAGCCTTAGAGCAGTCTCCCTTTTTTATTCTTAGCCAAAACATCAGCTCCAAGCATTACCAAAAAGCAAACCTTTTCCAAACGCTTGCTTTTAACTGCATCAAATCAAACTATATAAATGCTATACAAAAATACTTGCTAAATTAAAAAAAATTATGCTTTTAATTTTTCCAAACGTTTAACAATCATATTACGTTTTAATCTACTAATCTTATCAATATAAAGAGTACCATTTAAATGATCTGTTTCATGTTGGATAATAATCGCCAAAAAGCCAGTAGCCTCTAATCTTTGCTGTTTTCCATCATAATCAAGATACTCAACAACAACACTTTCATGACGCTCAACTTCAGCACTTTGTCCCGGAACTGATAAACATCCTTCATTAAATACAACCATTTCCTCAGATTTTTCAATAATCTTAGGATTTACCATATACATAGGATGTTCGCCTGGCTCTCCATCTTCTGTCACTTTATCATCAATAACAATAATTTTTTTAAGTACTCCAACCTGAGGTGCGGCAAGACCTACACCTTTATTATGATACATTGTCTCCAACATATCATCCAAAAGTTTACGTACCTTATCATCAACCACATCAACTTCTTCAGATACTTGGCTTAATACTTTGCTAGGAAATGTATAAAGTTCTAAAACAGCCATTTTACACCTTTTATTATTTATACTCTAACGCTTTTCGCAATTTGATCCAAAAGCGCATTAATCATTTTAGGTTCATTTTTTGTAAAGAATGCATAAGCCAAATCAACATACTCTTGAATAATAACTTTAACATCAATATCCACACTGTATGATAACTCATAAACAGCAGACAAAAGTAATGCTTGCATTGTCGCATTCATATAATCATATGCAGCACTATCTTTAAGATAAACTCTCAAAGATTGCTCCAAATCCTCTTTCTTAAGAAAAATTCCTCTAACCAATTTTTCAAAATAAGGCTTATCCATTTCAGAAAGCTCAACCAATTCTTCACCCTTAATAAAGTCTTCTTCTATTGCATATCTTGCAATATCACTTTTAAGAAAGTCTTCTATAACTTCATCTACTGAAAGAGAAGAAAAATTAGTCATATATACTGCCTGCACACAAGCTAGTCTTGCACCAGATTTTTTTCTAATTTTTTCAGAAACGAATTTAACCATCTACACACCTCTACAAATAAAATTTACAATCATTCTTAAGACTTAATCTTTGAAACAAATTCCTCAAAATCTTTAATTTCTTTAAAATCTTTATAAACTGATGCAAAGCGAATATATGCAACCTTATTTATTTTTATAAGTTTATCCATCACTTTTTCACCAATTATATGTGAGCTAATTTCACCAACTGCACCACTTTCAAATTCTCTTCTAATTTCCTCAACTAGCTTTTCAATCTCATCAAGAGACATCCCGCATTTACTTACGGCAAGACTAACCGAGCGAGCAAGCTTTTCCCTATCAAAAGGAACTCTCTCACCATTTTTCTTAATTACCATTAAATCTTGGAGTTGTACCCTCTCATAGGTTGTAAAACGTCCACCACAGTCCGGACATTCACGCCTGCGTCTAATTGCTGTTTCATCAACTGTATCGCGCGAATCTTTAACCTGAGTATCGCTCTTACCACAAAATGGACATTTCATAAAACAAACTCCAATATATTAATAACTCTCTAAATGTAACCAAAAACATCATAAAAATCAAGCAAA
This sequence comes from Alphaproteobacteria bacterium, assembly GCA_045633945.1. Classification (GTDB taxonomy): domain Bacteria; phylum Pseudomonadota; class Alphaproteobacteria; order RF32; family CAG-239; genus CAG-267. The sequence goes on from JAZQZH010000045.1 coordinate 14,873, forward strand.
ATTTTATCAAAAAATAACGACATATTAACTTTTAAAATCATATAAAAAAACATATATATCTAAAAGAAAAAGGATTCTAGACCAATGCAAAAAATAAATACAAACACCATAAAAGAAATATTAAATATAAAACAAGAATTAATACAAACAACAATAGAAGATATCTCAACAGATAGCCGAAACGTATCACCTTCAACACTTTTTATAGCAATAAAAGGTGAAAAATTCGATGGTCATAATTTTATTGAAGAAGTTATAAACAACAAAGGTGTAAAACTTGTTATAACCGAACAAAAAATAGATAATATTGACCTAAAACACCAAATTATAGTTGATGATACCCTAAAAGCATTCGGTAAATTAGCAGCATATAATAGAAAACAATACAAAGGAACACTTATCGCACTAACAGGTAGCTCAGGCAAAACAACCACCAAAGAACTTCTAAAATCATCCCTATCTGTTTATGGCAAAACATATGCAACAACCGGCAACTTTAACAATCATATAGGTGTACCTCGCTCCCTTTTAGATATAGACATGAATTCCCAATATGCTGTTATCGAAATGGGAATGTCAAATCTTGGTGAAATTGAGTATTTAACAGAACTTGCCTCTCCTGACATTGCTATTGTAACAAATGTTTACCCTATGCATATTGAGTTCTTAAAAACATTAGAAAATATCGCCACAGCAAAAGCAGAAATATTCCAAGGCTTGTCTTCGACAGGCATTGCAATATATAACCAAGATACTTCTCACACACCAATACTGCATAACGCAGCGCAAAAATATACAAATAATATACTCACATATTCATCAAGTGACACCAACACGCTATCAATGCTATCCCTAGAAGACGATGCCCCTCATTACCAAAGCAACGCATTATGTGTTCTAAAAGTTATTGAAGCTCTAAACCTTGACAAAGCAAAAGCCATTCCAACAATCAACTCTTTTGGCGCATTAGATGGAAGAGGTAAAAAACATAACTTAACAATCAATAATAAAAATATAACCCTCATAGATGATAGTTACTCCGGACAACCAGATGCCATGAAGTTAGCCATAAAAAAATTAAAACAAACCCAAACCACTGGCAAAAGAATAGCTCTTCTTGGTAAAATGGCAGAACTTGGCGATTACACAATAAAAGCCCATCAAGAAGTCGGCTCATTGCTTAAAGAAGAACAAATAGATATTGTAATTGGAGTATGCGAAGAAACAAAAGAAATGCTTGCAATGCTAGATAATACCACAATACAACACTACTTCCCATCAATAGAGAATATAACAGATTTTCTAATCAACAATATTCTAGAAAATAACGATGTTATACTCATCAAAGGAGCTCACTATTCTTCACAAGTTTTCAAAGTAGCTAAAGATTTGATAGAATACTCTAAAACAAACTAAAACACACCAAGTTTATGCATTAAATCTTCTTTAGATTCAAAATACCTAAGTCCTTTAATTTCAGGGCTAATTTTTCCTTTATCCAAAATAACCTCAACCCCATAACCTAAAGTATTATAAACTCCAAATGGAATATAGTCATCATCAAAAACCACATCCCTATTACTATCATAAACAACAACTTTTGCATTAGTTAAAACTTCTTCCAGTTCACTATCGCTTAATTTTGCAAGCTCAATAGACGTATAAGTTTTACTTCCTCCAATAGAGTTTATATAATTTAAAATATCTTCACGCCTTTTTTCATACACATATACAATGTCTTTTGCTTTTTTCCTATCAAGCTTTTTATTATAAAATACCTCTTTTTCCAGATATTTCATGTTTATCCCTAAATCATTACAAGTCTTAGTAAACATTTTTTGAGGAGACATATATGCATCATAATTTCTAAACTCCTCAATATAATTAATATGAATATAAGGAACCAAATAAATATTATATGCTTTATCATATATTCTTTTATCAAAAGAAACAAAATACGACCTCACAAAAAAATTTACACCAGCATTATCAAGTTCCTTCGGATATAAATCCCCCAAGTAAGAATATCCTACATCAAATCCATCTTTCTCATATTTTCTTTGTAATTGTTTAAGCATCGATTTTATCGAAAAATCTACATCTTCTTTCAAGTATTCAACCCTAAATGCTACTTTTTTATGATCAATTTTCCTTCCACTCTTTATTGCAAGCCAATCACCCACAAAATAGCTAGATATAGCTATCACCAAAAAAGCAAACACAATTTTCAATCTTTGCTTATTCATTTACACCCTCATATTTTTTTGCATATTCACGCAAAATTTCAGACATTTTCCTAATTCCTGTTTCTGCACCAAAATTTTTCATCGTAATTTCATGAGCTTTTTGGGCTTTTTCTTTACGCTCTTCAGGATGTGCCAAATAATATTCTGTTAATTTAATAAACTCTTCCTCATTTTTATACATAACAATACTATCACCAAAAATTTCCTCAATTTCAGCGATATAGTCTGAAATCAAAAAACCTCCACATGCAGTAACATCAAAAATACGATTGCTAATAAAACCATTATCAATCATATCTTGTCTTGTATCATTAAAAACAATATCTGCTGAAGAATAATAATATTTTAAGTCATCAGGTAAAATTTGCTCTCCTTTTAACAAATGCTTATGTTCCTCATCTATAATATTATCCCAACCTTTGCCATATATATCAACTTCAAGATTATTTTTTATTGAATATAAAATTGTTTTTCTCACAACATCATAATGCCAATTATTTCCAATAAATAATAGCTTAGTTTTATACTTTTCATCATATGCAGGATAAAATTTATCAAATCTAGTATATTGCGGCATAAAATAAGAATTTAATCCCATTTCCTTATATAATTTATTTCTCTTATATGAAGATGTAAAAACAATATCTACATTTTTTACACCTTCAAGCTCATAAGGTATCGTCTCATATAACACAGATATTCTATCTCTATCAATATGTTCATGATAATTTTTCAATTTTAATTCAGGCCAACCTCGCATATAAAACTCAAAACCTTCCTTAAAATTTTTATTAGAATATGTATCTTCCCAAGTATAAATATCTACATCAAATCCATTTTTTATAAACTCAATTTTAATATCTTCAGCAAGATATTTTTCACCAAGCCCATACGTTTTATTATCTAAATGCGTATTATAATTAATTGGCAAATTCATCACTATTTTGTTATAATCAAGTGCATATGGATTTCCAATATCATTTCTTAAATATCCAATACCAACACCCAAAATAGCAACCAAAATAAATAAGATTTTATACATTTTTTCCTCTACTTAATTATAGAGCATAATAAATAAAATATACATATAGACAAGTAAAAAATTATTTTCTCCACTTTTTAAGGAGTTATTTCCTTTATTATCCGATCCATTAAAATTACACCATCATCTGTAAGCCAAACTCTTTCATCATCAAAATCAAGCAAATCAATTTTCTTTAATTCCAACAAGTTATCAACCTTCAAATAATCAAACAAATTAACTTTTGATGCCTCATAAAATCGTTTAGCCCATATCCCTTCTTTAATTCTTAACCCCATAATAACAAGCTCAAGCGCCCTCATCTCTGGCGTTAACTCTTCTTCAACCACACCATCAACTGTTGCAAAAATCTTATCTCCAACTCTTAACCTTCCATGTGCACCTTTTCCAAGACCAATATAATCCCCTCCACGCCAATACACTAAATTATGCTGAGATCTGTTATATTCATCCGTTGCAAAGTTAGAAACCTCATAACGTTCAAATCCCTTTTCTTTTAGATATTTTTGCGTATTTTGATAAAGCTCAACACATTCATTATCATCAAGAGTTTTTATATTTTTCCTATAAAAAACAGTCCCCTCTTCAATCATCAATTGATATAAAGATATATGCTTTATCCCAAATTCAATAGCCTTATCAATTTCATTAATCCACTCATCAAATTTTTGCCCACTTCTGGCATAAATCAAATCTATTGAACTTTTATCAAACACACTAACCGCTTTTTCAATCGCATTATACGCATCAACAAGACTATGCGTTCGCCCCAAAAATTTCAATCCTTCCTCATTAAGAGCTTGCACTCCTAATGATAATCTATTAATTCCAGCTTTATTAAACAATTCAAATCTACTGCTATCATATGTATTTGGATTAGCCTCCAATGATATTTCAGCCCCATTTTTTATATCATAATATTTAGCAACACTATCTAATATTTTACCAACCGCACCATCACTTAAAATAGATGGAGTTCCCCCTCCAAAAAATATTGATTTAACACTTCTTTTAGATGATAGCTCAGACATTCTTACTAAATCATCAATAATACCTTTAACATATGCTTCCTCGTCAAATTCTTTAGGCTTTAACGCTCTAAAAAAATCACAATAAGGACATCTGCTCTTACAATACAAAAAATGAATATAAACTGAAATTTCATCACCAGACATTATCATCAAAACCTTTAACCAATAACCTGTTACTTAAAAAACACACTCATTTCTTATTTTTTCAAGCATCATCAGATTTTCTCTATATTTTTCCTTAATCTTCTTAAAAAACGCCCCTAATATTTATTACATTTGCATCTTTATTATTTTTAATCAAAACATCAGAAGTATCCTTAACCAACTTCTTAGCAATATTAACATGTTCCAAATCATTTGCAACTCTTATTAAAGCAGTATCACCTTTATTGTTTTTAATATCAACATTTGCTCCAACCTCTAGCAATTTTCCCAAAGCACTATCATTACTCAAAATAAAAGAACTCATCAATGCTGTATTAGTCTTTTTCATTAATATCAGCACCTTTCTCAACAAACTATTCAACTATCTCACTTCCCCCCCTTATTTCTACTGCAAACATCTGCACATTAAAGTAAATATACTATAATTTTCATATATTTTCAACACAAAACAACCTCCATCCTATTTCAAATACAAAAAAGCGGAGCATAAACCTTATGCCCCGCTCAAGTAAAACCATATAAAACTATTTGCGAGTAACCTCTTCCATAGCTTCAGGAACTACCGTCTCAACCTTAACTTTTTCAGTCACAGGTTTATAAACTGTTTTTTCCCAAGGACTTTTCTTTTCATAAACTTTTTCACAAATAGATAAGCCCACACTTCTAATAGCTGTTTCTGTTGGGATAAACAAATCCATTCCTTCTTCTGTTTGTTTTGCAGAACTAGAAATACCATTTATTGCACCAAGCTTATCAATCAACACGCTACCAGGAGAAACTTTCTGAACTAACGTATCAACAATAATCTCTGTACCTAAATTATCAGAATAACGATAACCATAAATCTTACCATTATCATCCATATAGTTTTGAGCATTTTGACCTTCGCCTAACATACCAAGAGAAATAAATCCTTCTTGATCAATCGCTGGCAACTCAAGGTTAAGTGATAAAGGAGTATATTTCACAGCCTCATTCAAACTCAACAAAGCAATATTTTTACTAGGATTAACTCTCACAGCTTTTGCTTTAAATACGTCGCCGTTTATGGTTTTTACATCATAAGAGTTTTCTAATTTATTTACCAAACTAGCAGATGACAAAACAAAAGAAGGAGAAATAATCAAACCCATACCTTTTTCACCTTTTTTGTTTACAATTTCCACAACTGAACTACGAATTTCAAGCATATTCTCAGGACTAAGTTCATTATAAGCAGGACGATCAGCTATACATAATTTGTTATCAACATTATATCCTTCCAAATCAACCCAGCTGTCATCAATCACAGTACAACTACCGTCACTAATAACATCACCTTTTTCATCAATGCAATTTTCATACACTCTATGTGAGTCTTCAATTCCACCTGTTTCAACAATTTGAGGTTCAATAGAAACATTAGAAACTTCAATGCCGCCATCTTCTTCAATTTTTGGCTCTTCTACTTTTATATTTGGCATAGGAAGAGGTTTTGGCTCACCGCAATCTTCCACACACTCTTCTGTACAATTTACATTGCCTTCTTCACATGTCTTTGTGCAAACCTTACGACAAGGTTTTTCACATTTTTTCTCACATTCCATTTTGCAAAGACTTTTTCTATCAGCTACATTACAAACTGGCTGACAAACTTGTTGACATATAGGTTGTGGAGTTTCAACACGTGTTGTTGTAATAATCTTGCGCTCAACCGTTTTTGTTTCTGTTTTCACATCAACAAATTCTTCAACCTTAGGTGCGCCTGCAATACATGGACATGTATTTACAACAGGACAATTACACATTGGTTTATTACAAACGCAAGATTGTACAGGTTCTACTTTACAAGGACATGCCTTAACCTCTGGTTTCTTGGGTTCATAAACAGCAGGACACTTAGGTTGTGGCGCATAATCACAAGAATGAGTTTCTTCAATTTCTTCCTTAAAGTAACATTTACCAGGATTAAACTTTTCATCAAAATCAACCAAATATTGACGCTCAACACTCATTTCTTCAGCTGTTGGACGAATTTTTAATTGATTTTCAAATCCAGGAAGAGAACTCAAACGACGTACTGCATCAGCAAAAGCTTCTTCAGCAAGTTTAACCTCACCTTCATAAACCCCATTTTCAATTTCGCCATAACCTGTCGTTACACCTTTCCAAAATACTTTTGTTTGGCTAAGGTTTAACAAACGCCATGTTACAGTCATTTCAGCACTACCATTTCTCTTGTCTTCTTTTTTAGCTTTGTTCCAATCATATTCATCACAAAGGTTCATAAAGAAGTTTGTTATTTCAGCAGTCAACACATACTCAGGAAGTCTAACTGATTCATCAGCCAAACAAACATCACTTGGCACATCCAAAACTTTATAACATTTATCAGTAGAATTTTTAAATACATCATAAAAAGCCATATCCTTTTGGATAACTCTTCCATGGTTTAACATTGCTTTTTTATTTAATCTTCTGCATCCAAAAATTCTAAATCTATAATTACCAACATGGCTAGCATATGGTGTATCGCCAATTTTACTATCAAGTCTAAAATCAACATGCTTTAATGTAAAGCTAGCAAGATCACAACAATTACCTACATTACTACTTTTATACTTTGGAGCAGTATAAACATAGTTTTGTGTTCTAAATTCAGGTATTGGACAATCTGGACATTCAGCGATAATAGGCTCCTCTACGATTCGCAAAGCAGCTTCATCAACTCTAGGCTTACGGTTAGCACATCTATCACAACCACCGCCTGGGAAGATACTTCCATCTTTATCAATAACCTCATCTACATTTTTCTTACATTTTTCACAGCTTCCTCCCGGAAAGATACTTCCATCTTTATCTGCTGGACATTCCGGACAGTCAACTGAAGCGCTAGCAACATTAAGGCCTCCAAACAAAAGCCCCAACGCCAAAAAGCCGCAAAACAATTTTTTTATAATGTTTACTGCTGACATACTATAATATCTCCTAATATGGGTTTTTAAAGAGCCTATGCCTATAAGACAGAGCCTCCATTACGTGCATTCTAGACACATTTTTTTCATTTTGCAAGTCTGCAATCGTTCTTGCTAACCGTAAAATGCGAATAACTCCTCTAGCCGTCAAACCGCACTTTTCCGCCATTTCCGAAACAAATCGCCTTAAATTCTCATCCAAATTAACAATTTTTTCTAAAATTTCTCCTTTTAAATTTGCATTAACAACAACATTTTTTACCCCAATTTTATCCAATCTTTCTAATGATATATTACGAACCATATTAACCTTGTCCAACATCTCTTTTGATGATGTACCTTTTTTCACATCTGTTAGCTCATATGGATTAACCGCTGTCACTTCAATTTGCATATCAAATCTATCTAAAAATGGTCCAGAAAGCCTACCAATATATTCTAGCGCACACTTAGGAGCTCTCGTACAAACTTTATCTTTTGTACCCAAATAACCACATCTACAAGGATTCATTGCTCCAACAAGCTGAAAATTTGCCGGATATTCAGTATGAGCAAGCACTCTTGCAATCACTGCCTTTTTACTTTCCAAAGGTTCTCTTAGAGCATCAAGTGTTGTTTTTTGAAACTCCGGCAATTCATCCAAAAACAAAACACCATTATGAGCCAAAGATATTTCACCTGGAATACCACTCCTGCCACCGCCAATTAATGCCGGCATAGAAGCACTATGGTGTGGCGCTCTAAAAGGACGGCAAAACTTAATATCATTTACAAACTGCCCAGCAACAGAGTGAATCATTGCCGTCTCGATTGCTTCTTTAATACTCATCTCCGGTAAAATAGTAACTAATCTTTCAGCAAGCATAGTCTTACCACTTCCAGGAGGCCCAACCATTAAAAGATTATGCCCTCCTGCCGCTGCAATCAACATCGCTCTTTTAGCACTCTCTTGCCCTTTAACATCACTCATATCAATTTGATATTCTTTTTTATTTATATCTGGCCTTTTAGGCTTTTCAATATCGCCATTTCCTTTAAAAAAGTTCAACACATCCAAAACATGCCTAGCCGGCCTAATCTCATCATTTGCACTAAAAGAAGCTTCAACTCCATTATCTTTCGGACACACAATACCAAGCCCAAGATCAACAGCCTTAACCGAAGCCGGCAACACACCATTTACTCGCTCAATACTCCCATCAAGCGACAAAGCCCCCATAAAAATATGATGTTTTAAACAATCTTTATCAATAATCTTCATTGCCGAAAGCAAACCAAGAGCAATAGGCAAATCATAATGCCCACCTTCCTTTAACATATCTGGTGGTGTTAAATTTACCGTAATTCTATCACGAGGAAAATCAACTCCAAGGCTAGAAAGAACAGCCCTAACTCGTTCTCTACTCTCATTAACCGCCTTATCTGGTAACCCCACAATCACAAACCCCGGAAGGCCCGAGCCAATACACACTTGCACATCAACCAAGCGCGCCTCAATTCCACTAAATGCAACAGTTTTTAATTCTGAAATCATTATTATTCTCTCTTATTCTTATTTTTATCACCAAATAGAACAAAAAAAGAACAAAGTCAAGAAAAAAATAAAAAAAAGCCCATACCAATTAGGTATAGGCAATAAAAAAGCACCATAATTATTTAGGAAATACACCAGCATTCTCAAGGTTAATAATATCACCAAGTAAAACTTCTGCCTCACTATCAAGGCGATGTTTTGCCAAATAACAATTTAGCTTTTTGCTGTCTTTTACCTGAATAATAACCTTTTGTGCGCTTGGACACAATCCATACTCTCTAACAAACACCTCAAACTTAGCAAAACTTGCTCGCCCAGCTAAGTACTGCTGAGATTTTGGAGAAAAACACTTCATACCAGAAGCATGAAGCCTTGGGAGTAAGTCAACAAACACACCATCTTCCATCATGCTAACCATTGCATACTCAAGACTTACCGGCAATTTCATGCTCTTTGATAAAAGCTTAAAGAAAAGCTCATCGTCATTACGAAGTACAACTAAATTTGCAAGCCTTGGAGTAATCTCATGTGTTTGAAAATACAAAGCAATCTCGCTTCTTTTACCACGAAGAATAAATTGTTTTGCCTCTTTATCACTCAAGACAGTGCTCTTGCAAATAATACCAAAAGGTATAAGGTCTTTAAAGGCAGTACCATTTTCTGTTTTTGGAATATCAAAAATATCCTCATCAACAGGACAATAAACAACTAGCGCAAGGTCTTCAACTTTTGTATAATCCATACTAGGATCAAAACGAAATGCCCTACCTGTTTTAGACATCACAAAAGGATATCCAAACTCCTTTCCTATTGCATTTAATCGTTCTGCAAAATTTTTTTTCTTTTTCATAACAATATATAAATTATAAATTTTAGAACGTCACCATATAAAAAGATAAACAGAATGTCAATCAGATTTTAATTACCTAATTTTCCAACAACGACCGTATAAAAAAGCCTTTTTAATTTTCTATTTAATTAAGTTAATCAATACTAGCTAACCAGATTTTATAGAAAAATTTCTATAAATAACTTAAGATGTCCTACCTTAAAGCGGAGCGTACTATAAGCGTACGTGAGCATTTAAGGCTAGGCTTCCATCTTAAAATTAGTTGTAAAAATTTTTCATTTTTTATACTTGAAAATTTATAAAACACCCCCTATACTTATTCCAGCTCTTTGAGCTATGATACGAAAAGCCGTATGGAATAGGTATATTGGACCCGGGGGCGGTACCCGGCACCTCCACCAAATTTTTAACGGGGGTGAAATAGGTTTGACAGTGTATAGTAAAGATATCTGTGCTGTATTCGGCAAGACACCACCGTTATCGGTTCAACTTAAATAAACGCAAATGATAATTTTGCACCAGTTGCTGTAGCTGCATAAGGCAAAGCAACAAATTAAATTCTTTAGACATTGGTTTGCCTAAAGTGGGGGAGAAGCCACCTAGCAACAGAACGGCTTAATTTGTATTAAACAAGAGGGATATGGAAAATAAAATGACAGATTATATTAGTGAAATAAATTATGATGGCTTGATTGAAAAATCATTAAAACAAGTAGTTGTTGAATCCCTAAAAATTGCAGAAAGACAAGGACTTCCTGGTGAAAATCATTTTTATATCACTTTTAAAACAAATCATCCACAAACTATCATTCCAGAGTATCTATCAATACAATATCCCGAAACTATGACAATCGTTTTGCAACACCAATACCAAAACTTAACAGTAATGCATGACTCATTTTCTGTAGAGTTAAGTTTTGGTGGCAGACTTCAACCACTAGTTATTCCATATGATGCAATTACATATTTTGCAGATCCATATGCCAAATTTGGCTTAAGTTTTTCTTTTTATGAAAATGGTGACGTTCATTCATTAGATGAGCTCGAACCAGAAAGAAAAGTATCTGGCGAAACAGCTCAAATCATCTCATTTGATAGTTTTAGAAAGAAATAGTTTTGAAAAAATTTTCAGTAATCATAGCCAAACGCCACGCAACAAGCATCTCTTTAGAAGATGAGTTTCATGCTGCCCTAACCCAAATTGCAAAAGAAAAAAATTTAAGCATACCAAAGCTTGTAACACTTATTGATACAAACAAAACAATACCAAATTTATCTTCAGCAATAAGAGTTTATATTCTAAAACACCTACAATCCAAATTAGAACAACTCTAATTCTTCAGGCTCAGCCTCAATCTCTTCTTTCTTTGGTGCTTTTTTAGGTTCATTTATATTTAAGTCTAAATCATCAAGCATATTTTCATCAAATACTTTATGCTCTTTTATTTTTTTCTTAGTTTCCTCCAAAGGTATTTCCTCAACAACTGGTTCTTCTTTTGCATCGTCAACCTTTGGCTCATCTACTTTGTTAAATTCAAGTTCTATGTTTTTATCATCTTTAACTTTACCTAACTTTTCGTTATCATCTTCAAAAAGCATAACATCGCCACCATTTACAAGCTTATCTTTTTCAATTTGCTCTTTTTTCAACATAAATCCTTTAAGCCCATCAATCTTCTGCCCTTCTTCAACAAGAGATTCTGCATTTTTAATACGTTTAGTTTCGCCTTTTTTCTTAAAACCACCTTTTTTACGAACGACATCTGCAACGTCTTCAAAAACTTCACTTCTTTTTATATTTTCGTTAAAGTTCTCACCTTTAACCATATTTTCCTCTTTTTTTAAACTATCTAAGTCTTTTTTCATCTCTTTAATATCTTTTGCCATACTATCAGACAAAAGAACATTATCTTCATCTACAACACTTGTTACAACTTTCATTTTAGCTTCATTAAGTTTATCTTTATACCATTGTACAATATTGTTATAACGCACTCCATCTTTAAGAGGAAAATAAACCACAACACCAACCAATATAAGCAATATTACAAGAAACATCTTAGGATGCTTAATTACATATATAATCGCAAAAAACGGAAACGTAATAACGCTTAATACTATATAAAAAAATTTAAATAAGCCACTACGCTCTTTCATATCGCTCATAACAAACCTCAAAAAAATATTAATCTATTATAACAATAATAGAGCTTTGTTTAAAACATATTTAACAAACGCATATTTTTTAACTACAAATTGTCTTTTCTTATAAAATAAAAGATATAAAACAAGGGCAATATAAGAGCAGCAGTTATACAAAACGTATTACCAATGCCAATAGTATCAAACAATGGTTTTAACGCCATCATGCCAACACCAGTACACATTCTATCAAACATAGACTTAACAGATAACACTGTAGCCCTCTCATCTGATTTAGTTACATGATTAATCATCGTCGAAATACCAATCCTAGAAATCAAAATAGACCCACTACCAATAATCATTAACAACAAACATACATAAACATATATATACTCAACTTCAGATGAAAGAATAGCACCGCTGTATGAAATAAAAACAATAGCAAGCATTAACTTAAATATATTTACCACACCTATTTTATCCAACAATTTTCCCGCAACATATGACCAAACAATCCTACCAAAAGAATTTATGCCAATAATTATCCCAAAAAGAAAAACCGGAACCCTACTATCAATCATAACTGCTTGTAATCCCCACATCAAAACAAGCGTCATAGTTCCATAAATACCTGAGAAAAACATCAAATTGCGTATATTTCTATTCCTAAGTGTTTCAATGAAAATCTCAATAATATCTTCTGTCTTACTCTTATCACCCCTAACCACTCGCCTAGTTTCTTTCAAATCAGGCATAAATAACATCAAAACAAATGCAATAAGCGATGCCCAAAGGCAAAGCCAAACAGTATTATTTCCTCCTATTTTTTCGTACAAAAAAGAACCACTTATTGTTGCAACAAATAATCCAACATTAGAAAACGCATTATATTTGGCAAATTTATTATGATACAATCTCTCCTTGCCACGTTTTTTTAACAAATCAAACATATATGCCTCAAACGTACCTGACAACAAAGATATAGACAAACCAAAAATAAGTTCACCCACCAACATAGAGCTAAAGCCATATCCATAAATCCAAAATAGATATCCAATAACCCAAACTAAAAAACCCAATACCGCTACTTTTTTTCTAGAAAAAATATCAGCAACATATCCCGATGGAACTTCAGTAAGAAACACAACTATATATGCAAAACCTTGTATCAGAAAAAAATCACCAATTCCAACACCTTTGTATCCATAATAAAGCATTAAAACAGGTAATATAAATAACATATTTTTCAAAAAACCAACAAAATATAAAATACTCATGCACCTATTTAATGCAATCATAATCCCTCACTTTCATGCTCATTAAACAAAATGCTACCAAAATTTTATACAAAGTCAAATTAAATTGTATTGCAAAAAACATTTTATCTGTTAGACTACAAAACGTTGTATTATTTTTTTTAAGGGAAGAGATTTATGAATACCACTAAAACTGTACCAGCTAAAAAAGCACAAGGTGAAAAACCTGAGTTTTTAAGCATTCTAAAAAAATCTTTATCGATTATTGTACTTTCTGCTATCGGTGCTGGCGCTGTAATGTATAGCTGCGCAAACTGCCCTAAAAAAGAAGCTAAATTAAAAGCAGAAATTACCAAAAGTGTAGCAAACTACATTGATAACAACTCTACTATAATATTAGAAAGAATTGCAAAAACAGATAATTTTGGTTCAACAATCAGAGCTTTTTCTCCAACATCTGATGAAGAAATAAGAGCCGCAATTAATAATTTCATCAAAAACAATCCAAACATCTTAGATGAATACATAAGAAGTAATGCTGAATTTATTGCAAACTCAATAAAAGAAACAGACGCATTTAAAAATGTTGCACCTGCAGCAGAAGAAGTAGCTAATGACGTACAAGAAAACTCATCCGATGAAAACCAAAAATACAAAGATAGTTGGGACAAAATTGCAAACTCTGAAGTTGCACCATACGTTGGCCCTAAAGATGCCAAAGTTACTGTAGTTGAATTTTTTGACTTTGCATGCGGACACTGCAAAGCTTTAGCTCCAGTTATTGCTGAATTAATAAAACGCAACCCAGATGTAAAATTTGTATTTAACCCTCTTTACTTTATGAGTGATGCATCTCCATACGCTTCAAAAGTAGCCCTTGCTTCATTCAAAAAAGATAAATTCCTTCCTATTTTTGAAGGCATAATGACATTACCTTCAATGACAGAAGAAACTATCAATCAAATCTTAGTTGATGAAGGCTTAAATGTTGATGAAATCAAAAAAATGATTGAAGAAAAAACAATTCGCCGTGGCGTACAAGACATAGATGCTTTATCACAAGTATTAGGCATCAATGGTGTTCCAATGATATTAATCAATGGTGAAGCATTCTATGGCAGAAACATAGAAGAATTCCAATATAAGATTAACTCATTAAAGTAATAATCTTAAAACAAAAAAAGACCTTGATTTCTAATGAATCAAGGTCTTATTTTTCTACCTGCTAGTGAGTTGATGGAAACTCTTCTTTTCCATTTACACTACTCTCATTAAGCTTTTTCACCAAGCGCGCCTTCTCTTCATTCAAACGGGCATTTTCCGAGCATAGTCTAGCGTTTTCAGTTGATGTAACCTTCATATTTTCCCTTAGCTTCACATTGTCACGCATTAAATAAGACATGGCACCAATAAACGCCAATAAAACTAAAGACACCGATACAATAATTGTAGTACTCATAATTGTTTTGTTTTTTTTGTAAAATAATAATTGAAAACTATCCATAAATAACACCTTTTAAATTTAAAGTCAAGAAAAACTTGTGTACACTACATCCATAGCTTTATCTTGACAACCCAAAAAACAAATATTAAATTAAACAAGAACTAAAATATAAGGAGGCAAAATGATGAAAAAATCCTTTCTAGCATTACTAACTGCAACTGCTCTTATGGGATGCCAATCAAATATCAATTCAGATCATTACTCAACAAATCAAACCGGACATATATCTACTGTTTCACAATGCACTGTCTTAAATGTTCGTTATGTTGGCGTAAATAATGATAGCAACTCTGGTGCTTTAATTGGAAGTATTGCTGGCGGCGTTGCTGGTTCAACCATTGGTAGCGGCTCAACTGCTAACACATTAGGTGCAGTAGGCGGTGCTCTACTTGGCGGTTTAGTTGGTTCTGCAACAGAACAAGGCCTCAGCTCTCAAACAGCTGTTGAATATATAGTAAAATTAGACAATGGACAAGTAATCAGTCTAACCCAAGGAACAAAAGATACTCTAAATGTCGGTCAACGTTGCCTTGTAATATTCGGAAATCCAAGCAGAATAATTGCACAATAAATGAAACAACCAATTATAATAACTATATTTGCAATAATTTTTATATGTTTGTTACTTATAAAACAGACACCAAAAACACCTTTGGTGTCTGTTGTTATGCCTACATACAACAGAGCTAACTTATTAAATAATGCAATAAACAGCATCCTCAATCAAACACATAAAAATTTTGAACTAATCATCATTGATGATGGCTCAAAAGATAATACCGAAAATATTGTTTTATCGTATAACAACCCCAAAATACGTTATCATTCAAATCAAACTAATAAAGGTATATCTTACTCCAGAAATAAAGGCTTTAATTTAGCTAAAGGCAAATATATTATGATAATGGATGACGATGACTTTTCATTACCAGATAGAATGGAAAAACAAGTTAACTTCCTTGAAAACAATCCCAATATTGATGTTGTAATTGGGCAAATAAAAGATTTTGAATTAACACCATTATTTCATGACCAAATAGCTCTAGAGCTTCTCCAACACAACCCTATCGGCAACGCAAACATCATGTATAGAAAAGATTTTGCACAAAAACATAACATAACTTATAACGAAGATCTTCCAATTTCAGAAGATTGGAATTACTGGCTAGATATGTTATTTAGTGGTGCTAAATTTCATGCTATCACCGATATTGTGTTACTTAGAAATATCACCTCACATAAATATCATTCAGGCAATTTCGAAGACGGAAACATTCATATCAGAAAAAAAATTAGCCTATTTTTTGATTCTAAAAACGACAACTCATTCTATGAAACAACAAATTGCAACAGGGTAAAAATGATTACAGATAAAAACCTAGTATCTCAATCATTTTTACAACATCTATACAAAATAAACTGCTATTAGTTATTCTGCATCACAAAAATTTCTATACCCTTTTTCACTAATACAATAAGAGCTAACCTTATTTCCCTTTTCATATACCACATCGGTTTTCAATCCACCCTTTTCATAAAAAGTTCTGCATCTACCGTCTTTAACATCTTTTTCAAAAAAGCATTCTTCTTTTAATTTACCACTTTCAAAAAACTTGCGAACAAATCCATCTAAAAGCCCTTCATCATACTCTTTTTCCTCTTTTATAAATCCACTTTCATAGTACTCTTTATCTATACCATGTTTTTTGCCTTTTTTAAAAAGAGTAATAGACTTCATATTACCATTATCAAAAAAATATTTTTGCTCTCCATGTTTAACGCCATCTCTATACTCCTCAATAAACCATAATTTCCCCTTCAAATTATAGCGTCTTAAATCTCCTTCAAATAACTTATTATTTTCCTTAAAATAACAAATATCATTTTCACATCTAATATCCGACTTCACATAAAAATCATCCCTAGCAAACGCACTAAAACCGCTTGCACAAAACACCAACAAAAACAACAAATTAACTTTCATTTCTAAACAGTTCCTCCAACTATTTCATCAAACATTTTACTAACTAACAAAGCCCCCATTCCCATTGGTACAAGAGCTAAAGAGCCAAGCACATTATTACCCTTACTATCCTTAATAGCATGTACTTCTTCTGTTGAAAATACTACATCAACCTTTTTCAAATTAACTCCATTTTTTCTCAACATTTCTCTTAATTTTTTTGCCAAATGACAATTCGTCGTTTTATCAAGAGTTGAAATTTTAAGAAGCTCTGGCTTAAATTTGAGTGCAGCTCCCATCGCAGAAATAAACTTAATTTCATTTTTAAGCAAAAATTCAATAACTCCCGCCTTCGCTTTCAAATCATCAATCGCATCAATAACAAAACATGGCTTACAATCCAAAATAAATTCCAAATTATCAGCGCAAAGTTTCAAATCAATAGCTTTAACTTTAGCATCAGGATTAATTTTATTTATTCTCTCAACCGCAACATCAATTTTTTTTAGTCCAATCGTATCAATATTTGCTAAAATCTGGCGATTTATATTGGATTTTTCAAAACAGTCAAAATCAACCACCGTAATATTTTTAATCCCCAAACGAGTAACCATCTCAAGCGCATACCCACCAACAGCGCCAACACCTATAATCATTACCGAAGAATTAACAAGCTTATCAAATTTTTCTTTTCCTAAAATAGCAATACTACGCTCTAGTCTTTCTTCTAACATTTAACAAACTCCAGTGTATTTTTTATCAGCTGTTCATCCAAACATCCACTATAATTATCTACCAATTTTATTAAATTTTCAAGACAACTTTCTCTATCTAAAAAATAATTTTCTTCTTTTATCTGAAAAGGAGCATCAGTTTCAAACAAAATTCTATTAATAGGCATATCAGAAAGCATATCTCTTGCATCTTTTTGCTTCAAAAACATCCGCCCCAAACCAAAATACCCATCAACAT
>JAZQZH010000046.1:0-30472 GCA_045633945.1 Alphaproteobacteria bacterium
ATTATAAAAATGATTTTATTATGTTAAATATCTAGTTTTTTAGGCATTTGAGCTAGCTTAAATTGTGCATTTTTAACTAAATTTTTTACTCTTGTAACTACAGTCTCATCTCCCTCTATAATATCTCTTTTTTCATCAACAAGTTGCTTTAATATATCATCCAAAATAGGGTATGGAGGTAGGGTGTTTTCATCCTTCTGATTAACTGCAAGTTCAGCAGATGGAGCTCTTGTAATAACAGCAATAGGTAAAGCATAGCTAATATTATTACGCCATTCTGCGAGCTTAAATATTGTTGTTTTATAAACATTTCCAATAGGCATTAGTCCTCCACAAGTATCTCCATATAAAGTACAATATCCAGTAAGTGCTTCAGACTTATTTCCACAAGCAAGAACCATCCATCCAGTTTGATTTGAATAAGCCATCAAAATCTGTCCTCTAATGCGAGCTTGTAAATTTTCAATAACAATATCTTTAACATCTTCATTAAAAGCATCTTGCAAAAATCTAACTTCATTATTCACTATTTCATTTATATCAAGCTCTTGATAGTCAAGATTATTAAGTGTAGCAATTTCTCTAGCTATTTTTATACTCAAATCAGATGTGAATTGTGTTTTCATCATAATCGCTTTAACATTTTTTCCACCTAAAATATCTGCAGCTAATACTGCAACAATGGCAGAATCAAGCCCCCCTGAAAGACCTAATATTACTTTGTTAAAACCATTTTTATCAAGATAGTCTTTTAATCCAACTTTTAGATTATTCCATAAATTTTCCATATTTTATCTCCCTTGATGTGCTTTAATTAAATCTTGTTGTAAATTAAATAAATCAGCACTCAGGCCAACCCCATATATATGTGGGTTAGAAAGTCTTTTGTGCGATTTATCAAGCTTTGATAAGTTATCTTGTCCAAACTTTTGTATTACACTTAAATCTGTTTCAATATCACCCACAAATTTTCCTTCTTCCATAATAGGTGTTAATAAACTATAAGCTTCTTCACCTTTGCTAAAAGTAACTTTTACACCATTTTGGCTTCCGATAGTATAAGATGTAATATCTTTTATAAGTTTGCCATCTTTAATATGATTTTCATCTCTTTTACAAATAATATCACCATCAAATTTATTATTTCTAACAATTCTAATCACATCCGTATCACCTGGAATTGTTGTTTTTCCCTCAGCTATTTTTATTTTTGGCATTCCAAGATACTTTTTAGTTTTAAATACACCTCCCAAAGCAGGTGTATCATAAGCTGTAACAAGTTTAGTACCAGAAGCTAAAATATCATATGGCGCTTTTTGTACCATAATTAAATTTTCAATAGAATATTCATCTAGGTCGTTAGATGCTACTAATTTAACATCAGAGATAAGTTCAGGATTATCAATCTTAGAACGTTCCTCCTCAATTATTTTTTTTGCCTCTATTGCCCAATATGCCAAATCACCAGAATCAATTCTCATTCCCATAAGTTTTATTCCGGTTTCAACAGAAGCTCTTATTGCATTTTTTATTCCCTCTCTTGTATCATATGTGTCAACCAAGAGAGTGGTGTTTCCAGAAGATGTACGCATATAAGCCTTAAAGGCATCAAGCTCATTTTTATAGCTCATAATAAAAGAGTGAGCCATCGTTCCACTAACAGGAATGCCATAATATCTTCCTGCTGCAACATTAGACGTGCCACTAACACCACCAATAAAAGCAGCTCTTGTTGCACTAAAACCACCTAATTCTTGTCCTCTTCTTAAGCCAAATTCTAAAACAGGTCTTTTTTTACCATCAACACAAGCACTAGAAACAATTCTAGAAGCTTTAGTCGCAATCAAACTTTGTGAGTTAAAAATATTCAAAAGAGCAGCTTCAACAATCTCCACTTGCCAAGAAGGACCACTAATAGAATAAATCGGCTCGTTTGGAAAAACAATTTCTCCTTCTCTAACAGCCTTTATAGATAACTTTAGTTTTTGACTTTTAATATAATTTAAGAAATCATCATTAAATTTATTACTTCCATCAGCATTTTTTTGTTCTCTTAAATATTGTATGTCATCATCACTAAAATGCCAATTATTAAGCCATTGAGCAAACTCATGAAGTCCAGCAGCCATTAAATAGCTCCCACCAAATGGACACTTTCTAAAAAAAGCCTCAGAGGTTTTTATTTCATCTGCTTTTTTATCTAAAAACCAAGCTTGCGCCATTGTTAAATGATATAAATCTGCAAACAAAGGTGTACCACTTGCAACAACATTTTCTCTAACCTTATTTATCATATCAATTCTCCTTACTATTAATATTTTACCATATTATGTTCAATTTTTTTAGCTAAGAGCGAAGATCGAAAAAATTGTTGAGAAGTAATACTCTTCAGTCTCCCTTCATTTATAAAAGTTTGATATACATCATTTTTTAAGATATCAGTAATTTCTTCGTTTAATCCTTTGCACAAATCTTCAATAACAATAACATTTGCACCTTTTTTTAGAAAACCATTTAATGCTTGCACAACACACACATCACTTAATACGCCACAAAGATAAACATCTTTGCCACTCCAGTCATCGCTTAAATCTTTATATGCCTTTGCTTCATTCCAAATATTTGTTGTAGATTTATAAATAGGCATAACATTAAGCTCTCTTTTAAACGGTGCAGCTTGTTGCCAACCCCATGTACCAAAAACACAATGAATGCCATAATGTTGAGCCTCTAATGTATTAGGATAAGTTTCATTAAAATGCGTGTCATAACTATCAATAATTTTATCAAAACTCCCTTTAAATAAACTATCAGCAAATTTCTGATGTTTTTCAATTAAATCTGTATCACTAATAGTTAGCAAACCATGTGGATGTACAAAGTCGTTTTGAAAATCAATTCTAACTAAAATTTTTTCATTCATATCAAAAATCCCTTCTAGGCTTATCGGGTTATAAATAGCTTGTCTTCTATAAGCCCTGCAGAAGACACAAGCTATAAAAAATTAAATAATACCTTTTTTCTTATTAAAGTATTCTTCAACTAGTTCATAGTTTTCAGGCGCAATAAAGTTTTTCCACCTTTTATCACCAAACTTAATCATATCTCTAACCATTGTTCCCGTAACAAAGGGAAAATTAGGGTCAGTTCTATCTTCAAGTTCAATATGCTCAAAACAATCCTTAAACCAATGAGCGTCATAAGAAGAGCCAGCATAATAAACATCAGGTTTAGGTAAATCAGGAAAGCTCTCATTTATAAAATCCAAAACATACTCACCCCATTCAGCTGGATTATTTATATCAAACAAACCAACAATCTTTAAGCGTTCATATTCATTTTTTAAGCGATATATATTCTGAATCATCTTTTTTCTAGTTGTATAGTTAAGAGGATTGCGCGCTGTTCCTTGTTCTTGGATAGAGCCCAAAATAATGGTGACTCTTTCACATTCTCTAAGCATACGGTCAACCAATTTTTGGTGTCCAATATGAAAAGGTTGAGCCCTCATAATGCTTAAACCATGTTTGTATTTAAAATTAGACATTAAAAAAACTCCTTAACATAGGAGCCATCAATAAAATTAGATAAACTAAAACAAAATCTATCAACTTCATCAAACTGGCTCGGTTTGTATTTAGTTCTATGCTCATAAGCCCTGCGAGCATCAAGAACAATTATAGAGTAACAGTAAAATCTAAAAAGTCAAGCCTTAAAAATAAAAAACTTGTATAAAACATAAAAATAATATAAACTATATCTTATAATCAAGGAGGATTTTATATAATGCTAGACGCAGAACAATTGTACAAAGAATACATAAACGATGTTATAAAAAGATGCATTAAAGCTATAACGCTTGAAGAAAATCTAAAAGATGAACTAATGAGCAGACCAATAGATGAATTAAAAGAAATGGCAAAATCAATAATTGTTGCCAACAACAAATATCGTAAACTAAAAAAAACAACTCCAAATATATTAAATAGTGTTAGTTTATTTGAAAAAGAATTAAAGGCAAGAGCTTATCGCTCAATGTTTTGGGATACAAAAGAAATCAAAGCACTTTATCAATATAATATAGATAAAAATAGAGAAATTGATGATGATGAAACAATATCTTTTGATGAACGGAAATATAAAAAGCAAGTAATCAATCATTATTGTATCTTAAAAACAGAAGCATTATTTAATCAACTTGATCCCAAAACTCAAGAAAAATGTCTTAAAATATATTATGCTAAAATGATTGCAATTAATCAAGCAGATGAAGTGGTAAGAAGAGAAGTAAAAGAAATTGTATCCACTCCAATAAATACAACATTAGATAATGGTAATTGTACTAAAGCTATAATTGCATCGTTGTTAAAACTAGAAAAAAAATATAATATTAAAATCCTAAAAAACATAAAAGATGAAGATGTTGAAAACATTTTACATCCAAAACAATTAATAGAAGCTCTAAAACCATATGTTAAAACTTCTATATCAGGATATATAAAAGATATAGAAGATATCAAAATAGGTGATATTTTTTTTATAAGCTGGAATGAAAATCCTCCTCATCATGCAATGATGTGCTATGATTTTGATGAAGAAAATAGGGCAAAGGTGCTAGGTTTTTCTAATAATACAAAAGATTTTGATGGTTTTTATAAAACAGATGGTACAACACCTCTAAGGGGGATAATAATAGATGTTAAATCACTATTAATAGATACCTGTAAACGTAAAAGTAAAATAAATTCACCTATAACTAATAATGAAAGAGAATGAAAAGTACTTAAGAAAAACTTGAAAATAATCTAAATTTATGATAAAACAACTCCTAATTTAGGAGATTTTTTATGGCTAAAAATAAGCTAAATAAAGAATAGTTATTGATATAAATACACGACTAAGCGATGCTATTAATCAAAAAGAAAATCTACTATCTATATCAAGACATAGTGATTTCGAAATATGAGAGTAACTAAAAAAGGGTGGAGTTTCCACCCTTTAATTATAAAGATTATTGAATAACAACAATTCTATCAACATCAACCTCTGGTGTACTCATTAAATTTTTATCAATTTCACCACTAATTAAAATCATCATATCAGGAGTAACAGCTAAGCCGTTCCATTCATCATCATCTATCTCAATAACAATAATACCGCTACCATCATTAAATTGATATTTTTCATCACCAAGACTTTTTTCTATTTTTCCTTTTAGAGTTACAGGTGTTCCATCTCCCATATTAAGAGCATCTTTTACTGATGAAGCGCTTATATTAGGATCACTAAATCCTCCCTTCATATGTTTTGCTAAAGAATTACCTGTTAGAGCAATAGAAATACCCAAAACTAATAGTGCCAAAATTTTATTCATAAAACATCTCCTATTTTAAATTAATTTAATATGTTAAAGCTCATTTTTATGAAAAATAAATTATAAACAATATGCATTGCTTTAATTGGGGTGATGTGTTTTGCAAGACTTTTCTTTTTTCTTTGCATGTAAAGGATTATTTGATTTAGCTACAATAAAATCCTCTTCAATAATCATATCATCACTTAAATTTTCATTTTCTTCTTTATGATCACCTTCAAAAACATTTTTGGTTTTATCCCAGGCATTAGAGCTAAACTCTTTAGTTTTATCCCATACTTTTGAAGTACCATTTTTGGTAGCTTCCCAAGCATCTTCACTAACTTCTTTAGTTTTATCCCAAATCTTTGACATATTGTACTCTCCTTAAAACAAAGTTTAATAGTTAATTACAACAAATAAATAATCATCTGATTTTGATATTTAAACAGAACTTATGGAGGTAGATAAAATATTATTGACAATAGGTAATAGAGTTTATAACTTACTAATATATATTGTATTAGATAAAAAGGTAGAAATATGAAAAAAGAGTTTAGTATGCCTGCTAATTCATCTTGGTTGAAATTTTTTACAGTCACTTATTTAGGGCAAAACTATTGTAATTTTAATGGTAGAGCTTCAAGAAAAGAATATTGGGCTGTATATACACTAACATACATATTTTTAAGTATTCCTCTTGGTATAATTGCTCTTTTCTTTCCTGATTTTTCAGCATATATAGATTTAATATATAATCTAATTACCATTATACCACTATTTAGCTTAATGGTACGTAGATTTCATGATATAAATATGAAGCCTTGGTGGTCTTTATTAGTAATACCTTTATTTTTTCTACCATTTTTCAAAGGAGATCATGAGGATAATCGTTTTGGTAAAAATATTTATGATGATAACTAAATAAAAAAAACATCTCCTAGAAAGGAGATGTTTTTGTGTGTAATAAATTAGAATAAACGAAATAAAATCATCAAAGCGAAAACATATCTCTTTGAGCCGGTTGAACATTTTGAACGTCTTGTTGAGGAGTATTTGAAGTCCTGATAGCCAATCTAGTTGCATGTTTATTAACCTCAGCCTTAAACTGTTTCAAATTATCATGTCCAGTAATCTCAAGATATCTTTGAGCAGCCATATCCATACAATCTTGATTAGATGTATCTTTGCCTTGCATTGCACTAACATGTGCAATACGAGATTTTAACTTTACAACATGAGATAAATCGCTAACATTTTTAACTCTGTCTTGCATTTTTTCAGGACCTAATGTATCACCCAATAAACCAAAAACTTCGCCAGATGTAGTGCATTGTTCAAGCGAATGAACAAACTGCTTACCGTCTATTTTCCTTCTCTCTGTCATGGTTTTCCTCCTCCTATAATAATTCTTTTCTATATATACCATAATAGTATCATAATTTTGTCAGTTTGGCAAGAGTTTTTGTAACAAAAGTTTAATATTTTAGTGATTTCTCTTAAGTATAAAATTTGCAAGTAGAATCAAAGTGTAAGCTTTGTTTTTAAAGATATTTAATTCATTTATAGCTTCATTAATCAATTTTTCTGCAAGATTTTTTGCTTTTTCTACACCATAAATACTGACAAAATTTAATTTATTCTGTGCATCATCTTTTTTCAAGGTTTTACCAACAAGTTTTTCATCTCCCAAAACATCAAGAATATCATCTGTTATCTGAAAAGCTAAGCCAATATTTTTAGCATATTTTACTAAATGATTATATTCTTCATCAGATGCATTACCTAAAATAGCACCGGCTATACAAGGGTAGGTAAGTAAACATCCAGTTTTTAATGCTTGTGTATCATAAATGATCGATTCTTTATCTTCAAAATCATTATGTAAATCAGTATATAAATCTAAAACTTGCCCTGCAATCATTCCATCATATGCACCAGCCATTTGGGCTAATTTTACTGTTAGTTCTACTTTCTTATTATCAGAAATATTAGATGAATTTAATACTTCAAAAGCGTAAGTTAACAATCCATCCCCAGCAAGTATTGCAGTGGCTTCATCAAAAGCTTTATGGCAAGTAGGTTTTCCTCGTCTTAAATCATCATTATCCATTGCAGGCAAATCATCATGAATAAGAGAATATGTATGTAACATCTCTAGTGAAATAGCAACAGGTAAAGCAACTTCATAATCAACACTGAATAAAGATGCTACTTGATGTAGCAAAAAAGGTCTAATTCTTTTTCCGCCATTTGTTATGCTATAATGCATAGCTCTAAAAGCTTTATGCTTAATCAAATCAGACTGAGGAAAATATTTCTCCATATCCTCATTAAATTTTTTAGAGTAATCTTTCAAAATATTTTCAATCTCAGTCATATTTTAGTCTCCTAAAGTTTTATTCTTCAACATTATCAAGTAAAGAAGTAGAAAGAGTTCCATCTTTATTGATTTCAATCTTTTCAACTTTAAGTGCTGCAGCATTTAATTTATCAGTACACAATTTTTTCAACTTAACTGCATTCTCATAAGCACTAACAGCATCATCAAGCTTTATTCTTCCACTTTCTAATTCTCTAACAATATTCTCAAGTTTAGAAAGGGCTTCTTCAAAAGATAAATTTTCAATATTCTCTATTACTTCAACCATAATTATCTCCTATAATTTAATAAGCTCAATTTGTTTATTTGGTAAGTCTTTTACGCCAACACCAAGAGCCTGCAATTTATCTCTTATTTCATCAGATTTAGCCCAATTTTTTTCTTCTCTTGCAATTCTTCTTTGATCAAGAAGGTGTTGAATTTCTGCTGTTACTTCAACCTGACTAACTTTTTTAGCTTCAACTGATTTAAGATTTAAATTTAATACACTATCAATATGCAAAACATAGGCAAAACGTAAAGCCTTACTTTTTTTATTATCTTTAACGACACTCCATATATGAGAGATTGCAAGAGGTGTCTTAAAGTCATCAAATAAATAATTATTAAATTCTGATTTTAATTTCAAAAGCTCTGATGCATCCTCATCATTTAATAATGTATTACTTGTTTCTGCTTTAAACTCTGCAACAAAATCACATAAATTTTCATAAGCTTTCTTGGCTCCATCTAAAGCTTCTTCAGAAAATACTGCAGCACTTCTATAATGAGATGTTAAAGTAAAATATTTATAAACCATAGGTTCATAACCCAGCTCTTTTAGGGTGTCAATAGTTGTCTTGCCACCAGTAGATTTGCTCATTTTTCCAGATTTTGTATTCAAAAATTCCATATGAAGCCAATAATTAACCCATTCATGACCTAATTTTGCCTCACTTTGAGCAATCTCATTTTCATGATGTACAGGAATATGATCTATACCTCCGCAGTGAATGTCGATTCTTTCACCTAGATATTTAGTAGACATGGCAGAACATTCAATATGCCAACCAGGATATCCTCTTCCCCAAGGGCTATCCCATTGTAAAATTTGATTTTCAAATTTAGATGATGTAAACCACAATACAAAGTCTGATGGATTGCGTTTATTTTCATCTTGTTCTGTTCTAGCTCCATGCATTAAGTCATCACGATTCTGTCCAGATAAACAACCATATTTAGGGAATTTAGCAGTATCAAAATAAACGTTGCCATTAGAAAAATAAGCATAGCCTTTATCTTCTAAATCTTTAACAAAATCAATCATATCTTGGATATGTTCTGTTGCACGACAAACAATAACAGGTCTTTTTAAATTTAACTCTGATGTATGTCTAAAAAATGTGTCCTCATAGTGTTTTGCTATTTCCATAACACTCTTTTTTTCACGCTCAGCTGCAAGCATCATTTTATCTTCGCCTTCGTCACCATCACCTGTTAAGTGACCAACATCAGTAACATTCATTACATGTTTAACTTTATAGCCATGCAGTCTTAATGTATTAGCAATTAAGTCTTCAAATA
Organism: Alphaproteobacteria bacterium; assembly: GCA_045633945.1. Lineage (GTDB taxonomy): Bacteria > Pseudomonadota > Alphaproteobacteria > RF32 > CAG-239 > CAG-267. Next base: position 9,300 of record JAZQZH010000046.1, read on the forward strand.
TGTATGTACGAAGATTACCAATATGAGCATAAGAATATACTGTTGGACCACAGCAATACATCTTAACCTCTTTATCATCTAAAGGCTTAAACTCTTCTTTGCTTCTGGTTTTAGTATTATACAAATAAATGCTCATTTTCTTTTCCTTTTCAAAATTAAAAAAAGCAGCTTTAAGGCTGCTCTTTGTGTGTTTTTATATATAGCAAAACAGCTCCAGAGCGTGCCTTAGGAGTTAGTGCAACAGCAATAGATATCTTTTGCGATATATAACATACTTTCCTCTCGTTATTCAAACTATCACACAATTTGCCTCCAAAATATAAACTTGTCAAGAGTTTATATTTTTTATTAAAAAAAGATATTGCAAAACTAATATTTTTATATAAAATACCGCAAAAATAAGGAATAATAATGATAAAAGATAGTTTTCAAGGCGTAAGATTAGAACATAATAAAACAAAGTTTTCTGTTTATGCTCCAGATGCAGAAAAGCTCGAATTGTGCTTGTTTTCAGATGATGAAATCGAAGAAAATAAGATACCAATGCAAAAGGATAAAAAAGGTAATTGGTATGTGGAAGTAGATGGTAATTTAGAAGGAATAAAATACGGATATAGAGCAAGCGGTCAATATAATCCAGAAACTTGCCTATTTTTTAATCCAAATAAATTATTATTAGATCCTTATTCGCTAGAAATAACAAGAAGTTTATATAACATCAGTAATTATGAAAAAGAAGTTTTATTTTGTAAAAATAATATTGATTCAAAAATAGTTGCACCCAAAGGAATAATAAGATTTTTAAATAAAGATGATTTAAGAAAAAAATATCCGTATTTGTATGAAAAACCAAATATAGAATGGAATAAAACTCATATTTATGAGCTTCATGTTGGAAATTTTTCAATCAATCATCCAGATATTCCTAAACATAATAGAGGAAGATTGCTAGCCTTAAAAGATACCATAGATTATTTCAAGGCATTAAATTATAATCAAATAGAATTAATGCCAATAACACCAACAATGTCTGATTGGCAATTAGAACAAGAAAAAGGATTATCAGATCAATGGGGATATAATCCTATAATTCATCAAGCAATAGATCCAAGATACGGAAGTATCCATGATTTTTTAGAGCTCGTAAATGAATTTCATAAAAATGGCATCGAGGTAACCTTAGATATGGTATTTAATCATACAGGTGAGTTTGGTCATAATGGATTCTTGCTTTCTTACAAAGGGCTTGATGCTAGGTCATATTATCGTTTTACATTTAATAAAGAAGTACCATTTGTAAACACTACAGGATGTGGTAATGGTTTTAATCCCAATAACCCACAAGCCCAAAAAATAATAAGAGATTCGCTAATGTTTTTTGCAGATATTTGTGGAGTAGATGGTTTTAGATTTGATTTAGCAGGTGATTGTTGTCTTAGTGATACATTAGAGTTTAATTCTAAAAGTGAGTTCATCCAAATTATAGAAGAAGTAGCCCGCTTAACTGGAGCCAAAATGAGTGGTGAGCCATGGAGTGCAACAGGTGGATATTTTCTTGGTCAAATTCCAGAAATAAAAGAGTGGAATGATAAACATGAGAAGGCTATTAAACACTTTATTAGAGGTGATAAAGGATGCATAAATAATCTAGCATATTATCTAGCAGGTGGCGAGGTAACCAATAAAATAAATATATTCACCAAACACGATGGCGCAACAGGTTATGACTGGGCAACATATAGCCAAAAAAATAATTTTGCTAATAATGAGAATAACCAAGATGGCTCAAATGATAACATATATTCTCCGTCACAAAATGATGAAGAGCGTCTAGTTAAAACAAAGTCAGCACACGCCTTAAATACATTAGCAAGAGGTGTTCCTTTGAGTTTAAGTGGGGACGAATTGTGGCACTCTCAAGGTGGTAACAACAATGGATATGCCTTGAGCTTTCCTTTACAGTGGAAAGAGTTTTCTAAAGAGCAACAAGAACGTTATATTTTTGAACGTAAAGTTAATGCTTTTCGTCAAAATCACCCAATATTTAGTTCAACAGAAAATGCATCATCAGAAATTATGCCAAATGGTTATCCATCATGGGAGTGGATAAATATAAATGGTACACCAATGGAAAAGCAAGATTGGGAATACTATGAAAATAGATTTTTAGCTTATGTATTAAATGGGCAAAATAAAGAAGGTATAAGATTTGATGATGACTTTTATGTAATGACCTCTGGTAATGTAGAATTCCCACTTGATGTTAGATTACCCAAAGCACCACATAACCAAGAATGGCAAGTAGTATTTGATACTTCAAAACCAACATTATCTGTAGATGATACTAAATATTTGCCAAATGATACATATCAAATATCACCACACAGTGTTGTTGTAATGGTATCTAAAAAGCCTGAAAAAGTATCACAAAAAATCATGCATGTACAAAAAGATTTTTTAAGATAAAATGATAATTGCTTGATTTTAAAACTTTTCTTGATTTTTAGAATAAAAGTTATAGAATTCTGCTATTAAAATAATTTTTATGTGAATAATTGTACCTAAATAAACAATACATATATGCAAAAAAAAGAGGAAAATATGAAGAAAATTGCTTCATTATCTATTGTAGAAGATGTTAAAAACCAAAAGTATTTAATGATTGAGCACAAACGCGGTATTAACAAAGGTTGTAAAAATTTTCCAGGAGGAAAAAAAGAACCTAAAGAAACCATTGAAGAGTGTGTAATAAGAGAAACTTTTGAAGAAACTGGTTTGGAAATTTATAATCCAATAGAAGTAGGTTATATTGAGTTTCCAACCAAAAACTTTTATGTCCATGTTTTTAAAAGCACAGACTTTTCAGGTCAGATTATTGAAAACAAGGAAGAGGTAAACGTTTTTTGGATAGATAAAAAAGATATTCCATACGAGGATATGCGAGAAGCAGATAAAGATTTTTTACCAGAAATATTAGCAGGTAAATATATAAAAAGACGTTATATCTACGATGATGATTTTCATATAACAGATATAATAAACCTCTAACACTAAGCCCCCAAAAATACGGGGGCTTTTTTTATAACAAAAATTAAACACCTTCTTCTTTATAAGGGCGATGCAAAAGTCCATTCATAGCATCCTCTAATAAGACCCCTTCAAATAATAATCTATACATCATTTCAGAAATAGGCATTTCAATCCCCAGTTCTTTAGCTCTCTTAACAACAGCTTTGGTTGTGTGTAATCCTTCAACTGTTTTAGTATTATTTTCAATAACAGATAAGGCGTTACCACAGGTTCCAATTTCATAACCAAAACTAAAATTGCGTGATTGATGACAACTAGCAGTCATAACTAAGTCACCCATACCACACATTCCCATCATAGTTGTTAATTTTCCACCGAGCGCTTTGGATAGTGCCGACATTTCACGAAAACCTCTAGTAATAAGAGCAGCTCTAGCTCCATCGCCAAATTTAGCCCCCTCAACAATACCAGATGCAATAGCAATAACATTTTTAATACTACCCCCAATTTGAGGAGAAATAATATCTGTTGTATGATAAGGCCTAAAATAAGGAGTACCAAGTTGTTTAGTTAGTTTTATTGCAATATCTTCATCTTTAGATGCTATAGTAACAGATACAAATCTTTTATGGGCAACATCAATAGCAAAACCGGGGCCTGATAAAATAGCAATTCTTGCTTTAGGAATTTCTTCACAAGCAACTTCAGATAACATTTTTCCGCTATCAACTTCAATACCTTTCGCACAAATAACAATCACAACATCTTTTTTAACAAAAGGTTTAATAAGCCTCATTGTCTCTCTTGTATATTGAGCCGAAGTTGTTAATAGTATAGTATCTGCAAAATCAAAAATTTCAGCAAGGTTATTTGTTGCTTTTATCGTTTCAGGAAGAATTACATCCGGAAGATATTTTTTATTTATATGATAATTATTTATATCATCTACAACTTCACTACGTCTAGCCCAGCACAAAACATTGTTTCCCGCGCGAGTAGCTGTTAGAGCAAGAGCTGTTCCCCAAATACCTGTACCAATAACACCAATATTACTCATATTCATCTCCAGATATTATCAACTATATTACTAATTGTATATAGAGTTTTATTAAAAACAAGTAATAAATTAAAAATATACTTGATTTAGATAAATTAGTAAATATATTAAAAGTATGAAAAATTTTATGATAGTACATTCAAATACATTTAATTTTATTTTAGCGTGGCGTTGGTGGTGCTAACGCACCTATATTTTTTTTATTCTAAAGCAAGTACACCTATTAAACCCAATCAGATAAATATTATAAGAGGAAAATTACAATGGAAAGTATATCAGGATTTTTCGGCTCATTTGGAGGAGCATTTGTTTCAAAAGAACTAGAAGTCGAAATGAAAAAAATAGAAAAAGCGTATAGAGAATTACAGAATTCTTCTGATTTTATTAATGAAATTAAATATATAAGACGCACATATCAAGGAAGACCAACACCAATTACATATGCTAAAAATTTAAGCCAAAAAATTGGAGGGGCACAAATTTATCTTAAAAGAGAGGATTTAAATCATACCGGCTCACATAAGCTAAATCATTGTATAGGTGAGGTTTTGTTAGCAAAATATATGAATAAAAAGAAAGTTATAGCAGAAACAGGAGCAGGACAACACGGTGTAGCACTTGCTTCTGCCGCATCATATATGGGGCTAAAATGTGAAATTCATATGGGTGAAAATGATATCATAAAAGAGCGCCCAAATGTTTTAAGAATGAAACTATTAGGTTGTAAAATAGTAGCTGTTACATCAGGGCAAAAAAGCTTAAAAGATGCGGTAGATAGCGCATTTGAGGCATATCTAAAAGATGTTGAAAATAGTATATATTGCATAGGTTCAGCAGTTGGCCCACATCCATTTCCTACAATGATTCGTGATTATCAATCTATTATAGGTATAGAGGCAAGAGAGCAATTTATTGAACAAACAAATACTCTTCCTGATGCTGTTGTAGCTTGTGTGGGAGGCGGAAGTAATGCAATAGGTATATTTAGTGGTTTCATAAGTGATAAAGAAGTTGATCTATATGGGGTAGAGCCATTAGGAAAAGGCTCCAGTCTAGGATCTCATGCATCTGCTATCGCATACGGAAAAGAATCTATTATCCATGGCTTTAAGTCACTAGTATTATTGGATGAAAATAATAATCCAGCACCAGTTTATTCTATTGCAAGTGGGCTAGATTATCCTTCTGTTGGCCCAGAACATGCATACTTAAATAGCATAAAAAGAGCTCAATATGTTCAAATAGATGATAAAGAGTGTTTAGATGCATTTTATGAACTTCCCAAAACAGAAGGCATAATTCCAGCACTTGAGAGTTCTCACGCTTTAGCTTATGCTATAAAATTAGCTAAAAATCTTTCCAAAGATAAAAAAATACTAGTAAACTTATCTGGAAGAGGGGATAAAGATTTGGATTTTATAGCCAATGAATATGGTATATAAATAAAACAGCTAATTATTCAAAATCTGATAAGTTATGCAATATATTAAATATAAGTTGTAATATATTTTTATTGTTATAATATAAAAGCATATGTTTTATTTAAGAACTAACATTAAGGACTATTTATATGATTAGCTTGAGTAAAAAAGAAAAGGCAGTATTCTTAAAAACAATTAGACAGACCATATACTTTGTATTGATGTTTTCTTTTGTATTTTTTATCCATTTTATAGCAGATATATATAAAGAAAAAACATTTGATGAGCATAGTATTATAGAAAATATACAATTAACATTTTTAATCATATCAGGTACTTTGTTTTTGCTAGAGGGCATATTCTATAAAAAGTACCGAGTTGTTTTGATTTTATTGGCATCATTAAGCTATTTAGCATCTGTTCGTGAGTTAGACTTGTTTTTAGATAGAAATATACCAGTTGTTGGCTGGAAGTTTGGATTCATCATACCAATAAGTGCCATTTTCTATACCATAAAAAACAGAAGAAACTTAAGAAATACATTAATAGATTTTTATGCATCATCTTCATTTTATATGATGTGCTGCGCTCTTATTATCATTTTACCAATAGCTCAATGCATTGGCCACGGACCATTTGTAAGGGACGTTTTTGGTGATTATAGAGTAGGCGATATTAAAGAGTTTTTTGAAGAAAGTTGTGAAACAATGGGGTATTTCTTGCTTATGCTTTCTTCTATTGAGTTTTATTTAGGTCTTTTAAGAAAGAAATAGATTAAATACAATATCTAAATTAAAAAAAAGTCCGGACAAAAATCGGGCTTTTTTTTATTAATTTAAAAGGTTTATAGCTTGACAAAAACATAAAAAGACTTAACTTACCCTTGTTAAATATATTTTTTATAAATTATTATATGAAACAAACATTATTTATTATCTTTGGTGCTCCAGGCAGTGGCAAAGGTTACACAACAGAAAAGCTGAAAGCCGAGATTTTTGCTCAACAGTTGGCAGAAAATGACGACATCGCATACATCTCTACGGGAGATTTATTGCGTAACGAGGTGGCGTTGAAAACCCCATTAGGCCAAGAGATTGCCAAGATTATTTCATCAGGTATGCTTGTCTCTGATGAGATAGTTAATGCACTTGTTGTAAAAGCTCTCAATACTGAGAAAAAGGTAATTTTTCTCGATGGCTACCCAAGAACATCAGCTCAGCTCGAGGCTTTTGCCGGTATGATATCTTATGACAAGGTTGTCCCCATTTTAGTTAAGGTTGACACCCCAAGTAACATAATTATCGAGCGAGTAGCAAAGCGAAGGGTTTGCAAGGATTGTAAGTTTACACACAGCGTCCTTGATGGTTGTTGTCCAAAGTGCGGTGGTAAGTCTGTTATTCGTAACGACGATGCTGTTATTAGCACACGCCTAGAAGAATACAAGAAAAACACCGAGCCTCTCTTTGGTTGTTTGGTAACAGTTGCAAATGATAATTGGTTTATTATCGATAACTCAATCGATATATCAGAGACCATAACAACTGTTGTAAAATCAATATTTGAGAATATTATACCAATGGCGGAGTAATAACGCCATTTATGTAAAAAAAAAGTCCGGATGAAAATCCGGACCTTTTTTTATTTAATACACTTAAATTAGAATTTGTAATTAAGTGATAAACCAAACAACTGAACTGAGTTTGTATATTCAACTGTTGTTTTGCTAAGATCTGTAACAGATATATTACGTGTATCCATCTTAGCCTTATCAGCAGAAATATATGTATATGCAAAATCAAAGCTTAACTTATCATTGTATTGATATGTAAGACCTGTTGAATACCACATACGACTAGAGTCTGGAATACGTGGTGTTCTATCCTCATAACTAACAGCTGATTGGTCATAAGCCAAACCTAAACGCCATGTCCATTGGTGGTCAATTTTGTAGTTTGCACCAATAGCATAGAAGTTTGTATCGCGCCAATTTTCTTTTACGCTAGATATATAACCAGTGTCTTGATTAGCTTTATCACCTACAATTGTTAAGTTCTCAAAAGAGCTCCAGAATACACGTTGATATTCAGCCATAACAGCCCACTTGTCGTTCACTTGGTGGAAAACACCTAATGAAGCCATAGCAGGAGTTGTTAAACGAGCACTAATATCTTGGTTGAGTAATGCATTAACCTTGCCTGCAACTAGTGGATCGGGAGATGCAGATGGAGTTGCTTCAATTTCACCTTTTAATTTATGCTTAATTTGGCTACGATATCCCACACCAACACGTGTTTTGTCATTAAATTCATATAAAGCACCTAATTGATAACCAATGTCAAAAGTATCGCCTTCAAGATGTGAATACTCAACACCATAAGAAGATGCAGAATTAGACAACTTTGCCTTTATATATTGCATTTGTAAACCAGCGCCAAGTGATAATTTATCAGTTGCTTTATATGCCGCCATTGGAGTAACTGTAACAGAAGTAACCTTTGATGTAATACCATGGTCAGAACCAGGCCATTCTCTATCATATTTTGTTACCATGCCGTAAGGAACGTTCATAGACACGCCAAAAAATGTTTTATCATTAACTTGGTTTGAATATGTCATGTATGGTGCAACTGCAGCATGAACGATATTGTTAATATCAGATCCACGAGATCCATCAGCTTTTACCACATTTCCAGCTTGAGCTTTAGGTGCAATATAAGTGCCACCAATAGTAAATTGAGTTCCTTTTTGTCTGGTTAAACCAGCAGCGTTAAAATAAGCATAAGTATTGTTTTCAGCACCTGCTGTAGCACCAGCAAAAGCATTACCTTGAGCTGCAGTAGATTGTTCACGTAAATGGAAACCAGCCGCATTTGCAGAGGTTGCCAACAAAACAGTACTTAATGCTGTTAAAGTCAATATTTTTTTCATTAATGTATACTTTCTCTGTTAAACCGAAAGTAACTCATATATATCTTAACGTTAAAACGTTTTTTCATATAGATACATATAATATGTTACAAAAAACCTTATATCTAAAAAAACTTAAAATTCAATAAACAAAAAATAAAACCATTAAAATACATGTGTTTATATTGAAAAAACAAATAGTTACCTTGGGGATACTATTTAGTAATCCACTACTATTTTTTTTTATCTTTACAATAAATAAGTTTTTTGTATAGATAAAGTTATGTCGTAACAGAAGGAGACGGACTTTGAATAATTTTATAAAATTCTGTTTAAGAACATTTTTTACTTTATTTAAAAGCAGATGTAAAATTCGCTTTGATATGAAAAACCTTCCAAAGAAGGGTGTATATGTATCTAACCATGTGTCTTATCTTGATCCATTGTTATTATATGCATTCTTACCAGGAAATCCGGTATTTGCATTAAATGGTCACTTACATCGTCGTGGATGGATAAGAAATTTAATGAAATATGCAGATACAATGCTTTTCAATCCAATTGAGCCATCAGACCTAAAAGAATTAATTGCAAAGGTTGATAGTGGTAGATTGATTGTTATTTTTGCAGAAGGTCGCATCACAGAAAATGGTGGTTTAATGAAAATTTATGAAGCACCAGGCTTGCTTGCTGATAAATCAAAAGCACCAATTATTCCTGTATGGATTGATGGTCCTCAATATGGTTATTTCTCTAAAACAAAAGGTAAATTGCCACATAGACCACTTCCAAAAATTCGTATCACAGTTGGCAAACCAAGACCATTTAAATTAAAAGACGAATTACGTCGCCAACGTGACCATATTAGTAATGAGGTATATACAATTTTACGTGATATGCAGTTTGAAATCAATTATGATCCTAAGATTTCTTTATTTGCACAGTTAATGAAAACAGCAAAAGTGCACTCAAAAGAAGGATTCTCTTTTAAGCGTCCACGTGTAATTGAAGATATTAACCGTAAGCCAAACTCATACAAAGATTTGCTTGTTAAAACTTTTGTTGTAGGTAAAATGCTTCAAAGAATAACAAGTCATTTTGAACATGTTGGTTTAATGTTACCTAATACAATAGGTGCAGTTTGTTCACTTTTTGGCTTATCAGCATATGAACGTGTACCTGTTATGCTCAACTTCTCTGTTGGTCCAAAAAATATTATATCTATGTGTCAAACAGCTGAGGTTAAAAAGGTTATTACTTCTTTAACATTTATTAGAACAGCAAAATTAGAACCTGTTGTTGAATTGTTAAAAGCTAAAGGCATAGAAGTACTTTATTTAGAAGTACTTGCTAAAAAACTTAGTTTATTAGATAAAATATCAGCATTTATTCGCTATAAAGTTAAACGTATTCCACACAAGGTTGGTGGTAATAAAAAAGCTGTTATTTTGTTTACTTCTGGTTCAGAAGGCGCTCCCAAAGCAGTTGTTTTAAGCCATGCTAATATTATTTCTAATATAAAGCAATTGGCAACTATTGAAACACTTAATACTAAAGACTTAGTATTTAACGCATTGCCTATGTTCCATAGTTTTGGTTTAACAGTAGGAACATTATTCCCATTGTTTGAAGGTGGACGTTTATTCTTGTATCCATCACCATTACACTATCGTATTATTGCAGAGTTAGTGTATGAACTTGGTGCAACTATTATGTTTGGTACAGATACATTCTTTAGAGGATATGGTAAAATTGCTCACCCATATGATTTCCATAACATTCGCTTTATGTATGGCGGTGCAGAAGCTGTTAAGCTTGATACCCGCAATATGTGGATGGAACGCATGGGGATTAGAATGATGGAAGCCTATGGTTCAACAGAATGTTCTCCTGTTGTTACTGGTAACAATAGTGTATTCAACAGATTTGGTTCTATTGGTAAATTATTGCCAGCTATAAAACATAAAATAGAACCTGTGCCTGGAATAGAAAAGGGCGGTGAACTATGGGTTAAAGGTCCAAACATCATGCTTGGTTACTATATGCCTGAAAACCCTGGTGTATTAGTTCCCCCAGAAGATGGATGGTACAAAACAGGTGACGTAGTAGAAATCGATGAAATTGGTTTTGTTTATATTAGAGACCGTATTAAGCGATTTGCAAAAATTGGTGGTGAAATGGTATCTCTAACAGCTGTGCTTGAGATGGTTGTTAAAGCATACGAGTGGATGGGACCAGACTTTGGATATGGTGTAGTAGCAATACCACATGAAAGCAAAGGTGAGCAAATTGTTTTGGTTACCACAAACAACCAAGTTAAATCAGATGTTTTACATGAATACATCAAAAATAATGGTTTATCAGAGTTGTTTATGCCTCGTATGATATTATATCGTGATAGCATTCCAACGCTTGCAACTGGTAAAACAGATAATATTACTTTGAAAAAAGAGGTTCTTGCCGAATTAGAAAATCAAGAACTTAAAAAAGCATGTTAATATTATAGTTTTTAAGAATAAAGCCCCGATAATTGATGGTTGTCGGGGCTTATATTGTAAGGATAAAATGCTTTAATTATCTAAAGAGGATTTTTTTATGGAAAAGTATATAAAGGAATATAGTCTTCGCACATATGAATGTGATAAAAATGGTTATTTGCGTATTGTAACTTTATTCAATATTTTACAAGATATAGCAGATTCTCATGCTACAGATTTAGGGCTAGGTATGGAATTTTGCTTATCAAAAGGCTTCGCATGGATGGGGGCAAATTATCACATAAAAATCAATCAAATGCCTAAAACCCATGAGCATATAAAAATTATAACATGGCCATCAGAAGAAAGAAAAATAGGCGCTATTCGTGATTTTGCAGTATATGATAGCAATGATAATTTAATTATTACAGCTTCTAGTCAATGGATATTGATAGATTTTAATAAAAAGCGTCCAATATCATTAAAAGATAATCTTCCAGAATATACTATAATTAATGAGCATTCATTAATTTCTAATTTTGAAAAATTGCCATCTCCAACAAGAATAGATTATAATAAGACATTCTCTATACGTTATGATGATATAGATATAAATATGCATGTTAATAATTCTCTTTACCCACTATGGGCAACAGAAACATTAGATTATACATTTAGAGATGAATGTTTGCCATCTGAAATAGAAGTGTCATTTAAAAAAGAAGGACATTTAGGGGAGAATATAAACATTATATCACAAGTAAATAATTTAGAAACTCTGCACTCTATAACATCTTTAAATGATAATAGAGAATTGTCAGTAATAAGAATTAAATGGAATAAAAAATAGTTTTAAAAAAGGATACCCCCAGAACATAGTCCTGGGGGGTGATTAGTTTGGACACTAGCCTCTACAAGCTTTCTCCATCTCTGCGATACGGTTATCTTCAGCGTCAAACCAGACACCGGCATTATAACCATATACCCACGCATCCTGATCATCGAAATGACCGCGGAGAGCTAAGTACATATCAAAGTCACACGAGAGTACAGAGAAGCCCTCGCCAGAGTTGAAAATACTGCATCCACCATTGTATCCGCATGAACGAGCATTGTCTGGCATGGTTAGTGTATCACTTGGAGTATACATAGGAGCAACACCGTGCAATACCTCACCAGCAGAAACCACTGTCCACTTGCCTTCAAACTGCTTCATCATTTCCTCGCCGAGCATGGAAGTCAACCAAGCCTCAGCCTTTGTTGTTTTTGAATTCATAAAAAAAAATCTTTTAAGGTTGTTTATTTTGTTTATATTATTCTGAATATCATAAACAAAACAACAAGAAAACCTTGAAATTTTAATATGAAGACATCCAAAATAATAAAACAATTTAATTATATAACAATGTCATTGTATCATATTTTTAAAGGGGTGTCAACAGTTTTAGAAGGTATTTTTGGGTATGAAATGATAAAAAATATCCCTTATGCAAAATTTTGCATAAGGGATAGATTAAGCGCCTAAAAATTATTATTCAGAAGCTTGTTTTTTGCTCTTCATAATAACAAAAGTTAAAATTGCAAGTAAACCAATAACAACACACCAACCAATAGAAGAAAGCTTGGTGTATTCGTTATTATAAGCCACAACAATAGGCGCCACAATAACAGCAACCATATTAACAACTTTAATCATTGGGTTTAATGCAGGACCAGCAGTATCTTTTAATGGGTCACCAACTGTATCACCAACAACACTAGCTTTATGGCGTTCAGAACCTTTACCTGTATTTTGTGCAATATTGCTTGGCTCATCTTCAATAAGCTTCTTAGCATTATCCCAAGCGCCACCAGCATTAGACATAAATACAGCAAGTAGTTGGCCTGAAACTATAATGCCAGCAAGGAAACCACCCAATGCTTCAACACCAAGTGAAAGTCCTACAAAGATAGGAGAAACAATACCAAGCAAAGCTAAAATAATAAGTTCTTTTTGTGCTGCAGATGTTGAAATTGCAACAGTTGTACCATAGTCTGGTTTTGCTTTGTTTTCAAGAATACCAAGCTTAAATTGGCGACGAACTTCTTTAACAATCAGACTAGCTGCGCGTCTAACCGCATTGATAGCAAATGATGAGAACAACCATGGTACTGCAGCACCAATAAGCATACCAACAAATACAACAGGATTAGAAACAACAATACCAATATCTTTAAGCAATGCTAAGCTTTGATCTAGACCTTCTTTTGCCCAAGTATTATTTAAGCTCATTTGTACGTTACTTACGTCCACCATGTATGAGCCAAACAAGCTAACTGCAGCAATTACAGCAGAACCAATAGCAACACCTTTTGTAATGGCTTTTGTTGTATTACCAACAGCATCTAAATCAGCCATGATTTGGCGTGCTTTTTTAGTTTTAGCACTATTATCATCATGCCAAGCCATTTCACCAATACCATTAGCATTATCAGCAATTGGTCCAAATGAGTCCATGGCAACGTTATTGCCAGTAAGAGTTAACATACCAATACCAGTCATTGCAACACCATACAAAATGTATGTCACTTTTTCAGCCGCTGTTAAACCATCGATAGTACCGAAGATTAGAACTGATGCAAAAATAGTGATAGCAATAACCAAAACAGACCAAACAGAGCTCTCTAAACCAACAGCAAGACCACTTAAAATAGTAGTAGCAGAGCCAGTATCTGTTGATTTTTTAATTTCATTAACAGGAGCGCCAGTTGTTCCAGTAAAGTGTTCAGTAATTCTATCAATAGCCATTGCTAAAAATACACCTATAGTAACAGCTAAAAATGGTCTCCACCAACCACCTTGTAATCCTTGTAAATAAAAGTAACCAACTAAGGCAAACAAAATAATTGAAATTGTTGCTGAAGTTACATATCCCTTAAAGATAGCTTTCATAGCATTTCCTTTTAAGCCATTGTCTCTAACAACATATGTACCAATAATTGAACAAAATACACCAATACCACGTACCAAAAGCGGATAAACAATCCATTCATACATGCCCGTTATGTGCCATAAAGCAAGACCAAGAATTAAACCTGATACAATTGTAACCTCATAAGATTCAAAAATATCAGCAGCCATACCTGCGCAGTCACCAACGTTATCACCAACAAGGTCTGCAACAACTGCGGGGTTTCTTGGATCATCTTCAGGAATGCCTGCTTCAACTTTACCAACAAGGTCTGCACCAACATCAGCAGCTTTAGTATAGATACCGCCGCCAACACGCATAAACAAGGCAACCAATGTGCCCCCAAAACCAAATCCGAGTAAAGCATCAGGAGCTGCAATACCAAAGATAATGAAAATAAGTGTACCCCCCATTAGACCAAGGCCATCTGTAAGCATACCTGTACAAGTACCAGCACGGTAAGCGATTTTTAGTGCTTCACCAAAAGAACGTTTTGAAGCAGCAGCAACACGTACGTTTGCAGCAACAGCAATACGCATACCAATCTGTCCAACAAGTAAAGAAAATAAAGAGCCTAAAATAAAACATCCAGCACGGCCAAAAGCAATAATCAATTTAATTGTTTCATCATCATAGGCAGAAAATCTGATTTTTGCTTCATTTGAAACAGGCACAATGTAAACAGATAAGAATAAGCATACAGTCAAAACTGCTATCATTGGCAAAATTGATTTAAGTTGTTTTTTTAGGTAAGTGTCAGCACCTTGCTTAATAGCGCTCCATACTTCTACCATTTTGCCCGAACCAGCATCGTTAGACATAACTTGTTTTTTTAGAAACCAGGTATACCATAAGCCGATAAGAGCTACCGCTAAAACACCGAATATTGCATATTGTTCGCTGAGTTTTAATGCGGAAATTCCATATAAAATATCAAACATACAACCTCCTTTAATAGAATTATATCTTTTCACGTTTAACGCTACACCAAAATTTGGGTATAAGTCAACAAAAAAGCCCTCCATTAACACAGATATATTAGTTCATAAAAGTTGGTTAAAATATTTAAAAATAAAAAACCGACCACTCAGAAGAATGGTCGGTACATGTTAGCGATTAAGAGATTGTTTTAGCAGCGTGTGATTTTGTCGATTGCGTATGCACACAAATGAACAACACCAACTAATACTAGGACACCAAATGTTGCATACAAACTCCATCCCATAATGCTATTCAAAAGTGAAGGAACTGTACCTCCAAATAGATTAACAATGAAATTTGATGCCATGAAGGCAAATAAAATAAGCATCATAGCTGAGAGAATCTTAAAATAAATTTTGCCAGGATTTCTAATCTCAGATGAAACTTTTGCAAATTTTAAGCCCATAAGACCCAAAAGTCCAATAAAGCAAAGACAACCAATTGTTTCAATCACTGTAGTGGTAAGCTTAAGCCACTCAGGAGTATCAATCAGAATGTTTACACCAGCATATGCAGACCCTAGACTAATGGCTGACATGCAAAATGCACCACACACTATTGTTGCTTTATCAAATTTATCAGACTTTTTAGGTATTGTAACTAAAGCTGCCAAAGTAATAGTAGCAAATAGGTTGGCAAAAGCAAAATAAAATAAACTACTTTTGGGAGCCATAGTCGATGACCATAGACCAACAATAAGTATTGTTATCGCAGAAGGAATCATTGAGGCAAGCAACAGCTTTTCAGAGTTTGGAAGAGATTTTCTTAATGTGCAACCAATGTTGTACAACACCCATCCAATAGTAGCTGCAAAAGCAATACCCCACCATAGATTATCATTCTCCTGCAAAGCAAAGGCCAAAATTATTACAGGCAAGCTAACAACAACCAAGAACAACAACGCATTCCATTTCATGTTAACAAAAGAGTTAACAGTAGCTGTTAAAGAATTAAATAGTTTTTTCATAGTACAAAATAAAATTTAAATATTTAACAAATAGATTGCATTACACGTTCTGTACCCAATAGCGCTAACTTCTATCAAATCCATAAAAATACAACACAATCCTTAATATATCAATTGTATAATACCATAAAAAAGAGATAGAATCAATAAAAAATAACTAAATAGATTAAAGGCAAATATGATAAAAGAATACAAAATTATTATTTTTTTATGTGCGGCGCTAAAACAAAAGTTTATTATTTGATTGGTTATATTTTTAATAAAATGTTGTATATTTTTTCAAGATAGATAGAATGCTATAAGCAAAAGAAAGGTATATTATGAAAAAAATTTTGATTATATGTTTATTGCTCTTATCTAGCCGTATTGTTATGGCTGAAGATAGTGTTCTTGGTTTTTGGACAACAATTGATGATGAAACTAAAACCCCAAAAAGTATTGTACAAATTTATGAATACCAAGGAAAGATTTTTGGTAGAGTAGTTGAGTTGCTTAAAAACAAAGACGCTACAGCAAAAATCAAAGGAAATCCCAAAATTAAAGGGATGGATATTATTTGGGATTTAGAAAAAAAGGGAGCTAAATATCAAGGTGGTGAAATTTTAGACCCAACAAAAGGTAAGGTTTATGGTTGTGAGATTTGGATAGATGGAGATAATTTGATTGTTCGTGGCAAGATAGCTTTTTTAGGTCGCAATCAAACTTGGGTTAAAAATAAAGATTTGGTATCTATCAATGCAGATGAAAAACTCATTCCGCAAAAACCGTTATAATAAAACTATTTAATTAATTTAGGAGATTGCATTTATGGGAGAATTTCTAGGTTATTTAGCAGGCATATGCACTGCTATAGTATTTTTACCGCAAACAATACAAACCATTAAGAGTAAAAATGTTAGTGGACTATCTTTAGTTACATATATAATTTATTGTATTGGTATGGTAGCTTGGATTTTATACGGAGCATATTTACACTCTATACAAATGATCTTATTCAATGCTATTTCGCTTATTTTTGCATTGATAATTTTATATATGATAATCATAAATAAGATAAAGAAAAGCTAGTCCAATAAAGCTAATGTAATTTTTATCTTTCAGGTTGATATACTGTTTTACCAGTATTTACATAGCTATGTAATACTTTTTCTCCGGCTTTAATTTCAATATTACCATAAACAGAAATACCGCGATTTTTAAATTCTTCAAACCAATTTGGCTTAAATCCTTCATCAAATCCGGTAATTTCCTCAACTGTTTTAGAGGGGACCCCATAATAAACAGCTTTAATTCCCGACCACATAATGCCACCAATACACATCATACATGGTTCTGAGGTAACATATAAGCTCAAATTATATTTTGAAAGATCGTATGTTCCTAAATTTTTTTGAGCCATTTTTATAGCATTCATTTCCGCATGATTATTACTACATCCTTCTAAAACAACAGAATTAGCTGTTTTAGAAATCAAGTTTCCTTTTTCATCAAAAATAGCTGCTAAAAAGGGACCTGATCCTTTTGTAACATAATCACTCAATTCGTCTTGAAGTTGAAGAATGATTTTTTTTGCATTGTTAAGTTTTTCCTCATTTATTTCTTCATTAGAAACAATTTGATTATTAAAGCTATTTATCATAAATAAACATCCCAAAATATAAAATAAAAAACGCATTTTTTATTTTTAAAGTTAAAAGAATAAACATATTGTCTAAAACTATATTAAAAGCGAAAATAGTCAAGTTAAATCAAGCATTGATACATTTTATTTAACAATATTTAATTTAATAACGTAAAATATGATTGACAATATTTTCAAATATTAATATAATGCACAAAGTTTTAATAAAAATATAAGGCGAAAATGTTATCTTTTGATAGAACATATAATCTTTTTTCAGTTTCTGGAGCTATACATTCAGAAGCTTTCGCCATTATTTTAGCAAAATCATTACTAATTAGCATTTCAATTCTATTGATTACTAACCTCTAGGCACTTTCGTCAGTTATATAAGCTTGGGTGCTTGGAGGATGAAAATCAACAAGCTTTAATTGATATTGAACTAATAGGATTTTGCTAACATGAATACAAACAACCAATTTCAAAATAAAATATTTCTCATCTCATTGGTGTTATTATCTAACCTCTTTGATTATTTATCAATTTTATAATCATAGATAAAAGCAAAATTATAACAAATTAACTTTAAATTTATTGAAAGAGAAGAAAGAGAACAAAATGAGCAAATATAGTCAGGTAGTTATAGCTAAAAAAACAGAATTTTCATATCTTGATACAAGGTCACCACTAGCAGAAACATACAGCAACGGAACAGTAAATCCATATAATCCTAAAGTTTTTCCATATGCTAAAAGTTTTATGCGTACAATTTTAAATCGTGTTAATGATACATATGCAGCAATCGTTGATGATGGACATCGTCAAATATTATGTGCTGAGCTATTTGAACAACTAAAACATGATTTTCGCTTTGATTTTTCAGATCACTTAGGACCAATGCGTCAACGTGATAAACGTGGAGCAGGGAGGAGTGTAGAAGAAAACGATTATAATATGTTCCATTCTTGCTATAAATTTGTAAATCAAGTTGCAAGGGCTCATTCATTTGGAGAAAAGTTTAATCTATCGTTAATGTCAGGACGTGTAAATAGCGATAATCAAACAGGACCAGAAATCTTTGATTCTTTTGTTTTTGGTCAACCTCTTTATCTTTATAGTAAAAACTATCAAAAGGTTGTAGCTATGACACTACCAGGTTATAATACACCAGAAAAAATAGCAGCACTTAAAGCTCATGAAAAAGAAATAAAAAAAGATATGCTTGATAAAAAATCTTCACTAGCCAAGTCGTTAAAAAGTAGATGGCATCATCTAATAAATAATGAATTTATACCAGATGGGATGGAATTTAAAGACTTAAGTTATGAGACAGTTAAATCACTTTCAGAGCTACATAAAGATATTTTAACAGAACTTTCTGTACAAATAGAGCAACAGTACCAAAAAGATGTTAAAATGTTACAAAAACTTATGAAACTTTTACATAAACAAATGGTTTATCATAAAGAAAAAGGGACTAAGGAGAGTGAGTTAGCAAATATACAGTTAGCATCTATTCATGCAATGCAGGCCAATAGTTTACTTAAAAATAGCTCTGTGCTTCAAGTTAGTATCGAAGCAGAAAAACCATTGTTAGGTTTTCTAGCAGATATATTAGAAGATCCCAAATCTCTTACAGCACAAGTTTTTGATAATCCTAAAACTCGTGCGGTTTTTGAAGCAGAAATAAAGAAAATACATACAACTAAATCTAATAGTCAATATAGTCATTTATTAGATCATATGGTATCAACAGGCTCTGAAAAAATGCCATCTTATTCTCGCATACAAGGTGGTGAATATAATGAAGAGATGAACCGCTATGAGATAGCTGAAGCTTTACGCCATGGTGATGCAATGCCTAAAGTATCATTTATGCTAGCCGTTGTTTTATTAGAAACAGGTGCAAAAATAGAGGGAGGTAGCTCACAAATTGTTTATGCTCGCAGAATTAAAGAAGCATTAGGTAAAGTTTTTGATGAAACTGCAAATCATCCAGAATTTGACCAAACAGATATATCAAATCGTCGCTCTGTTATAGAAAGTTTTGATTATCGTACAGCTCAAGCGCAAGTTTGGGGGGTAAAAGAAAATGGTAATGCTCTTGGTTATCATGACTTATTAAACGGTAATGTTATAATAGATAATCAATTACTAGATAAAGTTGCATCCGTTTCTTCTTGTGATGCGTTTGATGCAGCTTCAGTTCATCGTTTTTACTCTTTTGTTACAGGTGAACCAATGGATGAAGCAGAAATGATATTACAAAAACAGCGTGTTAAAGAAAAACTACTTTGTTTTGCTGATGCAGGTGATTATAGTAATCTTTTGTCTCCAAATAGTAATTTTTATAAAAGACTTGAAAAAATCGTTAAAAAAGATGAGAATGTTCGCAAATCTCTAGCTCAAGATACATTTGTATATAATAAGGTAGTAGGATTAAATTATGGCATGTAAAAAGATAGGTGTAATTTCTCCATCAACCCCTTTAGGTTCAATAAACGAGGTTGCTACAGCAGTAACACGCTTATCCAATTTTAATATTGATGTAGAATATTATATAAGAGAAGATAAAATTAAGGCTTTTATTGAAGCTCAAAACAGTGATGTTGATTTACTAATGGCTTCACGCGGTGGTTTTAATTCTGTTGAACTACTATCTAAAATAGACTTTTCAACAGTAACAAAGCCTCTTTGTGGTTATTCTGATATTACTGTACTTTTGAATGCTTTATTGGCAAAAACAGGCAAAATTCAGTTTCTTGGGCCAAATCTCAAAGCATTATGTTCTGATATTGATGATTATACCATCAAAAACTTTATTTCTATTGCTTTAAAAGGAGAAAAAGTAATTTATAAACCTTCAAAAACATATTTAGATTTGCATGTATCTAAAACAGATTGTTTTGATAATCAATCACTTGTTGTTGTTAATTCAGGTATAGCTAAAGGACATTTGGTAGGAGGAAATTTATGCAGTCAGATTATGCTAGCAGGTACAGAATATTATCCCGTATATGATGATATGATTATAATAGCAGAAGAAGATGATTTATGTAAAGAGCATACAATAGATATGTTTTTGCGTAATTTATGGTCTTTATTTAATTATGATTTTTCAAAAAATATCAAAGGTTTAATTATTGGGCGTTTTATGCAAAATAGTCACGTTGATATAGATGCGTTTGTTCAAAAATTACATGGTTTTGAGCCTTTACAGAAAATACCAGTTATTATAGGCTTTGATACTGGTCATACCCTCCCACAAATGACTATCCCACTAGGATGTGAAGCTATTCTTGATACTGACAACTTTCCGATTTTAAGTTTTTAAAGCATCGTCAATAATCACTACTATATCAACCAGTTATGCGTCCAATCTTACGAAGAGTATTAATAATATTTTCTTTATTTCGCTTTTTTATAGGACGAATAGGGCGACCAGCATAAACAGTCCAAGGTTCAAATTTATAATTTGAAGGTACAAAACTTAATGCGCCAATGCTAACTCCTTCAGGAATATTATTATTAGGCATAATGACAGAGTTTGAGCCAATGCCAGTATATTTACCTAAAGTGACATTTCCTTGAATTTCTTTTACTTCAGAAATTGAGTGAGTAATTAATTCATTTACGTAGTCATTACTACTTAGCCACACTCTTACCCCTGCAGCTAAACTCGAACATTCTCCCATATTAAAGGTGTATTTTCCATCCCCGCCAGCAATATATACACCTGCAGATATTTCACAATCAGAACC
>JAZQZH010000047.1:0-8455 GCA_045633945.1 Alphaproteobacteria bacterium
TTTAACGGTCTTACACCATATACTTCGTCAAAACCATTTTCTACAATCCACTTTAGTGCATTTTTAGATACTCTTAAAGTTATTGCACGATCAGTTAAGCGTTGTTCTATATCTTTTAAGCTTATCATTGCAATCTTTTCAATATTTTCAATATTTAGCTTTTCAAATATGATTATGTCATCTATTCTATTGATAAACTCAGGTCTAAATGTTGCTTTAAGACTTTCCATAACCTTATTTTCTTTATCGCTTTTACTTAATCGATCATCGGTCATATATATTGCACCTATATTTGATGTCATTATTATTATAGTATTTTTAAAATCAACAGTACGACCTTTACTGTCTGTTAATCTGCCATCATCTAGGACTTGCAATAATATATTAAACACATCTGGATGAGCTTTTTCTATTTCATCAAAAAGTATTACTTGATATGGACGGCGACGCACTGCTTCAGTTATTTGTCCCCCTTCTTCATGACCAATATATCCAGGAGGAGAACCTATAAGGCGAGAAACCGCATGTTTTTCCATATATTCTGACATATCTATTCTTAAAATAGCATTTTCATCATTAAATAATGATAAAGCTAAGGTTTTAGCAAGCTCTGTTTTTCCGACACCTGTTGGACCTAAAAACATAAATGAACCTATTGGTTGATTTTTGTTAGATATACCAGAGCGAGATCGTCTAACAGCATTTGCTACAGCTGATATAGCATCTTCTTGTCCAACTACTCTTTGACGCAATTCATCTTCTAAATTTAATAGCTTTTCCAATTCAGAAGATAACATTTTTTCGGTTGGGATTCCTGTCCATTTAGAAACTATTTTTGCAATATCTTCACTTTGAACAGTTTTTGTATCTTTTTTGGCGGCACTTGCTTCTAGTTCTTTTAGTTCTTTTAGCAAATTGGGAATAATTCCATATTGTAATTCTCCGGCCTTTTCATATAATCCATTTCTGGTTGCAACTTGCTCTTCTATTTTTGCTTTATCAAGCTTATCTTTTATATCTATTATTTTTTGCATAGTTTTCTTTTCTTCTTGCCATTTACTATTTAGAGCATTGGCTTTTTCTTCTGTATTAGCTAACTCTTTTTCAAGTTCTTTAAGGCGCTTTTGAGATGCATTATCTGTTTCTTTTTTCAACGCTTCTTTTTCTATTTTTAGAGATAAAATTTTTCTATCTAAATTATCTAATTCTTCTGGTTTGCTATCTATACTCATACGGATTGATGATGATGCCTCATCCATTAAATCTATCGCTTTATCAGGCATATAGCGATCTTGTATATAACGATTGGCTAAAACTGAGGCTGAAATTAAAGCTTGATCTGAAATTCTTACTCCATGATGAAGTTCAAACTTTTCTTTAATTCCTCGTAATATTGTTATTGTTTCATCAACACTTGGTTCATCGACATATACCGGTTGAAATCTTCTTGCCAAAGCAGCATCTTTTTCTACATACTTTTTATACTCATTTAGGGTTGTAGCTCCAACACAATGTAGCTCCCCTCTGGCTAAAGCGGGTTTTAATAAATTAGATGCATCCATTGAACCACTTTCTGCTCCAGCACCAACTATTGTATGCATTTCATCAATAAATAAAATTATACTACCTTCTGCCTCTTCCAATTCTTTAATTACTGACTTTAAGCGTTCTTCAAATTCTCCTCTATATTTTGCACCTGCGATTAATGCTCCCATATCTAATGACAACAATCGTTTATTTTTTAACGTTTCAGGAACATCATTATTGATTATGCGCATAGCTAATCCTTCAACAATAGCTGTTTTACCTACACCTGGCTCACCAATTAATACAGGATTATTTTTAGTTCTTCTTGATAACACCTGTATTGTTCTTCTTATCTCTTGATCTCTTCCTATTACTGGATCTAACTTTCCTTCTTTTGCTTTTTTTGTTAAATCAAGTGTAAATTTCTTTAAGCTCTCGAATGTATCTTCTGAGTTTTCGCTATCTGCCAATCTTCCATTTCTATATTCTTTGATAGCTTGATTTAATTTTAATACATCTAAATTATTGTTTTTTAATATCTCAGAGGCTTTATTAGAAGACATTGCCAAAGCCTGAAATAGACGCTCTATTGTTACAAATTTGTCGTTTGATTTTTGAGCTAATTCTTCAGCTTTAATGAGCAACGCATTGTATTCTTGTGATAAAGTGCTCTGTACGCTTTCGCCACTAACTGATGGTATTTTATGTAGTTCTGTTAGTATAATTTGCTTTATATTATCAATATTACCACCAGATTTTTCTATTAAAGTTTGTATCACATGATTATTTTGTGATAATATTGCGCAAAGCAAGTGTATCGGGGTTACAAACTGATTTTGCTCTCTAATTGCGATATTTATTGAATCTTTTATTACTTCTTGTGACTTCTCTGTAAATTTATCTATATTCATCTTTTTTCTCCTTTACTTTTTATGTAGTTAGTAAAGGTTATAAAAATCAAGTAGCTTAAATAAATTATTTTGGAAGTTGATTTTTTATAGCGGTTAAACCTTTTTTAGTAGAAATTATTACTGCATAATTATCGTCTACATATATACTATCTTTTTGAGGCCAAATAGATGTTGTAGCTTGCAAATAGTTATATAGTTGTGGTGACATTGTTGATATTTGTGATGTTGTATAAAATAGCTTGTATGGATAATAAAAATTAAACATCCCTGAAGGAATATGTCTAACAACAAAAGATCGCTCTAATAAATATGGGCTAGCTTTATCGTACTTTTCTGTGTAATAACGTGGCCTTAAAGATACTTCATCTGTTAATATTGGAACTAATGGCAATTGCGATGCCACGTTATCTATTCTATCTGACATTCTCATAATTAAATTTGTTTCGGCTCTTTGCCCCATATTCCATACTTTTTGTGCATATAAATTTTGATTTATGCATAATGCTAAATAGATAATAGATGAAATAAAACCAATGTTTTTGATAGTTTGCCTGATGCTTAACAATACAATACTATATGCCCCTATATATAAATACCCTAGCCCATAGAAGTTAACTCTTGGCTGGAATGCTACCTCTTCAATATTTGGGGTTAGAACTGCGCTTAAAATTGTTGAAGCAAGTACAATCATCCATAAAAAAATATCCTTTAGGCTCTTTATTGTGGTGATTATAGCTAATATAACCATTATTAAAGATATAAATTTTAAGCTTTTGGGAATAAAAGGTATTGAAACTATAAATTGTTTAAAAAATAGTTTCATATATATTGTTAAATTTTGAAATATATATGTAATGCTTGTTGTTTTTAGATTATAATAATCATCCATTATAAGTTTATTGTAAGCTAAAATAATAAGTAATGCCTTGAATAAAATCAGTGATATAATTATGGTTAGGAATGATTTTATAAATATTTTAAGAGGTTGTTTATTTATTATATTTTTTATTGAAAAAACGATTAACATCATTTCTGCCAAGCTAGGATAAACCCCTAGTGCTAATATAAAAAATATAACAGCTATTAATGTTGCAATGAATGATTTCTTTTCAGATAATATCAAGCCGCTTAAAACTAATAATACTACCGAAAAATTACCTAACATGTTTACAGGAAAGTATAACCACCCTAAAATATATGGCTGCAAAACAGCTATTAAACCAATTAATAATCTTATTTTGAATGATTTTATTGCAAAGTATTTTGTTAAAACAACAGCACCTAATGTAAGAAAGAAAAATGATGTAACCGTATTTAAAATTGGAAAAATATGACCTGAAAACAGCGCTACATTTAAGATAAATTTGCTAAACCTTGCCTCAAACATCCCTGTATTTAGACTT
Source organism: Alphaproteobacteria bacterium (assembly GCA_045633945.1). Lineage (GTDB taxonomy): Bacteria > Pseudomonadota > Alphaproteobacteria > RF32 > CAG-239 > CAG-267. The sequence continues at coordinate 3,842 of JAZQZH010000047.1, forward strand.
AAAACTTGAGATGTACCTTTAACCCAATCCCAATCATGATTACCAATAAAAAAACTGAAAATATAAGGCAAAAAAACCATATTTAGTGCCATAAATATACTTAAAAATAATGTCTTATTCTTCTTTGCGATAAATATATTCATATCTTATATTTTCATATCCTTGATAACAAATAGTCTTTATTTAGAATTAGTTTTTTTACTAATGCTTGTAAAGTTTTTTTATAAAATAATTCAACATAAAATACTTATGGGGAGAAAGGGAAAAAAACTCTTGTAAAAAATGCTAATTGTGTTTACTTTTATTTGAGTTTTGTTGATTTTAATAGGTGTTTAATTATGGAACATATTAGTGATAATAAAAAAGAAGAATCTCTTGGAGAAACATTAAAAACTGTATTTTGGGCAATTCTTATTGCTATTACTATTCGTACATTTTTATTTGAACCATATAAAATCCCTTCTGGCTCCATGTACCCTACTTTACAAGTTGGAGACTTCTTGTTTATTTCAAAATATACCTATGGATATTCCAAACACTCTTTCCCATTTAGTTTTCCTTCTTTTAATGGAAGAATATGGGAGAGTTTACCTAAACGCGGAGATGTAGTTGTTTTTAAATATCCTGGTGATAATAAAACAGACTATATTAAACGTATTGTTGGATTACCTGGCGATAAAATCCAAGTAAAAGATGGCAGACTTTATATCAATGGTAATGTTTTAAAAAGAGAAAAAGTTGGAACATATACTATAGATGAATATGTTATTTTACCTATTGATTTTACTGAATATAAAGAGATTATGCCTGAAGGTGTTGAATATAATATTCTTGAGTTATCTGATAATATGAATTTAGTTGATAATACTATTGAGTTTGAAATTCCTGAAGGTAATTATTTTATGATGGGAGATAATAGAGATAATTCTAATGACTCAAGACGTAGCGTTGGTTTTGTTCCTTTAGAAAATATTGAAGGAAAAGCTCAATTTTTGTTTTATTCTCATGATGATTCATCTACGTGGTATAATCCTATAAGCTGGATAAAAGCTGTTAGATGGAAGAGAATTTTCAACAAAATTAAATAGTTATTTATTTTATAGAGTATAAAAAAAGCGCCTATTTACATGACTTGGGCGCTTTTTTATTTTAATAATGTGGAGGAGGAGTTTCTTCTTCAAGAGGTTTTACTGTACTTGAAGTGTTTCTTATTGCCTCTGTTAGATAATGATTTTGCTTTTGTAAAAATGCAATATCCTTACCTTGTTTAATGATTACCTCATTTAAATCTTCAACTACTCTTTCTAGGTTAGAGATAGCCATTTCAATATCAACAAATCTGTCTTCATGTATTGTCATATAAAATCCACTTATATATTGGTTAATTTCCTTAGGTCTTCTTTTATTTTATTTAAACCTAATATAGCATTGTTAACTGCATTTTCTAGTGAGACATTTGATGTGTCTTCTTCTAGATTTTCGATATCTGCAAAAATATCCTTTTGAATTTCTGTTCCAAGAATATCTTTAATTGCTCTATTTTTAAATAACTTTTGCACACCCTCTATTGTATAGCGACGCTCATATAAAAGCTCTTTTATCAATTCTAATATAGCCACATCATCTGGACGATAATATCGGCGAGAACTTTTGGTTTTCATTGGCTTAATTTGTGAGAATTTAGTTTCCCAAAAACGTAATACATGAGGAGCTATGCCTAAATCCTCTGTTACTTCGGCAATGCTTCTAAACGCTGATTTTGATTTATTTACTCCCATTTTACCCTCAACCTTAAAAAGGGCGCCTTTTCTTAGCGCCCTTTATTTTTTCCTTATTTTTTATTAACAGCTGATTTCAATGTTTGTGATGGACGGAATGAAATAACTGTACGTGGGGTTATTTCTGCTTCAACACCTGTTTTAGGGTTGCGACCAATACGAGCATTCTTACGTTTTAGTAAAAATGAACCAAATGTAGATAATTTAACATCTCGGCCTGCTACAAGCTCGCCTTTAATCTCATCTACAACCATATCTAAGATATCACCTGCATCTTTACGAGATAATCCAACTTCTTCACAAATAGAATCCGCTATATCAGCACGAGTAATAGTAGTCATTTTTTACCTTTCAAATATATATCTGTTATACAATATTGATTAAAGCATAATGTCTTTTTGGTATATTTCAATACTAAATAGATTTTATACATATAATATTTTAAAATCTTATGAGTAATCCACCCCAAGTAAATCCAGCCCCCATCGCAGGAATTAACACTAAATCTCCAGGCTTTACTTTTCCATTTGCAACAGATTCTGATACTGCAAGTGGAATTGAAGCGGCAGATGTGTTTCCGTGGTGATCAACTGTAACGATAACTTTTTCCTCAGGAATACTCAATTTTTGACCAACACCTGCAATAATACGAATATTTGCTTGGTGTGGTAACAACCATGTTACGTCTTCTGTAGTAAGATTTGCTTTTTCTAAAACAGCATGACTTGCTTCACACATTGCACCAACAGCATATTTGAATACTTCTTTACCATTCATGTGTACAACACCTGCTGTTTGCGTAGATGATACACCGCCATTTGTTCCTAAGCAGTCATATTGTGTACCATCTGCATTTATTTGCGTTGCAAGCAAACCTCTGTCATTTGATGTACCATCACCTTCTGATGCTTGTACAATTGCTGCTCCTGCCCCATCGCCAAATAGAACGCATGTATTTCTGTCTGTCCAGTCTAATACTCTTGACATAGTTTCAACACCGATAACTGCCGCAGTTTTAATTTGACCTAAACGTATCATGTTATCAACCATTGTCATAGCGTAGACATAACCAGAACATGCTGCTCCAACATCAAATGCTGGAGTGCCAGATTTTACCCCTAAACGACCTGCAACACGAGCTGCAACAGTTGGGGAAGTATTGTCTGGTGTTAATGTTGCAACAACAATTATATCTAAATCATCTTTAGTGATGTTGGCATTTTTCATTGCCATTTCAAGTGCTTTTAGAGCTAAATCTGATGATAATTCATTTTCAGCAGCAATATGACGGCTCTTGATACCTGTACGCGTACTAATCCACTCATCATTTGTATCCACAATTTTAGATAAGTCGTCATTGGTTAATACTTTTGATGGAAGATAATGCCCGCAGCCAATAATCTTAGTTCTAATACACTTCATAACAAGCTTCCTGTGATAATTCATCTAAATCAATGTGTTCTAATTCTTTACGAATCGCAGATACAAAATCTTTTCTAACAAGTTTTGCAGCATTTTCTACCGCAACAGAAAATCCCAAAGCATCTGTTCCACCATGGCTTTTAACAGACAATCCGTTTAAGCCAACAAACATTGCCCCATTATATAATCTAGGGTCCATTTTAGATTTCATTTTTTTTAGAGCGCCGAGCATAAATGGAATACCTAATTTAGCTAAGAGTGATTCCTTAATGCTTTCTTTTAACATGCGTGTAATTAAAACGCATGTTCCCTCAATAGACTTTAGTGCAATATTACCGCTAAAACCATCAGCAACAATAACATCTGCTTTATTTTTAGGGATATCATGTGGCTCTATATACCCAATGAAATTCATATCTAAATGAGTATTTTTAATGATATGAGAGGCATCGTGAATTTCACCCTTACCTTTCATTTCTTCTGCACCGATATTCATTAGTGCAACACGAGGGCTTTCAATTCCCAATGCATGCTTAGCAAAAATATTACCCATAATAGCAAATTCTGCCAGATTTATACCATCACATTCTGTGTTAGCACCTAAATCTAACATTACATATCTACCACTTTCATGTGGCATAATACTTACGATTGCTGGACGATGAATCTTTTGGATTGTTTTCAACAACATTTTAGATATAGCCATCAATGCACCAGTATTACCGGCAGATACAACTGCGGCTGCCTCACCTCTTTTTACAGCGTCGACAGCTTGGTACATACTGGTTGCACGATTACGTATCACATGCGATGGCTTATCTTCATTATGAACAAATTCTTCAGTATGAAAAATCTGACAAACATTCGCTAGAGACGGAAACTTTGCCATTTCTTTGTTTACTTTAAGTTCATCCCCGTACACAAGGAATCTAATATCTGGATTTCTTTTGTGTGCAAGATTCAAACCCTCTATTACTACTTTGGGGGAATTATCCCCCCCCATAGCATCTATTGATATGACCAGATCATTCATAGACAAAACCTGCTCCATAAAAATAAGTTCAACAACTAATTACTCTTCGTCTTTTGCCTTTTGAGCAACAACTTCTTTACCATCATAATATCCACACTTTGGGCAAACATTATGAGGTCTCTTCAACTCACCACAGTTTGGGCACTCGTGATATGCATTTGGTGTTAAAGCATCATGAGAACGACGCATATTGCGGCGAGATTGTGATGTTTTCTTCTTTGGTGTAGCCATTTCCTTAACTCTTTTAAAAATTATTTTGACACAAAATCCTTCTTATAACACTATAAAAGTATTATATAAAGGACGCTGGACTTGTTTCTATATGAAAAAAATGTATTTGGCAAGAGTTTTTTTCATTTATTTCATTATATTTTATATTTA
>JAZQZH010000048.1:0-1590 GCA_045633945.1 Alphaproteobacteria bacterium
ATGTTTTACGAGAGATGAAAATTTTAAGCACTTTTATTAAACTACCTGTGCGTGCTGTATTTAATAACAAAAAACTCCGTATTACATCAACAACCAATCTTGATGAAGTTGTATCTTGTTATTATAATGACGTAGATACAGGTAGTGTGCATAAAATATAAATTTAAAAACTTTGTGTTATGGAGCAATTTATTCAAGTTTTAATAGATGCATCCTCTTCATTTAGTTGGTGGCATTGGTTATTAGTATTAGGTGTTGCAGTTCTATCTGGTGGTTTTGGAATGGGAATTGTTTTTGCATTAAAGGAATATGATGAAATATATCCAGCTCCTTTTTTTATTATTCTTGTTTTGGCAATAATGATGTTAGGTCTTGCCTATTTATGTGCAACTCCTTTTCTAAATTATCCAGCAACAGAAGTGCAAATAACTATAATCTCTTGGTCTGTCCTATGGTTTTTAATAGGTTTAAATATACCTATTATCAATAAAGATTCAAATGATTAGTAGTTAAAAACTATCACCCCTCACAATTTTATTCTTGTGAGGGGTTTTTATTACATTCTTTACGCACAAAAAACAACTCGTTCTTCAGCTTGTTACATATTCATAAATCAGATAAATTATTTACATTAATATCAGTAGAAAATTCTTCCATATATTTCCACTCACCATTTTCAAATAAAAAATGAAAACACTGACAGTTTTCAATCATCCCAATTTTAACTCCAGCAACAAAACACAATGCCCTAGTAACACCACCATGTGAGGATATTGCAACATTTTTATATTCATCAGATAACACTATTTGCTCTAAACAAGTTCTAATCTTATTATAATTTTCGTTCATTTTTTCCTGCTTTTTAGCATCTTCAATATTCCAAAAACCAAAAGCAATTTCAGATAAACATTCATCTGTTAAAATATCTATACTTTTATATTTTGATGCAACTATCTGAGCTGTATCAATTGCTCTTTTAAACGGACTTGAATAAATCACATCCAAATGTTTATCTGCCAAAAAATCTGCCAATTTCAATGCCTGCATCTTACCGGTATCCGTCAAGAATGAATCAATACCGGTTCCTTCCCTTTTTCCTAATTGGTTTTCATTTGTTTGCCCATGTCTAAAAAAATAAAAATGTTTTTCCATTTAGTCACCTTATTTTCATTCTTCACTACCATAATATATTGCAACATTTTTTAACAGAATATCAAATTAATTTTTATAAATATAAAGGCATAGTTTTTGCTCTCATGCACCAAGGTGGGGTATAAACAACAATAAATCCGCCCTTTGTAATTACAACCCAAAATTTTCTTTATATCGGTAATAAAATTCTTCTTGTTGTGAAAGAGATATTTTCTTACATCTTTCCTTACTGTAAACACCTTTTAAGCTAATAAATCTACAATTGTCCCGACGACAACAACATTAGTAATAAAAACCCCCCTAAGTTTGCACTTAGGGGTTAATACGAACAAAACAGGGACCAGATATGATTAAAAGAGCTGGCAGCGACCTACTCTCCCGTGCCTTAAGACAAAGTACCATTGGCGTGTTTTCGTTTAACGTCCGAGTTCGGAATGG
>JAZQZH010000049.1:0-13167 GCA_045633945.1 Alphaproteobacteria bacterium
ATGATGCTATTTATTATGCGGTATCGAGAAATTGTCCAATATTGGTAGAAAAACTTATTGGATATGGAGCTAAAATTGATACAGTGTATAGAAATGGGGTAACGCTACAGTCTCTGGCTAAAACTGAAGAGGTTAAAAAAATTATAGATGAAGAATTAAAAAGGAAAACAAAGAAATATGATAAAGTTTATCCCTTTAGTGGTAGAGACTTTTAAGAGATAATATATATACTTAATGTGTGTAGAAAATATGTTTTAGATTTTACTTTTTTTTTATATATTGTAGTGTAATCTTTATCTTGATTTTATTATATTGAAGGTTTCAGATGAGCTTTATTGGTCCTAAAAATAATTGCGATTTATGTTCTAGGTTATGTGAGTTTAGGGAAAGTAATAAACAAAAATATCCATTATATCATAATAATCCTGTTCCTGCATTTGGTAGTATTGATGCAGAGATTTTAGTTGTGGGGTTAGCTCCTGGACTTCATGGAGCTAATCAAACTGGAAGACCATTTACTAATGATTATGCCGGAGATATTTTGTATCCTGCTTTAAAGAAAGTGGGGTTGGCAAAAGGTACATATTTAAAGAAAAATAATGATGGTTTTGAGTTATTAAATGTTAGAATTACAAATGCGGTTAGATGCGTGCCACCAGAAAATAAACCGACAACGATGGAAGAAAAAAATTGTCGTAATTTTTTAATCGATGAAATAGGGAAAATGAAGAATTTAAAAGTTATACTTTGTTTGGGAACTATTTCTCATAAGAATGTTTTGACTTCGCTAGGGATAAAACAATCTTTTGCTAAATTTAAACATGGTCAAATACATGAATTACAATCGGGGGTTAAACTAATAGATAGTTATCATACTTCTCGTTATAATATAAATACCGGTGTTTTGACAGAAGAAATGTTTGATGAGATTATTGCTAAAATTAAAGGACTTATTTAATGAATATTATAAAAAAATTTTTAGATATCATAGTTTGGATATTGTTTAGTCTTATTTTGTTGATACTTTCGGTTTTGTTGTATATTAAGTATCTGTGGCCAGATGCTGATTACGAGCAAATAGTATTTACTATTCAGGATACACCAATTACTATTATTTTAGATAATATTGTTTATCAGGATATTATTTTTGGTTTTTTATTTTTTGTTATTGTTTTTCCTTTGTGTTATTTGTATCTTAAACTTAAATACGTTATTGGCTTATGTTTGTTATTTAGTTTCTGTATAGCGTATATTTCTGGTTTTATTCATTATCAAATATATAGCAGGACACAAACAACTCTTTATGATATGGAGTATATTGATCCGGAGAAGATTGAATATCAGTTTCCTGATAAAAAGAAGAATTTATTATTGATATATATGGAAAGTTTTGAGAATGATTTTCATGATGCAAAAAATTATGGTAAAAACCTTATTCCTAATTTGAAAAACTTGCAAAAAGAGGGGGAATTTTCGGGTAAGCATTATGTTTTGTCTGGCTCTAACTATTCTATAGCAGCTCTTATTTCATCAATGTGTGGTATTCCATTAAAGTTTAGTAAAAAAAGAACTATACGAGATACAAAGTTTTTTTTGGATGGAGCTACTTGCTTTCCTGAAATATTAAAGGATAATGGTTATCAAACTCTTATTCTTAAAGCAGCTGATATTAAATATACCAGAGCTGATATATTTGCCTTGCGTCATGGTTTTAATGAAGCTCTTGGAGTTAATGAAACTAAGGATTATTTTATTAAAAATAATTATAAAGACTATGAGGGAACATTTGGAGGTATTAATGATAGAGCACTATTTGATTATGCAAAAATGAAAATTAATGAATTTGATAAAAATAAGCCTTTCTTTTTAACGTTATTTAGTCTTGATACCCATATGCCTGGATATTATTTAGATAAAGAATGTAAAGCTGATTTGGGTGATTTAAGAGATGCTTTTATTTGCTCAGATAAAGGTGTGTATGATTTTGTTGAATGGTTTAAAACTACGCCTTTTTATGAAAACACAACAGTTGTTATAGTTGGAGATCACACTTTATCTTCTAAGCTTAAAGGAAAAGCTAAGGCGAAACATGGTATTTATAATGTATTTTTAAATTTAGAAGATGGATTGAAAATTAAAGAGAATAAAGCTTTTTCTACTTATGATTTGGCGCCTACAATTTTAGAAGCTATAGGTGTTAATATTAAACCAAGGGGGTTTGCTTTGGGGCGTTCTTTATTTGATGATAAGAAGACATTGGTTGAGGAACAAGGGAATGTAAAGCTTAAATATGAATTAATGAAAAATTCTGAACTATATAATAAATTAAAAGAACCTAGAGATAAAATCCTTGAAGAATATAAGTTGTATAAAATTGGAGATGAAATATTAGAGAAAGATTTTCCTTTATATACTAATGATAGTGAAGAATTTTTAGGTAGGCACTATATTGATAAAATGAATTTTTTATTTGATAATTATAAAGGCAACGATTTAGAAGTTGAGATGAAATTTTATGCTGTTATAGGCTTTGATAATACACTTGATGTGTTTATAGGGGACAATAAAATTTACAGTTGTGAAATGCCTAAAATGCAGAAACAACCTTTATCTTATAAATTTAAGATTAAAAAAGATTTGATTAAGGATAATAAGCTTCAATTATTATTTCATAACAATGGAGCAGGTATTTCTGCAGTAAATATTGGCATTAGTGTGCAATCTATGAGGATTGTAGAAAAATAGTTTTAGATATATTTTAGTAAATCTTTTGGGGTGTCTATGATTATTTGAGCATTAATGCTTTCAAGATATTCTTTGCTTCTAAAACCCCAGCTTACTGATATGCAAGGAATGTTTGCATTCTTTGCAGTTTCTATGTCAACTTCTGAATCGCCAATATAGATATTAGCTTCATTTGTTGCATTAGAATTTTTTATTAATTCAAATACTGCATCTGGGCATGGTTTCTTTTTTATTGTTTTACTAACACCTTGTGCATTATCTATTAAATGGTTGAAGAATTTTTTTTGTAAATCTTTTACGCCCTCATCAAATTTATTAGATACAATTCCCATTTTGATATTTTTTTGTTTTAAGGTTTGAAGTAATTCTATGATACCGTCATATGGGACTGTATAGTCGTTAATATGTTCTTGGTAGTATGTTTTAAATGTTGCATAAATTTTTTCAAAATCAGGATTGTTTTTACCATCTTTAATTGCGCCAGCAACAAGTATATCAATACCATTACCAAGTAATGATAATGTTTCTTGTAGCGTTTTTTGTTGAAGATTGTGTGTTTTTAGGGCGTAATTTAATGATGCATGTAGGTCATATGATGTATTTAATAATGTTCCATCTAAATCAAATATTAGCATCTTTTTCTCCTTTTTATTTATGATTTTGTTTGAGGGGATTTATCTTTGGTTATGCATACTAAACAGTTTAATAGTGAGAAAATTGCAATGGCTACTATTCTGTGTGTTAGTTGCTATGTTGTTTTTCATATCTATTCCTATTAATGAGCTTCTTCCCAGTTATCACCAATTCCTAATTCTGCAATAAGAGGAACTGATAGTTTGAGAGCTGTTACATCTTGCATAGTTTGCTTTATAATTGAGGATACAGTTTCAACTTCTTCTTCTGGAGCTTCAAAAACAAGTTCGTCATGTACTTGGAGTAGCATTTTTGTTTTTAGGTTTTGTTTTTTTAGTGTGTTATATGTTTTTATCATGGCTAATTTTATTATGTCGGCAGCTGTTCCTTGTATGGGGGCGTTTATGGCAGCTCTTTCGCCAAAGGAAGCTAAGCGTTTATTTTCATCTTTGATACCATAAATACTAATCTTGCGTTTTAGTAAGGTTTCTGTATAGCCATTTATGCGGGCGTTATTAATTGTTTCATCCATATAAGTTTTAATTTCTGGCATTTCTCGGAAATATGAGTTGATGTATTGGTTTGCCTCTTCAACGCTAACACCTATTTCGCTTGATAAACCATAGGCAGACATACCGTATACGATACCAAAGTTAATAGCTTTAGCTTGACGGCGCACGTCTGGCGTTATATCGTTATATGGAATATTAAATACTTGTGAGGCGGTTTGGCGATGAATGTCAACATTGTTTTTGAATGATTGTTGTAAGAAGTTAACATTGGCAATAGTTGCAAGTAAGCGTAACTCTACTTGAGAATAGTCTGCTGCAATTATTTTATGTTTTTCTTTTGCAATAAATGTTTTTCTTATTTCTTTTCCTATGTCTGTTTTAATAGGGATATTTTGTAAATTAGGATTTAATGATGATAGACGACCAGTATTAACAGATATTTGTGAATAAGTTGTATGTACTCGATTATTTTTATCCATCAAATTTAATAATGCGGTGGTGTAGGTAGATTTTAATTTTTGGTATTTGCGCCACTCTAATATTTTTTTGGGTAATTCATGCGTTTGAGCCATTTTTTCTAGTACTTCTGCACTCGTATTTAAAGAACCTGAAGTGTGTTTTTTACCTTTTAGTCCGAGTTTTGTGTATAATATTTCACCAACTTGTTTGGGTGAGCTTAGATTAAATTCTTCTCCAGCTAGAGCGTAGATTTCCTTTGATAAAAGGTTGAGTTCTTTATCAAATTCTTCGTCTAAATATTTTAATTTTAATGCATTTAAGGCGATGCCTTCTTTTTCCATATTGTAAAGAACTTCTAGTAATGGACGGTCTATATTGTCATATACATAGAGTTTTTTTTCATCAATTAATTTTTGATGTAAAATTTTGTGTAGGCGCATTACAAAATCAGCTTGATTGCTGTATAGTTCTGTATATTGGCTATCTAAAAGTGGTGTTTTTATTTTTTTTAATTCAGCATTTGATGATTTTAGTTCTTCATCTAAAATTACTTTTGATAATGCATCTAATGTGTGTTCTTGTTCTGAGCTGAATATATCATAGGACATAACTGATATATCATCATATGGAAAAGGGAAACTTTCTAGTTGTAAGTGTTTTGCTAAAAGATGTTGGTTTTCTTTTAGGTTTATAGAGATTTTGAGTATAGAATTTTTATCAAACAACTCTTTTATAAAGCTAACTAGCTCAGGTTTTGCAATACCGTTGGTGTTGGTTGCAACTGAAAACAGGTCAATAGGGGCTGTATTGTTATTAATTGGAATATAATATCCTCTTGCTTTATCTAAACCAATTGATATACCTTGTAGTTCATTATTGTTTTCATAAACAAGATAAGAAAATTGGTTTTCTTTAATAATTTCTTTTTTTAATTCTATTAATTCTTTTGAAGTGTTTATCTCTTTATATGTTGCTATAATTTCTTCTTTTTTAGGAAGAATTTGGCATTTGTTATTTAGCCAGTTTGAGGCTTTATTTTTTAAACTTTTAAATGCATGACGATCAAGTAATGATGTTAAAACTTCTGGATTTGGAGCGTGGCATTCAAAATCTTTGATTGATAATTTAACAGGAACATCTTTCTTTAGTGTTACTAGTTTTTCAGAAATTAGAGCATCTTCTTTGTGAGCAATTATCAATTCTCTTCTTTTGTTTTGTTTAATTTGGTCTGCTTTTTCTAGTACTTTATGTAATGATCCAAATTGGTTTACTAGTTCTGCAGCAGTTTTTAGCCCAATGCCTGGAACTCCTGGAATATTATCTGTTGAATCTCCTGCTAAGGCTTGTACATCTGTTACTTGTTCTGGATATACACCAAATTTTTCTTTTACATCTTCTTTGCTGAAGAATTTATTTTTCATGCTGTCATAAAATTCAACATTTGGACGGATTAGCTGCATTAAGTCTTTGTCTGCAGAAACGATTGTAACTTCATAACCATCTTTTAGAGCTAGGTCTGTATATGTTGCAATTAGGTCGTCAGCTTCGTATCCTTCCATTTGTAACCATTTAATATTTAGGGATTCAACTGCTTGGTGAATTAATTCAAATTGTGGGCGTAAATCTTCTGGCAAGTCAGGACGTGTTGCTTTATAGTCTTTAAATATTTCATTTCTGAAGTTTTGACGTTTTGCATCAAATAGTACTAAACAATAATCGCAGTTTATATTATTGGTAAGGCTTAAAAACATATTTAAAAAGCCATATACTGCATTTACAGGTAATCCCTCGGGATTAGTCATTTTGGGGCTTGCAAAATATGCACGGAAAATATAACCAGATCCATCTATTAAGCATACTTTTTTGCTCATGTAAAAAAAATCCTTTCTTGTTAGTATTTGTGATATGGGTGGTGGTTGATAATTGTTTCTATACGGTAAATTTGCTCAGTTAATACTGCGCGCATTAATATGTGGGGTAGGGTTAACTTACCGAATGATAAAACAAGATCTGCTTTTTGTCTTGTTGTTTCTAAGTGGCCTTCTGCGCCACCTATTAAAAAACATAGTTCAGAGGTGCCATTTCCCATCCATGTTTCTACAATTTTTGCAAGCTCTGGGCTTGTCATATTTTTGCCTCTTTCATCAAGTACAATTACTTTTGAATTTGCTGGAATGCATGACTGAAGAAACTTAGCTTCTTCTTCTTGGGTAGAATTGTCTTTTTCTTTTATTGATAAATCCCATTTTAGGCGTTCTTTATATCGTTTTATTATATCAGCTTCAGGAGTGTTTGATTTACACTTACCAATGGCACCTAATGTTATCTTCATTATAAAACCTCGCTGTTTATTAGTTCTTTTGCTATTTTAATGCCAGATGCTAGTGCTTCAACTACTGTACCACAAGTTCCTAACATATCTCCAGATGCTAAAAATGGTAAATTTTTATGATGTGGAGAGCAACTTGAACCTAGTGCAGTAATAATTTTATTATATCCTTTGAGGGTGTGTTCTGTATTGCTGAGGGCTGAAGCTTTATTTTCAGAATTTATTTCATTGTTTATGGCTGTTAGGGTTAGTGTATTATCTTCTTCTTTAGTTATGTTTATTATTGATGTTAGTTCTCTTATTATGATGTTGTGTTTTTCTAAATCTTCAAAGTCTCGTTTCATGATGCGCATATCTGTTTTGCGACGTCTTACAAACATTTCAACTGTGTTTGTGCCTAATTTTTTTAAGCTTAAAGCACAGTCTAGAGCTACTTCTCCGCCACCTACAATGCATACTTTTGATGAGATGTGTAAATTTGGAGTTTCTAGTACAGTTTTATAAGGTGTGGCAAGTTCTTCTCCAGATGTTCTTAAAAGATTTGGAGTTTGCTCACCTAGTGCAAGTACTATATTGTCAAAATCTTTTTTTAACTCATCAAAGTCTGATATTTCATGGTTTAATTTTACATCAACTAAATTATTGTCTGTTATATAAGATATTTCACTATCAAGAATTTCTTTAGGTAGGCGATAATCTGGTATTAATCTTGCTGCACCACCTAGTTTTGATTGTTTTTCAAAAATTGTAACATGATAACCATTTTTTATTAGTTCCCAACATGAGCCAAGTCCTGCAGGACCTCCGCCAATTATGGCTATTTTTTTGCCATTATGGGGAGGGAGTTGTAGGGGAGCATTTGGAACTAAGGCTACAATATTAGCTTGTAAGCATGGTATATTTATTGGGGTGTCTATTTTGCTTCTGATACATGCTTTTTGGCAGAAAGTGTCTGGGCAAACAAGACCGCAAGTATGAGCTAATGGATTTTTGTCTCTAATGATATTAGAGGCGGTGGTGTAATCTTTTTTTATGGCATGAGCGATAAAATCATGAGGAGAAACGCCGAGAGGGCATGCTTTTGCGCATGGAGATGTTTTACATCCAATACAACGTTGAAGTTCGATTTGTAAGTCTTTATTTATCATTTGTACTCTCTTTTTTTTGTTATAGTTTTATTTATACTATTTAGAGTGGTTCTAAGCAAGTATGATGTGAGTTTATTTCACAAATTTTTAAGAGTGAGAAAAGTGTATGTTTGATAAAAAAAGAAGAAGTAACTTGTTTGCTACTTCTTTCTTTTTTTAGAATTATTTTTTCCTTTTAAATGAACCATCTGATTTCTTTTTATAGGTTGTTTGCATGTAGCTTGTTTTTTTGTTATCTTTGTTAGCAAATTTTCTAGATGATGGTTTAGGAGTGAAGTTTTTTTCATCTGTTTTGGGTGATGCTTTAGGAGTAAATTTTCTATCTTCAGATTTTACTTTGCTTTTTTTATCATCTGATGTGTTAACTGCTTTGCGAGCAAACTTTTTATTTTCAGGCTTATTAGTTTTTGGGGCTGCTTTTTTAAGTTTTGTTTTTTTTACAATTACTTCAACTCCGTTTTCAATAAAGCTTTCGTCTTGGTTAGCTTTTTTGAATTTTTTTTCAGAGTTTTCTTTGCCAAATTTTTGTGAAGCAACAGCTAGTGTTTTGGTTTTCTTTTCGACTGAGAAGCCAAATTTACCAATTTGGCGTCCAAGTGTATAGTAAAATCCGTGAGCATATGCTAAAAGACCAGCTTTTTCTAAATTTAGAGCTCCGTGTTCATCAATAAACTCTTCATCTACATTAACAGCAATAACTTCTGCTAAAAACATATCATGGGTGCCAAAAGAACGAACTTCCATTACTTTGCACTCCATAGAAACAGGGCATTCTTTTATTTGTGGAGCTTTTATTTTTGCACAAGGTTCTGCATTTAGGCCTGTTAATGCAAATTTGTCAAAATCACGGCCAGATTTTACACCAACAGTATCAACAGCAGGAGCTAGTTTCCATGTTGGGATGTTGATAACAAATTCTTTTGTTTGGGATATTATTTCATGACTATATCTACTTGGTCTTATTGAAACGTATGTAATAACTGGATCAGAACAAATAATACCTGTCCATGCAGCGGTCATTACGTTTGGTTTTTCCATACTTCCTGAACTTATTAGAGCAGGTGGAAGAGGAGATATCATTGTTCCAGGATTCCAAGTTTGTTTTGTCATGATTTTTTCCTTTTAATAGATTATTTTATAATAGTGGTGACCAAGCAGGGTCTGAACCATCGCCAGGAGTTAGAACTAAACGCTCGTTTTGCCCTGTTACATCAATAGAGTATAGTTGAATTGGAGCGTTGGTTGTTGCGGTTCCTTTGTTTTGGCGTTGGAACATTAAAACTCGTCCATTAGGAGACCATGTTGGGCCTTCTACTATGTAACCAGATGCAAGAGTTCTTTCACCACTGCCATCTGGATACATAACACCGATGTAAAAGCTATTGCCTTCCATGCGTGTAAATGCAATATAATCACCTCTTGGGGACCATACTGGAGTTGCATAACGAGAGCCACGACGGAAGCTTATACGTTCTACGTTAGAGCCGTCTCTGTTCATTACGTATAATTGTTGATTGCCTCCACGATCTGAGTTGAATACAATTTTTTGGCCATCAGGAGAGTAGTTTGGTGATGTGTCGATGTGAGGACCTGATGTTAGTTTTTTAGACTGACGAGTGGTTAAATCCATCTCATAGATGTCTGTTACGCCATTTTTAGCAAAGCTCATCAACATATATTTACTATCAGGAGAGAAAGCTGGAGCAAATGTCATTCCAGGGAAGTTTCCTAATAGTTCTGTTTTTTGAGTGTGTAAATTATACATATATACGCGAGGCTTATTATTTATGAATGAAAGATAAGCGATATATTGCATATCAGGAGAGAATCGAGGAGTTAAAACTAAGTTTGCTCCACTTGTTAAAAATTGATGACCATCTCCATCTTGATCCATAAGTGCTAGGCGTTTAACTCTTTTGGTTGATGGGCCTGATTCTGAAATATAAGCAATTACTGTATTAAAGTATCCGCTATCACCTGTTAGGCGTTCATAAATTGCATCAGCCATAGAGTGAGCCATACGGCGCCAATTATCTTTGTCTGCAGTGTATAATTCATATAATAATTCTTTTTGGCTGATTATATCCCAAATTTTGAAGCGTAATTTTAGTTCTGAACCATTTTCTTCTTCTATTTCAGATTGAACAAGTACTTGAGCATTTAATACGCGCCAATCTCCAAAAATTGGAGTATCGGAAAATGAGTTAAATTTTTGAATATAGCTGCGCTCTGATATTATGCGAAATAGGCCACTGCGTTCAAGATCTGCAAGAACTACATCTTTTATTTTGTTTGCATATGAAAAACCCAAGAATGCTCCCACACCTTTATTGTCAGTTATAATGTTGGGGAATGCTATTGGGATAGGGGCTTGAGTTGCACCAGATATGTTAACGTTTAGCTGTGCATTGGCAGTTGAAATTGATAGTAATAGAGCAGTTACTATTAGTGATAAAAACTTTCTCATTTTTTTCCCTTTAATGAAGTTTTGGAATTATTTGATGCGATTATATGAATTTTGTTTTGTTTGTAAACTAGTAAATGGTATCTATAAACAAAAAGTAAAGATGAATAATATGGATTTTTATTGATAATTTTTAGGACTTATGGTTTTATAAAAAGGTATTTGAGGGTGAAATGTTGGGGGAATTATTTTAATATATTATTTTTTTTGTTTTATTTTCAAAGGGTAATGAAAAATATAAACATTATTTGAAAAAAAAGCTTGCATTATATAATTTTTTTGATTATTGTCCTTTCTGTTAAGCAAACGGGACTTAGCTCAGCCTGGTAGAGCGCTTGCTTTGGGAGCAAGATGTCGGAGGTTCGAATCCTCTAGTCCCGACCATAAAAAAGCCACCCTTTGGGGTGGCTTTTTACATGAGGAGAAATACGTCCAAAATCATAGCAGTTATGAGTGCTGCTATCATCGCAAAGAATAGACCACAATCTATATCAAAGTAGTAGCTCACTACTAGAAGAACAATTACAGTTATCAATATAGTTAAAGATAGACATAGATTTCTCAAACGTTTCGAAACCCAGAGTTGCGTAACAACAACTTCATCTATTCCAGCCTCTGAAATTGTTACTTCCACACTTCTGCCGTTAATCTCGCCGAATTTCTTATTTATGAAACTCTCTGTTTTCGCTATACTATCACCATGATCTAAAAGGTCTTTTGTAACCGATATGATTTCCTCAATAGTCTCTTCTGGCAAAGGATTTTGTTTATTTCTAATAACCTCAACCTCGATTAGATAATGCTTACTCTCTTCGCTACCTAATAGATTTGTGTTATTGGTGTAACCCTCTTGTACGTTGTTTGCGTTACTGCTTTGGACACATCCCATTGTTGTAATAGCAACAACAAATAATAATAATTTTTTCATGACACATAATTTTAAAATTCATAATTCTCATTAACTGTGACATATTTTATCACATTTCAACAATTAGTGCAAGTTTTTTTATTTGTGTACTTTCAATATGTTAGTAAAAATTGTGGAAAATGCAGCTTAATTTTGTCAAATTTTGTTGTCAACATGCTAACGTGTATTTGGTTGGAACAGCTTAAAAAAATGAAAGCATAGTATTTTAGATAAAAGAAACCCCTCACAACAATAAAATTGTGAGGGGTTTTGTAATGTTTAATGGTTATTTATTTTACAGTATTTGACACTATCTGTATCTATCTTGTGATGAAAACAATACAATGTGTGGTCAATATCTGTCGTTGAAGTAATCAGAAGTTCTCTGTGTTGAAACTTGGCACGCACAGGTAGTCCAATAGTTTCACTTAAAGACTTCATTTCTTTTAGAACAAGCCAGGGTCCTGAATATTCATTTGGCTTTACAATAACTTCGTTAAAACATTGAAAAGTTTTAGTTTCCATATTTTATAAAGTTTTTAATGGTTATTTACTCATTTTCAAAATCTTTATCAAAATCCTCTATTGTAATCAATGATGTGTCAAGGCACTTCATTGCAATTACAGGACGAACAGCATTTTCATTAACTTTTGGAGTATCAAAACAATCATTGTAATGAAAATCCATAATAAAAGCATTTTCTTTAAGAGTAAGACATTCTGAACAAGACCACTGTCCCCTAAGACGAGGGGTTTTTGACATCTCCATAACCACACGTTCTATCTTCATAGAATAATGCTCTTTAATTTTACTCAACTGATAAATGTCATACCAAACTATTTTTTCGTTATCTTTACAAGGATAAGAAAACTCTTCAAAAAACTTTTTGGCTTCATCGTAAGATAATCGTTGTTCATCAATAGGGAAAAGCTCTGATGTGGTTAAATCACCATATATACAGTCTCCTTCAATAAGTTCAACAATAGCTTTGACCTTTTTATCGGGTATTCTTGATTTTGAGAATGTATCATCTTCATACCAATAACACCCTGGCTTAACTCGTTTCTTTTCAGCTTCTTTAAATTTTCGTCTTGCGTTTATAGCATCATAATACCAATAAACACACATAAAGCATGTTATTGCAATAGAAAGCGTTACGATAACATAAATCCAATTAATTTCCATAATTCATAATATTTAAATAGTTTAACATCATAATTTTATTAGTGGGTGGAGAATAACATATTTTAGTATAAAAATCAAATATTTTTTAGTCTGGAATGTTGGGGCATTAAATTAGATAAAAATATCCCCTCACAACAATAAAATTGTGAGGGGTAAAGTCCAATAATTTTTAATATGGACACACTTTAGGATTTCCAATCCCAAGAGACTCATTGTAAAAGCCGATAATTTTCCTATCGAAATCACTGGCATCTAATGACTTTACCATAAGATGCACATAGTCACCTTCAGATGATACTGCAACATCAGAAAATGTTTTTTCTTCTAAATGTGCGATAGAACACATATCATACATATTCTCAGCACAATAAAATTTTATACGACCAATGCTTTCAACATCAATCACCAAGAAAATCACATTGCACACTATATTTGGCACAACAACTGGTCGACGTACAACTACACCGGTAAGAATTTTTGTTTCCATAACTTAAAGTTTTTAATGGTTATTTACTTTTTTTGATTTCTTCAATCTCTTTGTTTATCTCATCAAATTGCTTTTCTTGCATACAAGCCCATGCAATTATAAAAGCAATAAATACTATTATTGTGAGACCACCTAAACAGTAAGCAATTATTTCCATCATAATTCATAATATTTAAATAGTTTAACATCATAATTTTTAATAGTGGGTGGATGGTAATCTATTTTATTATAAAAATCAAATATTTTTTGAGTGTGGAATGTTGGGGCATTAAATTAGATAAAAATATCCCCTCACAA
>JAZQZH010000050.1:0-4277 GCA_045633945.1 Alphaproteobacteria bacterium
AGTTGCAGAAAATGGTATTGGTCCTGTTGATGCATTTGTTGGTAGTAGAATTTGTGCGAGAAGACGCTTGTTGCAAATGAGCCAAAAGCAAATGGCTGAAAAGTTGGGAGTAACATTCCAACAGGTGCAAAAATATGAAAAAGGTGTAAATAGAATTGGCGCTGGTCGTTTATATACGATTGCTAAGATTTTAGGGGTTAATATTAGTTATTTCTTTGATGAATTAGAGTTTGATGCTCTTAATGAAGTTGTTTCAAATTACCCTATGGATAATTCTAAAAATGTATGCAATATTGGATTTTTTCAAGAAGATGAATGTGAAGTTAAGTTTGATCCAATTAAAGGTGTTGAGGCCACTATGGTTTTAAAGATGTTTTATTCTTTACCTCCAAAATCTAGAAAAGGTTTATTGCAATTATTGAGCGGTTTAAGAGCAACTAAAGAAGATATGGACGAATATGACTTTTAATAAAGAGATGTTTAGTGAACCAAAGTTTTTTGGTAGAAGAAAAGGGCGCGTTGTTCGCAAAGCTAAAAGTTTTTTATTAGAGACAATGCTTCCTCAGATTAGAGTTTGCAAACAAGAGGATTTTGATAAAAATAAGCTATTTAAAAATGGAGCAGAAAAGCTTTGTTTGGAAATAGGTTTTGGCGATGGACAGCATATTTTTGGTCAGGCAAAAAATAATCCTAATAATGGTTATATTGGTGTTGAGGTTTTCCAAAATGGGGTGGCTAATTTGTTGTCGCTTATTAGCGGAGTAAAAGAGGGAGATAATCTACCAGAAGAGATTGATGCTCTGTCTTTTGAGGTTAATAATATTAGAGTGTATGATGATGATGTAAGGAAGCTATTTCAAAAAATTCCAGATGATTTTTTTGATAAGGTTTTTCTATTATTTCCAGATCCGTGGCCTAAGAAAAAGCATGCTAGCAGACGGTTTGTTAATGAAAGTAATTTAAAAGAAATTGCTCGAGTTCTAAAAAGCGGTGGTTTATTTAGGGTTGCAACAGATCATCCTGTTTATAAACGTCATGTTTTGCGTACAATGCATGAGTGCTCTGATTTTTTATGGAGTGCAAAATGTGGAGATGATTGGAGAAAAGAGCCAGCTGATTGGGTTAAGACTAAATATCAACAAAAAGCAATTAGAGAGGGTAGAAGACCGGTTTGGTTTGATTATATTAGAAAATAATAATCTTGTAAAAAGAAAAGTCCTTTGTTTTAAGGGCTTTTTTTATGATTTCTGTGTTGTTTACTTTTGTTTAAGGCTTGCTGTTATATATAGGTATAGATGGGAGAAGTTAGATGTTTGGTTTTGGTAAAAAAAAATTAGCAAAAGATAAAAAAGCTGTAAAGAACACTCATAATCAACGTAAAAGGCATAATGTATTTGATGTGTGGGCATATAAGCATGATTTATATGTTTTAAGAAGATGTGATTTATTGAATAATAAATCTAATGTTTGTGAAGATATTTTAGGATATGGTGAAGATATAGAAGGTATTTTGAAATATTTAGAAGATAAGGATAAGAGAATTAAAAAGACTTTTTTATCTAATAATATAGATAGTATTTTGGAGTGTATTGATAATAATCAATTAGAGGTAGATAAAGGTATTTTGGTTACGGATAAAGCTAAAGAAATTAGCAACCAATTAGATGAATTTGAAGAAGATGTTGTGGCTTTAATAAAAAAACTTGGAAAAAACAGTTGTGATAATGTTAAGACAATGCTGGTGAATTATGTTGAAAGCAGTGTTTTTAATGCTGATGATATTGAGAGTTTTAATCTGAATGTAAAAGGATTTTTTGATGTATTGTTTTTAGGTTTTATTATGTGGCGTAAACGCAAATACCTTGAAGAGTTTGTATTAAAATATGAAAAAAGAAATATTTTGGATGATATAAATTTGTTATCAAAAAAGCATTATGGTATAGATGCAGGGTATATATTACTTTCGAAGTTTAATACAATTGCGTATAATGATTTTGAGTCTAGTAAAATTTGGAGTAAAAAGCTTGAAGAGTCTTTTAAGAAAATTGCTAAAAATATTAAAATAGCCACAAAGCGTATAGAAGAAAATAAGGAAGAAGTGGAGAAGTTTAAATTGGCGGTAGAAACATCTTGTTTGTATAAAAGAGAAAGAGATGTTGTTTTGAGATTTTGTAGAAAATCATAGTGTTTTTTTATGTTTTTTTTAGTGTATTTTATTTGACATAAGTGGTGATTTATGGTATAATGATATGTATGTGAAATTGGAGAGGAGAAGTATTATGATGTTAAATGATGAAAGAAAGGGGCGCTTTAATACAAGATGTGATGAGCGTTGTGAAGTAAGGGATACTACTACTTTAGAGCCTGATATGGAAAATGTAGATCAGGAAATCGCAGATGATGTTGCTGGTAGAAGAATGAAATTAGATACACGTGTTGGGGTTAGGCTTCGTGATAAAGGTATTGTGGATCGTTGGAGCTTTTGGGATGAAGGTATAGATAATATTTGGGACGGAGTATGTGATATTAGTAGTTTTTCTTTAAATTGTCTGTCAGCAATATATGATGAAGGATCGAGATATATTGATGATGGAATTGCAGAAGCAGATAAAGCTGTTAGAATGATTTCTTCATCAGGTAAAGGTTTTTGGGGTAATCTTAATGATACTGTTGATAATCTAAATGATGTTTTCGTCCAAAGAGTTGATAAGTTTGCAAATAATAATTCTACGATGAGAGATGTGAATGTTTATCTTAACGAAGTGAGAGCAAAAGCAAGAAGAAATTTGGGGGATGTTTGGGAGGTTGGAAAAGATGCAATAAAAATGGGTAAAAGAAAGATAGAAGGTGTGGGAGAGCTTATTACCGATGAACGATTAGCAAAATATTTAAAAGATAGTAATATAGGTAAAGTTGTAACAAAGTTTGGTGGAAAGATTGCGCGAAAGATTGGTGGTGAAGTAGTGGAAAGCGGTATAGGATTTGTTGCGAAAAAAGCGCCAATAGGAGGTCTTGTTTATGCGGGGGCTATGCCCATTCGAGAGAGAATAGATGAAGGAGATTATGAATTGGCAACGTTAGAGGGAGCATCTGCAGCGGCGGGATGTGTTCCTGGATGGGGTACATTGGCTAGTGCCGGAATAGATGGGTGTATTTTTGTGGAAGATGTAACCGGTGTACAACCGCTTGATCATGCTCCTATATCTTATGCTGGTACACCTTTTTATACTACTAATTTTGAACGGAAGCTTGCTTGGGAAAATTTAATGCAATATTCAAAGACAGGAGATTGTGAATATTTGCGCGAGTGGAGAAGTGTGGATGATTTTGGAGGTTTTTTAGGAATGGTTTTTTATCCGAAGAGAAAAGCGTTGGAGGATTGTACGACTAAATTTTGCAATAAATGGGGGATAGATCTTGGGAGATAAAATAATTAGTTTTGACTATTAGGAAAAACAAGATGATAAAAAATAAATATCAATATGAATTTAGAGATGATAAATCAGAAAGGGTTGAAGCAGCTAAGTTTAATATTGAGGCGTCAAAACGTATATTATTTTTGGCAGGGATAACAGAAGACAATCCAGATTATAAAAGATATTTTGCGCTAACTGCAATAAATGTTCATAGCACGTTTTTGTATGGTACGTATAGTGATAGTGTTGAAGAAATGTTTGTTGAAACACTTAAAAATCGTGATATGACTATTGAACAGTATAAAGGTGTAACAAAGGATTATTATAATAAAATTGTTGAGCTTCAGCAATCTAATGCAGTTGGTGGTTTTGGTGGTGATAAATCTTATGATTTTTTAAAATCAACAATTGATAATACGGTTTTAAGTGGTATTGACATTCGTAAGAAATTAAATCCTCGTTTTCCTAAAGAGTTTTATGATGAAGATGGTAAATTAAGGCCTCGAATTGTGGTTGAAATTCCATATGAAAAACAAGAGGCATCGGCTCTTGGTATGATTGAACATTATGCATCTACGCATAATGGTATTAGTTTTGATAAGGAAAGTAACTCTATTCTTGTTAATGGTAAGCCTGTTGGTCCTGAAAAATTTTTTAAGAATAAAAAAGAATTTTTAGATGATAAGTTTTTTGGAAAGCTAAATAAAGATAAAGATCTTTTAGATATGGAAGATGAGGAGTTATTTGGTGTTTTAAGAGGTGGTACATATCAAGATTTTTTGGAGCTTAAAAAGAAAAGAGGTATAGCAAGGGAGCCGATGAATGCAGCGTTGAGAGGGGCTATTGCTGATGAATGCATAT
>JAZQZH010000051.1:0-42995 GCA_045633945.1 Alphaproteobacteria bacterium
ACTTTTTCTTTGTCTTCTTCTATAGCTAATTGTGCTTGTAATGCGGATATTTTTTCTTCACGTTCTTCAATTTGTTCTTTGGTGTTCTCTTGTTTAATTAAAAGATTTAATGCATATTTTTCTAATTGCTCATCTTTAAATGAGTCTTTTACGATTTCAATGTCTTTTTGACGAGTTTCGAACCATATGATTTTTCCTTCTTCGGTGTTTTGGAGGCCTTTTTCTAATAATTCTTTACGAGTATTGCGATTATCAGATAAAAGTATTGCACTTTCTATTGAATAGCCTTTATCAGCCATGTCGCAGCAAAAAGCAACAGCCTCTTCGTTTGTGAGAGCTGTTGAGAAAACTATGTCGTTTAGTCTAATATAATCATTATGATGTGTTGTTAGGAATGTTACAAAATTGGTATATGGTTCATGGCCAACAAATACTTCGTGTGGTATTTCGTTATGGAATAGTGTTTTTACCCAATCTGGGATTTGCTTCCAAATAAAATATTTTGATTCATATCGAGATAGAATTGTTGTGATTAAACTTTCTTCAACATTTCTTCCTGTTATTTTTTTATAGTCGTCAGGATAATTTGCGCTTAAAAATGTTTCAAAATCGCTTGTTATTTTACTCATATTTAAATTCTCCTCATCGTTTGTTTTATGGTATCATAAAATTATTTGTGTGTCAAATATAAAAAAGGCAGCTAAAATAGCTGCCTTTGGGATGTGAAAGACAAAGATTTATGCGTTACGGATTGCACAAATTGTCTTAATTAGATTTGATGTTGAACTATCATGTTCTTTGGGTGTTGATGTTTCAAGTTCAGGTAAAATTTTTAATGCTAATTCTTTACCAAGCTCAACACCCCATTGGTCAAATGAGTCAATTTCCCAAATTACGCCTTGTGTATATACTTTGTGCTCGTATAAAGCAACAAGTTCGCCAAGAGCAAAAGGAGTAATCTTTTCAAAAATAAACATATTTGATGGGCGGTTGCCGTCAAAACTTTTGTTTAATTTTAATTTTTCAACTGTTTCTTCATCTTTGCCTTTTGCTCGTAATTCTGCGGCAGCTTGTTCAACTGTTTTACCTTTCATCAAAGCTTCTGCTTGTGCTAAAATGTTTGCAAGCAAAATTAGGTGATGTTTTCCGTTTTCATTTTGTGAAATAGCTGGGATAATGAAGTCTACAGGAACAGGTTCTGTGCCTTGGTGTAGCAACTGGAAGAATGAATGTTGAACATCTGTTCCAGCGCCACCGATGAGAGCTGGGCCAGTTGCATAGTCTGTTATTTTTTTATTATCAAGGCGAACAGACTTACCATTGCTTTCCATATCTAATTGTTGAAGATATGAAGGAAGGTGTTTTAAGTATTGATCATAAGGGATAACACCATAACGATGGATATTATAATAATCATTATACCAAATGCCGATAAGAGCCATGATAACAGGAATGTTATTTTCTAACTCTGTGTATCTGAAGTGATTGTCAACTGCTTGTGCACCTTTTAGAAGTTCTTCAAAGTTTTCATAGCCGATAGTTAAGCATACGGATAATCCTATTGCTGACCATAAAGAATAACGACCACCTACGAAATCCCAAAATTCAAACATATTGTTTGTATCGATACCAAATTCGCTAACTGCTGCTGCATTTGTTGATAAAGCAACAAAGTGATTTTTAACAGCATCATTACCTAATGCTTTTACGAGCCAATCTCTACATGTTTTGGCATTTGTGAGAGTTTCAATTGTTGTAAATGTTTTAGAAGCAACAATAAATAATGTTTCTTCAGGGTTGATTTGGCTTAATATTTCAGCACAAGCTGTTCCATCAATATTGGAGATGAAATAGCTTTCAATTCCATCTTTCCAATATTTTTTGAGAGCTTGGTTTACCATATATGGGCCTAAATCTGAGCCACCGATACCAATGTTTACTATATTTTTTAGAAGTTTGCCTGTTGCACCTCTAAATGAGCCTTCGTGTACTGCTTTAGTGAAGTTTTTCATCTTCTCTAAAACCTTTAATATCTCTGGCATTATATCTTTGCCATCAAGATATACAGGTTTACCATCAATATTGCGAAGTGCAGTGTGGAGAACAGCTCTGTCTTCTGTTACGTTGATTTTTTTGCCAATAAACATATCTTCGATACGTTCTTTAAGATTGTGTTCTCTTGCTAAATCAAATAATGCACTTAATACTTTTTCATCAAAGCGGTTTTTTGAATAGTCAAATATCATATCATTTAATTTGATGGTATATTTATCAGCTCTTTTAGGGTCTTTAGCAAAAAGTTCATTCATTGTGATTGAAGAAAAACGAGTGTATTCTTCTATTAAGTTTGCTACAGCTTTTGAAACTGGCATTTTTGTCTCCTATATATTCGTTAAACCAAATAATGATGAATATTTATCCTAATTACATGGAGATTGTCAACAATTTCGCCTTAATATCCCCCTTTATTTTGGTCTTGACAATAGGGGTTATATCTTCTAATATTTCTTGGAATTTTAAACAGATATTTTGGAGAGTAAAATGTTATCGGTTATAGAAACTTTAAATGATATATTTATGCAATCATTTGAAAATGCAGGCTATGATAGAGAATTGGGGCGTGTTGTAGTTTCTAATAGGCCGGATTTGTGCCAATTTCAGGTTAATGGTGCAATGGGGGGAGCTAAACTTTATCGCAAAGCACCTTTGATGATTGCAAATGATGTGATTTCTAATTTGGTTGCAAATGATGTAATTGACAGTGTTAATGTGGTTGCTCCTGGTTTTATCAATATCAACGTGAAAGATCGCTTTTTAAATGATTATCTAAATGGAATGTTAAATTCTGATGATGTTGGGTTTGAAAAAACAAAATCTCCTAAAACTGTTGTAGTTGATTATGGTGGTCCAAATGTTGCAAAACCTCTACATGTTGGACATCTTCGTTCTGCGGTTATTGGTGAGGCATTAAAGAGATTAAATCGTTTTTATGGTAATAAGGTTATTGGTGATGCACACCTTGGGGATTGGGGTTTGCAAATGGGGTTAATTATTCATGAGTTGAGTATTAGAAAGCCTGAACTTTGTTATTTTGATGAGAGTTTTGAAGGGGAATATCCTAGTGAGGCTCCATTTGATTTAAAAGATTTGGAAGAAATTTATCCTACTGCATCTAAAAAATCTAAAGAAGATGAAGAGTATCTTGAAAAAGCAAGAACAGCAACACAAGATCTTCAAGATGGTCGTAAAGGGTATCGTGCATTATGGTATCATATTATGGGGGCTTCTCTTCCTGATCTTAAAAGAAATTATGCTCGTTTGGATGTAGATTTTGATTATTGGTATGGCGAAAGTGATGCTGATCCATATATCAAAGATATGGTGGATGGAATGAAAAAAGGCGGGCATGCTTATATAAGCGATGGGGCTTTGGTGGTTGATGTTAAAGAGGAAACTGATACTGCTCCTATTCCTCCTTGTATTATTTTAAAGTCAAATGGTTCTGCAATTTATGAAACAACAGACCTTGCTACACTTGTTCAAAGAATGGAAGATTTTAATGCAGACAGAGTGGTATATGTAGTTGATAAGCGTCAAGGTTTGCATTTTGAAAGAGTATTTCGCTGTGCTAAAAAAACAGGTATTGTGCCAAATGACACTGAATTGTCATTTGTTGGTTTTGGTACGGTTAATGGTAAAGATGGCAAACCATTTAAAACTCGTTCTGGTGGAACAATGAAGTTGTCTGAATTGCTTGATACTGTTGAAGCTAAAGTTTCTATTAAAGATAGCGATAAGATGAGTGAAGAAGAATTGAAAAAGCTTTCTGAAATTATTGCTCTTGCTGCTATTAAATATGGTGATTTACAAAATCCATGTGAAAGTAATTATATTTTTGATATAGATAAGTTTGCATCTTTTGAAGGAAATACTGGTCCATATATTTTGTATACTATGGTTCGTATTAAATCTATTTTATCAAAATTAAATTTGAAACCTTTTGTTGGAGATAATCCATTTAGTGATTTTACTTGTCAGTCTGAGCGTGATTTAGCTTTGTCATTGATTAAATTTAGTCATGTTTTAACTGAGACAGTTAAAAAAGATGCTCCCTCAATGCTATGTCAATATATATATGAGATTTCTAATAAGTTTAATGTATTTTATCATGACAAGAAAATTTTGGCTGAAACTAATGAGAAGATTTTACATTCTCTTGTTGCTATTATTACATTAACATTAAATGTATTAGATATATCTATTAATCTACTTGGATTTAAAGCTCCTGAAAAGATGTAATTATGAAGAATATTTGTTTTTATATTTTCTTTATTTTGGTGCTGATTTGTAGTTTTGAGCTTAAGGCTGAAGATATTACAGTTGCGGTTATTGCGCCAAAGCAGGGAGAATATAGGAATGATGGAAAAGAGCTTTTTAATGGTGCTAGGCTTGCTATTGATGAAGTAAATAGTAAGGGGGGGGTTAATGGTAAGAAAGTTGATATTTTAACCATTGATGATAGGTGTGATGATCGTTTGGCTGTTTCTACGGCAGAGATGTTATCTTTAATTAGCTCTAAAAAGATTGCACTTGTTATAGGTCCATATTGCTCGAACAGATTTGAAGATATTGCTAAAATTTATGAGCAATCTAAAATATTCCAAATTGTACCTACAACTGTTGCCTATAGTGAGGGGAGCCTTGATAAAAAAGGGCAGATTATGTTTTTGGGCACAAAGTCACAAATGAGTGGTGACTTTTTTAATTTTTATAATCAGAATTTTGCCGGACTTAAAACAGCATTTATTTATGATGATAATAGAGATGAGGGCTATGCAGATGTGGCCAAATCTTTGTTTGAAGAATTTAGAAGACATGGTAAGAGTGAACTTTTGAAGTTTTTTGCATTAAATGAAAACACTAATGTAAATGACTTAATTGAAAATCTTGATAGAGATGATGTGGGTATTGTTTTTGTATTATCCAAAAAGGAAATGGCGACGAATTTTATTGTTCATTTAAGAAATGTGAATCAAAGTGTGATATTATTTACAGCTAAAGATATGTTGGCTTCTTATGGTTTGGAAACACTAGGGGATAAGGCTAATGGTATTTACCTTTTGGGTCTTAAAAGTTTTAAGGACAGTTTAATGTTTACAGAAAGCTTGGTGAATATGAGACTTAATGGTATAGAACCTAAAGGATTTGAGGTTTATGGATATGGAGCGGTTAAGCTTTGGAGTGAGCTTGTTCAGAGTGTAAAAGGGTTTAATTATGATAAGTTAACAGAAGTTTCTAACTCTGAAGAATTAAAAGAAAAATGGAGTGAATTTATGATGCACTCAGGATCAATCAAGTCTTCTAGATATGTGATTGAAATGTTTGTTAATGGCGTTTTCAAACAAGTTTATTAAGTATTTGATGTTATAAGGATACGCATGAGTTACCCTTCCATGACCAAGAGGTGACGATGTTGTTGTGTAAATAGAATTTTGTTTGGCAATAGTTTACTATTTCTTGCCCCATAAAACTGCCAATAGGGATTTCATTTCCACCGTATGTAAAAGGATAGAACATTTCATCTTCGGTTAGAAAATCTGTTTCGTTAGGAAAATAATTAGGGTCAGGAAGTAGTTCTGTATTTACATTTACATATGTTACTATCATATCATTATTTTTTAGGTGTTTTATTATACTTGGAGAACCATATTCTTGAGTTAATTGTTCATAAGTTTTTCCTAAATCGTTATTTAATTTTTGATTATATTTGGCTGAAGTAGCGCATGAACATAAGCCCAAAAAAGCAATTGCTATTATAAGTGTTTGTTTTATCATTATCTCCTCCTTTTGTGTTAAAGGTGGATATAATTGCTATGTATGATTTTTCAATGGTTATTTTTTTAATTCTTTATCGCGATGAGTATAAAATGACATCATTATACCAAAGCTTGTCATTACAGAAATAATAACTGTTCCTCCATAACTTATTAAAGGTAGAGGTACGCCAACTACAGGCAGTAGGCCGATTACCATTGCAATATTGATGAATACGTATAAAAAGTAGTTTGTATTAAGTCCTAAAATGACCATTTTGCCAAAGAAATTTGAGGGGTGTATTCTGAATGCAAACCAATAGCCGTAACTTATAATTATTAGATTAAGTATTAAAATAAGAACACCACCTAGCATTCCAAATTCTTCAGAAAACATAGTAAATATAAAGTCAGTATGTTTTTCTGGTAAGAAATTGAGATGGCTTTGTGTGCCGGATAAAAAACCTTTACCTGTTAGTCCACCTGATCCTAGTGCTATTTTGGCTTGTATGATATGGTATCCAGCACCATATGGATCGCGCTCTGGGTCTAGAAATGTTAGAATTCGGTTTTGTTGATAGGTATGTAGTTTGTGCCATAATATTGGCGCTAGTATGGCAACTCCACCAATTGCCGCTGCAAATTTATACCATTCAACACCCGCTAAATAAAACAATGCCACTGCAGTAAATAATATCATCAGTGATGTACCAAGATCTGGTTGGAGTAAAATAAAGGCAACTGGGAGAAATGCAATTAAAATGGGCTTTATTATGCCTTTTATTGTTCTTATTGTATTGATTGGGGTTTGGCTAAAGTAACGTGATAATTCTAAAACTACAGCAATTTTCATTAACTCAGATGGTTGGAGCTTGAAAAATCCTAAATCTATCCAACGTTTTGCTCCCATACCAGTGTATCCTGCTACATCTACTATTATTAGTAATATAAGTGTGATGATATAAAGTGGAGTTGATAATTTGTAATAAATTTCTGGTCTTATCATTGCGGATATTAACATTAAAAATAATCCCATTAAGAAACGGATACCTTGGTTTAGAGCCCAGGGGTTAATATTGCCACCTGCAGCTGAATAGAGAATAACGCATCCTAATAAGCCAAGTAAGCATATTATACTAATAAAAGCAAAATTTAGATTAAAAAATCTTTCTTTTAGACTTAAGTTTTGATTTTGATTTAGTATTATTGCCATATTGTCCTCTTATCTTATATCTAAATTGATTGCTTCTTCTAGTATTTTTACGGCAATAGGAGCAGCTACTCCTGATCCTGATCGACCGTGCTCAACAAGAACTGCTATTGCATATTTGGGATTGTCATATGGTGCATAGGCCATAAACCATGCATGATTTCGATACTTCCAAGGTAGGTCTTCATCTTTTTTAATACCTTTTTCGCGTTCTTTTAATGAAATACGGCGAACTTGTGTTGTACCGGTTTTACCGGCAATTATAAGATTTTTATTTTTGGGTTTGGCGCTGGTTGCTGTTCCTGTTTTGGAGTTTACAACTTCAAACATTCCTTGTTTTACGATATTGATATGTGCTTTGTTTAGGTTTAATGATTTAAAGTGTCTTTGGGTTTCTTGTTTTATAAATGTTGGTTCAACTTTATATCCACCATTTACTATTCTTGAGAGCATAGTTGCTATTTGAAGCGGGGTAACAAGAACGTAACCTTGTCCAATTCCGGCTATAACAGTTTCTCCTTGTTGCCATGAAGATTTTAGGGTTTGTTGTTTCCATTTTTTACTTGGAATGATACCTTGTTTTTGGTTTTCTAAACCGATGTCGTAAATTTGTCCTAAACCTAGTGAAATAGCTTTTTGATTAATTTTATCAATACCTAATTTTAGAGCTGTTTCATAAAAGAATATATCGCATGAGTTTTTTATGGCATCAATAACATTTTGTGTGCCATGGCCAGAATGACGCCAACAATGGAATAGGTGGTTACCTAATTTCATTTTACCACTGCAAAATGACGTTGTTTGGGTGTCGATAAGATTTTCTTCTAGAGCAGCTAGGGCTACTACTATCTTAAATGTTGAGCCAGGAGAGTATAATCCAGAGATGGCTTTGTTTGTAAGTGGTGTTTTTTCGCTATATAGTAAATCGTTCCAATTTTTACTTGATATACCATCTACAAATAGATTTGGATCAAAGGCTGGTGTTGATACTAGTGCTAATATTTCGCCACTATGTACATCCATTACAACGGCAGCACCTGCTTCGTTACCAAAGGCATCATAAGCTATTTTTTGGAGGCGAATATCAATACTTAAATCAAGGTCGCTTCCTTTTATACCATCTTGTTTTTCTAGTTCTTGCATTATTCTACCATAGGCGTTAACTTCGTGAATTAGAGTTCCTTGTTGACCTCGTAATGTGGTATCATAAGTTTTTTCAAAACCAGATTTACCTATTTTAAAGTCTGGAACTTGTAGAAGGGGGGAGGCATCTTTTTCTAAATCTTTTAGAGAGACAGAACCAACGTATCCCAATGGATGTGCTGTATAGTGTTTGTATGGGTAATAACGTGTTAGTCCTTCATCTATATATAATTCTGGGTAGAGATTATTATTTAGCATTAAAGTTGATACTTCTTCCCAGCTTAGATTGTCTTTTATTTTAATTGGAACAAATCGTTTGGATTTGTTGTATGTTTTTTTTATTTCTTCTTTTTGATTGCTGGTAAGATTTAGTGTTGAGCTAAGTTGAGATAAGAGAGTGTCTATATCTTTAACTTGCGCCTTAGTTATCATTGCCTGAAAATTTTGGTTGTTTGTTGCAAGTTCAATACCGTTTCTATCGTTTATGCTGCCGCGTGGTGGAATTAATAATCGAGTTGATGTGCGGTTTGAGTCTGCTAAAAGAGAGTATTTGGGGCCTTGATATATTTGTAGATAATATAATCTGCCTATTAGTATAAAAAACAGGAAAATGTTTGCAGAAAATATTATGAGTGAGCGTTGCAATAAGATGCGTAGCTTGTTATTGGTTTTCATAGCGCTCCTCCAAATGAATATAGTTATATTCTATGTAGTGATAAAATCTACCAATAATCGGATAGAGTGCAAATGTTAATAAAAACTCATATATTGCAAGATGTAGAGGAATAAGGCTTTTGTAGGTTAGACTTATTAGCGTTGTTTTGAAGATTATGGTTATGAGCAATGCTAGCAAGAATAAGAGCCATGAATATGTAAATTTTCTTATGTTAAAGTTTGATAATATATAGGATGAAATTAGGTATAATATTAAAAATGAGAGAATATTTATGCCTAAAATTGATGAGCTTAATACATCGGCAATTATACCTAAGATGAATGCTGAGAATAAATTAAAAATATCTGGTCTTATGCGTAGCCAAAAGTATATGCCAATATAAAATGGGGATAATCTTAGGAAGTTCCAAAATTCGCTAGTGCGAGGGAGGTATATTAATATTTCTATGAACATTATGCTTAATATTGGCACTATGAAAAGCATAGATGCAGTTAAAAAATGTTTTACACTAGTTTTCATTGCAATTCCTCTTTAGTTTGTAAAGAAGGAGTTGCAGCATAGGATATGATTTTTACGATTTCTATTTTAGATGGTACAAATAGCGGTTTTGCAATTATTTTATCGGTGTCCATTTTTTCTATTTTAGCAACTGGAATATTGGGAGGCAAACCTCCTCCGATACCGGATGTTACTAGTAAATCTCCCTTATGTAATTCTGCTAATAATGGGGTGAAAACTAAATTTAGTTTGTCTGTATTTTGACCAATTAAAATACCTCTATCTCTACTTTTGTATGATACAACAGGTATTTTGGAGTTAATGTCTGTAATTAAGCTGACTTTTGCATATGAGCCACTAACTATGTCTATTTTACCAATAAGACCAGACTGATTTACAACAGCATAACCTTGTTTGATTTTATGTTTGTTTTTGCCAAGATAGATGATGAATGAATTAGAATATGCATTACCATTTTCTGCAATTACATAGGCAGTATAACTTTTAGTGTTTGGAATATCGAAGTGATGTAATAGATTTTTTAGTATATCATTTTCGGCTTTGATGGCATTTAATTTTTCTTTTAATAAATATAAAGCATCATTTTCTTTTCTTAAGCGTTCGTTTTCTTCATATACATTGAGTATGTTTGAGGTTTTTTTGTAAAGAAAGTTGATGCCATCTGCTGGTAGAGAAGCTATTCTTATAATAGGAGATGTAACAAATAGTACGGTTTTGGATAAACCGGAGATGATACCAAGGTCAATTTTGTGTACTAAAACTAAGAGCAGGGCTATTGTAAACAGCCCCGCAAACATAAATCTTTTTAATATGCGCAAGACATAGTTCTGTTTTAAGAATAGAACTTTCTGGCGTTTCATCTTATTTCTTAACTCCTAAAAGAATTAGTTATCGTAGAGAACTCCACGAAACTCTTCAAAGTTGTCTAATGCCATACCAGTTCCTCTTACTACGCAGGTAAGTGGATCTTCGGCTAAAGATACAGGAAGACCTGTTGCATTGCGAATAACAGTATCTAGGTTAGATAGAATAGAACCACCACCAGTCATCATGATACCTTTATCAACGATATCAGCAGCAAGTTCTGGCGCTGTATTTTCGAGTGCAACTTTTACAGCCTCTACAATAGCCATAACAGGTTCAGCAAGGCTTTCTGCTATTTGACGTTCTGTAATAGAAATTTCCTTTGGTACGCCGTTTACTAAGTCGCGTCCCTTAATTTCCATAACACGGCCATCACCTTTGGCTGGAACACAAGCTGACCCAATTTCCTTTTTAATCTTTTCGGCAGAACTTTCACCAACTAATAGGTTTAGGTTGCGACGGATGTAAGAAATGATTGCACTGTCCATTTTATCGCCGCCAACACGAATTGAACGAGAATAAACAATGCCGCCTAATGATAATACAGCTACCTCTGTTGTACCACCACCGATATCAACAACCATTGAACCTGTTGGATCATTTACAGGAAGGCCGGCACCAATAGCAGCAGCCATTGGCTCGTATATTAACCATACACGTTTTGCGCCTGCATTTACAGCAGATTCTTTGATGGCACGTTCTTCAACTTCTGTTGCACCACTTGGGACGCAGATGATGATAGTTGGACTTATTAAGCGACGACGATTGTTTACTTCTTCTATAAAGTATTTAATCATAGCTTCTGCTGCTTCAAAATCTGCAATAACGCCATCGCGGAGAGGACGAATCGCACGGATGTCACCAGGAGTTCTACCTAGCATTTGTTTTGCTTTGGTTCCTACAGCCCAAACTTCTTTCTTTCCATTAAAATCTTTTACTGCAACAACTGATGGTTCATTCAAGACAATGCCCTTGCCTTTTACGTGAACGAGAGTGTTTGCTGTTCCTAGGTCTATTGCCATATCGGCAGAAAACATTCCTAATAAATTTTGAAAAAACATATTTTTCTTCCCTGACATTATTACTGTTTAGTCCTTTCTAATGTTAAAACACCTATTTTGCAAGCATTTTATAAATCTTTTTTTATATCATCAACAAAAAATTTGTCATTATCATAACAAGCCTTTAAGCAAAAGTCTGGTGAAAATCGATTATTAAACCACGTTGTTTGACGTTTTGCATATTGACGAGTATGGAGTTTTGCTAACTCTATAGCTTCATTTAAAAGGCATTTGTTTTGTAAATAAAGCTTTAGTTCTTGTATTCCAAGAGCACGCATAGCAGGTAGTTCATCTGGTAGATTTTGTGATAGTAGTTGCCTTACTTCGTCTAAAGCACCTTGTTGCATCATTATATCAAAACGTATGCGTGAACGTATGTCAAGAGCATCGCGCGGTGGTTTTAGATAAACTAAAACAAATTCTGTTTCGTTATATATTTTTTTTAATGGGATGCTATGCCAATAGCTTAAGTTTTTGGATGTATCAAGATAAATTTCTACTGCACGTTTTATGCGTGTTGTATCGTTTGGGCTTAGGCGGTTATATGTGTCTTGGTCTATTTTTCTTAGGTATTCATATAAGCTTTCTAGTCCGTCTTTTTTTAACATTTCGTCGACTATTTTTCTAACTTCATCTTTGGTTTCAGGTATAGGGGTTACGCCTTTGGTTAGACTTTCGATATATAGTCCTGTTCCACCAACAATTACTGGAGTTTGATTGTTGTTTCTTGCTTGGTTTATTTTTTCTTGGCATAAATTTAGCCATTCTACAACATTTCCTT
The DNA here is from genome assembly GCA_045633945.1 of Alphaproteobacteria bacterium. Taxonomy (GTDB): domain Bacteria; phylum Pseudomonadota; class Alphaproteobacteria; order RF32; family CAG-239; genus CAG-267. Next base: position 12,068 of record JAZQZH010000051.1, read on the forward strand.
TGTATGAGGCGTTGTATATGCCATAAAGTTCATGAGGGGCACGTTTTAGGTCTGATTGTGAAGGAGATGCTGCTAAAATTGGTATATCTTTATAAACTTGCATAGAATCGGCATTGATTACAACACCGTTTGTTGCTTCTGCAAGATCTAGAGCTAGGCCTGATTTGCCAGATGCGGTTGGGCCTGCTATAACTATTATTTTAGAGGTCTGCATGATGCGTCTTCCACGAGTGATTGGCATAAATCTTCATATGATATGCCAATATATTTTGCTTGTTCTGGAACTAAAGATAACTCTGTCATTCCAGGGTGAGTGTTTATTTCTAAGAAAACAACACCATCTTGAGGGTTGTATCTGAAATCTGAACGAGAAACTGTTTTGCAGTCTAATTTGTTATGCATTGTTTGAGCATATGCTTTACAAATTTCTGAAATTTCATTTGGAATATTGGCAGGTAAGATATGCGTTGCTCCGCCTTCTTGATATTTATGTTCGTAGTCATAAAATTTTTCCGTTGGTTTTATTTCGGTTACAACGTATGCAAAGTTTTTGTAGCACATTACTGTTAGTTCTTGACCGGCAATGTATTTTTCTATTAAAATTTCTGTGTCCATGTTTTTATATTTTACAAGTAAGGCGTCTTCTTGATTTTTAACAATAAATACACCAACAGATGAGCCGTCTGAAACTGGTTTTACAACGTATGGATAGTCAATAGTTGTACCGCTTGCTTGAAATTGTTTAGCAGTTGTTTTTTGTGATGATGCTACTCTTATGCCAGCGTTTTTAGCTATTAATTTTGAAATATATTTATTCATACCGATTGCTGAGGCTAACATTCCTGAGTGTGTATATGGTACTTGGAGTAGATCAAGCAATGCTGATATTGTACCGTCTTCCCCCCAGTTGCCGTGTAATGCGTTGAAAACAACATCTGGTTTGTGTTCATCAAGTGCTTTTATAAATTTTCTTGTATCTGTTAGGTCGTGTTCTATTACATCATAAGATTTTTTTCTTAAAGCGTTTACTACATTTTTTCCGCCGTTTAAGCTTACCTCACGCTCAGAAGAGAAACCACCCATTAATACCATTACTTTTTTAGTCATTGTTAACCTCTTATGTTTTATTATTATTCAATATACTAATAATTTTATATTGTAAACATTAAGAAAGGTTAAAGTTTTGAAAAAAATTGGACTATTATTGGCGTGTTATTTTTGTTTTTATTGTTTTGATGTTGGGGCGATTGGATTTAAGCAAAATTTTAATGTAAGAGTTGGAGTATTTGATGCGGCAACTGTTATGATTGGGTTTGAAGATGAGAATAATCAATATCAAATTAAGGCAGAAGTTAAAACAGCTAATTTTTTTGGAGGAATTTATCCTTTTTTTGGGGTTTATAAAGCAAATGGGAGACTATTAAATGATGTGGTGTTACCTCTAGTATATGAAACAAAAACTGAAACTCGTAGTAATACAAGAACTAAAAAGATTTTATATCAAAATGGGCGAGCTTATAAGCGTATTTCTTCTAAAAATGGTAAATTTAATGAGGTTGAGATAAAAAATATTCCTAGTACATCTGATGTGTCTGATTTACAAACAGTGTTTGCGGAATTGATTAGTAATTTTAGCAAAAATAGGGATTGCACAATTACAAGAGAAATATATGATGGTAAAAAGCATTATAAAGTCATAGCTGAAAGTAGAGGTTTTGAGAATCGGTGGTTTGATTATTTAAATAAGAATGAAAATGCTTATAGATGCTCTGTTTATATTGAAAATTTGAGAGATAATAATGATAATGTTTTGTGGGATGTGAGTGCAGAAACTCCCATAAATTTGTGGCTTGGAGTTGATAATGGGAAAAATTTGCCAAAAATTTTAGAAATAAGCATTGACTCTACACCTTTAGGTGGAGTACAAATAACACCAATTGATTTATAATTAAATAAGGATTTGAATATGAAAAAGTCTGAGCTTTTGTTACCTGCTGGTTCTTTGGTTAAATTAAAAACAGCATTGCTGTATGGTGCTGATGCGGTTTATGCAGGTACTCCTGATATGAGTCTTCGTACGCAATCTAAGTTTTCTTTAGAAGAGCTTGAAGAGGGGATTAGGATTGTTCATGAGGCGGGTAAAAAGATTTATTTAACATTAAATCTTTATATTCATAATGAAGAAGCAAAAAAGTTGCCTCAGTTTGTTGAGACTTTGAAAAGATTAAAACCAGATGGTGTGTTGATGGCAGATCCTGGTGTGTTCTATTATCTAAAAGAGCACGCACCTGAATTAAATAGATTTGTTTCTACACAAGCTAATATTTGTTCTGCTCAAACTGTTAAGTTTTGGCAATCTATGGGGGCTAAACTTTGCGTGTTAGGGCGTGAAGTTACATTTAGTGAAATGGAAGAAATCAAAAAAGAATGTCCAGATGTTGAGCTAGAGTGCTTTATGCATGGTGCAATGTGTATGTCTTATTCTGGTAGATGTTTGATTTCTAATTTTATGGCAGATAGAAGTGCAAATAGGGGGAAATGTGCTCATTGTTGCAGATGGCACTATAAACTACATATAAAAATGAAGGATGGTAGTGTTAGAGAGCTTGTTATAAATGACGAAAATAAAGACAACTTTGAGTATTTGTTAGAAGAAGACTTTAGACCGGGTGAGCTTTATGAAGTTGTTGAAGATGAACATGGAAGCTATTTGTTGAACTCTAAAGATATGTGCATGTTGCCAAGACTTGATGATTTGCTCCGTATAGGTATGGATTCACTTAAGGTTGAGGGAAGAAACAAAACAGAATATTATGCTGGTGTTGTTGCTAGAGCGTATAGAAAAGCTATTGATGATTGGTATGAAAATCCTGAAACTTGGGATTATAAAAAATATATGGATGAAATTTTTACGCTTCAAAATAGAGGATATTGTCTTGGTTTTCATGATGGCAAGCTAACAAATATTAGTCAAAATTATGAATATACTCGCACTCTTGGTGAATGGTTGTTTGCCGGCTCTATTGTTGAATGGGATGGCGATGATGCTATTTTTGAGCTTCGCAATTATATTGCAGGTGGAGATGAAATAGAATTTTTAATCCCTAATGGACTTGATAACTTTAAGCTTAAGTTTGATAAATTTGAAGATGCTATAAGTGGTGAAATTACTGATAAAGTTTCTGCAGGGCAAGGCAAGAAAATACGTATTCGTCCAGCAGTTTGGGGTAAAGATATTAATGAAGTTAAAAAGATTTTGCCTCAATATGTGATTGCTCGCAAATTTCAAGGTTTGAATGGCGAAAACAAGGAGATGTATGAACATAAGCTTGAAGAGTGGGGCGTGTTAGTTGATAAAGGGGCGCGCTAAAATGCTGTCATGTCATTAATTTGCTTCTTTATGTACGCTCGTTTGTACACTGCAGTCACAAATTAATTTCCAGCGCAGCGCTTTATCGCACCCTATGCAAAGGCTGAGCTGTTCGGTTTTAAATTGTATATTTATTTTAGTGTTTGACTTTTAAAAATAAATGGTGTAAAAGCGTTGCTTGAATGGTAGGAATCGTTGATTCTTATGTTGTTTGCATTCATGAAGGTGGTGCAAACGTCGGTATTATCCGCTTCGGGGTCCGAAGCAACAGAAAATTAGAAAGGAACTTAAAATGAGACACGGTGACGCACATAGACGTTTTAATATGCCCAAGAGCCAAAGAAGAGCATTGTTTGCTAACTTAACAAACGCTTTATTAACTCATGAGCAAATCACAATTACTTTGCCAAGAGCTAAAGAATTAAGAACTTTTGCTGATAGCATGATTACTTATGCTAAAAAAGGTGACTTGAATTCTCGTCGTTTAGCTTTGTCTTTCTTACGTGATAAAGAAGTTGTTTCTAAGCTATTTTCTGTTTTAGCTGAACGTTACAAAGAACGTAACGGTGGTTATACTCGCGTTTTAAAAGCTGGTTACAGATATGGTGACTGCGCTCCTATGGCTATCATAGAGTTAGTTGACAGAGATGTTAATGCTAAAGGTGCTAAAGATATTGAACGCGTTAAAGCAGAAAAAGCAGCTATGGAAGCTGCTGGGGCTGAGACAACAGCTGCTTAATTAAAAAAGCGCTAAAACACAATCAAAATGGCAGATGGAGCCTGATTCTCAAATGCTCACGTACCATTATGTACGCTCCGCTTTGAGATAGGACATCTGCCATTAGCATTATATTTTATCGTTTTTTTATGGTAGCTAAAACACAATCAAAATGGCAGATGGAGCCTAATTCTCAAATGCTCACGTACCATTATGTACGCTCCGCTTTGAGATAGGACATCTGCCATTAGCATTATATTTTATCGTAAGCAATATATGGCTTTCGTTTTTTATTATAATTTTGAGTAAAGATGGGTGGCAAAAAAGGCACTTGACAAAAAACACTTTTTTACGTATAAAATCGTTGTAAATATCTCTAATTAGTGGCTTAAAGTTAGTGTTATTTAGGGATTTTGCTTAATATAAGAGGAGGTTTTATGAATAAGCAACAATTTCTTTTTAATTTGTTTAGTGTTATTGAAACTGGCGATGAAAATGATGTAAGAATTTGTATTATGGAGGGGATTAAAAACTTTGAAGAAAGATTTGATCCAGCATCTACGCCTCTTAGAAAAAAGATAAATATATTAGATTTTCAAAGTCAAAAAGGTGAAACTGCATTGATGAGGGCGGCTGAATTAGGTAAAGAGGGTGTAGTTGATATGCTAGTACAATATGGAGCTAGTGTTGATATAGCTGATAATTTGGGGCGTACAGCTTTGATTTATGCGGCTAAGTATGGGCATTCTGGTGTGGTGCAAATCCTTGTTGAAAATAAAGCTAATCTTAATCATCAAACAAAAGATAAAAGAGCGGCTATTCATTATGCTGCAATTTATAATAACAAAGATGTTGCAGCAATTTTAGCAAAAAATGGGGCTGAAATTAATGTAAGAGATAGTCGAGGCAATCATCCATTTATGCTTAATCAAACAGAAGAATTTAGACGTGTTGTTATGGATGCATCTATGGTTTATTTTAATAAAAGTCTTAAAAAAGTGACAAATAAAGCGCTTATGGAAGATAAAAAAAGAAGGGGTTTATAATAAGCCCCTTCTTTTTTGTTAGATTGTTATTTTATCCACGTTTTTTTAATGCAGGGAATAAAATTACATCTCGAAGTGTTGATGCGCCTGTTAATAATTTAGCTAAGCGATCCATTCCCATTCCCATACCAGTTGTTGGAACAAATCCATATGATAATGCATCAACAAAGCTTTCATCTAACATTTGTGCTTCATCATCACCTAAGTCGCGCTCTTTCATTTGTGCTTGGAAACGCTCTAATTGTTCTAATGGGTTTGATAACTCTGAATATGCGCAACCAAGCTCAACGCCAAGAAGGTATATGTCAAAATGTTCTGTTAGACGTGGATTTGAACGGTGAGTTTTAGCAAGTGGAGAGATGTCTTTTGGCATATCTGATACTAAAATTGGATTAATTAATGTATGTTCAACTTTTTCATCAAATACTTCTTGTACAACCTTACCCCAGTTTGAGCAGTGCTCAGCTTCTACGCCAACTGAAGCCGCTAATTTGCGTGCATCTTCAACAGTTTCTACACTCAAGAAATCAACACCTGTTTCTTTTTTGATTAAATCTATAATAGATACTTTTGGTATTGGTTTTGAAAAATCAATTTCATGACCGTCAAGAGTGATTTGTTCTGTACCATATACTTTTTTAACAATAAATCTTAACATGTTTGAAATTAGCTCTGCCATGTCGTTATAATCACCATATGCCATGTACGCTTCTAATGCAGAAAACTCTGGAACGTGGTTTTTATCAATACCTTCGTTTCTGAAGTTTTTACCAATTTCAAAAACTCTGTCAATACCTCCAACGATGAGCTTTTTCAAATATAACTCTGGTGCGATACGAAGATAAAAATCGTTGTCTAATGCGTTATAATGCGTAACAAATGGTTTTGCATTTGCGCCACCTAATATTGGGTGCAATGTTGGAGTTTCTACTTCTAAAAATTCTTCTGAAGTGAAAAATTCACGTACGGCAGAAACAATTTTGCAACGTGTTATTAAAACTTCTTTTGCGTCGTCATTGATTATCATATCAACATAACGTTTGCGGTAACGTGTTTCTATATCTGTTAAACCATGGAATTTTTCTGGTAATGGCTCAAGTGATTTAGCAATAATGTCAAACTTTTCTGCAGCAACAGAAAGCTCGCCTCTAGGTGTTCTTCTGATAAAACCAGTTACACCAACAACGTCACCAATATCTAGGCATTTTAATAATTTTAGGTTTTCTTCATCTAGGTGACATTTGTGGCAGAATAATTGAATATTGCCTGTTTTATCCTTCATATCAATGAACATTCCATCATTTCTAACAGCCATAGCACGACCAGCAACAGTAACTCTATCTTCTGTATGTTCGCCAGCAGGAAGGTCTTTATATTTTTCTTGTAAATTTTTAGCGTAGCTATCAGGTTTAAAATTGTATGGATATGGATTATATCCCATTTCATTTAAGCGCTCAAGTTTATTGATGCGACTTTGTCTTTGTTCACTAATTTCTTCAGCCATTTTAATCTCTCTTTACAAGTTTAAGTTAAATCTTAAGTCTTATAGCAAAGATGTTCTTTTTTTTCAAGTAGTTTTTTTTGGGGGGGGATACGCTAATTTATGGTCATGATTGTGTTTTTACTCCTTTATGTACTCTTTTTGTACACCGCAGTCGCAAAAACACTTCCAGCACCACAAATTATCGTACCCTATGCAACGGCTATGCCGTTTGGTTTTTAAATTGGGATACGCTAATTTATGGTCATGTTTTGGTTTTTATTTCTTTATGTGTTTAGTTTACTGGATTGCTACGATACTAACGTGTTTCGTAATGACGGTATAAAAAAAGCTTGATTAGTAGTTTAAAATGTGGTATAGTCTAATGAATATGTTTATTTTTGTGGGGAGGGTGTTATGAGTAGAGAAGAAGTTAAAGAAGAAATGAAAAAGGATGCAGCAGAGCTCCCTGATGATATCTCTAAAGCTGTAGAGGCTTTAGATACTATAGAGATTGTAGGTGAGGGTGTAGAAGGAATTTCTGATGTTATAGAGGATTATGTTAATGATGAGAAAAATTCTTGGAGTTGGGATTTTTCTAAAGTTATAGAGGCTTATGGTAAAGGTGCGGGAGAAGTTGCTTATTATGGGGCAAAAGCAGGAAGAGGCGTATTAAAAGACACATTTCGTAGTGTAAAAGGAACATGTCGCCATAAAAGTGTGTATGATGTTCTTGGTAATAGTAATATTTCTGAGGAGGATAAGGCAGAGCTTAAGGGAATGCTTGAAGAAGTGGGTTTGCCATTAGAAGTAAAAACTCAAGTTAAGGGATCTAGAATGGGGTTTGATGGATCTATAGAAGGGGGGCAATTAAAAGCAGAAATGCATGTAGATAGAAGAGGTTTTGAGGGCTCTGTGTCTGGTGGAGCTTTTGGAGAAATTGATTCATATGGGGTGGAGTTGAAATTAGATAATAATAGCATTGGAGGGACATATACACAAGATTTGTATGGGGAGGATAGTAAACAAACTTATAGTTTTGAATTTGGTAGAAATAAATTTGCATATACAAGAACTGAAGAATATGATAATGGTGATAAAGAAACTTACAAGGAAAAGATTAAGTTTAAAAAGAATGGTGGAGCAGTTGTTAAAACTACAGAATCATCTGTGGAGCGCGGTGATGAGAAATTTAGTTCTGGCGCAGGTGTGGTAACTACTAAACATAAAATTAAACCCGATGGAACAGTTACGGTTAAAAAGAAAAGTTATGGTATAGGTTTTGAGGATGTATATGATAATGGTTATTTTGAGTATGGGGTTGTAAAAATACATGCTGATCGCGAGAAATATGAAGGAGATAAATTGTCTCTGTCTCCTGAGGAAAAGGCTTCATTACAACAAAAACCTAAATTATCTCCTGAACAGATGCGTTTATTGGCTGAAAAGCTCAAAGAAAGATAAAATATATTGTGTTTTGTTTTAAGGTGAATGATGAAAAAGTTTAGTTATTTATTGGCTATTTTGCTTTTTAGTGTTGGGGGAATTTTTTGTTATAATAATTATTACTTTAGTCCTGATAAGATTTTAGAAAACTCGATACTTAAAGATAGAAACTTTAAGGCGAATGTGAGTGAAGTTGTGGTTGAGGAAGAAAGTTTTAAGGCTTATCTTTTAGAAGATAAAAGTGTGCCTCTTGTGGTTATTAATTTTAGTTTTGATAAGGCAGGAAGGGCTTATGAGCCTAAAAATGGTGTTTCTTTATTTACAGAAGGTTTAATTTTTGATGGGGCAGGAAAATATAGCAAAAAAGAATTAAGAAAGGTGTTAAAAGAAAAAGGGATAAAAATTAGTGCTAGCTCTGATAATGATAGTTTTAATTTTAGTGTTTCTTATGTTAAAGAATTTGAAGATGTGGCAAAAGATGTATTAAAAAGTGTGATATATTCACCAATGCTTAATGGTGAGGATATTGATGTGTTTAAAAAGCAAGTAAAAATGCTGAAAATAAGAGAAAAAGAAAAACCTCAATATGAACTTTTTAGTATTGTAAAAGATGAGTTTTATAAAAGCCACCCTTATGGAAAAGATAATTATCCTAGTGATGAAGAAATTGATAGTTTAAGCGCTCTTGATATTAGAAATTATATGCAAAATTATTTTGCTAAAGATGTTTTATCTGTTGGGGCGGCTGGTTTTATTGATGAAAAAGAATTAACGGCTTTTTTAAGTGATGTTTTTATGGGGTTAAAAGATAAAACTATTAGCAAAGATTTACCTGTTTTTGAACCTATTTATAATAATGAAGTTGTATCAAAAGATGCTAGTTATTCTAAGCAGACTTTTGCTTTGCATATAAGAGATGGAATTAAAAGATTAGATGAAGATTTTTATCCTTTTTATGTTGCGGATTATATTTTTGGTGGGGCTGGGCTTAATTCTAGGCTTAATAGAAGTATTCGTGAAAAAGAGGGGCTGACTTATGGAATATATAGCTATTTGTCTGATAATGCTCTTGGATGTTTTTGGAATATTTCATATTCGGCAACTGATGATAATGCGGCTAAAATTGAGGAAATATTAGAAAAAGAAGTAAATGATTTTTTAGAAAATGGAATAACAAAAGAAGAGTTTGAGTTGGCAAAAAATAGTTTGTTATCTTCATTTAATTTGAGATTTGCTAGTCTGTTTAATATTGCGCTTCAACTTAATTTGATGCAAAAGCAAAATTTGGGACGTGATTTTTTGGAAAAAAGACAAGATATGATTAGAGCTATTACTCTTGATGATGTTAATAGAGTAATTAAAACTCGGTTTGCTAGGAACAAAAGAGTATTTATGTTAAAAGCGACTAATTAGTTGCTTTTATACCATGCGGCGTAGGGCTTTGATAACAGTTATGTAGGCTGTTGCGGCAACTAGTATAGCGCTAGCGAGTGGGAGCATGAGTATTATAAACCAACTATCTAATCCGAATGTTACAGTATTAAAAATGCCTGCTTCGATTGCTTTGGCCATTGAGCCTACTATCATTATGGCAGGGATTGCAATTAGTGTTCCTATTATGCCGGCAATGATAGAGTGTGTTGTGATTTGTTTTACATAATTTAGAGCTATGTATTTGTCTGTGGCGCCCATAATGTGAAGTATTTGTATGATTTCTTTGTGTACGTTTAAGCTTGTTTGTGCAGCATATACTATGGATATTACAGAGCCTGATGCAACTAATATTAAAACAGTTAGGGCTAACATTTTTAGTGAGTTTATGAATTTTAAGAGCCTTGATAACCATAAATTATGATCATTTATGGACGCTTGGGGGGATACTTCTGATAGGCGAACAGTTAGTTCTTTGTAGTCAAAGTTTTTCTGTGTATTTATTTTTACATCTAATAACTTTGGTATTGGTAGTAGTTCTATATCAACATTGTTGCCAAGCCATGGTTCTAAAAGTGAGCGAATTTCATAATCACTTAAAACGCTAACTTCTGTTATGTCTGGATAACGTTCAAGAAAAGAAACAATGTTTAATAAGTCTTTTTTGCTGTCTTCGTAATTTGGTAGAGGTAGAACCTGCACAGTAAAGTTGGAAACAACTTGTTTTCTTGAATTTTCAAACATTGAGTTTATACCAAGAACTCCTGATAAAGTGATGGCGAATAAAAATACGGAAACAGCAACAATTACTGTAAGGAATGTTTTTGAGTAGCCTTCATTAATTGGAAGCTCCTCTTCTTTGTCAATAGGTCTTTTTTGGCGCTTTAATTCTTTTAGCTTTTCCGCCTCTGGACGAGGTTTTTGTGCTAATCTTACTTTCATTGTGGTGTCTTTATTTTCCATAATGGTTTCCTATTTAATATATTCCAAAGTGCCGTTTTCTAGCTTTAGGCGAGGATAGTTGTATCGTTTCATTAACTCTTCTGAGTGGGTGGCGATAACAACTGTTGTGCCTAGGCGGTTTAATTCTGCAAATAGTTTCATTAGTTTTAGAGCTATTTCTGTATCTACGTTACCGGTTGGTTCGTCCGCAAGTAATAGTTCAGGACGATTGATAACGGCTCTTGCTATTGCAACACGTTGTTTTTCACCGCCAGAAATGTCAGAGCTTTTGACAAACATGTTATGTGATAAATCAACCCACGCAAGAAGCTCTATAACACGTTGTCTAATCTCGCGCTCTTTCATACCTTTGAGACGGAGTGGTAGAGCAACGTTATCAAATACGGTTAGATGTTCTAGTAGCCTAAAGTCTTGAAAAACAACGCCAATTCTTCTTCTTAAAAAAGCCATCTTATCACGATCTGTAAGGGCAACGTTGGAGCCAAATACTTTTAGCGTGCCTTCGGTTGGGCGCTGAGCAAGATATAGCATAGATAAAAGTGATGTTTTGCCGGCACCTGATTTACCTGTTAAAAAGTGCATTGAGCCGCGGCGAAATGAAAAATCAATCCCTTTTAGTACAGGAGGATTGTCTTTATAAGCTAAACCGACGTTTTTCATCTCTACAATTGGTTCAAAACTTTTATCTTGCATTGTTAATCCTTATGTTTTTAAGTTTATGGTATATATATAAACTAAAGTTTCAAATATTAAATAGTTTAAGGGGCAATATCCCCAAATTATTCAAATAAATTTGTTTTCTTGAAGTGTTAAAAAAGTGTTGATTTTATATCTTGATTGGGTCTATACTGACGCAGGTTTAAATAATTGGATGGTAAGAAATGTTAATAAGTTGTCCTAAGTGCCATAGTATTTATGATATTCCAGATGGTTTAATTGAAAAAAGTGGTCAGAATTTTAGATGTCAGGCTTGTTCTAATGTATGGCATGCTATGCCTTCTGATGCTTTAGGGTATGAAAAAGATAAAAAAGAAGAAAAGCCTTTTATTGAGGAAATTGAAGTAAAAGAACCTCCTTATCGTAATTATCCATCAAATGTTGAGGAATATGAAATTGTTCAAGATGGTAAGTCTGGCAGAAAGACAATTAGTTCTAAAGAGCTTTTGGAAAAAGAGGGGGGCGAGCAATATCAAAAGCCTAAACCTAAAAATAATAGTAAGGAAATAGTTTTAACATCTGATTATGGTACATCTTTTACTATTAGTATGGATAATAAAGAAAGTGAGCCAAATAAAGTATTTTTTGAAAACAATAGTGATGAAGAGGTTGGTATTAAGGCAGATGTTAAGAAAAGAATGATAGAGGTAAAACCTAGAAAACGTTTTGTTAAATTGAGAATGTTGCTTTGGTTGATGTTAATTGCTATTGTGTTGTTCTTTGGTAGAGGATTGATTGTTATGGTATATCCTCAGGCAGAGGCATACTATAATAAAATAGGAATGTCTGGACTTTATAATGTTCATAACCTTGAGTTTAATAATGTTAATATTACAAAAGAAACTGTTGATGGCAAAGATGTTATAAAGATTGTTGTGAATATTTATAATAAAGGCTTTTTAGCAACGAAAGTTCCTGATGTTGAGATAGAGGGAAGAAATAAGAAATTTTCACCTAATAGAACATTTTTAAAAGCTAAAGAAAAAACAGATGTGATTGTTTTGATTGATGAGATTAAAGGGGCTGAATTATTAAGTTTTAAGTTGAAATTTGTAAAATAATATAGGGAGATAGTTATGCTTAGAGAAGATTTACAAAATGCACTAAAAGAAGCTATGAAAAATAAAGATATGGAAACAGTGGGAGCTGTTAGACTTATTATTGCAGGGCAAAAGGAAAAAGATGTAGTTGCTCGTGGTAGTGGTAAAGAGTGTGCTTCTGATCAGGAACTTTTGGCGATGATGCAGACTATGGTTAAACAAAGAACAGAATCGGCTAGAATTTATAGAGAAGGGGGAAGACCTGAGCTTGCTGAAAAAGAAGAAAAAGAAATTAAAGTTATTGAAAGATTTTTACCTAAACAACTAGACGAAGAAGAAACAAAGGTTATAATTCAAAAGATTATTGATGAAGTTGGAGCTGCCTCTGTTAAGGATATGGGGAAAGTTATGGCTGAGCTTAAGGCAAAATATGCTGGTCAAGTTGATATGGGTAAGGCTTCTTCTTTGATTAAGGCTATGTTAGGATAAGAAATAATATGGCCAATGATGATTTACAACGCTTTATTGATGAATTAAGAGCGCGCATTTCTATTGTTGATGTGGTTGGGGCTAAGGTTAAGCTTGTTAAAAAAGGTAGAGAGTACCAAGGCTTGTGCCCCTTTCATAATGAGAAAACGCCATCTTTTACGGTTAATGAAGCTAAAGGATTTTATCATTGTTTTGGCTGTGGTGCTCATGGTGATATTTTAAAGTTTGAAATGGATGCAAATGGGCTTCCATTTATGGATGCTATTCAAAAATTAGCACATCAGGCTGGTGTTAGTGTTCCTAAATTTTCTCAGACAGACAAAAATGAAGCTGATGAAAGAAAATCTTTATATGATATTATGGAGCAGGCTTGTTTGTTTTTTGAAAAAAATCTTTATATGCCTGTTGGTGCGGAAGGGTTAAAATATTTTAGAGAAAAAAGAGGCTTATCTGATGAAATTATTAAGAAGTTTCGTTTAGGTTATGCGCCTAGTAATAATGGATTGATGGCGCATTTGAAGTCTATGGGAGTTAGTGATAAAGACTTAAATGAGCTCGGACTTATGACTATTCCTGAAGATAGCAGTAGGCGTAATCATGACTTTTTTAGAAATAGGGTTATGATACCTATTACTAATAAGCAAGGAAAAATTATTGCGTTTGGTGGTAGAGTTATGGAGAAAATTGAGCCTAAGTATCTTAATTCTCCTGAAACTCCTATTTTTAATAAAAGGCGAAATTTATTTAATTTAGATAAGGCTAGAGAAACAGGGTATAAAGAGAAACAGCTTATTATATCTGAGGGATATATGGATGTTATTGCGCTTGATAGATACGGTTTTTCTTATGCCGTGGCGCCGCTTGGAACAGCTTTAACGGAAGAGCAAATTATAGAAGCTTGGAAGGTTACTAACGAGCCTGTATTGTGTTTGGATGGTGATGCGCCAGGTACAAAAGCTGCTATGCGTACGGTTGATAGGGTGCTCCCAATATTAAAAGCTGGATATTCTTTGAAGTTTTTATTTTTGCCAGAAAATATGGATCCAGATGAATATTTGGAGGCATATGGTAAAGAGAGTTTTGCATCATTGCTTAATAAGACAGAGCCCTTGATTGATATTTTATGGAAAAAATATACTGATGGTGTTGATGCATCTACACCTGAGCGTAAGGCTTTGATTGAGAAAACACTATTGGAAGAAGTTAGTAAAATTAAGGATCAGGTTGTTAGAAACTACTATATGCAAGAAATAAAAAGTAGGATCTATAATGCTTTTAGGGTTAAAATTCAAAAAATAGAAACAGTGGTGAAGGGGGAAGTTCAGCCATTATTGAATAAAACTGTAAATGTGGATAGAAGATCTGTATATAAAGATAATAATGTTAGGTATGAAAGAAAAGATTATAATAAAAATAGTGGTCGAGTAGCGATAGGGCATAATTTTGTGGCTCAGAGTAGGCTTAATAATTATGTTGATAATGAAACAGATAGAAGTTTGAAGTTTATTATGGCCTCAGAGCTTGTTTATCCAGAGCTTATTGATGAATATGAAGAGCAGATTTTTATTGATGATATTAAAGATAATGATTTGAGAAGTTTGCAAATTTTGATTGCTGATACTTATCATGAAGCAGAGGGTCCGTTGTCTGGTGATGAGTTATGTGAAGCAGTTAAAGAAAAAGGCGGAAAATTAAGTGGTATTCTTTTGGAAATGAATATGCTTAAATCACAAAAACCGTTTATAAATAATTTAAGAAAGAAAATAGAGCGTTTATTACTCTCAAATAAGGTTAAAAATATTGATAATGAAATGAAGGGTTTGAGCGATAGTTTTACGAAATCTTGGAGCGATGAAGTGTATATGAGATATTTGGAGCTTAAAAAAGAACGTGACGAGATATTAAGCAAGGTAAGTGAAAACTTAGATGAATGTTAGTTCTTAAGTGTTTGTTGTTGCGCTTTATTTATGGAAGTTGTGCCTTTTTCGTTTTATCTTTTTACCAACGTGGAGACGTTTGATTTTTATTAGTTCCCCATTTTCTTGATGGATAGTTTCCCTCAACAATTGTATCATATTTAGCTGGAATTTGTGGTACATCTGTTATGAGAATAAAACCTTCTTTTTGAAATTTTTCTGCACATCCATATGCTGATAAGCTTGGTCTTTCATAGCAAATAACGATGTTGCGGGTGTATGGTTGGATTAGCAAGATATCACCTTCTGATAGGTTGATATTATCATAATGTGTAGGCATAGGGATGTTGCAAGGACGATGAGGTGGAAGCTCGTCATCTGAACACATAAGGTTATTTTTACAGATTTTTTCTCCGTTTACAGTGTATGAAGTATTTGGAGACCAGATGGTATCATTTTGAGAGAATACTATAGGAGCTTTTTTGGCAGAAACACACCCAGAAAGAGAGATTATTGCAAATGAAACAATAAATAAATGTAAAAATTTTGACATTGTAAACCACTCAAAATAAATTAACCTTTGTTCTAAGATATCTACAATGTTTAATTTTTATACTAAAAATCAATAGTTATAAACAAAAAAGAGCAATAAATAGTGATTTTGAGACATGGTGTGCTTTTTGCTTGCAGTGTATTAAAATTTATGTTACAATGTATTTGTAAGGAAAGGTATCCTTGGAAAGTGAGGAGAAAATGGTAGATATTTCAGGCGATTATGAGAGATTTTTGTTAGCAAATTTTCCAGATATATATCGCAGAGCTACAGCAGATGGAGTAGAAGAAGATGTGATTACATCTATTAAATCACGTTTGGCAAAAGAATATAAAATATGGTGTAGCGTTCCAGAATGGATTAAGGTAGAGTATAGAGATAATTTACCAGATGATGTGCTTAATGGTAATAGAACAGTACGTCAGTTTATTGCAGATGAGGTACAAGCAGATAAAGTTACGCCAACAGATGTGGAAGATGTCAATTTGTTTAGTAATGTTTCTGCTGGTATAGTTGGTTCAATGTTGGCGCTTGGGTATTCAGAGCAGGCTGTTGAAGTATTGTGTGAAAATAGAACGCTTCGTAGTAATTTGACAGAGATAATGAGAAGTGGTGTGCCACTTACGGAAGAGCAAAAACAAGCTTGGAGGCAATCTCGTGAAAGCGATCGTGATACAATAGCTAGGGATTGGGAAAAAAATCAGCCAGAAAAAGCGATGATGCATTTGTCTAAAAAATTATCTAGATTGCTTGGACGTATTGAAGGAGCTGAAACTGAAGAAGAGATAGCAGCAGGTGAAATGAAAAAGTTATCTATGGTTAGAAAACTTAGAGAACTTTCTGTTTGTCTTGAAGATCCGAAGAAGCGTGAAGATTTTATTAGATATTTTAGTGAAGTACCTCAACAAGCAGCATTGGGTCATATGAATAGTGAGGCAGTTGGTATATTGATGGGGGTGCTTGCGGAATGTGGTATTAGGATTGAAGCTAGAGTTAATGAAGATAGAGATAACGAATTAGATAGAGGCGACTTAGCATATGACTTAAGAGAGCAAAGAGATGATGGAAAGGATGCAAGAAGTGTTGCTAATGGGTATTTGGCAGGACCTTCTTTTGGACGCTCTGGTAATCAGAAGGTTGTTCCTGCAAATGTGCGAAAAGGTAAAGAACGTGGCGATGCTACAGTTTAAGCTAGCATGTTTTGGGTGTTAATAAAAATGGCGTCTTTAGGCGTCATTTTTTTTGTGATTCTAGAACAGTTTATTGTTTTGAAAAGTGCTTTTTTTTAAATTTTTTAGTTGATTTTTAAGAAAAAATAATGTATACTTGATTGAGTTATATATGGGTTGGAGATACTTTTTATGTATTTATTGATGTTACTGGCGACATTTATGTCGGCAATATACGGATATAATTTATCTGCTCGTCCTGATTATGATCGGGATATTCCACGCAAGAGAGCTATGGCTGTTTTGTATCGCTTTAGTATGCAGCATAACTATGCAAGGAGTTTGCTTGCTAAAATATATAATGACGATAATAATTTTACATATCCTGTAAATGTGCAACCAGGGGATTTGTTGTATGCCGATGATGATGATGATGTGGGCGTTACAATGGTATACGATGGTGCGTATGATGATCGTGTAAAATATATTCTTGGAGGAGATGATGCAGACTGGGCATTGATGGAGTTAGGTAGAAGACTATACCCAAGTGAAGAGATGGTAACCAAAGCTATTTGTGTTGATAAGGGTTTGTTTTGCATTGATGGTGATGGTGAGGATGGGGGTGTTTTGGCTGCAGTTTGTAAGAGCGCTTTTAATACTGATGATCCATATAAGAAAGTAGAATTGTGTGCATCTGATATTGATGATGGGGTTGCTGTTAATAGTTGTTGTAATTCTAGAGGTGTAAAGAAATATGTTATTTCTTATAAAGTTGTTGATGCAAGATGGGTTGATAGACAGACTGGACAATTAAACTATGATTTTTGGCGAGCTCTTGCGGAAAGACCATATGCCGATAACATTGGGATTATAACAAAGCAAAATAATGGTAAATGGTTGTTTAGAGGGAAAATGAATTTTCTTCCATCATATGAAAAACAAAAATATACTTGGGGAGCAACTCATCCGGATGAAGATTTTCCATTAAAAGAGAAAGTTAGAACAGAGTGGGAGTTGCCTGAGGCGATTTTTGATGCGAATTTTTTTGTAGATAAAGATAATAATAATATATGCAATCAAGGTTGCGTATTTAAGATAAAGAGTTTTTAGAAGGGGATGGTTATGAAGAAAATGATTGAGAAAGTTGAGCAACGCGGTACACTTTTAGTGGAAGCGATTGCTATGCTTGGTTTAATTGCAATGGTTACACCAACTCTTTATAAGAAATCTGCTGAAAGATTGCAAGAGATTCAAGATATTAATGCGGCATCTCAGATGAGAACGTTTAACCAGATTATTGAAACATTTGTTTCGCAAAAGATGTCAACTATTAAAGATGAGATGGGAAACCTTGATACTGAAGTTCTGGAAATTGTTAAAGATAACTCATCTGCTGGTAATGTGTTTTCTTTGGGATATTCTAGTGTGATGCCATTTGGTTATAGAACGGATGAAATTAAAAACTATGAAGCGCCAAGAGTTTTTGCTCATTTTAATAAGAGAGAGCAATCTAGTGGTGCTACACCTACGATGACAACATATATTATTTATCCTCATATTGCAGATCCTGGTAAGAAAAGAGCATCTAGACTTGCGTCATTAGTGGGTGCGAATGGTGGTATGGTGATTGAAAATAAGCAGATTCAAGGTACTGGTGGAGCATGGTTTTTAGATAATTCACAAGTAACTAGTATTCTTGATATTCCTGATGAGATGTTAAAACAGAATAACGTTGTGGTTACATCGCAAGAGCCAATTGAAGAATCAGCAGAAGATAGCCCTAAGTTTTTGTATCGTATTTTTGAAAGTGAAGGGGATGTACATCGTAACACAATGTATACTAACCTTTATATGGGGGGAAATAGCGATACTGGACAAGGTTATGATGATGATGATTTCTTTAGTATCTTTAATGTAAGAAAATTAACAATGAATACTAAATGTGATTATGAGGGAACCGTAAAACAAGGACATTATGATAGTTCTATGTGTGATCCAACAGTTGCTGATTTGTATATTGGAAAACCTTTTGGTACATATACAGATGAACAAAGTTCATTTAGTGGTTCTAGAGGTCTTGTTCCTGCAAATAATGGTGCAGCTTGGATTTATGGTAATTTAACTGCGATGAATGAAGGATTTAAGGCAGTTACAGAGAGCGATAGTTCAAATGCGAAGGGTATATTCTTATTTAAGCCAACAACAACACCTGTTGGAAGTGATTCATCTGTAGTTGCAGATTATGCTCTTATTGATGCTGAAGGAGATTTAGGTGGAACATCTTCTCATGTTAAGTTGATGGGCGAATTTGTTAGCATGACAAAAGATAGTAGTGGAGTTGGTTTTGTCGTTAAACAAGGTATAAACAGTGAAGAGCAAGATTATCTTATTCTAGCTAAGCAAGTTAGTGATAATGAACAATTAGTGAAATTGGGTATGCAAGCAAGTTCTAGAGTGTATATTGCCCCTCGAGGTGGTTATGTTGCAATCAATGGTACTTCAAGTGAAAGTGGAGTTGATGATGCATCAAAGACGGTAATTAACTCTGGAGCTGGTGTCTTAGAAATGGGGTACCAAGCAGGTTGGATGCAAGCGTCTGGTTATAACAGTGCCGCAAGTGTGCATATGTTGAAAGATGGAGGTGATACATTTATAGTAGGTGCTTCTAGTAAAGCAGAAGCTTTAATTTATGGTGATTTTGATGATAGTGGTAGCTCTTGGGTTGCATTAAATAAAGGTAGATTTTATATTGATTCAACAAATCATAATTATTTACCTGAAACTCAAACAGGTGGTTCGGCAGGAACAGGATATGCATTAGCTGATGGGCATACTGCTATTACAACAAAATATGTTGATATTTTGGGACAGACATATATTGGTGTAAATGCAATGACAGTGGATACTAATAGTAGTCGTAGTGATGGCTTCTATTCTAGACAGTATACTCTTGGTGTGGCAGGTTCTGCGTGGGTTGATGGATTTTTATGGTCTAGAAGTTCTTGGACTGGAGAGATGGCAGCACGTAATTTGCATGCTGGTGTTGCTGACTATGCGACATATGCTCTATATCCACGTAATAGCTGGCTTAATGTATATAATAAAGATTATCCGAATGCGGATATGAGTGGGGGAGGTGTTGTTATACGCAATCCTAATTTGATATCTTCTGACACTTACTTTAATGAAAGTGATGTAATGGTTTTAGCGAGACCGGGTGAGGCTAGAGTTAGTGATACAGAGGGAGCGGAGTTGAGTTTGGATCATGGGGTTACACGTCTTGGCTCTGAGCAAAACTATATGTGGGCTGATTCAACAGTTGCATCTTCTTACGCAGGAACTGTGGGGCTTAAGGGGCAAGCTGGGGTTTATATTGAAGCTACAAATTCTTCTTTAACGTCTAGTGTAGTGGATTTACAAGGTGGTGCGTTGTCTTTATATGGACATCCTGATCTTACAAATGGGGTGCATGGTAATAAGATTGTAGCTAATGCTGGTGTCTTTTCTCTTAGAACAGGTTCTTCTTTGACGGAAGGTGATGACACAGATGTACATTTTTATGTTGATAGCGATATTGCAAGAACTAGAGATTTGGATTTTGCGGTGCAAAGAGCTAATAGTAGTAATGTTTTTGCAGTGAATGTTGATTCTAGTTTGGCTAGAGCTACTGATGGTTTGGCTAATGTTGAAATTGATGGTAGCATTCATGTAACTGGTAATGATGTTATCCATATTGCATCTAATTCTTCTAATACAGCGTCTGCTGAGAATTCTCACGCTATGTTTGAGATAGACCCTAATTACATTAGAGTTTGGTCTAAAGATGGTGCAGGTAACTATGTGGGTGGTAGTAGCAATACGGATTATCACGCATTGTTGGAAATTAATCCGTATGATGTTAATGGAGGTTCAACAGCTACTGGTAAGTTAGATGATACTTCTATTTATATTCGTCGCGGTGCGATTGAACTTATGCCTAGTGATAGTAGTATTGTTGGACCAAAAGATGCAGATGCTGGATTTGGTTATATTTTGGCTAACAGATTGGTGTCTAATGCAGGGCAAATACCTGTAACTAAGGGTGGAAGTAATACTGCATATGATCAATATATGGTGAACCCTGCTTATACTTCTGTGATGCACGATATTAAGTTGACTACTCGTGGTGGTGCACGATTGAGTGACGTTTTGCCAGACTTTGTGCTTAAAGGTGTATATAATGTGTCTAATGACTATTTAGAAGGACAAAATATGCGTATTAGATGGAGTGCAGGTACTAAATGGTGTAATGCTGGTAATTCTTGTACAGGTGAAACTACAAAGGTTGCATGGGCGGATCCATTTATGGGTAAGATTCCTTTTGCGATGTGTCCTCCTGGATATGCAAATATGGCAACGGTTGTTCCAATATCATTCCAAATTGGTAGAAGCGGTTATGCTATTAAATCAGGACCCTATGGTGGCGCTAATCCTAAAGGTAAATGGATGATTAGCGAGCCAACAATACAATCTGATATTTTAACAGCGGCTTGGCGTGCGTCTTCTGATGTATTTTACCCTGGGTTTGAAGAGATAAAAAGTTTTGATTATAATGATATCGTTAATGATACTAGTGCATATAGTACGTTTGAAGACTTTGTTGGAACTGTTTCAACAATTACAGAAGGTTGGTTCTATGGATTGCCTGCTGATAAGCTATCATCAACTGAGACACAGACTAGAGCTCAACTTGTTGGAACAGATGGTCGTCAATATTGGCAATATACTGATGCAAGTAGTGTTACGCACGCTGTAGCTAGTCCGCTTTATTTCCAAAGTGGTACATTCTTGAAAACAACAGTTCAGCCAAGAACTGATGGTACTGGATGGGATGCTCGTATGGGATTTATTTATGATAAAGCTGTGTGGAGTAATGATCTTACAAATGATTTGGATAATGCTGGTATTTTATCTAATAATACTGATGGTACAGATAATTCATCTGGAGCTACAACATATCAAGGTGGAGAATTTGTGTGGAACTTGTTCCCAGTGCCTACAAATACGCTTGAAGGGCATGCTACGGTTTATTGTTATTTTGATAGATCTAAGTTTAATGATAGTGGAGATTACCAAGTTCAACAATTGGATATGTTGAATAGCGGATATAACTATAATGATAAACAATTAACTGGTTCATCTAATGCGGAAGAATATTTAAAGAGACTTCATGATCCAACTCTTAAGTATAATGACCCATGGTAGGATTGGAAAAAGAAAAAAGAGGCAGAAAAAGCCTCTTTTTTTTAGTCACTGCGAATGAAGTGAAGCAGTCTATGGATTGCCACGGATCTGACGCTCCTCGCAATGACTATATAAAAGGTGGCAATGACTGTTTTTTTTTAGTTTTTAATATTCGACATCCCCTTTAGATGGAATAAAATGATGCTTGTATGGTAAAAAAAACGGCTTTAATGAGGATAAGTTTTAAAAACGATTTTTAATTTAAAGAAATATTGCTATATTTGTGGAAGAATTTTTTAGGATTTTTTTATTCAGAAAGGCTTTTTAAATATGAGTGATATTGAAGAAAATGTTGTTGCCAATGAATTAAGTAAAGAAAATATTGCGCCAACAATGATTGTTGATGAGATGAGACGCTCTTATCTTGATTATGCAATGAGCGTGATTGTTTCGCGTGCACTTCCAGATGTGAGAGATGGTTTGAAACCTGTACATCGCCGTATTATTTATGCTGCGTATGAAAATGGGTATGATTTTAATAAACCATTTAAAAAGTCTGCACGTATTGTTGGTGAAGTGATGGGTAAATATCACCCACATGGTGATAGCTCTGTATATGAAGCTATGGTGCGTATGGCTCAGCCTTTCTCTATGAGACTTCCTTTGATTGATGGTCAAGGTAACTTTGGTTCTATGGATGGTGATAGTGCGGCTGCGATGCGTTATACCGAGGCTAGACTTGCAAAAGTTGCCCACTCTTTGATTGAAGATATTGAGTGTGATACTGTTGATTTTATGCCTAACTATGATGAGTCATTAAAAGAGCCAACAGTGTTGCCTGCTAGATATCCTAACTTGCTTGTTAATGGTACAAATGGTATTGCGGTTGGTATGGCAACTAATATTGCGCCTCATAACTTGGGCGAAGTACTTGATGCTTGTAGAGCTTATGTTGATAATCCTGATATTTCTATTGAAGATTTGATTAAAATTGTTCCTGGTCCAGATTTTCCTACAGGTGGATTGATTTTGGGGTATGGTGGTGCAAAGAATGCTTATCTTACTGGACGAGGCTCTGTAATGATGAGAGCAAAATGTACTATTGAAGAAATTAGAAAAGATAGAGAAGCGATTATTGTTCATGAAATTCCATATCAAGTAAATAAAGCTGTTTTGGTGCAAAAAATTGCAGAACTTGTTAAGGAAAAAAGAGTTGAAGGTATTGCTGATATTCGTGATGAGTCTGACCGTCAAGGTGTTAGAGTTGTTGTGGAAATCAAGAGAGAGTTTCAAGCTGATGTGGTGTTGAACCAACTATATAAATATACTCAACTTCAAACAAGTTTTGGTATGAATATGCTTGCTATTAATAATGGCAGACCAATGATGATGAACTTAAAGGATATCATTAGCGCATTTGTTAAGTTTAGAGAAGAAGTTATTAGACGTAGAACCATCTATAAACTTAATAAAGCACGTGATAGAGCGCATGTGTTGGTTGGTCTTGCTATTGCAGTTGAAAATCTTGATCCTGTTATTGAATTGATTAAAACCGCTGAAAATCCTAATGTTGCTAAAGAGGCATTGATGGCTAGAGATTGGCCAGCTGGTGATGTGGAAGCATTGGTTGAGTTGATTGCAGAACCAGGGAGAGTGGTTGAGAACGGTACTTATCGTTTGAGCGAAGCACAAGCTAAAGCTATTCTTGATTTGAGATTACATCGCTTGACCGGTTTGGAACGTGATAAAATTCATGAGGAATTAAGAGCTCTTGGAGAAGAAATTAAAGAATATCTTTCTATTCTTGCTAGTCGTGAAAAACTTTTGGGTATTATGAAAGATGAGTTCCAGGCTATTAAACTTGAATATGCTAATCCGAGACGTACTAAGATTGAAGATATTGAGATTGATACTGATATTGAATCTTTAATTCAACGTGAAGAAATGGTGGTTACTGTTACTGAAGCCGGATATATTAAACGTGTACCTCTTAATGCTTATAAAGCTCAGAAAAGGGGCGGTAAAGGTAAATCTGGTATGACAACTAAAGAAGAGGATTTTGTTACTCGTGTGTTCGTGGCTAGTACGCATACGCCAGTGTTGTTCTTCTCATCTAAAGGTATTGTTTATAAGATGAAGGTTTATAAGTTACCTCTTGGTTCTCCAACTTCTAAAGGAAAGCCTTTTGTTAACTTGTTACCATTGACAGAAGGAGAGAGAATTACAACTATCTTGAAATTGCCAGAGAATGAGGTAGATTGTAAGGATATGTCTGTTATGTTTGCAACTGCTCAGGGGAATATTCGTCGTAACTCGCTTCTTGACTTTGTAAATGTTCAATCTAATGGTAAGATTGCTATGAAGCTTGATGAGGGCGATAAGCTTGTAAATGTGGCTATTTGTGATGATAGTATGGATGTTATGCTTGCTGCTAAAGGCGGTAAATGTAATAGATTTGCTGTGGCTGATTGTCGTGTGTTTGTGGGACGTAATAGCTCTGGTGTTAGAGGTATTAAACTTGCAGATGGCGATGAAGTTATATCTATGTCTATCTTAAAACATGTGAAAGCTTCTACTGATGATCGTGATGAATATCTAAGATTGGCATCTGCTTTGAAGAAGATGGAATATGCTGTTGAAGAAGAAGAGAATATATTTAATACATTAGAGCCAAAAATTAGTTTTGAGATGTTTAAGGATATGAGAGAAAATGAAGAGTTTATCTTGAGTGTGACATCTACTGGTTATGGTAAACGTTCTTCTGCTTATGAATATCGTATTACTGCTCGTGGTGGTCAAGGTGTGGCTAATATGGAAATGAGCGAAAGAAATAAAGAAGTTGTAAGCTCATTCCCTGTTAAAGATGATAGCCAGATTATGATGGTTACTGACGGTGGTAAGCTTATTCGTATGCCTGTTGAGGATATTAGAATTGCTGGTCGTAAGACACAGGGAGTAATTTTATTCCGCACTGCTGAAGGTGAAAATGTGGTATCTGTTACATGGCTTGACACTGATGATGATGCAGATGATGAGATAGAAGATGATGTTGTCTCTGAATTTGGTGATGTTGAAATGGAAGAATAATAAGTTGTTATAACTTGTTATTTATAAAAAGAAAAAGGGGCGAGATATTGCCCCTTTTTTTAGTTATCTTTTAAGATGTTTATGACCCCATAAAGTGAGTTTAGCTCTTGAGACGTTAGTTGAGCACGAGTGAAAATGTTGTTTATATTTCTGATGAGGCTTTCTGTGTGGTCTTCATCCTTTAGGCGAGGGCTTTGTTTTATATGTCCATCAAGTGTGTCTAAAAATTTGAATATTTTTTCTTTTGAGGCAATTTCTCCACCATTAGTTACAAAACGATTTGGAGTGGCAGAAATTGTTGTTTTATAATATTCGTAACCTAAAATTAGTACTGCTTGTGCTAAATTTAATGAAGAATGTTCAGGATTTAGAGGAACTTCAACTATGGCATCTGATAAGGATATGTCATCATTTTCTAGTCCGGTTCTTTCGCAGCCAAACATAAAGCCAACTTTTTTATCTTGTGGCATGTTTTGAGCCATGTATTCTGCTGTCATGACTGGTTTTACTTGGTGACGTGAACGAGCTGATGCAGAATATACAATTTCTAAATCATTTATTGCTTCTTTTGTTGATGAATAAATTTTGGCATTGTGAAGTATTTCATCTGAACCAGAAGAAGCGCGAAGTGCTATATCTAATGTTGGAGATTGTTCTGGATTAACGATGCGTAGCTCTGTTAGAGAGCAATTTTTCATGGCGCGTGCGGTCATACCAATATTTTCTGCTAGTTGTGGTTTTATTAGTATTATAACTGGTTTCATGGTTTGTAATCCTTATTTTGTGATTGTTTTTTTTATGCCATCGATTGATTTTTTGAATTGAATGATGGATTTATCAATAATTTGATTTATTTTTTCTGAAAAGCTTGATTTGGATTTTGATTTTGTATCTTTGTGAGTTGATAATTTTTTAGATGATTTACTGTTATAACTATCATATTGCTCTTTTGATATTTTTAGTTTTGGGCCATTTATTTTTTTGGGGCGAATTATACGATGTTGATAGGTTGTTGTTTCAGGCATTGTTGGAGTTATGTTGTTATTTTGCTCAACAGATAGGGTGGGGGGATTGGTATTATTAGTGGGGATGATATTATTTTCTAAACTAGCATCTGTCCATGGATTGGCAGGTAAACTATGAGCATTATTTGAAAATAATGTTATTGATAAAAGAGTTATGAAAATATTTTTTAATTTATACATATATAATCCTTTTGAGTATTTATTTTGTGTAATAGGTTATGTGAAAAAACTTAAAATTTATTTAAGTAAGGTTTTATAAAATTAGTTTAATTTTTTATTTGTTTAAAAGAATGTAATTAGGGAAAAACAAGCTAAAAAATGGTTGATTTTTAATGTGATTATGATAGAAATGTATCGATTAAAATAGTAAGAATCGAGTAAAGAGGAATAAATCCTCTTATTTGTTATTTAAATACAAGTGAGAAGATGTTTTTTCTTGTCGATTTGATTTAAATTTAAATTTAACTTTAAGGATTTTAATAAATGTCAGATGTTAAAATGAAAATGATGGATGGTAACGAAGCGGCCGCTTCTGTTGCGCACCGCATGAATGAAGTCTGCGTTATCTATCCAATTACTCCATCTTCTCCGATGGGTGAATGGGCTGATGCGTGGTCTGCTGCAAAGCAAAAAAACTTATGGGGTGTAATTCCGTTTGTTCAAGAAATGCAATCTGAAGCAGGTGCTGCTGGTGCATGCCACGGTTCTTTGCAAGCAGGTGCATTAACTACTACTTTTACAGCCTCTCAAGGTTTATTGTTAATGATTCCTAACATGTATAAAATTGCTGGTGAGCTTTCTCCATTTGTTATGCATGTTGCGGCTCGTTCTCTTGCATATCATGCTTTGTCAATTTATGGTGATCACTCAGACGTTATGGGTTGTCGTCAAACAGGTTTTGCTATGCTTTCTTCAAACTCTGTTCAAGAAGCTGGTGATATGGCAGCTATTGCTCAAACTTCTACTTTGAGATCACGCGTTCCATTTATGCATTTCTTCGATGGTTTTAGAACTTCTCATGAAATTAAGAAAGTTAAAACTATTTCTGACGAACAATTGCTTCAAATGCTTGAAGGTGTTGATTATAAATTCAACGCTAAGCACGCTCTTCGTCCTGAAAGCCCAGTTATTCGTGGTACTGCTCAAAATCCTGACGTTTTCTTCCAAGGTCGTGAAGCTTGTAATAAGTTTTATGATGCTGTTCCTGGTATTGTACAAGAAGAAATGAACAAATTTGCAAAAATCACTGGTCGTCAATACAATGTTGTTGATTATGTTGGTGATGCTAATGCTGAGCATGTTATTGTTGTAATGGGTAGCGGTGCTGAAACTGTTGAAGAAGCTATTGAATATTTGAATGCTAATGGCGCTAAATATGGTGTATTAAAAGTTCGCTTGTATCGTCCATTCCCAGCTGAAGCTCTTCTTAAAGCTATGCCTGCTTCTGTTAAAACAGTTTCTGTTTTGGATAGAACAAAAGAATCAGGCTCTCTTGGAGAACCATTGTATTTGGATGTTGTTGCTACATTATCTAATGCATTTGCTAATGGTAAAATTAGCTCTCTTCCAAAAATTTATGGTGGTAGATATGGATTGTCTTCTAAAGAATTTACACCAGCTATGGCTAAGGCTGTATATGACAATGCATTGAGCAGTTCTCCAATTAATGGATTTACAGTTGGTATTACTGATGATGTTACTCATAAATCTTTGAGCTATGATGAAACATTTGATGTTGAACCAAATGATGTTGTGAGAGCTGTGTTCTTTGGTCTTGGTGCTGATGGTACTGTTGGTGCAAACAAGAACTCTATTAAGATTATTGCAGAAGATGCAGGTAAATATGGTCAAGGATACTTTGTATATGACTCTCGTAAATCTGGTAGTATGACAACTTCTCACCTTCGTTTTTCTGATAATCCAATTCGTTCTGCTTATTTGGTAAGCAATGCTGACTTTGTTGCATGTCATCAATTCCAATTCATGCAAAAAGTTGATATCTTGAAGATTGCTAAGAAAGGTGCAACATTCCTTCTTAATGCTCCTTATAAAGCTGATGAAGTATGGAACCACTTACCAAGAGAAGTACAAGAACAAATTATTTCTAAGGAGTTGAAGTTCTATACAATTAATGCTATTGAAGTGGCTCGTGCAACTGGTATGGGGGCTAGAATTAATACTATCATGCAAGCATGCTTCTTTGCTATTTCTAATATTTTACCAAAAGACGAAGCTATTGCTCAAATTAAAGCTGCTATTAAGAAAACATACTCTAAGAAGGGTGATGCTGTAGTTGAAAAGAACTATGCTGCGGTTGATGCTTCTTTGGCCCATATGTTTGAAGTAAATTATCCATCAGAGGTTACTTCTACATACAATCGTTTGGCGCCTGTTCCTGCAGATGCTCCTGAGTTTGTTCAAGGTTTAACTGCTAAACTTATTGCTGATAAGGGTGATAGCGTTACAACTTCTGAATTGGAAGCGGTTGTTGATGGAACATGGCCAACAGGTACAACTCAATATGAAAAACGTTGTATTGCAACTGAAATTCCAGTTTGGGATCCTGAATCTTGTATTCAATGTGGTAAGTGTTCAATTGTATGTCCACATGGTGTTATCCGTATGAAAGTTGCTAGTGATGAAGAATTAGCAACAGCTCCAGCTACCTTGAAAAGAGCTGAATATAAGGGTAAAGAATTCCAAGGCAAGAAATTTATGCTCCAAATATCTGCGGAAGACTGTACAGGTTGTGGAGTTTGCGTATCTGCTTGTCCTGCTAAGAATAAAGCTAATCCAGAAATGCATGCAATTAATATGGATCATATTGAAAATCATTTGGAAGCAGAAAAGAATAACTGGAAATTCTTTGAAACATTACCATATGTAAAGAGAACAGAAGTTCAGAAAAATCTTCCAAAGACAACACAAATGATTCAACCATTGTTTGAATTCTCTGGTGCTTGTGCTGGTTGTGGTGAAACACCTTATATTAAATTAATTACTCAATTATTTGGTGATAGAATGGTTGTAGCTAATGCTACTGGTTGTTCTTCTATTTACTCAGGTAACTTGCCAACAACTCCTTACTGTAAAGATGAAAAAGGACATGGTCCAGCTTGGGCAAACTCTTTGTTTGAAGATAATGCCGAGTTTGGTTTGGGTATGAGAGTATCTATCGATCAAGGTATTGAAACAGCTATATCTTTATTGAATGGATTAAAAGATAAAGTTGGTGAAGTTGCTGATAGAATTATTAACAATCCACAATCAACTGATGCTGAAATTGATGCTCAACGTGCAAATGTTAAAGAATTAAGAGCTAAATTGGCTCAAATTAACACAGAAGAAGCTTCTCATTTGAATGAAATTGCAGATTATCTTGTTAAGAAATCTGTATGGATTATCGGTGGTGATGGTTGGGCTTATGATATTGGCTTTGGTGGTCTAGATCATGCTATTGCAAGTGGTAAGAATGTTAATATTTTAGTTGTTGATACAGGTGTATATTCAAATACTGGTGGTCAACAATCTAAAGCTACACCTTTAGGTGCTTCTGCTAAGTTTGCAACAGCTGGTAAAGAATTACCTAAGAAAGATTTGGCTATGATTGCTATGTCTTATGGCAATGTTTATGTTGCTCAAGTTGCTATGGGTGCTAATGATTCTCAAGTAATTAAAGCAATGAATGAAGCTGAAGCATTTGATGGTCCATCTTTGATTATTGCTTACTCACACTGTATCAACCAAGGCTTGAATATGGCTGATGGTTTATCTCACCAAAAAGATGCAGTTGAAACAGGTTCATGGCCTTTATATAGATATAATCCAGAAAATGTTAAAGAAGGGAAGGCTCCTTTGATGTTAGATTCTAGAGCTCCAACTAAACCATTGGCTGATTATATGGCTTCTGAAACTCGTTTCCAAGTTGTTAATAAGGCAAATCCTGAGCGTTATAGCAGCTTGTTAGAGAAAGCTCAAGAAGGCGTTAATGCTAAGAGAGCTATATTGGAACATATGTCTCAATATAAATAATGGGGGATGTGCTAAAGCGCTGTCATGTCGTTAATTTACTCCTTTATGTACTCATTTTTGTACACGGCAGTCGAAAATTAATCTCCAGCACAGCACTTTATCCCACCCATTGCAAAGGAGTTGGAGTTAAATCCAACTCCTTTCGGTTTTATATGGGGATGTGCTTAAGCGCTGTCATGTCGTAAGTTTACTCCTTTATGTACTCATTTTTGTACACGTCAGTCGTAAATTAATTTCCAGCACAGCACTTTATCCTACCCATTGCAAAGGAGTTGGAGTTAAATCCAACTCCTTTTGGTTTTATATGGGGATGTGCTTAAGCGCTGTCATGTCGTTAGTTTACTCCTTTATGTACTTAGATTACTGGATTGCCACGGAGCTGATGCTCCTCGCAATGGCTAGAGGGAATAGGGGGAGTACTTCTTGTCTTTTTAGTTTAAATATTTTTGTTGACTAAACAAGTAACTAGTTTTATGTTTTGTCTAAGTTAACCTTGATTGAAATGGTGATAAAATGGTTAAATCGTTTGAACAACAAATTGTTGAGATTATATCAAATCATAATATAAAAAAAGAAATTAAGTTAAATAAAATAGCATATATATTGAATTTTTTAGAAGGCGATTTGAATAGAATATATATGGGCAGTACAATTACATATTATGCAAAGATTTATCAGGAAAAAGATATTGAAGATTTGTTGAAAAAACATGGTGGAATTGAGAAAACTATTGATGAGAATTTAGCTAGAATATATACAAAAAAAATACATGATATTTTGGATGCAAATGCTGAAATTTCTGATGAGCATGTTAAAGAGATTAAAGAATTATTGAATAAAGGTGCATGGACGGAAAGCCAAGATGAAAAAGGTACAACTTTGCTTATGAAAGCAATTGAAAAAGATAATCTTGATCTTGCTTTGTTTTTATATGAGCATGGAGCTAGTACTAATATTGAAGATCATAGGGGATGTACACCTCTTCATTTGGCTGTTGAACGTAATAATATTGAATTTATAAGATCGTTAAAAGGAAATAAATTTATTAATTATGATATTGATAATGAACATAGATGTACTCCACTATTTTTGGCGGCAATGTGCAATCGTGGAGAGATGGTGGATATAATGGTAGATGGTGGTGGGGATGTTAATGTTTATAACTTTGAAGGTAATACCCCTCTGATTTTTGCGGTGTGTCATGATAATACAAAAATGGTTGA
>JAZQZH010000052.1:0-92734 GCA_045633945.1 Alphaproteobacteria bacterium
ACCTACTTGAAATTGATGGTGTTAAGTTATTAGGTAATACCACCAATAAAGGCGGGGTTTTTTCTTTTAATATTGAAAACATTCACCCACAAGATCTTGCTTTTGTTTTGGGAAAAGAAGGGGTTGCTGTTAGAACTGGACATTTTTGTGCTGAACCTCTTGTAAATCTTTTGGGATATAATTCATTAACAAGAGCCTCTTTAGGTATATATAGCACAAAAGATGATATTGATGCCCTTATTACGGCAATAAAAAAAGCTAAAACTTTTTTGATATAAGAAGATTTGTTATGACTAATGATGTAGAACTTGAATCGATTGATGAAACAGAAGCTCAACTATTACAAGCAATGAGTGTTGATGATGAATTGCCTGTTTATAAAGCGTATGCAGGAAAAAAATTAAAAGATACTGTTATCATTGCAAAAATGTACGATATTGTTGAGGCTATAAAAACTGTTTTTGACCCTGAGATACCAATAAATGTTTATGACCTTGGTCTTATTTATAAAATAAACCAACAAGACAATGGAGACATACATATAGATATGTCTTTAACAGCCCCAGGATGCCCTGTCGCAGGTGTATTACCTCAGCAAGTTGCAGATGCAGTTGCTTTGATTGATGGAGTTGGAGAAATAGAAGTAGAAGTTGTTTGGGAGCCCGCTTGGACACTTGAAAGATTAAGTGAAGAAGCTAGAATGATGCTAGAAATGATATAATTAAAGAGGTTAATATGAGTATTGAAGCATTGATTGAAGATTTTTCTTTTTTAGATAACTGGGAAGATAGATATAAATATCTTATAGAGCTTGGAAATCAGTTAGAGAGACTTCATGAAGATAAAAAATTAGAAGAATGGAAAATTTCTGGATGCCAATCTCAAGTTTGGATAATTCCTCATATTGAGGGTGAAAAAATATATTTTGAAGGTGATAGTGATGCTATTATTGTAAGAGGAATTATTGCTGTCGTTTTTGAAATATTTAAAGATAAATCTGCACAAGAAATTTTAGATATTGATGTTGAAGAAATTTTTGATAAAATGGGTTTAAGAGAACATATAACTCCTAATAGAAGAAGCGGTATGCTCTCTATGGTTGATAAAATCAAGTATTATGCAAATCAAACGTTAAAGGGTTAGTATGAATATTCACGAGTATCAAGCAAAGAACATTTTAAAAAAATTTGGTATTGCTATACCTAATGGAATTATAGCTTATACTCCAAATGAAGCAATTGAGGCTGCTAAACGAGTTTCTACTGAAGGACCTTGGGTTGTTAAAGCTCAAATTCATGCAGGCTCTAGAGATTTGGGTAAATTTTCTGATAAAAGGGCTGGTAAAAAAGGTGGCATTAGGCTATCTAAAACTATTGAGGATGTATTTTTTAATGCTGATGACATGCTGGAAAACATGCTTATAACAAACCAGACTGGTGCAAAGGGAAGACTAGTTAGCAGAGTATATGTTGAAGAATATGTGAAAGTTTCTAAAAAGTTTTATATCGGACTTAATATTGATATATCTAGTGCATCAGTTATATTTACTACATATAAGATAGCAACTAAAGGTAGAGATGATTTGGGGCGTTTTATACCATCTTCTTCTGAGAATACTTTTAGTATAAATTTAGGTTTGCAAAAAGAGGTAACGACAGAACAAGCTAATGAAATTTTAGAATTCATGAGTGTAGGCATTAGTGCAAAAGAAATTAAAACATTTATAGATAAATTGTTGAACATATTTTACACTTATGATGCAACAATTTTAGAGATTGATCCAATTGGTATATCCAAAAACGTGATTTGGGCGCTTGATGCAAAAATATGTTTTGATAAAAATGCACTATATAGACACAAAGAAATCAAAGTAATGACAGATGAAGGTGAAATCGATGAACGTGAGCTTATCGCATCTAAATTTGGCTTTCAGTACAAAGAATTAAATAGCGGAATTGGAATTATAGTTAATGGTGACGGACTTGCTCTAAACACTATAAACGAAGCAAAAAAATTAGACATGGATACGGCCTGCTTTTTAAACCTTAAAGGCGGTGTTGATAGAGATAAAATTACAGCAAGCATTAAACTTATAATGATGAACCCTAAGGTTGATGGAATATTCATTAATATTTTGGGCGGTTTTTTGCGTTGCAATCTGATTGCAGATGGAATTATTAATGTTGCAAATGACCTTGGCTTAAATATCCCCCTTATTGTTCGCTTTGAAGGAACAAATAAAGATGAGGCTACTAGTATTCTTGAGAAATCTAATTTATCACTATTGATTGCAGAAGATACTGTTATGGGTCTTAATATGTTGAAAAAAGCTATTGAGGAGGATCTGTAATGTCTGTTTTAGTTAATAAAAAAACGAAAGTATTGGTGCAAGGCCTTACTGGTACTCAAGCATCTTTTCACATACAAAGAGCAATAAAATATGGAACAAAAATTGTAGCAGGTGTTGTGCCCACCTCAAAAGAGAAATCTCATCTTGGAATTCCTATTTTTAATACTGTAAAAGATGCTAAAGAAAAAACCGGAGCAACCGCATCTATTATTTTTGTTCCAGCGCAATCTGCTAAAAATGCTATTATTGAAGCGATTGATGCTGAACTTGAATTTGTTGTTGTTATAACATCTGGTATTCCCGTTGTTGATATGATGGAAATAAAGCATAAATTAAAAAATTCTAAAACTATTCTTATTGGACCAAATACTCCAGGTATTATTACACCTAAAGAAGCTTATATGGGGATTTTTCCTGATAATATACATAATCCAGGCCCTATTGGGGTAATATCTAAATCTTCTACTCTCACTTATGAGGTTGTTTTGGAGTTAAATAAAATTGGACTAGGTCAATCTACTGTTGTTGGTTTGGGAGATGACTATATTATTGGTTCTGAATTTGCTGATGTGATTGAAAAATTTAATGAAGATCCCAAAACTAAGGCAACGGTTTTGGTATATGGAATCGGAGAAAATTTTGAGACAAATATTGCAAATAAATATTCTCAAATGAAAAATAAAAAGCCTGTTATAGCTCTTGCTGTTCAAGATTTAGGTATTACACAATCTCCATTAGAAAAATCTAACACGATGTATACTACTAAAAAGAAAGACATTTTGGAAAGTACTGGTATTATGGTTGTTAACACGATACAAGAACTTAAAGATGAACTTAAAAAAATATGCTAAATTTTATAAGAAAAGTTATTGATGTTATTATCCCTCCTCGTTGTTTAAGTTGTGGAGAGGTTGTTAGTTCGGATAACCATTTATGCTTAGAGTGTTTTCAAAAGCTAACTTTTATTACAGCACCGTATTGTAAGCACTGTGGCACCCCTTTTACTAGAACTATTAGTGATGGAGAGCTTCTTTGTATAAACTGCTTGGATAATAAAAAGAAAGACAATATTAGGATCTCACGCTCTGCAGTTGTTTATGATAATTTTTCTAAAAAAATAATTTTAGATTTTAAGTTTTTGGATCATATTGAAAATAAAAAATTAATGGCAAATTGGCTCAATATAGCTGGTTATGATATTTTTAACCTGGGAGTTGATTTGATTATACCTGTACCGCTACATTTTTTGAGAATCTTGTCTAGAAAATATAATCAATCTGCAATTTTAGCCAAAGAGATAGCAAAAATAACGAGGATTGATGTTGCTTTTGATTGCTTAAAAAAAACAAAAAAAACAAGACCTCAAGTTATGTGCACAGGAAATGAACGTAAAAAGAATGTTAGAGGAGCTTTTAGTGTTGATAATGCACAAAAAATTAAAGGAAAAAGAATACTTTTAATTGATGATGTTTATACTACGGGTTCAACCCTTAATGAGTGTGCTAAAGTTTTAATTGAAGCAGGGGCAAAATCTGTTGATGCACTAACCGTTGCAAAAGTATGTTAAAAAAGCGGGCTTTTACCCGCTTTTTTTATTATTTTATTGATAATATTTTTTCGTATTTTCTCAAAATACACTCTGCAACACCTGCTAATTCACTTTTTTCTTCTTTATTAAAATAATGCTCTGCCACAAGCATGTCTGATGTTAGTTCAAAAATTTCGCCACTAAAATCTTTTAGACAGTGCTTTTCTTTTTGTTTTTTACACTTTGAATCAATAACACTTTGGCGAACCATTTCTGTGGCATCATCTGTCTGATTATCTTTTTGCATTATTCTTCCTCTTATTATTGTTTATCTATTGATGTTGACAACCATTTGCCTGATGTTTCTTTATATTTATCATCTTCTTCATATAAATCAACATCTAATTTTAGCTCTTTTGCGGTTAATTTACCCATTGCTTGAAGCAAACTCAACCCTGAAACATAATAGTCATGACGAGTTGTAACTTCTTCTACTTCTGCATTTAGTAAATATTGATATTGGTTTAATACATCAAGCACTGTTCTATTACCTAGAGCTTCTTCTTCTCTTACGCCCTCTAATGCTACTTGATATGCTTCTACCTGAGCTTTCACTGATTTTATTTTTGCCTTATTAGCACTTAAATACTCCCAGAAACTAGTAATGTTCGATAGCAACTCATCTTCTGCATTCATTACATCTTCTTCTGCTTGCCAACGGTAGTATTTGCTTTGGCGTATTTTTGCACGACTTGCCCCCGCATTATATATTGGCATAGAGAAATTTACCCCAAACTCAACAGAATCGGCCGTTGGGTTTTTATCAGTTGTGTAATTTTCTGTTTTTACTCTACCAGCTAATGCATATGCATTTACTGTTGGCAATAAATCACCTTTGCTCACACTAACATCATATTTTTTAGCTTTTAGATTTTGCTTTGCTGCTCGTAATGAGAAATTATTTGCTTTTGCGTATTCTAATGCCTCATCCATTGAAGTTGGAAAATTCTTTTCTATATCTTTGGGTTCTTTTAAATCTTTTGGAGCTTCGCCAATAATTTGAGCATAGATAGCCTTTGATGCCTCAAGATTTCCCTCTGCAGAAATTCTTTGTGACTGAGCAGAAGCGTAACTAGCCTTAGCTTGAGATACATCTGTTGTTGTAACCTCACCAACTTTGAACCGCTCTGTTGTTTCATCTAATTCTTTTTTTAAGAGCTTTTCATTATTTTTTTGTAATTCAACAATGGCTTCGTCTCGTAAAACTGCTAAATATGCAATAGAAGCATTCAATAACACTCCTTGCTCTGCATTCATAAGATTTGCTTTTGATGCTTTCACATAACTTTTGGCAGAGCTTATTGAGTTAATTGTTTTAAACCCTCTAAAAAGTGGTTGAGACACAGTTGCTACAATAGATCTATTGTATCCATCAACAGGCTCTGATCTAACACCATTTACACTTGCGTTAGAATGTATTTTACTTTCAGAATACTCTCCATCTATACTTAATTTTGGTCTGTATCCTGATTTTGCAATAGCTATATTTTCATCAATAGCTCTTGAAGCGGCTCTTGCGGATTTAAGTGATGGGTTATAATTATATGCTTTTGATAATGCTGTTTCTAGCGTTTCTGCTGATGCAGATGATGCCAAAACAAAAGTCATTAATATTGCAAATAAATTTATCTGTTTCATTTTTACATCCTTTTAGCTGTATTAAATAACTCTTTTGTGCTTTTTTATATCTTATAATTGTTAAAAAAACATCAATCATTGTTTTCATTTTTTAAAATAATCTTATATTATTAACGAAAATTCAAATAATTTCGTAATATTTTTGTGAATAGTAACGTATGTTTATTAAAGGGAGAAGTGTTTTGAAAAAAAGCAACTTGGAGTTTGGTGATGAAATCAAAAAAGCTCGATTAAAATTATCAATTGAACATTATATTAAATATTTTATTGGTAAAAGAGCTTGTGAATTGACTAAGGAAGAAGCTTTATATGCTATTTCTTTAGCTGTTAGAGAATTTGCTATGGACAAAATGTATAGCACAATATCTCGTTATAATGAGAAATCTGCTAAACGTGTTTACTATTTATCTATTGAGTACTTGATAGGTAGATCTCTTGAGAACAATCTACACAATTTAGGCTTATATGATTTATTAAAAGATATTAAAATCGATGGTTTTCCTGATTTTTCTTTGAATGAAATTTTTGATACAGAATATGACCCTGCACTAGGCAATGGTGGTCTTGGTCGTTTGGCTGCATGCTATTTAGACTCTATGGCATCTCTTGGGTTACCTGGTTTTGGTTATGGTATTAATTATCAATTTGGTTTGTTCAAACAAAAATTTGAAAACGGATGGCAAGTTGAACAAGCTGATAACTGGTTTTCTGACTTTTCACCATGGGAGTTAGCTAGACCAGAAAGACAGGTTACTATTCCTATGTTTGGACATGTTGAGACATATAGAGATGCAAATGGAAAAGACACATATGTTTGGGCTAATACCCATACACTTTATGGTATTCCATATGACTTCCCTATTGTTGGTTATGATGGAAAATCTGTTAACTATTTACGCTTATTCTCAGCAAAAACTGATGAAGAGTTTGACTTGGATATCTTTAACAATGGTGGATATATTGAGGCTGTTGAAGATAAGATTAAAACAGAATCTATCTCTAAGGTTTTATACCCTTCTGATGCAATAGAATCTGGTAAGGCTTTGAGATTATCTCAACAATACTTCTTTGTTTCTTGCGCTATTCAGGATATCTTTAGAAGATTTTTAGAAAAAAGTAACGACTTTGACAAACTTCCTGATGCTGTATGCATTCAACTAAATGATACTCATCCAGCGTTAGCTATTGTTGAAATGATGCGTTTGTTGCTTGATGTTTATGGTCAAGAGTGGGATGTTGCTTGGAATATTGTTACTAGAGTATTTGCATATACCAACCATACATTATTACCTGAAGCTCTTGAAACATGGCCAGCTAAATATTTTGCTCACATGCTTCCTAGACACTTGCAAATTATTTATGAAATAAATAGACGCTTTATGGAATTTGCTCGTGAACGCTTCGGTGAAAATCATGAGAAATTAGCTTCTGTTTCTATTGTTTCTGGAGAAGGCGAAGGACAAATTATTAGAATGGCTAACTTATCTATTGTTGGCTCATTCTCTGTTAATGGTGTTGCAGGAATTCACTCTGAATTAATTAAAACATCATTAGTTCCTAACTTTTATGAATTATGGCCAGAGAAGTTTACTAATATTACAAATGGTATTACTCCTCGTCGTTGGTTATTACACGCAAACACGAGCCTTGCAACTTTAATCTCTGATAAAATTGGTAAAGATTGGATTGCAAATCTTGATATGTTACGTAAAATTGAGGATTTTGTTGATGATGCTGATTTTGTTAAGAAATTTATCAAAATTAAAGCTAAGAATAAAGAAAATCTTAGAAATGAAATCTTCAAACGCACAAATGTTGCTATTACTACAAATAGTATGTTTGTTGTTCAAGCAAAACGCATCCATGAGTATAAGCGCCAGCTAATGGCTATTTTACAAGTAATTGGAGAATACCTTGCTATTGTTCGTGACAATATAAGACCAATTTGCCCCAAAACATATATTTTTGCGGGTAAAGCCGCTCCATCTTATACATTTGCTAAGTTAGTTATTAAACTCATTAATAACGTGGCTAACGTTATTAACAATGATGCTAGAGTTGGTGATGCACTTAAGGTGGTGTTTA
Organism: Alphaproteobacteria bacterium; assembly: GCA_045633945.1. Taxonomy (GTDB): domain Bacteria; phylum Pseudomonadota; class Alphaproteobacteria; order RF32; family CAG-239; genus CAG-267. Next base: position 7,662 of record JAZQZH010000052.1, read on the forward strand.
TTCCAGATTATAAAGTATCCGTTGCTGAAGTTCTTATTCCTGCAGCTGATGTAAGTTTACAGATTTCCACTGCTGGATTTGAAGCTTCTGGTACTGGTAATATGAAGTTTGCATTAAATGGTGCAATGACTGTTGGTACATATGATGGTGCTAATATTGAAATTCGCGAACAAGTTGGTGAGGATAATTTCTTCTTATTTGGCTTAAGAGAAAATGAAATTCAAGATATGAGACCTACTTATAATCCCAAAAAGATATATGAAGAGTCTGAATACGTTAAACGTATTTTGAATGCAATTAATTCTAACATCTTTTGCGAAAAAGATATGCCTTCATTGTTTAAGCCTATTTTTGATGAATTATTAAATAGAGACTATTTCTTTGTGCTTGCTGATTTGGAGGCATTTAATAAAGCAATGAAGGAAGCTGAAAAAGCTTACTTAGATAGAGAAACTTGGGCGAAGAAAACTATATACAATGTTGCAAGAATCGGCTATTTCTCTAGTGATAGAGCTGTTAAAGAATATGCAGATAAAATTTGGCATGTTGATAGTTTATCTTCAGAACCTGTTTATACTGAAGAAACTAAGTCTGCTTAAATTTTGACAATCAAAAAAAGGGCTCTGAAAACCAGAGCTCTTTTTTATTTAAAATCATATTCTTCTTTTTGTCTTCGCTGACGAGCTCTCAATCCCTCCATTGAGTTTTGCTCTTCTAGATACTTTCTAGCATTATCAATCGCATTCATGAATTTAATCATTTCTTCTTTTGCACAGACTTTTACAATAGAGTAATTATCTCCCAAACCTTCGCAAATATTAAAAATAGCTTCATTTAACTGATACTTTAGGCGGAATTTTTGAGTTTTTCTGTATTTAGCCTCTGGCAAGCAATCCACTATTTTTAGAGTATTGGAATAAACTGTTAGCTTTTCAACAGAAGGTAGGGCTGAACGCAATTCTTTATCTGATAAAAAATCATCAAAATAACGACAAGTAAGTTCCTCATACGCTCTACTATATGATTCTTTTTTTCTTTTTTTCTTATCTGTTTCTTTTTTAGCTTGAAAAATAGAGGTTGCCCTAGAATTATAATCATTCATGCGTTCTTCTAATCTAAACTCTGGAAGTTTTCTTCTAATACATTTTTCAAGAGCATCAAAACAATGCTCCGATCTTTCTGAAATGTATGGGCGATATCTATTTAGTCCTTTATATATCGTTCTATATGTATCATCACTTGGCTCTGTTGCATCATCATTATAAGCATCCACATATTGGCGATGTTCATCTAATGCCTGACAAAAACATAACGCTTCTCTCACTTCTTTTGTTGAGGGAATTGGTTCGGCAAATATATCTGTTTGGTGACTATTTACAATTAAATCCCAGTGCATATCGCTAAAAATCTCCATATGCTCAGAAACATTTTCATCATGATGATTATAGCATTTTGAAATAGCATAATCTATTATACGATACATTTCTTTTGTATTTATGGTTTTACTCATAAATGCTCTCCTTTTTATCTGTATGATGTGAGTATATCATAAAACCTGATAAAATACAAACAAAAAAACCCACCTTTCTGGTGGGCTTTAGATTGAAACTTGGTTATTTATTTTCTAAGATAATGTCACCTGTTTTTAATAAAACAATTTTATCTAATACCCATTTATTAATTTGTTTTATTTTATCACTTTCTATTCTCATTTTTTCAGCAACATCGATAATAAAATCTATTTCTTCATCATCTAAACCTGTATCTGAATTAGCAAGGTAGCATAATTCTTTTACTAAATGTAATGATTTTCTGCGATCAGTAATTCTTGAAACTTTTTCTAATGTTGCAGGCTTATTAATATTTTGAAGGAAGCTAACAATTTCTTTCTCTTCAACACTATACATTTTACCAATTTCTTTCAAAAAATTAATTTCTTCTTTTGCCACTTTAGTATCTGTATAAATCATACAACAAAAACATTCTACAAAAAGACGTCTTTCCTCTTGTGTTAACTCTGCAATATATCCGTACTCTCTATTCATATCTCATCTCCAAATTTTATATAATTATATATATTATCGTTATGTTTTATTTAAAATCAAGTTAAATATATTTATATAAAAATGAATAAAGTCAAAAAAAACAGTTGACGAGTGAAAAAACTTAATGTAAATAAACAAAAGTTACGGAGCGTTGGCAGAGTGGTAATGCAGCGGATTGCTAATCCGTCATCCTGAATAAGGATGCATAGGTTCGAGTCCTATACGCTCCGCCATTAAAAAAGACTTCTTTTTAGAAGTCTTTTTTTTGTGTTTAGTTTTAATATATATAGCGCATATAACAAAAAAAGCTTGCTAAAAAAGCAAGCTTTTTTCGTTAGGAGTCAAATTCCATTTAATTAAACATACCACTCCTACAAGCATCATACTAGCTCAAAACAAGTTGGCTGACCCAACCCTAGGATTTCTCTCTTAATTCAATATCAGGGAAAAAAATTATAATAGAGCAGTAAATATTCCAGTTTTGAAAAAATCAAAAACATGTTCATAGAACAATACTGGAAAAATTTACATCCTATTATAATTTTTTTATGATATACGAAAAAATAAAAAAACCCCTTGAGACCCCCCTTGCCAACAAGGCGAAATCCCTAGTTTTGACTAGTAAGATGCATTTTCCATAATGCGACTTTCATGATTTATTTTATGGAATTCGATTTAAAATACTATTTCAGAAGCCCATAAAAAAATATGAAGTCCCAAAATAATATTCTAAAAAATATGTTTAACAATCTCATTGTAGCTTGCAAACAATATTTTGTCAAGAAAAAGTTGTATATTTTTTTATAGCTTAATACGTGAATATCATTTTATTTAAAACATCAACATCTATAAATAAAAAACACGCACCCAAATAGAGTTAATACTATTTATTTTCAATACCTTATGTGAAGACAAACAAAAACACACATCATCCTAATGAAAATCAATTCAACATTATAAGACTGTAACCCTTATTTAAAAAATTTAAGATATTTTCCTTTAATCTAGCGACATTTACTTTAATTTAATAAATAAGGATCTACAATAGTCTTTGAAAAAAATTGAATTTTTCAGAAAAAATTATTGACAAAAAAATTTTTACCTGTCATTTATTGTGTCAATAATAAGAAAGGAAAAAATAAGTATGATTAAGGCTACAATTAGTAATGAAACAAAAAGAGAGACGTTTGCAAAACATGGAGCAGAAAGAATTGCGCGTGGTGAATGTACTACAAATAAGGTTGTAAACGGACTTGTACTTGAAGGTTATGAACTTTTGGCAACTGGAATGTGTTCTGATATAAAAATTAAAAATAAAGAACTTGATAATATTATAATGTTTGCAAAGCAAAAAGAAGTTGCTTAGAGAAGATTAAATAAGACCCACGAAAGTGGGTTTTATTTTTTTATATTTATAAAAAATTACTTGCAAATATATGCCATTTATATAAAATTGCGCCAGAAATTAAACTTAAAATTATAAAAGGAGAATATGATGCCTTTAGTTTCTATGCGTCAGATTTTAGACCATGCTGCTGAAAACAATTATGGTGTTCCAGCATTTAATATTAACGATATGGAGCAAATTATTGCTGTTTGCGAAGCTGCAAAAGAAGTGAATGCTCCTGTTATTATCCAAACATCAACAGGTGCTAGAAAATTTGCTGGCGACCCAATGATCCGTCACATGATTCAAGCTGTGCTCGAGATGTATCCTGAGCTTCCAATTTGTTTGCACCAAGACCATGGTTCTTCTGTTGATGTATGTCAATCTGCTTTGGTTAATGGATATTCATCTGTGATGATGGATGGTTCTTTAGAAGCTGATGGTAAGACTCCTTCTTCTTTTGAATATAATGTTAAAGTTACTAAAGAAGTTGTGGCAAGAGCTCATGCTGTTGGCGCTTCTGTTGAAGGTGAATTGGGCGTTATCGGTTCTTTAGAAACAGGTAAAGGCGACAAAGAAGATGGACACGGTGCTGAAGGCGTTATTGATAAGAAACGTTTGGTAACAGACCCTGATGAAGCTGAAAGATTTGTTGCAGAAACAAATATTGATGCTTTGGCTGTTGCTGTTGGTACATCTCATGGTGCTTATAAATTTACTCGTAAGCCTACTGGTGATATTTTGGCTATTGATGTAATTGAAAAAATCCATGCAAAATTACCTAACACTCACATGGTTATGCATGGTTCTTCTTCTGTTCCTCAAGAACTTCAAGACATCATCAACGCATATGGTGGTGCTATCCCTCAAACATTTGGTGTACCAGTTGAAGAAATCGTTCGCGGTATTAAGTCTGGTGTTAGAAAAGTAAACGTTGATACAGACTGCAGAATGGCTATTACTGGAGCTATCAGAAAAGTATTTATGGAGAATCCAAAAGAATTTGACCCTCGTAAATATTTGAAACCTGCTATTGAAGAAATGAAAAAGGTTTGTATTGACCGTTATGTTGCTTTTGGTGCTGCAGGTCAAGCTGATAAAATTAAGCCAGTTCCATTATCCGTAATGGCAAAAAGATACGCTTAATTTTGATTAAAAGCGCAAATAAAAAAGGGGCACTAATGCCCCTTTTATAAACCAGATTTTACGATATTACATAAGATCGTACTTTATGCAAATATTCATAAGTTCCGCCCCGTCGCTCATTGTTGCCATCTTTTCTACGAACTCGTCACACAACCGGAATCTTCTATAATACTCGTTGTAATCTGTATCACGTTCACTGTGTACATATATGCGAATAAGTTCTTCCGCATTTTTCAACCTAAGAATCGCCTTTTGCTGTTTCTCATTAAGTAGCAAGTTAAGTTGCAAGTTGCGACGAGGGGCTAACGCAAGTACCATTGCTCTTTCTGCATTTACATACCACGGCTCGACACTTTCAATGAACAAATTACGTTCATCCCAACTAGCCTCTCGGATATAGGTTTCAATAAGGTTTATGTCAAGCGCACACATCTTGTATACAACATCCATGGGAAAATTGTGACAGGGTACGTGTCGCATGAGCACCCATGCTAAGTTCTTGGCATCGGGACGATCCAATATTTTCCGCATATCATCAGCGGTTAAATATCGCCAATGCTTTTCAATGTACATTGGCAAAAACTCTCCTAAGTTTTCATGTTTAAACATCATTTCCAGTCCTCTTTTTGATAAAGGGTAGTAAGAAACGTATGTTTTAACCAATTCTACCGAATTGGGAGCGCTAAACATCGCTACCTCCGCCTCATCGCTAAGACATCTTTTATTTATCAACATCTGTCTTAAAAGTTCAACGGAATTTGGCATGTTCAACATGATTATTTGCTGTTGCTCTTTCATAATTTTGGTTGTCTGTTATAAAGCATCGACCCATCGCCTCTAATAATAACAATAATAACAATAAATAATGTTTTTATGATTATTGTATTATACAAAAATATTTATTTTGTCAATATTCAAAAATTAAAAAAAGAGACCCACGCGTAAAACGCGGGGTTCTTCATATGCGGCTAGAAGACTTTACCACTGGCAACCCCTAAACGGGGCACCAGAAATCTGCCAGACGCAAATTGTTACTACTTACCCGTAAACGGGTCATTTAAGTCCATTGTCAGTTATGGCAAAAAGATACGCTTAATTTTGTTTAGTAGTGAAACGAAAAGGCTCTAGGAAACTAGAGCCTTTGATTTTTTAAGCTATTTTTGAAAATAGTTTTTGTTTACTAATAATGTCTTGCTTGGTTAGACTTGATTTTAAGAAAGGAGATGTTTCTATCAATTCAAGCGGTGTACCGTCGCTTTCTATTTTACCATTTTTAATTATAATTACTCTGTCTGCAAGAGCTATTTCTGTCGGGTTATGCGTTACGAGCAACACTGTTTTATCTTTTGCTTTTTCTTTTAAGGTTTTCATAATCTTAAAGCTTAATACTTGGTCTAAACCTGTGGTTGGCTCGTCTAATATCATTATTGGGCGATCAGTTAAGAAAATGCGCGCTAAGGCTAAACGTTGACGCTGACCACCTGATAGTGCGCGTCCGTCTTGTCCTATTCTATGGAATAAACCTTCTTTGAAGTTAGAAATATCTTCTGTTAGGCCTGCAGAATCCAGAGCTTTGTTCAGTTCTTCAATACTAGCATTTTCCTTGAAATATTTTAAGTTATAAAGCAATGTTTGATCAAAGAAGTGAACATTTTGATCAATAAAGGCTATTTGTTTATTGATTTCTTCATCTTTTAAGGTTGTTAAATCCTTATTGCCTAATTTTATTAGACCTGATGTTAGCTCGTAGTCGTGACGAATTAAGCTCATCAAAGTTGTTTTACCCTCACCTGATGTGCCGGCAACAACAGTTATTTTACCTGAGTTTATTGTGGTTGAGATGCCTTTTATTACATCATTTCCACGTTCAATACTTTCTTTTTCTGCACCAAAGGTTGTTATATCTTTGATTTTCGGATAGGAAAAGCGAACATCTTTTAAGGTTATAGTATTGTCTTTTGTGGTTAGTTTTTGAGGACCTGTTTTTCGCTCCAGTGCAAGTGGTGTGTGTAATAATTTACTTGCATCTAAATAATTATTGCGCGCCTCTAATATATTTATGTATGTATAAGCATAACTTCTAAACCTCATCCTTATACTATTTGTTGCTGTGGCAATTAGAGAAAAACGACCAATATCTCCTGTTTTTATTATATCATGTATTGCGAAAACACAAACTATTGAAGAAAACAACAAATCTGAAATTATTCTTAAAGTAGATTCATTCATTATTTTTAGCTTAATTTCTTTTATTAGCACTTTAAATACTTTGTTATTACGACTTAAAATATTTTTATATTCTTTATTTTGCGATAAAGCGTCTTGAATAAGAGGAGAATTTTGTAATGTATCTCTATTTTGTTTATCGGTATGTGATTTTATTATTTGATTTTTTTTAATCACTACTCTTTTTATTTTTTGCATATATGTTGATATTTCTATGTATAATATAGAAATAAAGGTAAATAGAACAACAAATTTCGCTGAAATAAAAAACAAACTAAACAATGCTATAAATGCAGTAATAAATTCTCTAGTCACAGATATTATATCTCTTAATATGTTAGATATAGCTATATTTAATCGTGATGAGATAGATGATAGTGTCGCAGGATTGTTTATTGTAAAAAATGCTCTGGGTTTATTTACGATATTTATGTAATTTGAAGCAAGATTGGTAGAAAGCACTGCTTCATATAATTTTTGTTGATTATAAAATAATTTGGCTAAAAGAAATTCACCTAAAGAATCTCTTAACTTGTGTATAGAATAACACAATATAAAAATTAGTATTGCGCTTTTGCTACCTGTGGCAACGGCAGGTAACGCATTATATACAAGCATAGATGCTACGGGAATCAATCCTTCTGCAACTCCTGACAAAAAACTTGTTAAAACATATTTATGAAAAATTGATTTGCATTGTGGTGATATTTCTTTATATGATTTTATAACTAATGAAAAAGATGATATTTCTTTGTTATCATCTTTTACATTTATTCTTTTTAAAAAGTTATAAAGTTTTATAATTCTCTCTTTCTCAAACTTTAAAAAACCTATAAAATTGTTTTTAGAGTTTGATTTTGATGATTTTGTGTGTGGCATAAAAAATCCTTCCGTGAATTAGGGGTTAGCTAACAAAAACATAAGGCTTATTTGATATTATATTTGGGATTATACATTTATGTGCTGTCACTTTTTAATCTATCTATATGATATTATACAATAATTATTTTTGCATTTTTGTCTAATTGTTTGCTTGACTTTTTAATTGAACACTATATAATAAGTGTATCAAGAGGGGATAGTTCCTCTTTTTTTGTTTTAAAGACGGGAGAAAAAAACTCTCCCGTCTATTGTTTTTCTATTTTAAGCTTTCAATTAGAGCTACTGGGTTAATGATTGTGCCGACGCCTTTTATAAAATCACCTGTTTTTAGCCCTAGCTCAAAGAACTCATAAGGTGTTATGGTTTCTTTTATGCTTTTAGCTAATAAGTAAAGTCCAGAAGCGTAAGTTGATGCATATCTATTAGAATAATGCTCAAAAACGTATTCGTCCATTTTTACATCTAAAGAAACTGTTTTTGCACCACAAGGGAAGCATAGAGCATTTTTATAATTATCAATAAATCTCCATTTTGAATTAGGTGTTCTTAATGGAATGTAATCGGATGGATTATCAACATTTCCATCTAATTTACAATATATATGACCAAGTCTTATATTTGGGTTTTCTTTAGAATTTAATACGCCTGCACAATTATACCAAATGCCTAAATCTTCAGCTTCTTTTATAGCGTTTAGGGTTTCTTCATAACCTTCTATATTTGAAAAGTTTTCATCAGTTAAATCGCGAAAAGTGAAGATAACATCTATTCCATTTTTACCTTCTGCAATTAGTTTTTTATGAAGTTCACAAACTTTTTTGATTGCTATTGCATAATTTATTTGGCTTGTATAGTTGTTATTATCTACTGCATAAAAATAAGCATTTGAAGATGGAGCTATGCCACAAGTTTTGCCAACTAATGCTGATATTAGCGAACCACCAGCTCCACTGCCATAATTTGTGAGGTCAAAACCAATTTCTTCATAACCTTTTAGAGAATTTTGATATTCTATATGATTAAACAAGCGAAAGTTATCAATAATTACGATATTTCGTCCTTGTCCTTTTATGCCAAGTTTGTGAAGAGTTTTAATGCCTAGCCCAGGGTTTTTGCGAGATTCCAAAAACTCTTTAGGATTAAAACCAACAGGGAGCTTGGATTTATCTTCTGGCCATTTGGTATCTTCTGAGTATCTTATTTTTAATGGGTCTATGCCAGATAAATCATAATCTGATACATCTAAATGTTCAAAAGAGGTATATTCGCTTCTATCACTTATAAATGCTTTCTTTTTAGCATCATATTTTAATTGATAATCTTCCGGTTTATGAAGTTTGTATTTATTTTCTTCGTAACCTGTTGTTATGCGACCTCCGTGCCATAATTTGAACGGACTATTAAAGGTTTTGTTTTTTGCAACAATTAGTGCTTCTGCTAGTTTGTGTGGTTCTTTTGAAATTAGGTCATTCCAACTTTCAAAACCATACTCTTTGGCAATTACATGTTGAGCGTTCATTAGAGATAAATCTGTTTTACCACTAAAATATGTTTCACATCTTGATTTGGCTTCGGGGAGTTTTTTCTTAAAGTCTTTTAAAAGACACTTTGCTTCAACTTGGAAGTATTCAATATACTTTGTCATATCATATTCCTTTCTAAATAACCTATCCTATTGCCTGTCCGATTAGCATTGATAAGCTATTTAAAAGAAATTTATGTAATAAAATCATTATGGCAATGTTTCACTTTGGCGGACATACCGAGCGCTTGCCTAGCTCATGGTGATTGTTTTATCATAAAAACACCTTTTTGTCAATATGAAGTGTTAAAAAAATAACCATCTACTTTGTAGATGGTTATTTTATGGCAAAATGGATTAAAATTATCTTAAGCTTTCAATTAGAGCTACTGGGTTAATGATTGTGCCGACGCCTTCTTTGAAGGTACCAGTTTTTAATCCTTGTTCAAAAAACTCTAGTGGTGTTATGTTTTCTTTTACGCTTTTAGCTAAAAGGTATAAACCTGTTGCGTAAGCACCTGATAGGGAACCAGCACAATATTGAACATTGTATGCGTTCATTTTTAATTCTGAGGCAACCGTTCTTGCGCCACCAGGGAAACAAAGTGACATTTCAAATTTTTCTCTATCAGCATGAGGTATTTTATGGAGAACAGAATATTCTGTTAACTCATAATCATTTGGGTTATCTAAATTGCCACCGAATTTACAATAAACACGCTCTTCTCTAAAGTATTTTATTTCTCTAAAGCTATTAGATATATTACACCAAATGCCTAGGATCTCTGCTTCTTTTACTGCGTTTAAGGTTTCATCATAACCATCATCTGTTTGAAATGATTTCGAGGTTAAAGCGGGTTGTATATGAATTATATCTATTCCATTTTTTCCATCTTGTTTGAGTTTTTTATGAAGTTCACAAACCTTTTTAATTGCTTTAGCAAAATTTATTTGTGACCCCCTAGGAGATTCTTTTGAACGAAGGGTATCTACTGCATAGTAATATGCATCAGCAAAAGGCGCAATACCACAAGTTCTCCCTACTATTGATGAAACTAGTTCTGTGGCGGTGCTACCATTTAAAAAGTTTTCACCAATTTCTTCATATCCTTTTAGAGAGCTATGGTATTCTAGATGATCGGAAAGATTCCAACAGTCTATTATAGCTACTGCACGATTTTGCCCTTTTATACCAAGTTTATGAAGAGTTTTAATGCCAAGCCCTGGGTTTTTACGTTGCTCTAGAAACTCTTTAGGGTTAAATCCTTTGGGCATTTTTGATGCTTTATTAGGCCAAACAGTTAGATTAGAATAGGATGTATTAATGGGATTAAGTTTTGATAAATCATACTCTGAGACATCTGCTTGAGTGATATGTATATATTTTGATATGAAAGGAGTTGGAGATTGAGGATTAAGTTTTTGAACAAGTGTTTTTTCATTCTCATCATAAATTAAAGAAGGTTGTTTTAGCACACTATATCCACTTCTTTCTGCTGAGGAAACATTATTACTACCAAACTTTTTAAATGGGGTGTTGATGGTTTTATTTTTTGCAAATACTAAAACTTCAGCTAATTTGAAAGGGTCTTGTTTAATTAAATCATTCCAGCTTTCAAAACCATATTCTTTGGCTATAACGTGTTGGATATTCATTAAAGATAAATCTTCTCTATCACCAAAAACGGTAAAACACCTCTTTTTAGCGTCTTTATCGTTATTTTTAAGGGATTTTAATAAACGTTTTGCTTCTTCACGAAAAAAATCTATATAATCTTGCATATCGAATTCCTTTCTAAATAACTCATCTTACGCCTGTTCGATTAGCATTGATAAGCTACTTAAAAGAAATTTATGTAATAAAACATGCTATGGCAATGAAATCTTTGGCGAACATTCCGAGCGCTTGCCCCACTCATAAATAATTTTATATTGCAAAAACTTTTTTTGTCAACAATTTTATAAAAAAATGACCAACTATTGCTAGATGGTCATTATATGAGATATTTATACGATATGGTCTATGCTGGAGAAACAATCATAAACATTTGTTTACCCTCTGCTTTTGGAGCAGAGTCAACTTTGCACAAACCTTCTAAATCTTCTATAAGCTTATTTAAGATATCTTTTCCCATATCGTTGGCAGACATCTCTCTACCTTTGTAGCGCATTGTAAACTTAACCTTATCACCTTGGCTTAAGAACTTTTTGGCTTGTTTAAGCTTTACTTCATAGTCATGAGTTTCAATCATAGGGCGGAGCTTTAGCTCTTTAATACTAACCACTTTTTGATTTTTCTTAGCTTCGTTTTTCTTCTTTTGCAATTCGTACTTATATTTACCATAATCAAGCACTTTGCAAACTGGTGGATTTACTTGAGGAGATATCTCTATCAAATCAAGACCCACCTCTGCGGCTATTTTAAGCGCTTCTTGAATTGAAACAACGCCTAAATTTTCACCATTATAGTTAATTAAACGAACTTCTTTTGCTTTAATTTCTCTATTTATGCGTGGTCCGTCAGCTTCACGTACTGGCGCATTAGTATTTTCTGTAGCTATGGCAACCTCCAATAAAAATTAATATTACGATAGTATGATAGCAAAAATATTATACTTCGCAAGAAAAATCGTATCAGAGACTCGTTTTTTTTACATTGAATCTATTCTTTGTAGATGTATTTGTTTTTTAAAGCCACATGTATTAATTTTTGTAGTTGCAGAATAATATGTTGAGAGCGCAAATGTTACATTGGCATTTGTTTTATCGAAATCTATGCCTATAAAACCTTTTTTTATTAGATTATCAATTAACTCAAAACGATTGTATGGAAGTGTTATTCTTGTTTTATTATTAGAAAGAACAGTATCTTCTCCCATTGGTTTGTGAAGCAGAGAAATTATTCCCCCATCTGACGGATCAACCGCTGTAGAAAACAAATTAAAGCGGTTGGCGAAATATGGAGCCATATTCCAACGATTATTTCTATCTACAATTGATGTACAATCTGTACATTTATATTGTGTTGCTTGTTCTAAACGATAGTTTATCATTATTGAATTTAGCGAATTACCTCGATAAGAAGGAAGAACAGAATCGGCACCAAATGACGCTATTTTTACATTATCTTTATAAGCATCAAAAAAATCATAACTTGAATTAGGGAGTTCTTCTTGTAATTCTTCTTTATTATAACAAAGTTTCAAATAAGACATTGCTACTAAATGTTCACCAATAAAAACCCCAATATAATGAACATTCTTGTTTTGAAACACATTAAAATAATACTCTTTTGAGTGTTTATGAATAAAACATTCTTCACCTGTTTTAAGGTTGTTATATATTTTTTCAGAAAGAGCACCCATTTTTTCTGCATCATTAATGTTTAATGGACGAATATAGTATTTGATAGGTTTATCTTGCACCTTACCATCTACTTTTGAGATTGTGCCCTGCCAAACCATTGAACCATTTACTATATATCTATTTATATTACTCATTTTTTCCTCTTAAATTTACAACAAAAAAGCGGGTTAATACCCGCCTTTAAACCTTGATTGAGAGTTATTATCTAACAACAAAGCACCATTGACGGGAGATGTGTATTCTCACGTTTTATCTTGAATTGCTTTATTGTTAAACTTGTGTGCATATTGCTCTGCCTTTATATGTTAAAAAGTTGGGATATTGTTTATCATTTTATAGCAACTTGTCAACTAATTTTATATATATAGACTATAAAGAGCTTTTAGTGAGGTTAAAGTGTTTGATATTAGAAATATTTCAGAAATTGAAGCAAAAAAAGAACTTGAATTCTTAGCAAAAGAAATTGAAAAAGCTGATATTGCATATTATCAAAATGATGAACCCTATTTGGATGATGCAAAATATGATGAATTACGCCACAGGAATTTGGCTTTAGAAGCTAAATTTCCTCATTTAATTAGAGAGGATAGCCCCTCAAGAAGAGTGGGGGCTAAAGTTAAAAGCGAATTCAAAAAAGTTGAACTTAGTATTCCGATGTTATCTTTGGCTGATATTTTTAGCATAGAAGAATTACATGACTTTGTATTAAGTATAAAAAGATTTTTAAACTCAAGTGATGACATTGTTTTCACAGCAGAACCGAAGATGGATGGATTATCTTTTTCTGCCCTTTATAAAAATGGAATATTTGTAAGAGGTTCTACTCGAGGGGATGGTAAAGTCGGTGAAGATATAACACAAAACTTGCGTGTAATAAAAGGTTTTCCGCAATTTTTAGATAGAAAAGTGCCTGAAACTTTTGAAGTTAGAGGCGAAGTATTTATGTCTAAGGTTGATTTTATTAGCCTCAATAAAAAAAATGAAGAAAGCAATAAAAAAACTTTTGCAAACCCTCGTAATGCTGCTGCTGGCTCTTTGAGACAGCTAGATGCTAGAATTACTGAACAGCGAAATTTAAGTTTTGTTGTTTACACATGGGGGGAAGTTTCTGATATTTGTTGGAAAACACAAATTGAGTTTTTAAATTATGTAAAAGAACTTGGTTTTCCGGTTAATCCATATAATAAAGTATGTAATAACGAACTTGAACTTATTTCTAGCTTTAATAGTTTAATGGAAAATAGAGCTAATCTGGAATACGATATTGATGGTATCGTATATAAGGTTAATGACTTGGAGCTTCAAAAAAGGTTGGGTTTTTTAACGAGAACTCCTAGATGGGCTATTGCTCATAAATTTCCGGCAGAAAGAGCTATTACTCGATTAAATAATATTAGAATTCAAGTGGGAAGAACTGGGGCGCTAACTCCTGTTGCTGACCTTGAACCAATAAATGTTGGCGGTGTTTTAGTTTCGCATGCAACTTTGCACAATGAAGATGAAATAAAGAGAAAAGATGTGCGTATTGGTGATATTGTGGTTATTCAAAGAGCGGGAGATGTTATTCCGCAGATTGTAGATGTATTAAAAGATAAAAGAGCTAACGATTTAGAAGAATTTGTATTCCCTATTGTTTGTCCTCAATGTGGGGCGCATGCTATTAGAGAAGAAGATGAGGCGGTTAGACGTTGCATAGGTGGACTTACTTGTCCAGCTCAGGCTGTTGAGAGATTAAAACATTTTGTTTCTCGAGATGCTTTTAACATTGAAGGGTTGGGAGATAAGGTTATTGAAGATTTTTATAATGATAAAATAATCAAAACACCTTATGATATCTTTACTCTTGAAGAAAGAAACAGACCGCTTGATTTGTTTTCTGTTAATCAATCTCTTAATCTAGAGGAAAGAGAGGGGTGGGGCAGAAAATCTGTGATAAAACTTTTTGAAGCTATCAATAAAAGCAAAAACATTTCTTTGCAAAAATTTATTTATGCTCTTGGGATACGCCAAGTTGGGACTGCTACCGCTTATTTGATTGCTAAACACTATCATAGTTTTAATAATTTTATGAAGGCTATGATTGAAAAAGACATTGAGCTTCTTATCAATATTGATGGAATTGGCTCACAAATGGCGCTTGATATAATCGAATTTTTTAAAGAAGAGCACAATATTGACGTTATAAACAAATTGCTTAATGTTGTTAATGTTGAAAATTTTGATGAGATTATAAATACGGAATCTTTATTGTTTGGAAAAACCATTGTATTTACAGGAACCTTAACAAAGCTTACTAGAAGCGAAGCAAAAAATAAAGCATTGGCTAATGGAGCTAAGGTTGCAGGCTCTGTTTCTTCTAATACAGACTATGTTGTTGCTGGTGAAAGTGCGGGATCTAAACTAAATAAAGCACTAGAACTTGGAATTAAGATTATATCTGAAGATGAGTTTAACCAGATGACTTTTTAGTCTTGTTTTTTCTTTTATAAAAATATTTGTACATGTTTATAAAAACTACGTTGAAATATATTAGAAAAAAAGACATTAGATAGATTGTAACATCAATACTATATATGGTGTTTATATAGATTGAAACTGCAAAGATAGAGCTCATAATTGTAGCGCATGCAACAAAACGCCAATAATGTCCTTTGGTTTTTTTATAAGCGTCTATGACTGATCTGCTTTTACCTACGATTGATGACACATATGCAAGATAAGGGCGTGTGATAGTGTATGGAGATACAACTAACATAAGCAAATAAAACATCGCTTTACTATATAAGCTATTGTTTAGTTCTAATATATCCATATACATTTCAAAAAACTCTAAATATTTATCTCTAAACCCCATTAGTAATGGTATGTATGGAATAATGATAAGCATTATATATATTGCAATGTTGATAAACATTATTTTACTTACGGGGACTAATCCGTTAAAAATGCGAATTAGTGAAAAATATGGTTGATGTTGGAGAATATATCTAAAAAACATACTCCAATATATATAATATGCTACAAGCCATAATATACTTAGAGAGTTTGTCCAGCCATTTGGAATATTTTTGAATATGATAAGTAATA
Source organism: Alphaproteobacteria bacterium (assembly GCA_045633945.1). GTDB lineage: Bacteria > Pseudomonadota > Alphaproteobacteria > RF32 > CAG-239 > CAG-267. The sequence goes on from JAZQZH010000052.1 coordinate 23,323, forward strand.
TTAAATTTAATATACTCCAAAACAATACTGTTTGCCAATAAAGCAGTACAAATTTTGTACTGCTTTTTAGTGCTGCGAAAAGCGAGAATTTATTTATTTCTGGAAGTGATATTTTTTTATGCTTCATCAATTTCGAAATCCATTTCCTCTGCATTTGGATCATAATCAACACCAAGTTTTGACAAGATATCTTCATTTTCTGTTGCACGTTGAGCTACAATCCAATCCGGAACCCATGGAGAATGAGGTAGTTTGGATTGCATTAACATGCGTTTATCCAGATAATAACGAGGAGCATCTGCTAGAATTGGTGTATCAATTGAACCTTGCATCAAAACAACTTGTTTTAACATAGGTAAGCTCAAGAGTTCGTTTGAACTAATTGCAGAAACGCCTTGTAGTGAATATGTAACATTTTTAGCAAATGGATTAAACTCTTTATTTAAACTACCTTCGTTTTTAGAATATGATGTTGTTTGTACGGTCTTGTTACCAATCATTTTAGAAAAACGCTCTGCTGTTTGCTCGTTGTTTTGCGATAATATAACTTTGCAGGCAGTTGTTGAAATAACTGTTTCGAGGTCATCTTTACCGTATTTACCTGAAATTTGTCCTAAGTCTTGTCCGATAAGAAGGTATGACACCTTTTGACCACGACCTACGGCCGGTCCATCAATAACTGCTTTTAATTTTGGCATTTGTGGAAACTCATCGAGTACGAATAATGTTGGATATGGCCCCATTTTTCCGTCAGTTGCGTTAACGAAGTTTGGTGGATTTGAAATCAAGTAAGCACTCATTAAATCTACAAACACAGCACTAATTGGGTTTAATGATTGAGCATCGGTTTGGTTAACAGAGAGATATACAGAGATTGGTTTCCATTCTCCTGTTATTGGATCTTTCATACCACGCAAATCTTTAAATCTGATATCTGAAAAACTTGTTCTTGAAACAACCGCAGAGTTTTTAAAGATACGAATACCATTGAAAGCCATTGACAACACGGAACCGCGCTCTTTATCTGGTTTTGCACGCAAACCACTAAGCTCTGTGATACAACGCCTTGAATAGCCGTAATCATTTGCCTCATTTGTAGCATCATCTAGCAATTCGCCCATTAGGTCGGCATAAGCAGCCATTTGATCGCCCTCTTCTTGGCGGCGTTTAATTTCATTACTTTGCTCAATTTGAGATGTTGTAATCCAGTCAAGAATCATAGCCAAACATGCTTCATGATTCATCCAGCGCTCTGGGAATGAGCGCCATGTACCAATTGGAAGATAATTTTCTATGGTTAATTTTCCGGCTTGCAAATCTTGTATTGCGCGAGCTGCGTTAGTTTTAAAACTACCGCTTTGCATATCTTCATAATGCATTTGTAACTCTTGCTTATCCTCTTCTGTTAAAGATCCTTCATAGAGCTTTTGCGTAAAACGTTCATTTGCAAGAGCTTTTTCACACTTTGATACAACAAAGTGAATTAAACCACACAAAGCACCTCGTCCAGCTTGTGACCAATATGCGTCTCCTCCGCCTTTGGGGTCTTCAACAAGAGTGTTACACATTGAATCAACGTATAAGTCGCGAGCTGGTCCTACTTCTGGAATTGTTCCTGGAGACAGAGGATTCCAGCTGGGGAAATATTCACCTGTTATTGGATTATCTTCTTTACCCCAGTTGATCACAAATACAGGACCCACTTTAGCTCTAGCTCCAGTGGTTGAATAACACAACTCCGGTTTAGGGTCGTTAACAATGATACTTAATCCCTCAGAATTAAAAATTGTTGGAATCACAACACCGGCTGTTTTACCTGTACCTGGAGGAGCACAACATAATGTTGATAATGTTTCTTTTAATTTTAATAATCTTCCTTGGAATTTACCTACAACCATACAAAAACCATCAAAACCAAGTAAAGGCATGCTTTCAATATCTCTTAAGGTTGCAACGTGTGCGGAACCATGTACATTTGATTGGAATCTGTATGGGCATTTAAGTGCTCCATATATTAAGGTTACTGGAAGCATAATAAATGGTAAAAGAGGAATCCACAAGCTTATTTTAAACTCACCTCTGTATTGATATACTTGCTTAAACCATCTAGCGTATCTATTAAATAAAAAAGATGGATCCACTATTGATTTGTGAATAAATTTTGTAACAATAGCTACACTTTTTTTAGAAATACCACTTTGAATTAAAAATGCTAAAGGTTGTGATATATATAGACATATAACCATTACAAGTATAGATATAAGAACAGTAAGTGTCATCCAACGGACGGCGTTATCGTACTCTTCCCATTCTTTACCGCGCTCTTTTGCCATTATTTACTCCTAAGCCATGCTATAAATTAATTTCTTTAATTTTTCTATTGTATCTTTATCTGTTTTAGCCTCACAAGGCTCTACAGATTTAGAGAACAAACGTATTTCTTTGGGGCTTCCTCTATTAATTCTAGTAACATTTATTTTCATAGAACCCCATATGTCAAACATATCTTCTGCATTTATAATATTACCTGACTGAATTACTACAAAAGGAAGCACTTCAAATTTGAAATCAGTTACTGCTAACTTTGTTTTTAAGATATCAGTTGCTATATCTAATTTACGTACAGGCGATATTCTGTGGCTACTTTCTGAGAACCATAATGGCTCTTCATCATTAAACTTCTCTTCATCTGCAAGCCAATCTCCAGGTTCTCTATCAACCAAACATAGTAATATTTGATTTTTGGATACAGCCATATAATCGATTGTTGTATTTTTGATGATAATAGATGGAATAATATCATATCCTTTTTGTGTTAATACATCCATCACAGGTGTATGAGATTCTTTTGCTTGATTATCTTGTGGACGTTGTTTTATTTGTGGTTCTTTTTTATGTTTTTCCACTGGTTTTTGACTCTTTTCAGCGTGGTCAGCTGGCTTTTCTTCTGCTTTTTGTTTGGGTTTATCAGCAACAAGAGCTGATGGTATACTATCTTCTTTTGATTTCTTTTCTTCTTTTTTATCTAGATCAAAATCTAAATCAAAATCGTCATCATCAAAATTAAATAGAGCATGATCAAGTGGGTTTTGATCTGCAGCATTCTTCTTTGGACCAGATACAAAAGAAGATGCTGGTGTTGTATTTATTGTTGGAGATGTTGTTTTTGCTACATTATTATTTATATTTGCTTGTGCCAATCTTTCTGATGGCATAATTGGACGTTTTATTGCTTTTTTAATTATTGGAGTCTTTTTAATATCTGTTTCCTCTTTCTGTACTACAACAGGTTGTTTTTTTATAACAACAGGAGCTCTAGTTTTTAATGTTACTTTTCTATATAAATATAGTGGCCCAAATATAGCATTTTTAAACACTCGCTTCCACTTAAGGAGACATAGACCTACAAATCCTGAGAACCATAATGGAATAGAACTAATTACAACAATAAAAAAACCTATCTCAGATGTTGAGATAGAGCTCCCACTATTCCACTTCATCTTCAAAAGAGACCAATGCTCTTTCATAAAAATATCAAAATGCCAGTTTACAAGCAAAAGAACCCTTATACCGTCTATAAAGATTATGCTCCATAGACAACATATTATTAATGCTTTTATTATTGTTACTAGTGTTCTCAAGTAATTCTCCGGTTCATTTTGTTTTATTATAATATAATGAAAATAGTTAACAAGTGTTTATTGAATTTTATTTTCTTCAACCTTTGCTGATACTTGTTGCCTTAAACTTAATGATGTAACCTCCTGTGTTAGTGTTTCTCCTTTTTCTTTCATTTTATCTGAAATAATTTCATCTAAGGTTCTGCTTTTAGAACCGAGATTTTTTATAGCAACATGCTCTACTTCCATATTTTTTGGGCGAGTACATCTGCGGTATATATGAGAAAACATTGATAAAATCGTCTTCCAAAAACCTTTTTTGTACATTTTATACCCGCTTATAAGAGAGCATACCGGCAGAGCAATAAGACTCGCTACCAAGCTTATATCTTTAACTTCTTTGAAGACGCCACCTTTCTCCCAAAAACTATATAGTTTTACATATGGCTCTGGAGCAAACAATCTAAAACCCCAAATCATTTTGAAAAAGATACTTGCAACTGCTGCATATAAGCCAAAAATAACAGATGAAATGGTACAAAATCTGATAAATTTTATAATTTTTTTCATATAAACCTACCTTGCTTTTCCATTCATAATTTCAAAAACATAATCATCTGCTCTTCTTGTATTTTGCTGAGGTTGCTCACCTTCATTTACACCAAATACAAGATTTTTCATTTTTACAACAGATTCATTCATTCTTCTAATTTTATCATCTTTATTTATCCTGCTTAAAATACCAGAACAAGCTTCTGTTGCTACTTTTGTTTCTAAACAATTCTCTGCAAGAGTACTATAAAATGATGCAAGCTCTAGCTTTCTTGGATCGTTTTCGTTATTAATTTGATTGATATCGCCTATAATATCATTAGCAATGCTGTCTATCTGCACCCCTTCTGTTTTTGAAAGATCAACAGCTTCCATTTGCACCTTAAGCCTGTCTAGGTGTTCTTTCATTTGTTGATGAAGTGGATCTTCTTTAAGCCCTTCATTCATTTTATCAACAAGCTCGATTGTTCTGGCCTTTTTTTCTTCTGGAGTTAGTGTTGAATCCTCTTCAAAAATACCATTTAAGGCTCTTAAATCGGCTGTAAATTCACTGGATATAGTATGTTTGTCTTGCCCTTCTATATTGGAAGTTCTTTGTTTTATTTGCTCTGTATAAATGTTTACGGCTTGTCCAACTCTTGCCCCCCAAATATCAGGATTTTCCATTAACTCTTCTTGTTGTTTTTTTAACTTATCAAAACCTTCCTTTGTAATATCTGAATTACCAGAACGCAATCCTTCTCGTATGCTAATAAGAGCTAGTTTTGAATCATTAAAAATTTCGCCTTCATGTTCAAGTCCTCTTGTCAAAGCATCAGTCCATAGAAGAGCTGTTGCGGTATCTCCTTTACCAATAGCCACTTCTAATGCTTTTACTATATCACCAGACCCTTCAAAAAATATGTCACCTCTTTGTTTTTGAACAGCAATATCACAAGTAGCAACATTTATAGCGTGACTTTGAATGTTTCTCTCTTTATCTATAAGTTCCTTTAATGGAGGTTCTTTAATATATTTAAGGAGATCTTTTTCTTCTGCCGTTAATGTTGATGGATCTTTTTTATTTAATGCGCTTATTTCTCTAAAAAATGATGGTTCTTTTATTAATTCCCATTTTACAGGGCGTGAATTTTTATCGTTTTCAAGATTTCTTAAGAATTCATCATATGCCTTAATTGCATGATCTTCTTTTTCTAAACTATCTTTTATCTCATGACGTCTTAAACGCTGACCAATAGCATATACATTTGTTTTGTGCTTTTCCTTTCCATCTGAACCTGTATCTGTAAAAAATACAAAATCTGCAAAATCTAGAACTCTATCTGTTGCCCAGTCTACGCGCCTATCAACAAAACCCCATATTTCATTCCACATCATCTCCATAATTGTATTACCTTTAATATCATTGGGTTTACTTCTTTCTGGAGCTTTTTTCTTCTCTTTTTTCTCTTTAGGCTCTTCTTCTTTTACATTTCCATAAATATCTTTTGAAGCTGTTGGAACGTAAGCACTAGATATACCTGTTGGTGTAGGGATTTCTGTTGGAGTGGTTTCGCTTTCATTTTCTTTAGGTTGCTCATCTTCTTCTATTAGAAATTCTGCATCTTCACCACCATATCCTATAAGCGCATCATAATCTATATTATCTTCACTTTCTTCTTGAGGGGTTTCGTTGTTTTCACTTGGTATTTGTGGCTCTTCATCAAAATAGTCATCATCTGTGAAATCTCTTAAATCACCACCATTTACTATTGCCTCGCTATCTTGTTCTTCTTTAGTTTTTTCTTCTGTTGAAGGTTGATCTTCATTATCTTTAGCGCCTTCTTGAGGTGTTTGTTCTTCATTATCTTTAGCGCCTTCTTGAGGTGATTGTTCTTCATTATCTTTAACACCTTCTTGAGGTGATTGTTCTTCATTATCCTTAGTTTCTGAACTCTCTTGATGAATATCTTCCTGTTGAGAAGTTTCTGTTTTTTCATCTTCATCGTCTTCTATAAATGCATCTTCTATAGCACTACCACCATTTAAAATAGCCGCGATTTCTTCTGGTGTTAAAGTATCCTTTTCTGTCATGGCTTCCTCCATATTCTATACTATATTTGTTTATTTTACCATAGAATCGAGTGTTTGTCTATATAAATTTAAACTTTCAATTTTTTTATAAACTCACCTATTTTTTGATTCATCTTTATACCATCTTCTGGCGTAACCTTGATTAAACCAAAAAATCTAGGCTTTATTTTTTCAAATTGAATTGGTGAAAACATTGCTGGATTTTTGGTAAGAGCATTAAATGCACCTTTGGTATCTTTTTGAGCGGCTCTAAAATAGTTATTCATAAGTTTATCTACATCTATTGGAAAGTTTTGTTCTTTTAGTTTTTTGATAAAGATATTTTTTCTTTCTTGTAAGCGCATATATTCTTCGTATAATTCTTTTTTGATACGATTTTTGGTTATTATTTCTTTCTTTTGAGCATATTTAACCTCACAAATCTCTAGGTTAATTAATATCTCAACATAAGAAATTATAACCAATTGCAAATGTGTATCTTTTAATGTTTCTGCAAAAACTAAAAATTGTTCATCACTTGCATTATTAGGTAATCTTTGCATGTTTTCTGGGTCGTATTTATTGAGAAGATCCCAACATTCTAACAAATGAGTAGCTATTTTTTTACCAACACTTGGTTTATAATTTGGTTGTAACATTGTTTCGTTATAATCGGTTTTGGGAACAACTAAATTTTTCTTTTTGGAAATAGCTCTTATACCATCTTGGAAATTTGCTACCGCACGAGATAACTCTAATTCTTCTTGTTTTAGAGTGGTTTGTACTGTGCTCATTTTTTTTGTATAAACAGGTGATACATCTTTAAACATACCGTTTTGCGAAGATGCTATTTCTGGTGTTATAAATTCATCTAACCCTGCTGATGCTTGAGGTTCTTCTTTTGTGATAAAATCATCTAAGCCACCAGCTTGCTTTGGTGCTTCTTGGGTGATAAAATCATCTAAACCACCATCTTGCTTTGGTGCTTCTTTAGTGATAAAATCATCTAAGCCGCTAGATTGTTTAGGTGCTTCTTGGGCGATAAAATCATCTAAACCACCAGCCTGTTTTGGTGCTTCTTTTGATATAAAAGAATCTAAATTACTAAATGTATTTGGCTCTTCTAAATAACTATCTATGCTTTTATACTCTTGATTATTATTTATTTTTTCGGGGACAGGATTTGAAATATTTGCTTTGCTTTTCACTTTTTTGCTGTCTCTTTCATTTATAGAACCGTTTTTTTGCTCACTTTCTGCTATAAATTCTTTTAGCAAACGAGTAAACTCATCTTCTAGAGATTCTTCTACTTTTACTGCTTTTTCGTAGGCTGTTTCTTTTTTAGCTGTTTGTGTTTCTGTTGTTTGAGTATTATTTTCTGAAACAAACCCATTTAGCAAATCTTCCGACATTTAAGGCGCTCCTTTTTTGTATTATTTAAATAGAATTCTTATTCCTGCTATAAAAATCTTGATTTTAACATTAGTTTTTTGTAGTCTATCACTAAATTAGTGAAAATATGTTTAATAAGTAATGCTATGAGTGACGAAAATAATAATATTTTATATATACCTCCTGTTGAAAGAGATGATGTTGGTGTTAGAATAGATAAATTTATTACAAACAAAACAACTGATATATCTCGCTCCATGGCACAAAAACTAATTGAAAAAGGATGTGTTTTTGTGGACGATGAGAGTATTGCTGATAAAAATTATAAAACTCGTCTTGATGATGTTTATCAAATAATTTTGCCTGAGCCAGAAAGTCCGATACCTGTTGCTGAAGATATTAAACTTGATATTTTGTATGAAGATGATGACTTAATTGTTATTAATAAACCTGCAGGAATGACTGTACATCCAGCTGCTGGTGTAACTAGTGGCACGTTGGTTAATGCCATTTTGTTTTGGTGTAAAGATTCTTTATCTGGTATTGGTGGAGTTGCAAGACCTGGCATTGTCCATAGAATTGATAGAAACACAAGTGGCGTTATTGTGGTTGCTAAAAATGACTTTACTCACAAAGGGTTGGCTGAACAATTTTTTGAGCACTCAATCGAAAGAACTTATTATGCAGTTGTGTACGGCGTACCTAATCCCACAAAAGGCACTATCGAGGGAAATATAGCGCGAAGTTCTTTTGATAGAAAAAAAATGGCATTTGTTAAAGTTGGAGGAAAAACAGCTATTACTCATTATGAAGTGGTTGAGAATTTTAAAAATGCAGCATCTTTAGTGAAATGTAATCTGGAAACAGGGCGAACACATCAAATTAGAGTTCATCTATCTAGTATTGGATGCCACTTGATTGGTGACGATGTTTATGAAAAGCCCAAAAAAAGCAGCGTTTCCTTACCTCTTGATAAGAAAACTTATGTCAACAACTTCCAAAGACAAGCGCTGCACGCTTCATCCTTAGGCTTTATACACCCAAGAACCAAGGAATATTTGTTATTTAAATCTGATTTCCCTGAAGACATAAGAGAACTTTTAGAAGTTTTAAAAAGCTAATATTTTGTTCTAAAAAGCGTTTATTTGCTTAATTTTTTATTAAAAACAATAGAACCATTGTCTAGATTGTGGAAATTTTTTTTATATGTACACTTCCATAAGTCAACTTTTAGGAGAAAGATAATGAAAGAACAGCTTATTCTAAATGGACTTGACTTTTCACCGGAGGAAAACTTATCTAGATACCTCCAATATATAAAAAAATATCCAATTTTATCACCAGAAGAAGAGTATGACCTGGCTCTTAAGTATCAAAATACAAAAGATAAATATATTGCAAACAAGCTAATTACCTCGCATTTAAGGCTTGTTGTTAAGGTTGTGTCAAAATATAAAGGATACGGTCTTCCTGTTGGAGAGATGATTTCTGAGGGAAATATAGGATTAATGTATGCCGTTGATAAATTTGCCCCAGAAAAAGGTTTTAGATTTTCTACGTATGCTTTATGGTGGATTAAGGCTTCTGTGCAAAAATATATTCTTAACTCGTGGTCCCTTGTTAAGCTTGGAACTACTGCTGCGCAAAAAAAATTATTTTTTAATTTAAGAAAAATCAAAAACAAACTTAATTTAATTGATGATAGAGATCTCTCTGAGCATGTTTTGCTTAGTATTGCTAGGTCTTTGGATGTTGGGGTACAAGATGTTATGGATATGAATATGAGGTTAAAATCTCATGATGGATCATTAAACTCTGTTATTGATAATGATAGCGATGGTGCAACAGAATGGATAGAGTTTATTTCAGATAGTAAACCTAATCAAGAAGAAAGTCTTGCTCACTCTGAAACAATTAAACACAGAAGGTTAATGTTTAGCAAAGCCCTATATGTTCTTAATAAAAGAGAAAAAGATATATTATTTAAGCGTAGACTTTATGAAAGACCTATAACATTAGATGATTTAAGCAAAATATACAATATATCTAAGGAAAGAGTACGCCAAATAGAACTAAACTCTATAAAAAAGATTACTAAAGCAATAGAACTTATGCAGTAACCTTGAAAAAGAACCAACTCTGACTATCTGTTTTAGGTATTAAATCGTAGTATTAAGAGGTGGGGATGATGATAAAAGGTGATAAAGTACGTAATACTTATGTTTTACTGCTTATTGTTATGTGTCTGATTTCTTTTGGATTTGGCTATTTTATTTTTTATAAGATGAATGCACATGAAATCAGACACATACCTATTGATGAAGGAATGTCATTGGATGCTATTACTGTAAAACCAAATACTTATGTGGTTAAAAACTCTTATATTGGACACACTTTAGCCATACATCAGGCAAATATTGTTCCTTTTATAAGTGGATATCTTGATGATATAAAGATAAAAGAAGGAAGTACTGTAAAACAAGGAGAACTCCTTTTTACACTCAATAAAAATGAATATGCTGCCAAACTTGAAGCTGCAAAAGCATCTGTTGCTCAATCATTAGCGGAGTTAGAATATAGTAAAAACTATTATGAAAGAGTGAAAAAATCTGGAGAAAAAGCCTTTTCTGTGATTGAAATTGATAATGCAAAAAATAATTATTTGCAAGCTGAGGCGGCTCTAAAAAATGCTAAAGCAAATGAAATGCTTGCACAAGTTTATTATGACTATACAAACATTTATGCACCCATTGATGGAGCAGTTGGAAATTTTAGTTTAACTAAAGGTAACTTTGTTTCTCCTGAAAATGGCGCACTATTAAACATTACTCAAATAAACCCGATTAGAGTTGTTTTTTCTATAACAGATGCAGAGTTTTTGGAAATATTTAAAAACAGCGATTCCCCATTTAAAAACAGCGTAATAAAAATTACAAACTCGAACGGAGAAACTTATGAGTATGAGGGTAAGTATAAATATATTGATAATAAAATAAACTCATCGACAAACACTCTTGCTGTATTTGTTGATTTTGAAAATAATGAAAAAAAATTACTGCCGAATGCCTTTGTCACGGTTGAAGTGTATAAAAAAATTGATAATACAATTAGCATAAATAAAGATATTGTAAACATGAAAGAAAACGGTAATTTTATCAATATTGCTAGAGAAAATAAAATTATTAGTGAACCAATAAAAATTTTATCAGAACAAGATAACTCTTACATTATAGAAAACTCCCTCCAACCTAATGATCTAATAATTATAAACAAAACAGCTCAAATAGGTAATGATAAGAGTATTCATTTTAATATTTTAAAATAAAAATGGAGGAAAAATGTTTTCAAATTTTTTTATAAATCGCCCACGCTTTGCTATGGTTATATCTATTGTATTGATAATATTGGGATTGCTTGCAATAAAAGTTTTACCTGTATCTCAATTTCCTAACATTACACCTCCGCAAGTTAGTGTTAAAACAACATATTTGGGAGCAAACGCAGAAGTATTAACAGAAACTGTTGCAATACCAATTGAAAACCAGATGAATGGTGTTGAAGATATGATTTATATGTCATCAACATCTGATGATAACGGTTCGTATAACCTAACTGTAACCTTTGATGTAGGAACAGATCCCGATATAGCGCAAGTAAAAGTGCAAAACAGATTACAGCAAGTGAATAGTGAGCTACCAAATGAAGTAATAAAAGAAGGCGTAGATGTTGCAACTGAAAACTCTGATATGCTTGGGATGATTGTTTTACGCTCTCCAAACAATACATATTCTGATTTGTTTTTAAGCAACTTTGCATATACTAATATAAAAAATCCATTATCTCGTATTTTTGGTGTGGGTGGAGTGCAAATATTTGGCCCAAAATATAGCATGCGAATATGGATTGATGCTGATAAAATTACGGCACTTGGATTAGGGGTATCTGATATAATTGAGGCTGTAGAAACTCAAAACATTCAAGCTGCTGTTGGGAGTGTTGGCTCAGCACCTAGCGATATAAATAGCAATATTGTACTCAATCTTACTGCTAAAGGACTACTAAATAGTGTTAATGATTTTTCTAATATTGTAGTTGCAAGCGCTGAAAATGGAGGAACAGTATTTCTCAAAGATGTAGCAAGAATTGAGCTTGGACAAGATTCATATAATTTAGTGTCAAAATTTGACAATGCACCTGCAGTTGTTATTGCATTAAATCAAACACCAAATACTAATGCTTTGGAAACTATGAATGCTATAAAAAATGAATTAAAGGAATTGTCTAAAACATTTCCAACTGATATGGAAATCAATGTAGCTTATGATTCAACTGGGTATGTTAGAGCATCTATTCAAGCTATTGTTGAAACATTGTTCATTACATTTTTGCTGGTTGTGCTGGTAACTTATTTGTTTTTGCAAAAAATAAAAACAACTCTTATTCCACTAATTACGATTCCTGTATCTCTTATTGCCACATTTATCATCATCTATCTTTTAGGTTTTGATATAAATATTTTAACATTATTTGCAATGATTTTAGTTATTGGACTCGTTGTTGATGATGCCATTATTGTAGTTGAGAGAGTACAATATCTAATGATAAACAATAAAATAACATCTCAAGAGGCATCTATAAAAGCTATGGAGCAAATTGGATCTGCTATTGTTGCTACAACATTTGTTTTGCTTGCTATATTTGTTCCTGTTGGATTAATGGCTGGAATAACAGGTAAAATATATCAACAATTTGCGGTAGCTATCGGGACTGCAGTTATATTTTCTGCTTTTAATGCTTTAACACTAAGCCCCGCTCTATGTTCTATTTTTTTAAAAAATGAAGCAGGTGATAATGGTTTTATCTTTTTTGAATGGTTTAATAAAGGCTTGGATTTTTGCAAAAACATTTATATTGATATGGTTGCATTTTTTACAAAATATTTATGGCTATCTATCACCATTGTTCTTTGCACAATTCTTGTAATATCACTATACTTTAAATACACCGCTTCATCTTTCATACCTGAAGAAGATCAAGGAATTATTTTTGCAAATGTTCAACTAGATGCCACTGCAAGCATAAATCAAACAAATAAGGTTTTAAAAAATTTAGCTAATAATGTTTTAAAAAAAGAAGGTGTTGAATATGTAATCACTGTGGGAGGGTATAGTCTTCTTGGTGGAAGCGGAGAGAATGTGGCATTATGTGTTGTTGGCTTAAAAGATTGGAGCTTAAGAAAGTCAAAAGACTTATCGATAGAAGCTATATCAAGAAGACTTAGAGAAGAATATCTAGGATTTAAAAACGCTGATATAAACTTTTTTGCACCACCGCCTATTCCTGGTATTGGACAAAGTAATGGTTTGGCCTTGGAACTAATTGCCACAAATACAAACAAAACACCCAAAGAGCTAGCCGAAGCACTAAATAAATATCTCCTAGAGATAAACAAATCTGGCGATATTGAATATGCTTTTAGCACTTTTAGAGCAGATACACCTCATTTGTTTTTAGATATTGATAGAAATAAATTGCAAACTTATGGCATTCCTGTTTCTTCGATGTTTAATACACTGCAAACAAATCTAGGCGCTTCTTATATTAATAACATAACACTAAGCGGTCAAATAAATAGAGTTATTCTGCAGGCAGACTTTGTATATAGAAAGGATCAAAGTAGTATAAAAAATTTATACATAAAATCTAATAACAATAATCTTATAAAAGTTGATAGCTTTGCAACTATATCAACAAAAATATCTCCTAAAACTATTTACAGATATAATTTATATACCGCGGCACCTATTACTGCGCAATCAAAAACAAATGTTAGTAGCGGACAAGCAATGGAAACTATTGAAAAAACAGCATCTAAAATTTTACCACAAGGATTTGCCATTGATTGGACTGGATTGTCTTTACAAGAATACAAAACAAGAGGGCTTATAACTATTTTGGTGTTTCTTGCCATTGTTTTTTGTTATTTATTTTTGGTTGCTCAATATGAAAGCTGGATGCTAGCATTTTCGGTTATGTTTTCTACTGTGTTTGCAATTTTAGGCGCTTTTATTGGATTACACATATTTAGTCTTCCACTTAGTATATATGCTCAGTTGGGTATTGTATTATTAATTGGGTTGGCCGCTAAGAATGCTATTTTAATTGTAGAATTTACAAAAGACTATAGAGACAGAGGATACAGTATTATCGAGGCAGCAAAACTTGGAGCAGGTGAAAGATTTAGAGCTGTACTCATGACGGCTATGACTTTTATTTTGGGTGTTTTTCCGATGATTGTAGCAACCGGTCCTGGTGCTAACTCTCAAATTTCTATTGGTGTTACAGTATTTTTTGGAATGATTGTTGCCACTTTTGTAGGAATCATATTTATCCCGACTTTATTTGCACTGTTTGAACATATAACGGAGTTTTTTGCACAAAAGACAAATAATAAGGAGGATAAAAATGCGTAATGTTTTGTTTATCACAGTTCTTGCACTATCTGCTTGCAGTGTTGGCGACGAATATGAACACCACATTTTTTTATCAGACGAACAGATACAAAAAACGCTAAACTTAGACAGCAAATCAGAATCAATACCATCAAACTGGTTCACACTCTTTAAAGACAGTGATTTAAATACACTGCTTCAGCACATAGAAAAGTCGAATATTTCTATAGCCCAAGCAAAAAACAGATTACAACAATCTAGATATCAATTAAGCATTTACTCTAAAGAAATGTATCCAGAACTTAATGCATCAGGAAAATATGATTATCAAAAAAGTAACAACCAAACTTATTCATATAATGATGCAAATAATTTTCAAATAGGATTTGATGCATCGTGGGAGATAGATATTTGGGGGAGAGGACGATATATATCTGAACAATATTTTGAAATCATGCAAAAGGCAAAATACAACATTCAAGATGTACATATATCTATAATATCTGAGACTACTAAAAATTATATAAATCTTAGACTATCACAAGAAAAACTTAGAATTACAAAAAATAATTTAGTAACTCAGGAAGAAATATTGCAAACAGTTAAAGACAAGTTTGATGCAGGTGTTGCAAACAACCTAGACCTTAACCAAGCCATGTTTTCCGTAGAAAAAACAAAATCCAGCATACCCGCAATAAAAGGAGATATTGAAAGATATATAAATGCTATATCTGTACTGTTAGGCGTGTTACCAGAAAACCTTCCAATAAACTTAAGAAAATACAAAAAGAATATAACGTCTAGCACATTTAAATACAGTGTAAAAAAACTATACAAAATACCCTTAACAGCTATAAAAAATAGACCTGACATTAGAATTGCCGAACAATCCATTAAAGAGCAAAATGCTGCAATCAACCAGGCCATCACAGATTTATATCCAACACTAAATATAGGAGCATCTCTTGGCCTAATATCCAATAGTGCAAGAAATCTATTTTACAAGGACAAACAATTATACGGTTACACTCCAAACATCACTACACCAATTTGGCATTGGGGTATGCTAACAAATAATATTGAACTTCAAAAAAGTATAAAAGAAGAATATATATTAAACTACAATGAAACCTTTTTAACCGCTATTATGGAGATAAAAGACGCTGTGACGCTTATTGAAGAAGTGTACAAAGCGAATACTCATCTAAAAAAAGCAAGAGATAACACTAAAAATATCTTAGAATTAACACGCTCAAGATATCAAAATGGTATTATTGAATTTGTAGAGCTAATGAGAGCTGAGCAAGATTTTCTCAATGCTGAAAATGCCCTTGTTGAAAATAACGCACAAATACTACAAAACCTTACATCATTCTATAAAAGTATTGGCGGAGGATATAGCATCTAGCTAATAGTATGTATTATCTAGTGGAACATCTTGGTTAACGCTTTGCGGCCTATATACAAACAAATTGCTTGCTTCTGGAATATCGTTTGTTCTTTCCACATATCCTTTTCTTAACATGCACTTTTGATATTTTCTTGGACTTGCATCTGTATCATCTCTAACAGAGTTAACCAAAACCGGCATTGCTCCAGGATACGGAATGAAACTTGCCCAGATACCATGTTCTTTATGCCATCTTACAATAATATTATATCTTTGCTCTTCTGTATAAAACCAACTTCTAAAATTTGGCATTAATTTCAGCGCCTCAGCCTGTCTCATGCACTCTGAATGATCACGAGCAAACTTTATACCTCCGGTGTTATATCTATCCCAATGAAAAACAACTTGCCCTCTTGTACTTGAACAGGAACACTGCAATATAAGCAATAAAAATAAAAAAAACTTTCTCATATTAAAAATCCAAATTAGTATAGTGAGGTGATGGAGGTATCCCCCTTATGTTATCTTTTAGTATATCCCTAAAACTAGGGCGTGATTTTATTTTTGAAAACCATAATTTTGCACTTTTATACTCTCCCCATGATATATCTCCAAGATAATCAATAACAGAAAGGTGTGCCGCCGCAGTAATATCTGCAAGCGACAAATCATTTCCTGCAAGATAATTATTACGGTCTGCAAGATAGTCTATATATTCCATATGATACTTTAGATTATTTAACCCTGCTTTTAAAACTTTAGAATTTGGTGGTTGTTTGTGATGAAATCTTTTTATAATTTTTTCAGTAACTATATATTTATACACTTCATTATAAAATTTGGTATCAAACCAATCAACAATTCTTCTAACCTCTGCTCTTTGTTTAGGATCCTCTGGTAGTAGTTTGTATTGAGGGCTACATTCTTCTAGATATTCTGTTATAGCATAGTTACCAGAAATAACTGTACCATCAAAAACCAATACGGGTAAATCTTCTGCGGGATTAAACTCTTTCACTTTATTAGATAAATTCCAAGGATCTTCTTCTTTTAGAACAAAAAGCATCTTTTTTTCTGCCATTATCAATCTCATCTTGCGTGATTGAGGTGATGTCGTATGATGAATTAAAAGAACCATTTTTTACTCCTGTTTTTTTGTATGCTATACATAATGTTTTTAATTTTCAACTGTTTGTTCTAATTTAATTGTGTTTGTATATGTTGGAGGAATTACGCCACTTGTGTTTTCTTTATAATACTCTAGAATTTCAGATAATGCTTTATCTCTTTTTTGTTTAAATTCTGGACTTTTAATATGTTTTCTTATTGTGCTTAATCTCTTGTGATTAAAAACAGCTGGAGCAAACTTAAAGAATAACGCCACCTTCCAAATAGGAGTTGAACTATAATTTACATATTTTCTTACGCCTTTTTTGTATAATTCTATCTGACAACGATAATAACTACCAACCATAAAATCCGCCTGACCAGTTAGTAGCGCTTCAAAAGCTTCATCAAACGTTTCTTTAGCGTCTATATTTAGAGTTTTAAACTCTTTTTCAACTGTGGCGCCTAATTTGTCTTGCTTTGCATAGACACCTTTATATTTTTTTAGATCTTCTTTTACACCTACATCAATTTTTTTGTCTTGGGTTGTTATTAGATGTATATTGTTTTCAAAAATAGCTGGATAAAGAAATTCGTTTCTAGAATATTTTACTACTTCATATGGCTGAGCAAATATTCCTGCAATACCAAGTCTATATTTTTCTTCCTCTCTTAAAACCTTTTCGTAATCATTTACTTCTTTTTCATAGCTACCATTTGTATAGTATAAGAAAATACCAATATGCTCATCATTGAGTAAATCACTAAAAATTTCAGAAAATATTGAACCTTGTTTTGCAGAAGATATGGGGAAGTTATCGGGATCGGCATATACATATAAATTATATTGATCAACAAAGGCATCTTTTCTGAATGTAAATGAATATACAGGTTGCTTATAACTCTCAACCTCTAAGGTTTTGTAATCCAAATTATAAAACTCTTCAGCCTTTAGAGGTATTGAAAAGCACAATGCTAAAATTATTGTAGTGATAAACTTCATTTATCTGCTCCCAAGATAAAAAGATTCTTTGATATTTAAAGTATAGCTGTTATTATATTAAAAAATACTTTATCTTTGTAAAAACATTATAAAATTCTTTAGAGTGGTAAAACGTGTCTGATAATATGGATTTTGTTTATGATAGTCTTTTTTTAACACGATTGAAAAAACAAAATATATCTGTTTTTCTTTCTGGTGCGGAGCAAGTTGGCACCTCTTGGTGCACACTTTCTTTGGCACACGCACTTAATTTGAAACAAAAAAAAGTGCTGGCGGTTGATGGAAATGGAGGATTATCAAATATATCTTCATATATTGTATTACAAAACCCTTATTATTTAGAGGATTATATAAAAGGAAAAAAAACATTAAATCAGCTTGTTGTCGCATATAAAAATAAGGATTTTAATTTTTTAATGGGCAATCCTGGCAATAAATTTTTATCAAATGAACCTATAGGGAGAATCCAATTATTTAGCCAAGATTTACAAATATTATCCAATAATTATGACTTTACACTTATTGATTTTGGCGCTGATATAAACAACAACCTTAGTTTGCTACAAATTGCTAAAAATGTTATTATACTTTGTTCTGAAGAAAGTGCTGATTTAATAAAAACTCTAGATTTAATTAAATTTATTGATACATTAGGTTTTGATGTTGAGTGTAAAATAATTATAAATAAAGTTAATTCCTTTGAAGACGGATATAAGGTTTATGAAAGACTGAACAGAGCAATAGAAAGAAACGGCTTGAATTTTCCAGAACTATTGGGTATTATTAGACAGGATGCTCGTATTCGTGACACTATTAAAAACAAAGAATTGCTTTTGACAAGGTATCCCAAATCGGAAGCAGCTCAAGATATATCAGATATTGTAGAAAAACTTAGCCAAGGAGTATAAGTATGGCAACAAAACATTTATTTGACAGTCTTGATTATTATAAAATACTTGAAATATCTGAAAATGCTACAGATGAAGAAATTAAGACACAGTATAAGTTATTAGCAAAAAAGTGGCACCCTGATCAGAATAGCGACCCAAAAGCTGTTGATATTTTTCAAAACATTTCTGCAGCATATGAGGTTTTGAAGAATCCACAAACAAGAATAAAATATGATTTATTATCTCTGATATATAATAAAAATAATTTTCCTAACATAGATGCTTTGAAAGTTCTGGCAAATTTAAATGGAAGAGAGGATGTTAATATGAGAGCTTTTCATCTTGTAGAAATTACAGGAAAAGGCTTAACACATTCTACTATTGATAAAATATATTACTGCAGCCAAAGGGAAGCGTTGGGCGTTGTTAATCAGATAACGAGACATAATTGGATGTTAGGTTTTTGGGGTATTACAGCCTTTTTTGCAAACATTAAGGCGCTTATAAAAAACTATATAAGAATTGATAATAAAAAAGACAACCTAATGTTATTTATTCATAACTCTATTGCTTATATCAATGAAGAACGAAAGATTGAGGCTTTAACTTTAGCTTATCTAGCAAGATCGATTGCCCCCAAAGAGGCAATACAACGTATTGATGATTACATCAAAATGATTGACGGCGTAAATCCTTATATAACAACCAGATGGAATATGCAAAAATATAAAACAGCTCAACTATTTTATCCTTTTGCAGTATTACTTGGGTTGGGATTATTATATGGTGGTGGAGTTTTACAAAAACTAGAATATTATCGCAAGAATAACATAAGCGTAAAAGAAATTGTAGTTTTTGGAGATGGCAGAAAATCATTTAGTGATGTATCTGTTGCTAAGATTTTTGAGATACCTGTTGATGTATATGACAAATCAAGATTGTATTATGTTACAACAAAAACTAATGCAAGGCATGGCCCTGATAGTGATTTTGATGTATATAAAACTATTGAAAAGAAAACAACAGTTAGGCTTACAGGACAAACTGCTGACAATAAGTGGTTAAGAGTTATGTTTGATGATGGAGAAATGGCTTTTATTGAAGCAAGCAAATTGAAACAGGGTATTGGCAACGAAATTCCACTTTGGAGTAAAATTTATAAAGAAAAATAGGAATAAGATTATGGCTTTGAAATTTGAAGTATTAAAAAAACACAAAAAAACTCGTTTAGGTAAGCTACACACAAAGCATGGTATAGTTAATACACCGGCTTTTATGCCTGTTGGAACTTGTGGAACGGTTAAAGCTATGATGCCGGAATCTGTGGCTAAAACAGGGGCTGAAATTTTGCTAGGTAACACATATCATTTGATGTTGCGCCCAGGTGCGGATTTGGTTGAAAAAATGGGTGGATTGCACAAATTTATGAACTGGCCAAAACCTATTTTGACAGACTCTGGTGGGTTTCAGGTTATGAGCCTTAAAGGGTTAAGAAAAATCACAGAAGATGGAGTGAGCTTTAAATCTCATGTTGATGGTAGGCAATATTTTTTATCGCCTGAAGAATCTATAGGCATTCAACACAAGCTTGATTCAAATATTACGATGTGTTTTGATGAGTGTACACCATTTCCTGCAACATATGATGAAGCTAAAAAATCTATGCAACGTTCTATGCGTTGGGCTAAGAGAAGTAGAGATGCCTTTGTCGATAGAGATGGATATGGTATTTTTGGAATACAACAAGGTAGTGTTTTTGAAGACTTAAGACAGGAATCTGCTGATGCATTGAGAAAAGTTGGTTTTGATGGATATGCCATTGGGGGGCTTGCTGTTGGAGAGGGGCAAGAAAAAATGTTTGAGGTTCTTGATTATGCTCCATCTATGCTGCCAGAAGATAAACCAAGATATTTAATGGGTGTTGGAAAGCCTGACGATATTGTTGGTGCAGTTATCAGAGGTGTTGATATGTTTGACTGTGTAATGCCTACACGTTCTGGAAGAACAGCTCAAGCTTTTACAGAATATGGCCCCATAAATATTAGAAATGCTCGCCACAAAGAAGATTATAGACCTATTGAAGAGGCTTGTGATTGCCCTTTATGTAAAAACTATACAAGAGCATATATTCATCACTTACAAAAATGTAATGAAATTTTGGCGGTTATGCTTTTAAGTTGGCATAATATTAGATATTACGAAAGGCTAATGCAGGGAATTAGAAAAGCACTAGTAGAGGATAATTTTGATGAATTTGTAAAAGAATTCTATAGAAAACAAGCACAAGGGGATATTGAGGAGTTAAAATAATGGCTGAAAAAAAAGTTTGCGAATCGAATGATAGTTTATTATCTGCTTTTATTAGAGAAAACGAAAAAGAAGGTATTCGTGTTTTTGTAGCAGGTGGTTCTCGAGGTGGAAATAACCCTATTTATACAAAAGAAACATACAACCTTGGAAAATCTATTGTAAAAATGGGATTTAAACTTGACTTTGGATTGTCAAACTCTGGCATTATGGGAGCCGTTGCTAAAGGAGTTATGGATGCGTGGAATGAAAAAAACTGCCCAGATAAAAACCTTCCTATTATAGGAATTACAACTGAGGAATATTTTAAACTATATGACTCAAATGATGAGATGATTAAACATATTGATGTTATATTTGCTAAAACTCTTGAAGAAAGAAAACAACGTCTCTTGGACGCTGATTTTGTTGTTTTTGCTCCCGGCGGGGTTGGAACTCTTGATGAATTAGCTTATGATTGTGTTGCTATGCAAGATGGGTTACTGCAAAAGAAGCCGTTTATTTTATATAATATCAATGGTTTTTTCCATCATCTTTTAGAATTCTTGAAATCTATGGCAAACAAAGGTTTTGCTGATCCTGTTCCATTTATTGTGGTAGATAATGAGTTTGAGCTAGAAGTTGCTTTTGAGTTATTAAAATCAAAATATGGTAAATGTGAAAAAGATAAGAACAAGGTTTATGCAAATGCTAGACAGCTTGTTTATGAATTACCTTATTTCATTAAACGTCGAGAAGAAACAAAACTAGATATAGTTGATATTATCAGAGAAGTTTGTGCAACACGAGCCTTTGGTGATGAAAGAGAAAAATCAGCGTTAGATAGCGATATTGAAACAGCTTATCTAGAAAAAGAGATTGAGCGCATGTATGACAGACTTGCTAAAACAGGTAGAGATACTTCTGTTGTTAGTTATAAATTATCTAGATTAAAAAGAAGAAAAAGAAAGCTGTAATGAAAAAACTAGTTTTTATTTTATTGGTTGTTGCACAATTTTTGATTGCTACTGATGTTTTTGCTAATTTTGGCTTTGATAAATCCACAAGCACTCTTAATATGCATTTTGAAGATTATCACGGAATTGGCAATAGATTAAAGAAACTAATTTCTTATGTTCGTTATTATAAACCGCAAAATATAAATATTTTTTGGACAGATAAGGGATGGGTTTCAGCTAAATTTTTTGATTTGTTTGAGTTTAAATATCCAGCATATATTAGAGAATATAACCACCCAATGCTTATAAATGATAAACACCCTTTAGCAAATCCTTTATTTAAGTACGTTAGAGGATGGGGGCTTTTGGTTGCTAGAAATGATTTTAAATCTGTTGAACCATTCTCTATTGACCGCCAATATAACAATATCCCTCCTGAGGTAATTGATATTTATGCTCAATATTTTTCTTTACTAAAACCATCTTCAAAAGTTATGAAAAGACTTAACGATATAAAGATTGATAAGAGCGTTGTTTGTATACAAGTAAGAAATCATCATGATTATGAAAAATGGTTTGGCGGAAATGAAAAATTAGAAACTTTTTTTGAAGCTATGGATAAACATCCTAAAAACACAGTGTTTTTTCTTAGTGCAATGTCTAAAGAAGTGGCAAATAAATTTTATGAACGATATCGTGGTAGAATATTTGAACTGCCAAATAAGAACTACTCCTCTATGATTGATGCGGTTGCGGATATGTTCATTTTGGGCTCAACAAATGAAACTTTGTGTTCATATATGAGTACATTTTGCGAAGTTGGTTGGTGGCTAAATGGTGGAAAATCTAAGGTAAAAGTTATTGGAAACGGAGATTATTTTACAAGAAAAGCGGACACTCTTGAAATTATGGATTATATTCCTCAATAACATTAAAATAATGTATCTGTTGTATTTTTGTTTATAAGAACAGATGCAGCTGCGCGAGCTTCTTTGGTAATTATCTCTCCTGCCAACATGCGGGCTATTTCTTCATTTTTTCCATTTTCATCAAGCTTTATTAAATGCGTGGTAGTTGTATTATCTTTGCTTATTTTTTCTACTTTAAAATGATGATCACCAAAAGATGCTACTTGAGGAGAATGTGTCACAATAAAAATTTGACCACATTTTGAAAGGCGAGATAAACGTTCACCCACAGCCTCTGCTGTTGCTCCACCTATTCCTATATCTATCTCATCAAAAATTAGTGTTTCTTGTTGTGTTGTTTGTGTTAAATTTACCTTTAGTGCCAACATAAAGCGAGATAACTCGCCGCCTGAAGCTATTTTATTAAGTGGTCCAAATGGGGTGTTGGGATTAGTTGAAACCTCAAAACAAACCTTATCCCATCCTGTTTCGGTCCAAAACTCTTCGCTTTGAGTTGCAATATTTGTTTTAAATTTTGCCTTTTCCATTTTCAGCGATGGTAATTCTTTGGCCATATTTTTATCTAATTTTTCAGCTGAACTTTGGCGTGATTTACTTAGCTTTTGTGCTATTATCATGTATTCTTGTTTGAGTTTTTTTATGGTTTCTTTTAACTCATCTAGATGCTCTTCTTTATTTTGTAAATTATTTAATTTATCTGTTAACTCCTCTAATTTATTTGGCAATAAATCTATTTCTACACGATGTTTTTTTGCTAAATCTTTTAATAAAAATAGACGTGTTTCAATATTATCTATTTCGTTTTGATTTAGGGAAATATCTGATGAACTATTTTCTATTTCTGATATTATATCGTTTAGATTGTAAAGCGAATTTTCTAAAACCTCTTCGATATTGGAATATTTTCCATTAACATACTCATTTGCTTTAGATATGGCATTTCTTGCTTTCGTTATTTGTTCTATTACAGATATTGAGCCATTTAAACTAGTATATGCTATATTTAACTTATCTATAATTTTTTCTGCATTCATTAGTTCTGAGCGTCTTATTTTAAGCTCTTCTTCTTCGCCTTTTTTTACTGAAGCTTTTTCCAGTTCTTTTATCCAATGTGATATATTCTCTTCATCTTGTTTAAATTGCTCTATCTCTTCTTCTTTGTTTTTTAATTCTTTTTGAGTTATTTTAAGTTTTTTATAAATAGATTTTAAATCTTCAATAAGCGAATCGTGTTTACCGTATACATCTAATATTTCACAATGAGATTCTGGATTTAGTAAACCTTGGTTATCATGTTGGCCGTGTATTTCTATAAGATTTGAACTCAACTCTTTTAATAGCTTTAGAGTTATTGGTTGGTCATTAAAAAATATTTTATTTTTGCCTTCTTGAGTTATTACTCGCTTAATAATAACTTCTTCATTAATATCTAAATCATAAACCTCTGATAGTTTATGTATATTGTTATCTTTATTTATTTCAAAAATTCCTGTTACTGTTAGCTTATCTGCTCCAGACCTTATTAGCGATACTTCTGAACGATTACCCAATAATAAGCCTAGAGAATCTAAAAGAATAGACTTACCAGCACCTGTTTCACCACTTAAAACGGTTAGTCCCTTAGAAAAATCTATATCTAAACTTTCAATTAAGACAACATTTCTTATAGATAGAGATTTTAGCATTTATATTTTTAATCCTTTTTTACTAACTTCTGCGCTCTTTTTGACCACTTACTATTTGGGTAATTGGATGATAATATGCGCTCTTTCTTTTCTGCTTCTTTAGATAGACCTAATATTGTATATATTTCAACTTCTCTATATAAAGCCTCTTCTATTTGAGCAGTTGTTTGATATACATCTGTTACTGTTGAAAATCTATTTAATGCTGACATATATTCTTTATTCTCTAAATAATATCTTCCAACAGACATTTCATGACCAGCAAGATGATCTTCTATTAGTGACATTTTGCTTTTGGCATCTTTTGCATACTCTGAATCTGGAAAAAGTGTTATCACTTGTGTAAATGCATCGTACGCATCTTTTGTGGAAGATTGCTCTTTTTCTGACGACACTATTTGGTCATAAAAACAAACACCCTTTAGATAATATGCATATGCTACATCTTTGTTTCCTGGATGTAGTCTTATAAATCTGTCTAGAGACATTATGGCATCATCATATTTTTCACCTTTGTAGTATGAGTAGGCGCTCATTAATTTAGACTTGGTTGCCCATTTAGAATAAGGGTGCTCGAGCTCTATTTTATCGAATGTTTCTGCCGCTTTTTGATATGATGTTTTTTCAAGATATCCATATCCCTCATTATATAACATTTCGGCTGTTTTATCTTCATCGTTTATAATATTTTCACTTGTATTTGCGCATGCAGATAAAAGTAATAAAAAAGTACATTGTAGGAATATAAGTAACTTTTTCACGTTGCCCTCCTAAATTTATATCAATTCATAATTATCTGTTGAACTAAATAAAACCTTAAGTATTTCATTATTATGACGATGACCTGTTTTATTTGCAACCACTTTAGCTAAAATATGATAACCGGAAGTGTATAAATCACCAACTGTATCCATTACTTTGTGATTTACACATTCGTTTTGTATTCTAAACCCTTCTGGATTTAAGAGCTTATCATCATCTAATACCACCGCATTATCTAGCGACCCGCCTTTTATCAAACCTATGGATTTCAAGTAGTCAACTTGGTATTTTTCACAAAATGTGCGACATTGAACAATCTCTTTTTCGAAAACACTTTTAGTAATCTCTGATGAAAAATTTTGATGACCAACTATTGGGGATGGAAAATTTATATCAAAGCATATTTCAAACTTATCTGAAGGAGATAATGTTATGGAACAACCATCGTTATCTTTATATGTTATTTCTTTTTTTAGTCTTAAAAATTTGCGTGGCGCATCTTGTTCTATTAACTCTACTTTTTGTATCTCATAAAAAAACACTAAGCCGCTGCCATCTAATATTGGGGTTTCTGCTCCATCAATTTCAATAAAAGCATTATCAATTCCTAAACTATACAAAACAGCCATTAAATGTTCTATTGTGCTAACAATGTTTTCTTTATCTGTACCGATACATGTACAATTTCTTGTATCTATCACATTGGTAAATAACGCTTGAATTGGCAAAGATTTTTGAATATCGGTTCTTTGAAATGTAATACCACTATTTTTGGGCGCTGGATTTATTTTCAACACAACATCTTGCCCTGAGTGTAACCCTATGCCTTTTATTGTTATTGAGTCTTTTAGCGTATATTGATTTGCCATATTTTTCTCCATAAAAAAATAATTAGGTGACCTATAAGCCGAGTTATGTACTATACATCTTGTTTTGACAAGATTAAAGCGGTAGCTATTCATCTAGACCAAATGTTACCATTTGGTTCGAGCGACCTACCTCTGGAGTAGAGTGGAAACGCTCTATAATACGACAATAGTCGCCTCCTAACTTGGTCTTGCGTCAGACAGGGTTTACCTTGCCAAAAGATATTGCTATCTTTGCGGTGAGCTCTTACCTCGCCTTTTCAACCTTACCAAACAGATGTTTGGCGGTAACTTTCTGTGGCACTTTCCCTTAGATTTCTCTAGCCGGACGTTATCCGGTGCCTTGTTTCCATGACGCTCGGACTTTCCTCACTATAAAAAATAGCGCAGCTACCCGGTCACCATGTTTTTTGTTTATCATATATATATAAAAAATCAATATATTTAAGCCTTATATATAAAATTAACCTTTTGTTAATTTTTTACTTGATTTATTGAAAATTTATGATATTTTGTCCAAAAAATAAAATAAAAACATTTAAAATCGGAGTTTCACTTATGACAAAAAAAATATTTTTAGCACTTTTTGCGTTTTGTTTTGTTTGTTGCGCAAAAAATTCTTATGCTGAATGTGATGGGTTTTATCTAGCTGGTCGTCTTGGTCGTGCAAAAATTGAACAAAAAGAAGCTAGAAACAACGTTGATAGTTATGAAAATGATGGCGTAATCAACAAAAAAAGATTACTTGCTAGTGGTGCTATTGGTTATCGCCATGAACACTGGAGAGGCGAGCTCGAGTATATTTGGAGAAAAAAGAACAATAAAAATCTTGGCGGTGTATCAGATGTATCTTTTAAATCTCAATCACTTATGCTCGTTGTCTATTATGATTTCTTCCCTTATTCTTGGTTTACACCATTTGTTAATGCTGGTGTAGGTTATACTAACAATAAACTAGATATTGCTATTCCTGTTGTTGGAGCAAAATATAAAGTTAAAGGGGACAACTTTACATGGTCTCTTGGTGCAGGTATTTCTGCAAAAATGACAAACCGCTTAAATATTGATCTTGGTTATAGATATTATGATATGGGCGATTTAGATACTTTGAATGCGAAAACAGAAACATCTGACCACGAAGTTTATATGGGTGTGAGATACGTTTTGTAAAAAAATAAATCAAGAATTTTGATATTGAGCTTGCAAAATCTGTTTTATAGCTTTAGCCTAGGTTAAAAACATAAACAGATTTTGGGAGCTCTTTTTTTATGACTAACAAACTATTTGGTACTGATGGAGTTAGAGGGGTTGCTAATGTGTACCCTATTAATGTAACTTTTGCATGTAAATTAGCTGATGTTTTAAGCGAGCTAGCGTGTAATAATAAGAAAAAAGTTGCCATTGCTAAGGATACTAGAATTTCTGGAGATATGATTGAAGCAGCTCTTTGTGCTGAATTTATGGCAAATGGTATTGACGTTATTACCCTTGGTGTTGTACCAACTCCACTTGTTACACTAAAAGCAAGCTCTCTTGATATTGATCTTGCAGTGATGATAACTGCATCTCACAACCCTTATCATGATAATGGATTAAAAATAATTGATGCAAATGGCAATAAATTTGATGATAAATTTTATGAAGAAGTTGAAAAAAGAATCTCATCCCATGCTTTTGTTGAAAAAAATCCTGAAAAAATTGGTAAAAAAACACAAAACGAATCGCTCGCTGAAGAATATATTGCTTTTTTAAGAAAAATTGCCCCAAACTATAAAGCTCTACAGGGATTAAAGGTTGTTTTAGATTGCGCTAACGGTGCTTATTTCTATATTTTACCACAATTGTTTAAGGATTTGGGAGCCGGAGTTATTGCAATCAATAATGAACCAAATGGGTATAATATTAATAAAAACTGCGGATCGCAAGACACCAAGCAATTAGTAGAAACAGTAAAAGAATCACATGCTCATTTTGGTGTTGCAGTAGACGGAGATGGAGATAGAATAATTTTGGTTGATAACGAGGGAAATATAATTGATGGAGATCAGTTATTAGCATTTCTAGCAATATACCTTAAAAAACAACAAAAACTTTCTAATAATACCGTAATAAGCACAGAGTGGTCTAATCTTGGACTTGGTGAATATTTGATAAAAAATGGCTTCCAATATTTTAAAAGTAAAGTTGGCGAAAGATATGTTATTGACCTAATGAAAGAAAAAGAAGCCTCTCTTGGTGGCGAGCTAGTTGGTCACATTGTGTTGTCTGATTATGCAAAAAGCGGGGATGCTGCGGCGGTGGCTGTAGTCATTTCTCTTGCATATTTGGAAACCCAAAAAGCGATGAGTGAAATATTCCCAATATTTGAAGCATATCCTTGTGTTATTGAAAATATTAGATTTTCAAACAAAGAATATATGCAACAAAGTGTTGAATATGAAGATGTAAAAGAGGCTTTATCAAAAGCTAAAATAGCCCTTGGTATGAACAGTAATGTTATTGCAAGAAAATCTGGCACAGAGCCTGTTATAAAGCTAAGAATTGAAGGGCAGGACGGTGCTTTGGTTGAAAAAATCGCACAAAATCTAAAAGAGTTAATTTTGCAATATAAAAAATAATCTACTATTGGGTTATACTGTTTATTTGTAGAAGGCTTTCTTTTATTTTTTCATCTTTTAGAGAGTGTGTAGGGGTATTTTTTATGCCATTTTTTATTTTGTGCTTTATTGCCTTCTTATTTATTTCGTCGCTATCTTCTTTTTGCAAAAGCGCTTGCTTCCAGAGAAAAACCGCTTCTGTTTTTCTTCCACCTAACCAATATGCATCACCTAAATGATCACTAATTATAGCGTTTCTTGGATTAATCTCTGATGCCTTTTCTAAATATATGATTGCGTTTTTATAATCACCTATTTTGAAATAAACCCATCCGAGACTATCCATTATTACACCATCATTTGGCTCTTTTTCAAAAGCTTCAACAATAAATGCTGTGGCCTTATCTATGTTTATATTATTTTTCAACCAACTATACCCCAAATAATTTAGAACCTGAGGGTGACGATTGCTCAATGTTAGGGCTTTTTCTAAACTTTGCTCTGCTTTCATCCAGTTATTACTCTTATCATATGATATTGCTAATGCATAAAAAACGGGCCAATATTTTTCATTTTCATAAAAAATAGAATCGATAGCCTTATTATAATATTTTATAGCCTCTTCTTGATTGTTGCTAATTCTTAAAGCATCTCCTAAATTATATAGAATCTGAAAGTTATTAGGATTGTGTTTTAGTAAGTTTTTCAAAACTTTTATTGCTTCAACATGTTTTTCTTCTAACATTAAATTGTTCGCTTTTTTTATTTGCGCAGGATAGTACATTTCTGAATCTTTTTTTATCGAATCGTAATATTTATTGGCTTCTTTGAACATTTGTCTTTCTTCAAAAATATCTGCCATAGCAATTTTAGTTACATCATTATCCGGATTAAAATATTCGGATATAGACATATATATCTGTGCATATTCTACACCTGATGGTATGGCTTTAAACAATAGAGCTATTTCAAGAAAAACCTCTCCTGCACCCATTTCTGGCGTTTTTACTATTTTTGCTACAGATGATTTACTTTGTTTTACTTTTTTGCTTAAACTTGTGAGCATTTCTTTTAGATTTGTTGCACCATAATATTTATTAACCAAAGCTACGGCTTCTTCCTTTTTGTTGGTACGAACCATAAAATTAGATATGATTTGCAAAGCCCTAAA
Source organism: Alphaproteobacteria bacterium (assembly GCA_045633945.1). GTDB lineage: Bacteria > Pseudomonadota > Alphaproteobacteria > RF32 > CAG-239 > CAG-267. The sequence continues at coordinate 53,036 of JAZQZH010000052.1, forward strand.
AGATATATCATTAGCATTATTTTTTATGATTGAATTATAATATTTTTCTGCATTTTCTGGTAAATCAAAATACTCAGAAATCATGCCCGCGTGTAGATTATATACTGTTATTGTTTCGCTATTGTTTAATACATCTAGCGCTCTTATAGCTTCATTATATTTACCATCTCCAGCGTATGCCCATGCGTTAAAAAGAGGAGTTATTAGTTTTTTATATGTTTTTTCATTTATATTAGCTAAAATACTACGTGAAAAACCATAGTTTCCTTTTTTAAATTCATAAACTGCATTTAGGGTGTCTACAAAACTATTATCGTCTTCTTTGTTGTGAGCCATATTTGCATATTTTACAGCCCCATCTATATCTCCTTTTGACACAAGAATTGCATATGTTTTACTTAATATGTCTGAATTCACCAAGCCTTGATCTAGAGTTTTTATATAATATTTAGAGGCCTTATCATAATCTCTTCTTAGATGAGCAACTCTTCCTGCAAGATAATTACCATATATGCTTTCTTTTCTCTCTATATATACAAACTTATTTTGCACCTCTGGTATGTTTAAGAATGTTCCAGTACATGAATTAAAGAGCCCCAAACCACTTAATAATGTTATAATATACCCTATTTTTAGCATTTTTTATAAATTTCCTACCTGTTTTGGTTTATTTTAGCAAATTTTGCTTAACTTTAAACTAATTATATTATATATGTGTAAATAATTGCTTTATATTGCAATAAAAAGTGTTATATGTATAAACTGCTAGTAATGAATAAACAAATTGACATAAAAGAACTACTTGATTGGTATATTTTTGCAGGTGTTACGGAAACCTGTGGTGATGAGGTGTGTCTAAATTGCGATAAAGGCGAAAAAGAAAAAATAATTACACCAAATTTAATAGAAAAGACCACGACTCCTGTTAGTGTAAAAAATATTATACAATCAAACGCATCTAAGAATGCAAAAGATGTGTGCAATAAGGCAAACTCTATAGATGAGTTATTAGATATTTTGTTAAAATTCAATGGGTGTACATTAAAAAACTCTGCAGCATCAACAATTTTGGGAGATGGAAATAGAAATGCCGACATCATGTTAATTGGTGAAGCGCCTGGAGCAGATGAAGATAGAATCGGCAAACCTTTTGTCGGACGATGCGGCAAACTTTTAGACAAGATGCTTGAAGCTATTGAGGTTAAGAGGGAAGATTGTTATATAACAAATATTTTACCATGGAGACCTCCTGGTAACCGTGCTCCAACAGATGATGAGCTTGCTATTTGCTTACCATTTTTAATGAAACAAATTGAACTAATTAAACCCAAATATATCCTTCTTCTTGGTGGTATAGCTCTTAAATCTGTTATGGATACACCTGATTCAATTTCAAAAACTAGAGGAAAATGGCTTGAGTATAAATTAAAAGATGGTCAAAGCATTAATGTTTTGGCAACGTTTCATCCGTCTTATTTATTACGTAGTTCTTCACAAAAATCTAAAGCATGGATTGATTTATTGAGATTAAAGAAAAAAATAGAAGAAAATGTGTAAAATATTTTTTAAATTTGTTTATTTTACTTTTTAATTAAGAAAAATTAAATAATCTATCAGCTATATTACAGTAAAATAAAAGTTATTGTGAGGTTTTGATATGATGAAAACTATAAAAAAATGTGCATTAATTATGCTTGGTGTATCTCTTATACTCCCTTGTTCTTTATTTGCAGCACCAAATGATGCAACTAAAGAAAAAGAACCAACAACCCGCTCTGATGCTGTTATATTCAAAATACATAACGTGAATCCAATTTCTGAAGAGGGTGTTGTTACTGGGTGTGATTTTACCGTTACTCTTTATAATAGAACAGCTATCAACTTTAGAAACTTTACAATAAATCTTAATTGGCAAGATATTGTTAGTGAGCAATTTAAGTTTAGCAAATATGTTGAAGCGGTCGTTCCTCAAGAAGATATGGAAAAATTTAAAGACGTAATTAAAGAGGATACACCTGACAAACCTCTTACAACTACTGTAACTGTAAATGCTTTTGGTGCAGATAAACAAATTTCTTTACGCTCTCATGTTGACAATGAGAAATGTTATTTACTGCTTAATAAAGCGACTTACAATGTTACACCATGTGAAATTGCTAGAAGCGCATCTGTTGCTGAAATGGGTATTGATAAAGACAACAAGGACTGCACAGGCTTATTCCAACTTGTAGATACAAACAACCCTGAGTATTTCGGTGTATTTAAGCGCCTTTCCCTTACAGAAGAGGCTCAACAAGAAGATTTCTTAGAAGCTCAAGAATTAGCAGATATAGATATTGTTATTAATAAAATTGTTGAAAATTTAGGAGCTTCTGACAATACGTTGAATAATATTAACTAAGGATTTACCTATGAAAAAATTTGCTTTATGTTTTCTTATTTCTGCGGGAGTGCTCTTATCATGCCCTCTTAAGGCGCAAATATTGGATGATGAGGGAATGACCGACGAAGGGTATGAAGAATTGTTCGATGAAATGTATGGTGAGGAGATAAAAAAAGAAAACTCCATTGAAGAAGCCATGTATGGAAGCGATAAAGAGGAAAACAACATTGAGGCCAGCGACCGCTCTATGTCTTTAGAAAGTGGAGCAAAAATTCTTGCTAAACATCTTGATGAAATAAAAAGACAAAAAGAGATGGAAAAATTTGCACCATCTCCTGAAGTTGCAGAATCGGAACTCAAAGGTGAAATTTTTATTGGTATTTCAAAAGGAAGCTTTGTATTGTTTAAGGATGTATTAAACAGAACAATGTGTTCTTTTGGTGTTACTGTTAAGTCTACTCTTGATAAAGATATACGCATGTTGGCGCTTAAACTAGCTTTCCCTCTACAAGATTATGCTTTTATATATAGAGATATTAAAGCGAATGGAGTTGAAGAAAAATTTATACGCGGTGTAGGAGATATCTGTTTTAACTTATCTGAAGCACCTGATATTGAAATTAATAGATGTAGAATATATGGAGCTAATGAGGATGAGTGTGCGAAAAGAATAAAATGGGATCCAAAAATTGAATCGCCTGATTTATCAAAGAGTCCTTATTTATAATATTTAAAAGACCTCTTCAAGAGGTCTTTATTTTTCCAAAAAGTGTTGCTTTTGTCGAAAAAATATGGTATTATATACTTTGAAATGTAAGTATATGTAACTAAATTATTTTGGTATGGAAAACAACGGTTTTAAAAACTTTGTGTTCAGCCTTTTGTGGGCTATGATTTGTGCTTGGCTGGTTATGAAGTTGGTTATATTCATAGATGCACAATATCACTTATCGCAGATAGCTTTCGCTCCAGCGGTTATTAATTTCATCAATGGATTCGGAATATCTGCTAGAATGGTGCTCTTTGTTATAATCACCGCGATACTTCTTTTCACCGGTGCACACAAATGGTTTGGAGGCATGCTTGTATATGTTTTGGGTTTTGCCTACATTGCATTTTTCGTTGCACTAGGTGGTGCTGTTATCTACTACGTTTTCGTGTGGCTAACAGGTTCCCTGTAAAAAAGAGAGTTGTTGTTTGGGATTTGTCCCAAGTAACAACTCTTTTTTTGTTTTGATTAGTTGATTTTTTACTATTATATTGATACAAATAACTTAATCTAGTTAAAGCTTTAATTTTTGAAGAGGAATAATATGGAAACAGAAGTAGCAACAGAAGCTGTTAATCAGCTTTCTATGTGGAGCATGGTTTGGTCGTCTGACCTTATTACTAAGGCGGTTATGATTGGGCTTATTGCGGCATCGATTTGGTCATGGGCTATTATCTTTGAAAAGTTTAATACACTTAGAAACGTAAAAAGATTATCTAAAATATTTGAAGAAAGATTTTGGTCGGGTGGTTCACTTGATAAATTGTATGACTCTATTGGAACCCCTCAAGACCCTATGTCAGCCATGTTTATGGCCGCAATGAAAGAGTGGAGAAGAACAAATATTATGAAATCTAAAACTGATAGAGGTTTGAGAGGTGTTTCTTTGCAACAAAGAATCGAGAAATCCATGATGGTATCTATGGATAAAGACCTTGATGAATTAGATAATAATCTTGGTTTTCTGGCGTCTACCGGCTCTGTTGCCCCTCTTGTTGGTTTGTTTGGTACGGTGTGGGGTATTATTTCTTGTTTTAATGCTATTGCTGTTACACAAAGCAACTCTTTGACATCTATTGCTCCTGGTATTGCTGAAGCGCTATTCACCACCGCTTTTGGTTTGATTGCTGCAATTCCAGCTTATGTTGCATACAATATCATTACATCTGAAATTGAAAGATATGCTAAAAAGCTTGAGAACTTTATGGCAGAGTTTTCTAGTATTTTATCTAGAGAAATCGATGATAATGCAATTAGAGCTGAAATGGCTGGAGAATAGTCAATATGTCAATTACGAACACAAGAAGTGCTAGAAGAGTTAGTCGTCGAAATGCAAATATTAATATGACAAATCTCATGGATGTTATGATGGTTTTGCTTGTTGTATTTATGGTGGCTGCTCCTTTGATGACATCTGGTATACCTTTAGACTTACCCAAAGTTGGTGGCGGAACCCTTAATGGAAAAGACACTTCAATAAATATTAGCGTTGATAAAAATGGAATTTATTATATCGGGCAAAGCGAAATTGAGCCTGAGACAATAATTGATAAGATTATGGCTATTAAAGGAGAAAACAAAGAGGTAACTATTACAATTTCTGGTGATGCAGAATCGAATTACGGTAGTGTAATTGGCTTAATGGCTTTGCTAAAAGATGCAGGATTTAGCAAAGTTGGGCTAAAAACAGAAGCAAGAAAAAAGAAATAGAAAGTCTTTATATATGAACGTTCAAAAAAGGTATATATATAACTCTATTTTGTTGCACATAGCTGTTGTCTTGCTATGTGTCTTTGATATACCTTTTTTATCTAGCAAGCAAAATTTTGATGAGCAACCCCCTATAATTGTTAGTTTGGAAGATGTAAAGATTTCTGATATTACAAATCTCCCCGAAAAGGCTGTTGTCGGTGAAGAAAAAAAACCAGCAACAAGAAAAGAGCGCCAAGTACAAGAAGTTGCACAGAAAATTACTCCTTCTAAACCTGAGCCGGTAACTGAAGAAAGAGCACCTAAGGAATCTAAGGTAGAGGAACTGGATATTAAGGCTCCCTCTTTGATAGAAGATAAGCCAAAGTTTGAAGAGAAATTAGAGGAGCCCAAAAAAGAATCTCCAAAACCTCAAAAGGAAAAGAAAAAACCTGCGCCTATTCCTCAGAAAAAGCCTCAAGTGAAACCAACAAAAAAAACAGAACAAAAGAAAAAAACAACACCAAAGAGTGAACCTCAAAAAACTCCTACTCCAAACAACAAAAAGCAGGCAGTAAAAACAGCTAATCCTCTTGCAAGCCTAATGAACTCTGTTGATGATTTACAAAAACAAATAGGAGAAGAGGATGCGTTAGCTCAAATACCATCTAATGAACCAGTAAACAATATGGGCGTTGAGGGTGGAAATTCTAAAGGTTCTTACTTTAGTGAGTTATCTATTTCTGGTGTTGATTTTGTAAAATCAAAAATACAAGAAAGTTGGAAAACTATTGCTGGGGGTAAAGACGATAGAAATATTGAAGTATTTATAAATGTTAAACTTACAAAAGAGGGATTGATTCAATCTGTTAATATTGAAGATATGCGAAGATATCGTTCTGACACATACTTCCAAGCACTGGCTGATAGTGCAGAAAGAGCTATTTATATTGCTCAAGAAGTACATGAGGTCTTTAAGGTTTTAGCAAGACAAAGTGGATCATCTTATAATAAATGGAAAGATATACGTTTTAGATTTACGCCTCTTGGGCTTACCAAATAATGCCTATTAGATATTTAATCTATACCCACTATTCTCAGTAATGATTATTTGCGAATTGCCATTTTGTTCCACTTTTTGTCTTAGTCTATATATATGGGTTTCTATGGTATGAGTTGTCATTTCTACGCTATATCCCCATACATTTTTTAGCAACTCTTCTTTGCTTATAATTTCAGGCGCGTGAGAATATAAATATTTTAATATTACCACCTCTTTTTCAGTTAATTTTACAGTGGTTGATGGTGTTGTTATTTCTTTTGTAACTGGATAGAGTGTATATTCTTTAAACATTATACATTCTTTGTGGCGAACTTTGGGTAATAAAGTGTTTATAGATAATGATTGCAAAAATTCCACTAACGAAAATGGTTTGACTACCACTAAATCCACAAAATCTAATATTTTTGCTTCTCTTAAAAATAATACTATTGGATGTTTTTTGTATAATACTGACAATTTTTTTGCCATAACCTCATCTTCATCTACAAAAAATATCTCACATGAGTTATCGTGATTGTTTGTTAAAATCTCCATGGATGGTAATTGTAGATTTATTTGATGAGAAAAATCTTCTAAAAATAATTCATTTTGAGATATTATACTTATTTTATTCATAGTTCTACCTCCAGTCCAATTATCCCTGCATAGCCTTTTGTGATTTCTTTTCCACCACTAGCTTTCAACTCTGCTATAGATAATGAAAATGTTGTACTTTTGTTTATTTTATATGTGTTTGTAAAATTTATTATTTTATTTTTGTAATCAAACTTGTCTGACCTAGAATCTAAAAAAGATATTCCTGTAGAAAATGGACCAATTTCATAGCGAACACCAATATTATATGCGCTTGCATCTCTATATGCGTCAAACATTGTTGTATCATTTATTGCATAACTATCATTAGCCAATTTTGTTTTACGGTATGATGTACCCAAAGTCCAGCCTTTGTGATATATACTTATACCGAAACTATGTTCTCTAGTATTAGAATCGAAATCTGCATATCCTAGTGATGTTGATAGCTCATAACCAGAGAAAAACCATTCACCTAACGCTCCTAAAACATATGCTTTTCGATTATCATATAACGCATTATTGGACACCAATCCTGAACGAGAGTGAACTTTGGGAATATATGTTGCGCCAACCTTTATTCCAAAAAATGATGGCGTGATATAATTGAGCTTTATAGACGCACCATCTGTATTTATGTATGTTGAATTTAGTGTTTTATATGAGGTTTTACCATCTTTTGCATACCAGTTTGGATTGTTTATAAAATTTGTTAAATCGCTATTATTGACACGAAAGGAACCAACAACAGGGGCTCCAACTGCGAAATTATATGCGACATTATAATCTTGTCCAAAAGACAGCTCTCCTAATGGAGTTGTTGTTTGCATAAAAACCTCTTCTCCCCATACGCCTTGATTATAGTTCTCAATCTCTTTTGAGCTATCTATCATAAAATAACCCAAAATAGATGCTTTATAATCATTATTAAACTTATAGGATACTCTGCCATATGCGTTTAAAGTTGAGTTTAGGTTATTATTTTTACTCAAATCGCGTTTTGGATTTTTATAGTCTGTATACCCATAAAAACCACCTAAACCTAGAGCATAATCTGTTTCCAAACCACGAGCATAACTTATTGAGGCGCAGCAAACTAAAGTTGTTATTATGGATATAGTTCTCATTATTTATCCTTAAAAATATTCCCTTAAATCTTTATATAAAACTATCTTTTTGTCTTAACAAGACTTATATTGTTTATATCTTAAAAAAATATGGATAAATATAAAGCTTTCTGTTTTAAAGTGTTTATAACATATAAAATAATTTAAAATTTATAATGGAGTAAAAATATGCAAAAACCTACTATGCTATTGATTTTGGACGGATGGGGATATAGAGAAAAAGTTACTGATGATAATGCTATTGAAAAAGGATATACACCTAATTGGCACTATCTTTTAGATAAATATCCTCACTGCTTTATTGAAACATCTGGGTTGGATGTTGGGCTTCCTGATGGACAAATGGGTAACTCTGAAGTTGGGCATACAAATCTTGGTGCTGGTAGAGTTGTTATGCAGGACTTACCTAAGATTGATTTAGCTATAAAAGATGGATCTATTGAAAAGAATCCTGTTGTTATTGAGCTAATTGAAAGCTTGAAAAAAATAAATGGAACCTGTCATCTAATGGGATTAATGTCTCCAGGAGGTGTACACTCTCATCAAAAGCACATTGAAGCAATGTGTGAAATTTTGAACAAAAATGGAATTAAAGTTGATGTACATGCATTTTTAGATGGAAGAGACACTCCCCCTCAATCTGCAAAAGAATTTTTAGGTGAATTTGAGAACAACATAAAAGACCTTGATAAAGTGAAGGTGGCGACTATTTCTGGTCGCTTTTATGCAATGGATCGTGATAAACGCTGGGACCGTGTTGAAAAAGCTTATAATAATATTGTTTTTGCTAATGGCGAACGCTTTGCAACAAGTAGTGAAGCAATAGATGCTTCTTATAAAAATGGTGTAAATGATGAATTTGTGGTTCCTGTTGTAATTGGCAACTATGATGGCGCAAAAGATGGCGATGCTGTTTTGATGATAAACTACAGAGCAGACAGAGCTAGAGAAATAATGTATGCACTGGGAGATAGCGAATTTGATGGCTTTGAAAGGAAGAAAGTTGTTAACTTTATTGAGTTTGTTGGGATGACAGAGTATTCTGTTGACCATACTCGCTTTATGAAAGTTGTTTTTGGTCCAGAAGCGTTAACTAATATTTTTGGTGAAGTTATTGCAAAAAATGGTTTAACCCAGCTTAGAATTGCTGAAACTGAAAAATATGCGCATGTTACATTTTTCTTTAACGGCGGTGAAGAAAAAGAGTTCGAAGGCGAAGAACGAATCTTAATCAATAGTCCTAAAGTTGCGACATATGATTTAAAACCAGAGATGAGTGTTTATGAAGTAACAGAAGCTTTAACTAATGCTATTAGAGAACAAAAATATGATGTTATTATTTGTAATTTTGCAAATGGCGATATGGTTGGACACACAGGTATTATGGATGCTGCTCTAAAAGCTGTTGAGGCTGTTGATGATTGCTTAGGCAAAGTTATGAGCGCAATAAAAGAAGTTGATGGAACTCTCTTGGTTACTGCAGATCATGGTAATGCTGAGAAAATGATTGATGAAGAAACAGGTGCTCCATATACAGCACACACTGTAGGAAAAGTTCAGGCTGTTTTGTTTAACTCCAATAAAAATATTAAATCTCTAAAAGATGGAAGATTAGCAGATATTGCTCCAACACTGCTTGATTTAATGGATATAGATAAACCAGTCGAAATGACTGGCAACTCTTTGATCGAGAAATAATGTAATGAAACTGATGCATTCTCTTAGCATAGCTTTTTTTCTTTTTGGGTGCTGCTGCCTCAATAGTGGTTATGGCTATGCTAGGAATGTATCTGAAAAAGAGGTGCGCCAGCTTGAAGAAGAGGCAAAAAAGAAAGTCTTAGAATCTAAAAGACTGCAGGCTCAAGCTATACAACTTAATCTTGAGCTATCAAAAATGGATAAAGAACTGATATCTCTTGCTAAAAAAATTCAAGGAAATGAAGGAGAGCTTTCGACTCTAGAAAATGATTTGCAAAAACTAAAAAATGACGTTGCAACCAAGGAGATGTTGTTTAAGAAAGAGAATGCTTCATTGGTTCAGATGTTGTCTTCTTTGCAAAACATATCTCTTAACCCATCGGAATCTGTTATTCTGCAACCACATTCTCCTGTTGATATTATTAGAAGCGCCATTTTGTTGAGAGAAACAGTACCTGCGATTAATGAAAAATCTTCTAAACTAAAAATTGATTTGGACATCCTTTATAATCAAAAGCAACGAATCGAAAGAAACTTAAAAAAAACAGAAACATATAAAAAAGAGCTTGAAAAACAGCAAGAAAATATGAAGACACTATTAAAAAAGAAGTCTGCTTTGAGAAAAAATATTGAAAACAAAGGTGCAGAAACACAAAAGATGGCTGAAAACTTATCTTCGAAAGCAAAAGACTTAAGAGATTTATTAGAAAAACTTGAACGCCAAAAAGAGTTGGAAAGGAAGAAAAAAGAAGAGGCTGAAAGACTTGCAAGACTTAAAAGAGAACAGGAATTAAATAGGCAAAAAGATGTAAAGTCTGTTGATTTTCAGGCGCATGAAGCTATTAAACAACAAACAAAAGGTGGTTTTGCTAGAGCTAAAGGTAAACTAGAAAAACCTGTTAGCGGTTATTTGATAACAGAATATGGACAATCTATATCTAATGGAGTTACCTCAAAAGGTATTGTGTACAAAACAAGATCAAACGCACAAGTTATAGCACCATACGATGGAACTGTTATTTTTTCTGGTCCATTTAAAGGATATGGTAATATTATTATAGTAGAACATGGTGATGGGTATCTTTCTTTGCTTGCGGGTCTTGGGCAAATTGATTGTGATGTAGGTCAAAAGCTTTTGTCTGGAGAGCCTGTTGGAACAATGCCTAGCTCAGATGATGCTAAGCTATATGTTGAAATAAGAAAAGACAGACAGCCCATAAATCCAAAACCATGGATTGCCGGTTAATTTTTATATGATAGGAAATAAAATGAGAAAAAGTAGATTAATTTTTGCATCATTGCTTACTGGTTTGTTGCTCAACATATCATGTGCTGAAGCATCTAAAAAAACAGCAGAAGAGGTTGACACATATGAACTTTTGAACCTTTTGGGTGAAGTGTTGGAAAGAACAAAAATATCTTATGTTGAAGAGGTTACAGATAAAAAATTGATAGAATCTGCCATCAATGGAATGCTTACATCTCTAGACCCCCATTCTAGCTATTTAGATGCCAAGAGCTTTAACTACATGAATGAACAAACAAAGGGAAAATTTGGTGGTGTTGGTATAGAAATAACAATGGATAATGGTTTAGTAAAAATCGTTTCCCCAATTGATGATACTCCTGCAGCAAAAGCTGGATTAAAAGCTGGTGACTATATTACACACATTAATGGCGAAACAGTGGTTGGATTATCTCTTAACGATGCTGTTAGCAAATTAAGAGGTAAAGTTGGCGAAGAGGTTAAACTAACAATTAGAAGAATAAATTCAAAACCTCTTGATGTTACTATTAAACGCCAAGAAATTAAAATTCAATCTGTTAAAAGTGAAATAAAAGAAGATGCTGTGGCATATGTTCGTATATCATCTTTTACAGAAGATGTTGATAAAAATGTAAGCGATGCAATCAAAAAAGCTAAAAAAGAGCTTAAAAATGACTTACTAGGTATTGTGATTGACGTTAGAAACAATCCTGGCGGACTTTTGGATCAAGCTGTTGAAGTTTCTGATTTGTTTTTAGATAAAGGCGAAATTGTATCAACTCGTTCAAGAAATGAGGCTGACACCGTTAAATTTATGGCAACAGAAGGAGATATAGCAAAAGACTTACCTATTGTTGTAATGATTAACGAAGGTTCTGCTTCTGCCTCAGAAATTCTTGCCGGCGCATTACAAGACCACCATAGAGCAATTGTTTTAGGTGAAAAATCTTTTGGTAAAGGTTCTGTTCAGACGGTTATGCCTTTGGGTGATTTTGGAGCGATGAGAATAACAACTGCGAGATATTATACTCCCTCTGGACGTTCTATTCAAGCAAAAGGCATTGAGCCTGATATTGAAGTAAAACCAGCAAAGGTTGAAGAGTTTGAGTCTTATGCTTTAAACTTAAGTGAAGCGGATTTGAACAATGCTCTTAAAAATGATAACAACGAAACAAACGAACAAAAAAATAAGAAAAAATCTAAAGAAGATTTGGCTGATTATCAACTTGTTAGAGCTTTGGATTTGGTTAAGGCTTTGTCTTTGTACTCTAAATCTACGAACTAGAGGATGTCATGGATAAAAAGTATAGACAGTGTGCAGGAGTTGTTGTTTTTAACGCAGAAGGAAAAGTGCTTCTTGGTAATCGCGTTAAATTCAAAAACGCATGGCAGTTTCCTCAAGGCGGAATCGAAACCGGCGAATCCGTTATTGATGCAGCAAAACGCGAGCTTAGGGAAGAAACAAGCGTAACTTCTGTTGCACTGGTATATTCTGAAAAAAAATCTATTAGATATACTTTTAATAACCAAATTAAAGAAAAGTTTAGAAAAAAAGGAATTTTGACGGATGGTCAGGATATTTATTTTTCTTTATTCTATTTTACTGGAAATGAAGATGAAATAAACCTAAAAACCGAGGTTCCTGAATTTGATGAATATAAATGGGAGTCTCTTGATTTTGCAATTAAAAACGTTATATTTTTCAAGAAAAATGCATATATGAAAATTGCAAAGAAGTTTCAACCTATTATTAATAAGTTTTTGGATACTAAAAAAAATAGCTAGTATTTTTATCTTTGAGAGAGGGCAAATTGGGAAACAACCAATTAAACATTAGAGATATTTATATTCCAGAAGGGGTTGATATTTTTCCTTTGGCATATGGTTGGTATATAATATTACTTGGGGCGATAGCTCTGTTTGTTTTAATTAAATTTGCTTTATGGGGATTTAGAACAAGCAAGAAGCGATTTGCTCTTAGAGAGTTAAAAGGAATAAATGTTGATGAACCTGTTGATGCGGCTATAAAAATGTCTGTTTTGCTTAAGCGAATTTGTAATATAAAATATAAAAAAGCAACGATTTTATATGGACAAGAGTGGATAGAATTTTTAATTAACACATCTAAATTGCCTGCTGATAGATATATTTTAGAACTTTTAGCGAATGCTCCATTTATGGATAAAAAAAACAGTAAATATACATCTCTTGATGCTAGCAATTTAAGAGAGTTTTGCAGATTATGGATAGGAGATAATATATGATAAATTTTGCATATCCATATTTTTTTGTGTTGCTCTTGTTACCTTTTGTTTTTTTGTATGTGATTAACCCATTAAAAAACACATCTTCGGGAGCGCTAGCTATCCCATTTTTAAAAGATTTAAAAGCAATAAAAAATATTGTAAAAGCCTCATCTTTTGTACATATGGGGGATAAGTTTACTCTATCTTTTAGGTTTTTTAATTTATTTATTTTATGGTTTTTGTTAGTTGTTGCTATTGCTAGACCGCAACTTGTTGGAGAGCCATATAGAGTAAAAACACAAAATAGAGATATTATGCTTGTTATTGATATATCTCCTTCTATGTTGCATCCTATCTATATATCAAACGCGAGAACCGATAGATTATCTGCGGTTAAAGCTATTGTTGGTGATTTTATAAATAAAAGAAAAGATGATAGACTTGGTTTAGTTTTGTTTGGAACAAGAGCGTATTTACAAGCTCCGCTAACATATGATAAAAATGCTGTATATAATATTTTGCAAAATGTTGATGCGGGAATGGCAGGAACAACAACATCTATTGGTGACGCTCTTGGTATCGCATTAAAAAACTTAAGAGAACACAAAGATAGACCCAATAAGCTAATCATTTTACTTTCTGATGGTGAGAGCAATGATGGGGCTCTGAACATGAAAGAAGCTATAGAACTTGCTGAAAAAGAAAATATAAAAATATATACGGTAGGAATACAAGAAGAAACTAGATTTATTCGCTCTATTTTGGGAGCAACCCGTAATAATCTTGACGAACAAAGCTTAAGAGAGTTAGCAGATAAAACAAAAGCAAACTACTTTAAAGCAACAGACGTTGCTGGATTAAAACAGATATATGATAAAATTGATGAACTTGAGCCTCAAGATTCAAAAGGTAATATTGTTCAAAATAAAAAAGATTTATTTTATGTACCTTTGGTTTTATCTATTGTATGGTCTATTTTGATGTTGTTTTTACTAGAAAGGAAAATGAGATGATTGAGTTTTTTAGAAATTTTCATTTTCTACGTCCTGAGTGTTTGTTGTTTTTAATACCAATAATTTGGTTAATGTTAAAAAAAATAAATATTAGCGAAAATCTTTCTTCTTGGAGCTTTGTCTGTGATAAAAAGTTATTGGATTTTCTTTTAGTAAAAAGTAAGCATAAATCACTAATTTCCTTTAAAACACTTATTTATACTGGGTTGATTTGCTCGACTATTGCAGCCTCAGGACCTGCGTGGAAAAAAACAGATGTGCCGACTTTTATGCCTGAAAATCCAACAATGTTTGTTTTAAGTATGGCGCAAGAAATGCAACTAACAGATATTTCTCCATCTCGTATTATGAGAGCGAAGTATGCTATTGTTGATATTGTTCAAAATATAAAAAGCGGTCAATTTGGTCTTGAAGTATATACCACGGAGCCATATATCGTTTCTCCAATTACCGATGATGCAAGCATTATAACCAATATTATGCCACAAGTAACACATGATATAATGCCAGATTATGGTGATAGACTAGATAGAGCTATTGAGCTTGCTATAAAAAAACTACAAGAAACCGGATTTACTAATGGAAATATTGTATTATTTGCCTCTGATGTAGGATATAGACTTGATCAAACACTAAAAGAGGTTGAAAGGGCTAAGTCTCTTGGTTTTAGTGTCAATGTTGTTGACTTATCGTTTGACGGTAGCGATAAGTTAGAGCTTGTAGCACAAAGAGGATCTGGTTTGTATTTGAAATTAAGAGAAAATAACCTTGATTTGCTTACAAAAAAACTGTCTGACGTTAATGAAAAAAGAATGCTTATAAACAAAAACACTTTATCTGATTATTTAGATTATGGATATTATTTACTAATTATACCGCTTCTTTGTGTTTTGCCATTATTTAGACGTGGTTTTTTATGTTTATTTGCAATATTTATGGCTTTTAATGCAGAAGCTTCTTTTCTTTTGAATAACAACCAAGAGGGGTTTAGGCTTTTTCAGCAGCGAAAATATGATGAAGCATATAAAAAGTTTGATAATCCAATATGGAAATCTATTTCTTTGTATAAACAAGATAAACTAGAAGAGGCTCTAAAAAATATTGAAAAATCAAAAGATGAAATTAGCCTTTATAACAAAGGTGTAATCTTGGCAAAAATGTGTAGATATAATGAGGCGCAGAAAGTTTTTGAACAGGTTGTTAGACTATTTCCTCAAAATAATGATGCTAAGTTTAATCTAAATGCTATAAACGACCTTTTGATTAAAGCAAAAGATAAACCTTCCTTATTGGAATGTGGTGATAATTCTTCTAGCGGAAGTGGTGGAGGAAACTCCAACAATAATAACAACAAAGATAATTCTGAAAATAATAATGATGATAGTAATGGAGAAAATAAAGCTGAAAACAATAACTCCGATAACAACAATGAAAGTAATAACAATAAAAATGATTCACAAAATGAAAATAGTAATGAGAATAATAATAAAAATGATGGAGATAAAAAAACATCTAATGAAAACAAACAAGGCAATAACGATAAAAACAATACTGAAGAAGGAAAGACAGATAAAAAACAACAAACAGATAATGATAATTTAGAAACTAAAAACAACGAAGAAAAAAAAGAGCAAAATATAAAGAATGAACAGCAGAATAATGCTGATGGTAAGAAACAAAACAACGCTAATAATCAAGAAGATGATAACGATGGAAAAACTGGTGCAAAAAATATAAAAAAACAAAACGAATCTAACTCATCTGATGATAAAAACCAAAAACAAGAAGAGGGTAAAAACAAGCAAACCGCTGGTGAAGATAAACAGAATAATACCTCCGAACAAAACAACGAAAATAACGAAAACTCTAAAAATAAAAACAAGAGCGATGAAAATGAAGAGGATAAATCGTCTAAAAGCGAAGAAAAGTTAAATAAGAACAAAGAAGGAGAAGGAAAAGAAGATAATATGGAGGCAGAGCAAAATAATAAAGAAACAGATAAAAATGATGATAAAGGAGATGGAAAAGAGGATAAATCTGACAACAAAACTAATAACAACCAAAACCAATCTAAAACTGAAGCAAATAACGAAAAAAACGGAAACAAAACAGACGATGTTGATGCTAGTGATAAGCTTTCTAACAACAAAAATGACAAGGAATCCGGAAAGTTTGCAAATATTGGAGAAAATATAGATAGCAACGAATCTGTTGATGAGAAAGATTTAATAATACAGCGCAAATATAGAGAAATTCCTGATGATGTTGGAGGGTTGTTAAGAGAAATGATAAAGAAAGAACACTTAAAAGGTAGGTATAAAGATGAAAACATATAATATTTTTTGTTTTTTGGTTGCTTTTTTGTTTTCTACAAATTTATTTGCAGATACTCTTGATGTTTTTGTTGATAAAAATGTTTTATCTGAAGCAGATATTTTATATTTAACGGTTGAATATAATGGCTCTAATAGTAACACTCCTGATTTTTCTAGTGTATTAGATGATTTTCAAATTGTACAAAACTCTTCTTCTAGCCAGTATTCCTTTATTAACGGCAATATTACTCAAACAAAAAAATGGACACTTGGTCTTAAAGCTAAAAAAACAGGTAAAATAACAATTAAACCAATAAAAATGGGGAAACTTACATCTAACTATGTGGATGTGGAAGTGAAAGAGTTATCTAATGTGGCTTATATTCCTGATAGCAAACAAAACTTTAATTCGCCATATTTTGAGATAAAACAAAATATTGATACTAGCACCCCTTATGTAAATCAACAGATGCTTATGTCTGTTACTATACTTGATACTATTGGGCTTAATAATGGAAACTTGGCGGTTGTTGAAAATACCAAAAAAAATTGGATTATTCAGCCTTTATTAAAAGAGCCTATTAAAAAAATCAAGAATATAAACGGAAAAAAGACAAATGTTGTTACATTTTTATTTGCGCTATTTCCTCAAAAAAGTGGAAAAATAGAACTGCCTCAATATTCTTTTGAAGGCGAATATGTGAAGGATGTTGGGTTTGGTTTTAGTAATTTTGATGATGCGTTTGCAATGTTTGATAATGGTATTAATAGTCTTTTTGGGCAAAGTGTTCCTGTAAAAATGAAGACAAACTTGAAAATAATAGATGTAAAACCTGCTGCTGATGGGATTAGAGTACAAGATTGGCTCCCTCTTAAAGATATTAAAGTAACGGGTGTTATTAATAGCGAGAAAAAGATTACTGTTGGCGAAACCTTTAATTATGAAATAACTATTGTTGCCACAGGAACTGCGAAAAATTTATTACCTTTAAGCTTATCTCCTGATGTTATTGGTGCTAAAAAATATCCTGAAAAACCTGTTTTTGTAGAAGAGGTTCAGGATAAAAATGTTGTTACCACCGCAAAGTACAATACTGTTTATATACCAGAAAAGGCTGGAGAGATTGTTATACCTAAAATGGATATTAAATGGTTTAATTTGAACACGAATACTATTGAAACTATTAGCGTTGAGGAAAAGAAAATAAAAGTAACATCTGATAATGTGGTTTTTGATGTGATTGACAGTCAAACAGATACATCAAATAACTCTAAAGAAACAACAGTAAGTGATGATAAGACAAAAGATGTTACAAATCCTATTAATTTGAAGATTAAAATTAAATATCTTATATATATTCTGGTGTTTTTAATTATTGCTCTTGTTTATAAAAAACACAAAAACAACCCTATAAATTGCTATAAAAAAGAGGTTATTGATAGTATAAAAAAGAAAAACTATAAACAAACGAAACTTTCTATTATTGAATGGGCTAAAATTAGATATAAGAATAAGGATATTAATAATTTTAAGGATATTGTTTGTATAGTAAAAGATAAAGAATTTGAAAAACAATTAGACATTTTGAATAAATTGTTATATTCTAGTAGTGAAGAGGTTTTGGATGTTAATATTTTTATTAAAACATTTAAATCTGTTGGGAAAAATAAAAAAGCAAAGTCATCTGATTGTGATGTTTTGCCGAATTTATATGAGTAGGGAGCGTTGTTTTGAGTAAAATTCTTTATACACTTTGGGTTAAGAGAATAATTTGCGGTCTTATTGCTATATTAGCTTTGATTGGCGGTATTATGCTTATTTGCTCTGACAATCAAGCACTTCAAGCTATTGGTTTTTGCTTTTTTATATTAGGTTTGACCTTATCTTATATAGCTGTTGTGCAAAAACTTCCGAATTATAGTTTTTGGATAACAGTGATTGCATTAGGTTTGGCTTATGCGTTGTGTTATCCTGCTTTTTTGAGCGATGAAATACAAGATGCTAAACAAGTAAAAACCTCTGTGGAAGAAGTTAAGGAAGAAGAAAAATCTGAGGAAAACACTCAAAAAAAAGAAGCTAAAAAATCAACAGCAGATGAAAAACCTAAAAAATCACAGCGTTCTGGTATCGATTTTTCTAAATATCCTAGGATATACGGACAGATTAAAGTTATTCACGCAAATGTCTTTTACATTGGCGGTAGATATGTACGTTTGTTTGGTTTAGATGCCCCCGACAGCGATCAGATTTGTTCTGATGCTAATGGAAGCTCATATAATTGCGGACAAGCAGCAGCATCTTGGGTCATTAACTGGATTGATGACAATGAAATTGATTGTTATTTATTACAAATCAATCCATCTAGTGTAGATGTAGCGGTGTGTATGTGGGGAAATTATGACATTGGCGCTAGCCTTGTTGCTTCTGGTTGGGGGGTAGCAAACACAGACGAAACAAGTATATATAAAGCATATGAAGCTAAAGCAAGAAGTGGTTCATCTGGATTGTGGCAAGGCACTTTTTATTCTCCTTCGGATTGGAGAAAAATCAAAAATGAAAGAAACAACTTTACAATACATAAAAAAGCTAGAAAACGTAGTTTCTTTTCATTTTTTAAATCATGGTTTTAGGAATAGATATGTCTTTTAGTAGAGTTTTTTATTGTAAAAATGAGGAAGACACTAAAAAATTAGCAAAGCTATTTGCCAAAATTGCTAAAAATGGTGATATATTTGCTTTATATGGCACCTTAGGTGTTGGAAAAAGTTGTTTTTCTAGATATTTCATTCAAGAACTAACAAATGTTGATGATGTGCCCAGCCCAACATTTACTCTTGTTCAAACATATGAAGCTGATGATTTTGATATATATCACTATGATATGTACAGATTAAAAACACCAGAAGAAGCTTTTGAACTAGGTGTTGAAGAATCTTTTTATAATGGTGTAAATCTTATTGAATGGCCAGAAAAAATTGCTAGCATTTTACCAAAAAATATTTGGAAAATAGCAATTACTGTTGAAGATGGTGTTAGAGTTTTTTGTGCTGAATGTTTTTCTGATGAAAAAGAGAAAAGATTGGAGCAAATTGTATATGGATAATATTTATGCAACCCTTATTGATTTTTTTGGAAAAGGAATTCTTTTTGTTGGAAAATCTGGTAGCGGCAAGTCTGACACAGCTTTAAGAATGATTATGGATAAAGGAGCTAAACTTGTTGCTGATGACAGAGTTGACATATATGAAAAAGATGGAAAAATTTATGGAAAAGCTCCTAATAATATTTTGAATAAAATAGAAATACGAAATATTGGAATAGCTATATTAGATGATACAACTGAATGTATAGATATTGCTCTATGTGTTGAACTGGTTGCAAATAGAGGTGATTTAGAAAGAATGCCAAAAGAAAAATATATTGAATTTTTTGGAGTTAAAATACCACAAATATCACTATATCCTTTTGATGTTTCTACAACTAATAAAATTATTCAAAAAATATGTGGTAAAATTATCTAAGCGTGATAAATATATAAAAAAAAGAGGTGCGATATGATTACAAACATTCTTACTAACTTTCTTAGGACTCTAGGAAAGCCTCTTGTTGCCTTTTTGGCATCTTTGGGGGATTTAACTATTTTTATTCTAAAATCAATTTATCACTGCTTTGTTCCTCCTTTTTATTTTAGGTTGTTCTTTAAGCATGTTTTAGATATTGGGTTTTATTCTTTACCCGTTGTTGGATTAACAACATTGTTTGCGGGTATGGTTATCGCCCTTCAAACATATTCTGGTTTTTCCGGATTTAAAGCTGAAAGCGTTATTGCTTCAGTTGTTTTAATTTCGGTAACAAGAGAGCTAGCTCCCGTTTTATCTGCATTAATGGTTGCTGGAAGAATTGGCGCAGCTATGGCTGCTGAAATTGGTACAATGAGAGTTACAGAACAAATTGATGCACTTGTTACTCTTTCTACAAACCCCTTTAAATACTTGGTATCTCCAAGATTGTGGGCAGGGTTTATTGTGTTGCCTATACTTGTTTTTATTGGTGACATTATTGGTGTTTTTGGAGGATATGTTGTAGGGGTTTATAAGCTAGGCTTTAATCCTGCTAACTACATCAACGCAACCTTTCAAGACTTACAAATGATTGGTATATACTCTGGTTTAGTTAAAGCAGCCGTTTTTGGTTTTATTATATCAATGATGGGATGCTATCATGGTTATAAATCTAAAGGTGGCGCTCAAGGTGTTGGCAACGCAACAACAAATGCTGTTGTATCTTCATCTATACTAATTCTTATTTTCAACTATCTCATTACAGAAATGTTCTTTTCTAGATAAGGAGAGTTTGTATGTCAAAAGAAGTAAAAATTAAAATAAGAAACTTACACAAAAGTTTTGGAAAAAAACACGTTTTAAATGGTGTTGATCTTGATGTGCATAAAGGGGAATCTCTTGTGGTTATTGGGGGCTCAGGAACGGGAAAATCGGTTTTAATAAAGTGTATTCAGGGATTATTAAAGCCAGATAGTGGTTCTATTATAATTGATGACATTGAAATTATTGATGAAAATACTGATATTATTGATGGAATGCACAGTAAAATGGGCATGCTTTTTCAAGGCGGAGCTTTGTTTGATAGTTTGAAAGTTTGGGAAAATGTTGCCTTTGACCTTATTGAGAATCGAGGCATGAATAAGAAAGAAGCCAAAATTGTTGCAATAAAAGTTTTAAGACAAGTTGGTTTGAGTAGTGATATTGCCGATTTATATCCTTCCGAACTATCTGGTGGAATGCAAAAGCGTGTTGGTTTGGCGAGAGCTGTTGTAACAAAACCTGAAATTATATTTTTTGACGAACCAACAACAGGACTTGACCCAATTATGGCTGACGTCATCAACGATTTAATCATTGAATCTGCAAAAGACTTGGGAGCAACTACACTCACAATCACTCACGATATGGTTTCTGCTAGGAAAATTGCTGATAAAATAGCAATGCTATATCAGGGAAAAATTGTTTGGTATGGTTCTGTAAAAGAATTGGATAAAACTAGCAATCCTTATGTAAAGCAATTCATAAATGGTTCTTCTAAAGGGCCGATTGTGGTGGAGAAATAGTATGGCAAAAAAAACAATGGTAGAGTTTGTTTGTCAATCATGCGGTAGTGTTTATCACAAATGGCAAGGCAAATGTGATGCATGTGGAGAATGGAACTCTATTGTTGAAGAAAAAAAACAGAGTACAGAATTTTCTAATATATCTCCCAAACAACAAGGAAATTTAATCAATTTTGTCTCTTTAAACGGAGAAATGCAGACATATAAAAGGCTTGTTACAGACTTATCTGAAATTAATAGAGTTTCCGGCGGAGGATTGGTTCCTGGTTCTGTTATATTGGTCGGTGGTGACCCTGGTATTGGTAAATCTACCTTATTGCTCCAGGTTTGTGCAAACGTTGCAAACAAGTTAGAAAATGGCACTTGTTTTTATATTTCTGGGGAAGAAGCTATTGATCAGGTAAGAATTAGAGCTAAAAGACTTGGTTTGGCAAATTCTCCTGTAAAACTGGCTAGCACAACAAGCGTAAAAGATATTATTACCACCCTAGAAAAAGAAAACCCATCACTTGTTATAATAGATTCAATACAAACAATGTATCTTGATGAAGTAGAATCTACACCTGGAAGCGTTGCACAAGTAAGAGCAGCAGCATATGAACTTATAAAAATAGCAAAAAGAAAAGGGTTTACGCTATTTTTAGTTGGACATGTAACCAAGCAAGGCGCTATTGCAGGGCCTAGGGTTTTGGAACACATGGTTGATACTGTACTCTATTTTGAAGGCGATAGAGGTCATCACTTCCGTATATTAAGAGCTGTTAAAAACAGATATGGAGCAACAGATGAAATTGGTGTTTTCGAAATGCAAGAAACGGGATTGGTTGAGGTTGAGAACCCTTCTGCATTATTTTTAGCAGAAAGACAGGGGTGTGTATCTGGTTCTTGCGTTTTTGCCGGTATAGAGGGCTCTAGACCTTTGCTGGTTGAAATACAAGCTCTTGTTGGAAATAGTGGTTATAGTGGGGCTAAAAGAGCGGTTGTTGGCTGGGATTCTGGAAGACTTGCAATGATTTTAGCTGTGCTTGAAGCTAGATGTGGAATGAATTTTAGCAACCATGATGTTTATTTGAATATTGCGGGCGGACTAAAAATATCTGAACCCGCAGCAGACTTAGCTGTAGCTATGGCTGTTATATCATCTATGACAAATAAACCCCTTCCTTCTGATATGGTTGTTTTTGGAGAAATTGGTTTATCTGGCGAGATAAGAGCTGTGAGTCAACCAAACCTTCGCTTAAAAGAAGCTCAAAAACTTGGTTTTACAAATGCTATTATTCCAAACAGCTTTACAGATAAAAAACAGAAAATTATAACAAATATGTCTTATCACGAAATTGGTAATGTACAAAGACTTATATCTAAATTTAGTTAGGAGTTAAAATGGAGCCATTAAATAATATTGATGTTATTATTTTAATAGGAACAGCTGTTTCTATGTTAATAGCCTTTATAAGAGGTTTTGTTAAGGAGATTTTGTCTCTTATTGGTTTGACTTTGTTTGTGGCGTTGGTTTTGTTTACTTCTCCATTTTTGACCGACTTATTTAAACCATATATCCAAAGTTTAATGTTAACAAAAACTATTGTTTTTTTATTGATTATGGCTGTTTTTTATGGGTTTTGGATTGTAGGTTCAGATAAAATTATTGCGCATATAAGAACTAGTTCTCTAAGTCTTATGGATAGGTTGTTTGGTTTATTGTTTGGTTTTTTAAGAGCCGTTATTGTTGTCAGTTTTTGTTTTTTACTTGTGAAGCTATTACTTCCAGAAGAAATAAAAGACGGAAATTTGAAAAAATCTAAATATTTTATGATGGCCGAAGGTTTTTCTGATATGTTAGAAAGCGTAATACCTGAAGAAAAAATAAAAGAGACTCTAAGGTCTGTTGAGGATGTAAATAAGGTTGAAAAAAGAAAAGAAAATAAAAATAATGATAATGATAAGAAAAAAGAAGAAGATAAAAACGATGAAAAAAATCTAGATGCAACAGCAAAACTACCATCAACAAAAGATCAGGAACAAATGGATAAGATGTTTGATTTACTTGTTAAACCAGAAATAAAGAAAATTGTTAAAAATGGTGATAAAGAAAAAACAGGATATAGTAAAAATGATACTGATGAATTGGAGAGTTTAATTGGCAAGGCTGTTGAATAAATCGGTATATTTAAGATTGGCTATTGTTTGTGTAGCAATTATTAATGTTTTGGTTGTTTTTTTGATTAGAGAAAAAACATCTTCCTTTAAGAAACAACCTTTAATCTCTGTTATTATCACAAGCTATAATTATGAAAAATATATACCTAAAACTCTAGATTCCGTTTTAGAACAAACGTATAAAAACTATGAAGTAATTATTGTTGATGATGGGTCAAAAGATAATTCTATTGAGATTATAAAAAGATATACAAATAAATATAAAAACTTTTATTTATATACTCATGAAAATAATCAAAATAAAGGACTCGTTGAAAGTATTAAGCTTGCTATTAGTAAAGCAAAAGGTGAATATATTGCTTTTTTAGAGAGTGATGACTATTGGCACAAAAACAATTTATTAGAAAAAATAAAAATAATAAATAAGTATGATGATGCACTTTTTATATCAAATAGTGTTGAATTATTTGGTGATAGCGAGCTTATAAAAATGCGAGCTATGTATATAAATAGGATTGAACAAGTCTTGGTTAGAAAAAATATTATCCATCCATTACAGTTAAGAGAATTAAACCCTATTCCTACTTTTTCTTGTATTATGATTAAAAAAGAAATTTTGGATAAACTTGACTACAATACCCCTATTGCACAACTTTTGGATTATTGGTTATATAGACAAATACTTTTATTTAATCCATTATATCATGTGAAGAGAAATTTGACATATTGGCATCAACATGGTAGTAGCTATTATACAAGCACAAAAAATGGAATAGAGTTAGATGCTTTTATAAAAGCATGTAATGATATGTTGTTTTCTGGTAAAATTAAATTAAAAAAATACACCCCATTTTAGGGGTGTTTATTTTATTCTAATATCAAAAGACCGTGCTTCTTTTTGCCCTGAGATAGCTTTATCTTACCATCTTCTAGATCATTGAGTGTTATTAGATAATTTTCATCTGTAATAACCTTATCATTTAACTTTAGACCAGACTGTTTAATTAAGCGACGGGCTTCACCTTTACTTGCAACAAAGCCTAATGAAAC
Source organism: Alphaproteobacteria bacterium (assembly GCA_045633945.1). Lineage (GTDB taxonomy): Bacteria > Pseudomonadota > Alphaproteobacteria > RF32 > CAG-239 > CAG-267. The sequence continues at coordinate 77,515 of JAZQZH010000052.1, forward strand.
AAAAGCCTCTAAAACTCCTACACCATCTTTTGAAGCGGTTGTTGTTGGAAGGTCATCACCTGTTGAACCTTTTTCAAACACCTCTAAAGCTGTTTTTTGGGCAGCTAGAGCATCTGATTCTCCTCTACAAATTTTGGTAGCCTCAAATGCGAGTATTTTTTTGGCTTCATTAATTTCTTTATCCTGCAAAGCCTCTAAGCGTTCAATCTCGTCTATTGGTAGATCTGTATATATTCTTAAACATTTGCCGACATCTTTATCGCCAACATTTCTAAAATACTGATAGTAATTATATGATGAGCATTTATCATCGTTTACCCAAACAGCATTACCTTCTGATTTACCCATTTTTTTACCTGCTGAATCGGTAATTATTGGGCTTGTAAAACCAAACAATTCTGTATTATAACGACGACGACCAAGTTCTGTACCAGAAACAATATTTCCCCATTGGTCTGCTCCAGCTATTTGTGCTCGACAACCATATTTTTGCAATAAAACACAAAAATCATATCCCTGTAAAAGCATATAATTAAACTCTAGAAAAGACATTGGTTGCTCTCTTTCTAATCTGCTTTTTACACTATCCATAGTTAGCATTCTGTTCACAGAGTAACAAGTACCAATATCTCTTAAAAACTCTAGATAATTAATATTCTTAAACCAATCATAATTATCCACCATTACAGCATCTGTTTTACCATCACCAAACTTTAAAAACTTCATAAATGATTGTTTTAAGCCCTTCATGTTTTCTTCAAGAGTTTGTTCATCCAAAAAAGGACGAAGTTTATCTTTACCTGAAGGGTCTCCAATGCGCGCAGTTGCTCCACCAACTAATGTTAGAGGTTTGTGGCCACATTTCTGAAACCAACGAAGCATCATTAAAGGAACAATATGACCAACATGAAGACTGTCAGCTGTTGGATCAGAACCAAGATACCCAATGGCTGGAACACCTCTCTTTTCGCAGTCTGCAAGATACTCGTCAAAACCACTTTCGTTTGTACACTGATTGTAAAAACCGCGGGCACTCATTATATTCAAAAATTCTGATTTAAATGTTGTCATTTTTAATTCCTTATAACTAAATTTTAAGGCATTCTAACATATTATTTTGATAAAGCAACCACAAAGAGGTCTTTTTATATGATTATTAAAAGTTTAAATTGCTTAGGTTTAATGGGAGCTTCAACATTTAGCGGTGTTGAAATAGCACTTATCCAAACAGATGGTTTAGATATAAACGAAAGAAAAAAATCTTATGTTGTTCCCTATCCAGATGACTTAAAAGAAAAAATTCGTTCTATTTGGGGACTAAAGAGGGATATTGAAAACAATGAAGAAAAATTATCTTCTGTTGATATGGATGTATCTGATTTTTATGTAAAATTGATTAATAGTTTTATAGCAGAATGCGATGAAAAGATTGATGTTGTTGGCATTGAAGGGATAACTCTTCTTCATAACCCGAATATTAAATACACTTATCAATTAGGAAGCGGTCGCTATATAGCAGAAAAAACCGGTATAAAAACAATTACACATTTTAGAAATGCGGATATTGCAAGTGGAGGACAAGGCACACCTATTTCTACAACATACTTTGGAACAGTTTCATCAAATGAGGTGAAGCCTATAGTATATGTTAATATTAGTGGAAAAAGTTGCTTAACATGGATTGGTAGCTTTGGAGAAATTGTTGGTTTTGATTGTGGACCAGGAGATAATTTTATTAATAATTGGACTTCTAAACACGCCCATATGGATAACGACTATAATGGTAGACTTGCAGCAATGGGGAGTGTTCATGAAAAAATTGTAAATTCTTTAATGCACCATAAATTTTTTGCAAAATTTCCCCCAAAATCAGCATATACTGGAATCTTTGCTGATAAAGCTGAGCACCTTGAGGGGTTGTCTTTAGAAGATGGAGCAGCAACAGCTACGGCTTTTGTGGCTGAAGCTATTTGTTATTCTATTTGTCTTTATCTGCCTGAACTTCCTAAAAAAGTTGTAATATGTGGAAAGGGAGCAAAAAATCCAACACTTGTGAGATTTATTAGACATAGAATACCGAATATGGATGTTGTGGTTAGCAAAGAAGATGGAATACCTGTTGATACTGTTAATGCTGAAATAATGGCTTTTTTGAGCGCTAGATCAATATATTCTTTACCAATAACATTCCCATCTACCACAGGCATATCAACCCCCATGACAGGAGGAGAAATATATGAAAAAAACAATAAATAAAGAAATGAATTGGATTTGTGTTAAAAATATATCTAAAACATATGATAAGATACAAGCCCTTGATAATGTTTCTTTTGATGTTAAGAAAGGGGAAATCATCGCTCTTTTGGGTCCAAATGGTGCTGGAAAATCAACATTGATGAATATTATTTCTGGATATTTAGCACCATCTTCTGGAGATATTTTTATAAAAGATATGGATATAGCAAAAGAGGTTCTTAATGCTCAAAAAAATATTGGTTTTTTATCTGAAGGTGCGCCTCTTTATTCTGATATGAAGGTTAAAACGTATTTGAAATATATGATAGAACTTAAACTATTTACCGAAGAAATTAATACTAAAAAAATAGTAAAAGAAGAATTTGAACGTATTGTTAAGGTTGCCAATATTGAGCACGTGTTAGATCAAAAAATAGAGACGTTGTCTAAGGGGTTTGTTCGAAGGGTTGGTTTTGCTCAAAGTATTATTGGTGATCCATCTATTTTGCTACTAGATGAACCAACTGATGGGCTTGATCCAAATCAAAAAAATTATATGAAAAAGTTAATAAAAAACATGGGACAAGGAAAAAGCATTGTTGTGTCAACACATCTATTAGATGAAGCAGAATCTATTGCATCTAGAATTATATTGATAAACAAAGGAAAAATTGTTATTAACGATACGCTTAAAAATATTTTGAACAAAACAAAATGTTCAAACTTAGGTGAAGTGTTTAAGATGATGACATTATAGGAGAAGGGTTAATGAATAAAATAAAAACTATTGTAAAATATGAGCTTATTAGGTATTTTTCGTCCCCTATTGCTTATGTTTATCTTATATCTTTCTTATTACTAAGCGGGTCATGCGCAATATATTTTGGTCATTTTTTTACAAATGGCGAGGCAAATCTTAATGCATTTTTTGATTATCAACCATGGATTTATCTGTTGTTTATACCTGGTATTGCCATGAGATCTTGGTCTGATGAGTTTCGCTCTAGAAGTGTTATTCAGCTTTTAACCACCCCTCTTACATTATATCAAATTGTTTGGGGTAAGTTTTTTGCTATGTGGGGTTTTGCTATTTTTGCTATTTTGATGACTTTTCCTTTTTGGATAACGGTAAATATTTTAGGAAACCCTGATAACGGTGTCATACTTATTGGATATCTTGGGTGTTTTGTTTTATGCGGAGCAATGATTGCAATATCTCAAATGCTTTCTGCTGTTACAAAAAACTCTATTATTGCTCTTGTCTTGTCAGTTTTATTTAATTTGATGTTTTTTTGGAGTAGCTTTGAGTATGTTTTATTTTGGGCTAGAGAGGTTTTTAGCGAGGTTGTTGTTGATACTATTATATCTTTTAGTTTTTTAATTAGATTTTTCTCTTTGAGTAGAGGTGTTGTTGAGCTAAGAGATGTTGTGTTTTTTGTCTCTTTGATTGTGTTTTTTAATATGCTTACAATTTTTATTGTAGGCCTTAAAACTAAAGGTACATCTTCGATTATTTCATCTGCGAACCCAAAACATGCTTTTATTTATATTGCAGTACTTTTGATTGCTTTTTTTAGTATAAACATTATAGCAAATAATACTTTAAGGCTTGTTAGGTTTGATTTTACAAATGAAAAATATATGTCTCTAACTAAAAACACGAAAAATATTTTGAAAAACCTTAAACGCCCAGTTATAGCCAAACTATATTATTCTCCTATTTTGGAGCAAAGAAATCCTGAGGTTAGACAAGCTTATGAGCAAGTTAAGTTATTATTAAAGCAATATAAATCATATAGTGGTGGTAAGTTTGATTATAGAATATATAATCCAAAATTTTTAGATAAGATAGAAGATCAAGCTATTGCTGATGGTTTGCAGCCTATTCCTTTAATTGACAATAATCAAAATGCTCTTTTTGGTATAACATTTTCGGATAGTTTAACCAATAAAAGTGTTATTCCGTTCTTCTCTATTGAAAAAATGAATTTTCTTGAACAAGATTTAACAAGCAGCATATACAGATTACACCATAAGAAAAAGGTTTTAGGATTATTATCATCGCTTCCTGTTGTGGGAAATCTAAGACAAGATGATGTTCTTATGAAAAAATGGGAAATAATAAAAGAAATAGATAAATTATATGATGTTAAAGTTATAGAAACTGAAGAAGATTTGGATCAATATTTTGACGTGATGATGATTATTCATCCTAGAGGCTATAGTCCAAATGTTCTTGAAAAAATAAAAAAACAAAAAAGAATTTTACTTTTATTAGATGTTGTTGATGATGCTTCTTTTTTATACTCTCCAATTGGTAGTAATTTTATTCCATCTGATATGAGCGAATTATCTCAATATTGGGGGTTTGGTTTTTATAGCCTAGGTGCAGCTGCTGATTTTAATAATTCTATAATGGTTGATGATACTGTAGATTATAACCGTAATCCATCTTTTACACAGGATTTATTACAGTTTAAGATTACAGACAAAGAACTAAACTCAAACCATAGGATTACTTATAAACTAAACAATATTTTGTTTTCTTCTGCATCTATGGTATATCCACTTAAAGATGCAAATATTTCTTTTTTTCCTCTTATTAGAACAAGTAAAAAATCATCTATTGTTGATGCAAAATTGCTAAAAAACAAAAAAACACCTAAAGAAATTTTGGAACAGTTTTCTCCAATAAATGAGGTTATTGTTATTGGAGCAGAGGTTTTAAGTAATGATCCCAAAAATCCTTTTGATATTATTGTTGTTGGTGATACTGATTTTGCTTACGATGCATTTTGGGCAAGAGAGAAAAAGTTTTTAGACAAAAGCTATTATGTTCCGTTGTTTGATAATGCTAATTTTATACTTAACTCTTTAGATTATCTCACAGAAAATGATGATTTAATTAGCTTAAGGGGGAAAACTATAAAAAGACGCCCTCTTTTTGTGGTTGATGATATGCTAAGAATGAATAGATATAGATATAATCTTAAAGAGAACGATATATTTAATGCAATTAATGGCGCAAAAGCTTCTTTGAATGAAATTGTTGCAAAAAAACAATTTGAAGAGAGAGATACTTTTAGTGCAGATGAATTGGCTATTATTGGAAAAATAAGAAAGGAAATTACTACATTAAGACAACAACTGAGTGACTTAAAAACAAGCACAAATGATAGTATAAAAAATCTAGAGGCTAGAGTTAAATTTTACAATATATACTTTATTGCGTTAGTTATTATTTTGGTGGCACTTCTTGTTTTCATAAAAAACAATAAAAACAATTTCATATTTGGTTCTGGGGTGTTTTTTTGGAATAAACATATTGCTAAACTATCTATAACAACTGTTGTTTTGCTTTGTTTGGCTATTTTTAGTGTTTATTTGGATAATAAAAACTCAATATCTAAATATGAAGGCAAACTTATGTTTGAAAATTTCAGCAAAAAAATAAATATGATAAAGAAAATAAGATTAAATAGTAGCAATAAAAACATTGTATTTGTTCAAAATAATGGTATTTGGGAACTTGAGGGAAATAAAAATATACCTTTATACCAAGAACGTATTCGTAGTTTTTTGGTTACCCTTAATAATGCTATAAAACATGAGAAGAAATCTGACAAAGTTGAAGATTTGAAATTTTTTGGCTTTTCTTCGCTAGATGATAAAAATTCTCCAACAATAGAGATTTTATTAGAAGATGACAAAGGTTCTGTTTTAGAAAACTTTGAAATTGGTTGGTATGACATTGATGTTGGTAGGGGGGCTAAAGCGTGTTTTATTAAGCAAAAAAATCAATTCCAAGTGTGGATGGTTGAAGCTGATTTTTATGATCTTTCTCTTGATGTTAAAGATTGGAGTTATAGTTCCTTATGGAATCTAAGATTTGGAAGATTTGTAAGATATAATAATATTTATGATGAAAAAGATGTTATGAATATTGTAAAAAAACTTCTAAATATTCACACAATCGGTATAGAAGAGAAAATTGAGGCCAATGAACTTGGTAAAATAGATATTGTTGCTGAAAACGGGGATAGCACCTTATTGTTTTATAAAACAAAAGATGATAGATATTTTGTTAAATTTGAGTTTAGCAATAAACTAGAAAATAGACATATTAACTTTTTTGAGAAGCACGTAAAAGGTTTATTTTTAGAAATAAGTAAAGAAGATTGGGAGAAAATAAAAAATGACGTTATTAAATAGTGATAGGCTAAAAAAATCTGCAACCTTTGCTGGGATTTTGGTGTCTTTAACACTTATTATTGTGAAGTTTTTCGCATTCATTAAAACCGATTCTTTAGCTATATTTTCCTCCCTTGTTGATAGTGCTACCGATTTATTTTCTTCTTTTATTTCTTTTGTTGCAGTTTATTTTTCTACAAAACCTGCATCATACACTCATCGCTATGGATACGGTAAAACAGAATCTATTAGTGCTTTAATGCAGGCGGTTTTTGTTGGTGCTTCTGGGTGTTTTGTTATTTTTGATGGCATAAATAGACTATTTAATCCTATTGATGTTTCAAATACTGAAGCGGGTATATTTATTATGGTTTTTAGTATTTTTGCCACCTTATTGCTGGTTATTTTTCAACTTTATGTTGCAAAAAAAACAAACTCTCTTGCTATAAAAGCAGACACAGCACACTATCTTGTTGACTTTTTAACAAACTCAGCAGTGATTGTTTCTTTGGTTTTAACCAATGTTTTTAACTTTATTTACTTTGATATAATTGCAGCTATTTTTATATCTATTTATCTATTGTTTAATGCTTATTTTTTAGGAAAAGAATCTTTGGAACAACTAACGGATAAAGAACTAAGTGATGAAATTAGAAGCAACATTAAAAAAGTGGTTTTAGCTTGTGAAAATGTAATGGGTATTCATGACCTTAGAACAAGAAATGTTGCTGATGTATATTATATAGAGTTTCATTTGGAGTTAGATGGTAATAAACCTTTATTTTTAGCTCATCAAACATCTGAACAGGTTGAGAAAAGTATATTAGAACAATACCCTTTTAGCCAAATACTCATCCATCAAGACCCTTATGGAATTAATGAAAACAGATTAGATAATATGATAAAAGAAACAAACAAATAAAGTTTTATACTTTGGCTTTAGACTTTAATTGTCCGCATGCTGCTAATATGTCTTGCCCTCTTGCAACTCTAACAGGTGCTGCAAACCCCGCATCTTCAAGAGTTTTAGAAAAGGCTTCTATATCTTTTTTATCGCTAGGCTCAAAACCGCAACCCGGCCAGGGATTAAAAGGAATAAGATTAAATGTTGCTCTTAGCTTATGTTTTTTTAACAACCTGATGAGCTCTTTTGCATGATCTTGTGTATCATTTATACCTTTTAGTAGTAAATATTCAAAGGTTATATATCTGCTATGCTCTCCTTGCTGATATTCAGAACAGGCTTTCATAACTTCTTCTATTTTAAATTTATCATTTATTGGCATTATTTGAGAGCGAATAGTGTTATTTGGTGCATGTAACGATACAGCTAAACGTACACCTGTTTTTTGCATTGCTTCAACAATTTTAGTAGCGATTCCAGAGGTTGACATTGTTACTCTACGACGTGAAATAGCTATACCATCTCCATCTGTAATAATGTTTAACGCTTTTACAACATTATCTAAATTGCATAACGGCTCTCCCATGCCCATAACAACTATATTAGATAAATATCTTGTTTCGTTTATTGGGCTTGGCCACTCTTTATAAGCGTCTCTTGCAACCATAAATTGACCAACTATTTCACCAACAGTTAGGTTTCTTGTGAACTTTTGACTACCAGTGTGACAGAATCTACACCCCATAGCACAACCAACTTGTGTAGAAATACAAACAGCTCCCCTATCCTTCTCGGGAATATAAACCATCTCAACCTTTTCACCATCTTTAAACTCTAGTAACCACTTATGTGTTTTATCTATTGATATTTGTTCGGTTACTACTTTAGGTCTTGTTATGGTATAGTTTTCATTAAGCTTTTGGCGTAAAGCTAAAGAGAGGTTACTCATCTGCATAAAATCTGTAACACCTCTAAAATACATCCATTGCCAAATTTGTTTTGCGCGAAATGTTTTTTCGTTGATTGTTTCTAGCTCTTTTATTAGCTCTTCTTTAGTAAAATCTGTTAGTTCTTTTTTCATGTTTAATTATCTACATTTTGCACTGATTGCTCTATATGCACCTGTAAACCCTCTTAATGAATATGTGTCTTTTGTTTTTGTACTGCGATATGATACACCTTCTACTGTCATTTTTTCGCCGCGTTTCATTGCTTCAACAAGTTTTTTATCTGTTTGATTATCTGGAGCCCAAGCGCTATCAATATTTGTAAATAAATTATTGAAGGTTGTTGTACCTATTTTTACAATAACTTTTGAACCTTGCTTATAATTGTAACCTGCTACAAAATTTACTACATTATAACTTTTTTCTGCTGGACGATGAGTCACTATTGCATATATATCACCTCTTTTTTGATACATTCCTTCATCCTTTTTAGGTGTTGAAACCATGTAGCATACTGTATTTTTTCCTTCTTTATATGAGTATGCTGTCCAATCGCCATATTCACCTAATTCTGTTGGGATGTTGGATGCAGATGCAGAAAAAGACACAAGTGTTGCAAAAAATAAAAAAACATATTTTTTCATAATTTTATACCTTTAAATTGTTACTTTGTTATATCATAATTAAGATATTTATAATAAACTCTTAACAAATTTAATATTTTAACATAACGAGGTTATAAATGTTTCACCCTGAATATATTAATCCCAAAAAACTTATTGTAAATAACGATATTCTACGCCTATTCCAAATGGTGGAAAAACACGGGGGCGTTCTTCGTTTTGTGGGTGGTGCTGTAAGAGATGCTATTGCAGGTTTTCCTCGATCTAATATTGACTTAGTTACAGATATGTCTCCATCTGAATTTTCAGATATGTGTGATGATGAAGGTGTTAGGTGTGTTCCATTTGGAATCCAATTTTTTACTATTGGTGTTATGTTAAATAGTAGTTTTTTTAAAGTTACATCTTTAAGTTCTGAAGAAGATAATATCAAGGATGAGTGGAAAAACGATGCATCTATGCGTGATTTAACAATCAACGCTGTTTATGCTGATGAAAAAGGAAATGTTTTTGATTATTTTAATGGTATAAAAGATCTTGAAAATGGAGTTATTAAATTTATTGGTAAACCCGAGGAAACAATAAATGCTGATTATGTGCGAATCATGCGTTTTTTCAGATTTTGCGCAATGTTTGGAAAGAATATTGATAAAAAATCATTAAAGGCGTGTATAAAAAATAAATCTTTATTAAAAAATGTTTCTGCCGATAAAATTAAAGAAGAATTTTTTAAAATAATATTAGCTCCATACGCTGTTAGAACACTTGAATTAATTTTTGATAATGGAATTCTTGATTTTATGGTGGCAAAACCTAAAAACCTTAATTGTCTTGATAAACTTGAAAACCTTGAAAAAGAATTATGTCTCGAAAAAAATGTTATATTGCGTTTATATTCTATCTTTCAACCCGATACAAGAAGAGCTGAAAGATTGGCAAAAATATTTAAGTTAAGTAAAAATCAAAAAGAACACCTTTTAGCACTTGCCACCTCAAAACTATCACCCGAAAATTTTAAAGACACTGTTTTTATAAACAAATCAATATTCAAATATGGTAAAGATATCTGTAAAGACATGTTAATTTATTTAAATATTGGAAACAATAACATTGACAATATAAAACATATTTTAAATACAGTGGATTCAACAAATATTTCTACATTTCCAATATCAGGAAAAGATTTAATTAAAATTGGAGCAGATACTAAATTTTTAGGACTATATATAGATGTTCTAAAAAAAGAATGGTTCGATAGTGGTTGTTTACTATCTAAAAGTGAACTTTTAGAAAAATATATTAAAGAGTTAAAAAAATAAAGAGGTGCTTTTAACACCTCTTATTGTTAGCAAAATCTAATTGTAAATCTTGCTCTGTTGCAGTATGCATGAGCAACTCTTGCTCTACTGGATTGAGTCTCCTGTATGGATACCGTTTTTTTAGTTCCTCGAAATACTCTCTTACAGCGTTAGCGCCAAGCTGCTTCAAAACACCGGCTTTGACTCTAGATATACCATGAGCCAAAGAAACATCTAAATTCTTCATAAGCTTATACATATGTTTAGTTAAACAATTACTGTATACAGCATTTTTTTATTTAAATCAAGTATATTTTGACAAAAAAATTAAACAAAAAATAAAAATACTGCAAAATCAACCACTTATAAACATACGTATTTTTCTTACAATAGAGAGGCTGTTTTTACTTTTTATGATACAAACATTAAAAAACAAACAAAAACCTCTACAACAAAGAAAAAACCACCTTACTCTTGTTTTTTTATAAAAAAAACTATTCTCCCCTATTCTTTTCTAACATATCAAGAATAGCGTTAAGTTCTGCTGGATTTTTATATTCTATTGTAACTTTACCTTTGTCGCTATCTTTGGCATTAATTTTAATCTTAAGACCAACAGACTTTGTTAACCCTTTTTCCAACTCCTTTATACTTGGATCTTTTTTAATAGCATTACAAATTTTATTAAGACTACCATTTTTGATATTATTTACTAAATCTTCTGTTTGACGAACAGTTAAACCTTTTGATATTATTTTCTGAGCAACATCTTCTGCATTAGGTAAACCAATTAAAGCTCTTGCGTGTCCAGCTGTTAAGCTATTATTTTTCACCATTTCTTGCACAGTTGATGGTAAAACCAACAACCTTAATGTATTTGTAATGTAACTTCTCGATTTACCAACTATCTGTGAAAGCGCATCATGTGTGTGAGAAAATTCTGTAATAAGTCTATTATAACCTTCAGCCTCTTCTATAGCTGATAAATCTTCACGCAAAAGATTTTCAACTAACGCCACTTCTAAAACCTCTTGGTTGGTTAATTCTTTTTCTATAACAGGCACCTCTGTTAAACCAGCAATTTGAGAAGCTCTCCATCTGCGCTCACCAGCAATTATTTCATATTTATCATTATTTTTTCTAACAATAAGGGGCTGCAAAACGCCTTTATCTTTAATAGAACAAACCAAAGCATCTAAAGAATCCTTATTAAACTCTTTTCTTGGTTGGTATTTACTTGGATATAAATTAGCAACACTTACCATCTTTATACCATTATCAATAATATCTGCAGTATTTATATTATCTAGATTGAAGCTTAAATCATCTTCTCCTAAAAGAGCCTCTAAACCTCTACCCAACCCATGTTTTTTATTTATAGACATATCTATATCTCCTTTTCTCTTTTTAAAACTTCTTTTGCTAGGCTTAAATATGCTTTTGCGCCCACGCTTTTAAAATCATAAATCAAAACAGGCATTCCATGGGATGGTGCTTCTGAAATTCTAACACTTCTTGGAATAACCGTATTGTAAACTTTTGCTCCGAAATATTTTCTTACATCACTTTCAACCATTTGACTTAAATTATTTCTCTTATCAAACATAGTCAACACAATACCCTGTAAATCCAACTTGGGATTAAAATTCTTTTTTATGGTGTTTATATTTTTTACCAAATCTGTTAAACCTTCTAAAGCTAAAAATTCACTCTGTAAAGGAACTATAACAGAATCTGATGAAACCAACGCATTTATTGTTATTAAATTTAATGATGGAGGGCAATCTATAAGTATATAATCATATTTACTATTAAGTGTATCAAGAGCTCTTTTTAACACAAACTCTCTTTTTGCAACATCAATTAACTCTATTTCTGCCGCAGCAAGAGCTGGAGCTGATGGTAAAATATCAAACTTTTTAATATCTGTTTTCACTATAGCATCTTCTGCATTACAATTGTTTATCATTAAATCGTAAGTAGAAAACAAGCATTTATTCTTATTTATACCAAGTGAAGTTGTAGCGTTACCTTGAGGATCCATATCCAAAATAAGCACTCTTTTACCAATAGCCGCCATTGCTGTTGCTATATTAACAGCTGTTGTTGTTTTACCAACTCCACCTTTACGGTTTGCTATAGATATAATTTTAACCATCCCTTTATTTTCTCCTTATGTTTTCTATTTGTAAAACACAACCCTTATCACTTGTTTGGCTTTTTTGAGTTATAAAACTAAAACACCACCTTTTTTTTGCCTCAACAACTTCTTCTTGCCATTTCTCACCCTTTAGAAAAAGTAATCTTGTTTTATTATAACAAAAAGGTTTTGAGTATTCTAACAATTTATCAAGTGATGCCATCGCTCTTGATGTTATAACATCTGCTTTAGATATATTTAATTTTTCTATTCTATCATTATATATATTCAGATCCAAACCAAGTTCATCGCTGACAACCTTTAAAAAGTTAGCTTTTTTACTAATACTTTCAATTAAAGATATTTTTAAGTTTGGAAAAATATCTTTTGCTATAATAGCGATAACCACACCAGGAAAACCAGCACCAGAACCAAAATCATATAACACCTTATCATCACACTTTAGATATAGGCATAACTGCAAAGAGTCTTCTATATGACGACTCCAAATATCTTGAATCGATGATTTACTAATAAGATTAAACTTATTATTCCACTCTAAAACAAGTTTTTCATAAGCTTTCAATCTTTCTATTGTTTCACGTGAAACATTATATGTTTTTAAAATATCACTCATGTTTTAGATAATATTTTATCCAATATATTTTGATACAAAAATTTTTAGTTATAAACATCAATCTAATTATTTTTCATATATCCCAAAATGGCAATAATTGCAGCTGGCGTAACACCTGAAATACGAGAAGCTTCACCTAATGTTTCTGGGCGATATTTTTCAAGTTTCATAACCATCTCTCTTGATAAACCACCAACCTTTGAATAATCAATATCTTTTCTTATTTTAATATTTTCATCTTTTTTAAATATTTCTATATCATTTGCTTGACGTTTCATATAGCCACTATATTTAGATTCTATACAGATTTGCTCATAAACATCATTAGATACATTCTTTATTACAGGGAATATATCCTCTATTGTTTCACGTGAAACATTATCATTTCCCATCAAAACAAAAAGACTTTTTTTACCACCTTCTTTTTTTATAGGTAAACCATATTCATCAATATCAGATGCATTTAAATACGTTGTACAACACAACTCTCTATATTCATCCAACATATTCTTTTTATTTTTAAATACATTGTATCTATCATCTGAAACACAACCAATTTTCCTACCTTTTTCAGTTAAACGAAGATCAGCGTTATCGGCTCTTAAATACAATCTATATTCTGATCTTGATGTAAACATTCTATATGGTTCATCAACACCTTGTGTTATAAGATCATCTATCATAACACCAATATATCCCTCGCTTCTATCTATATAGAAATTATCTCTATCTTGAGCATAAAGAGCTGCATTAACGCCAGCAATCAAGCCTTGAGCACCTGCCTCTTCATATCCTGTTGTTCCATTAATTTGACCCGCAAGATATAACCCCTTTGCCTTTTTTACAGCTAAACCATGATTTAATTCCAATGGATCAACATAATCATATTCTATAGCATAAGCAGGTTGTAAAATTTCAACATTTTCCAATCCTTTAATTGTGTGAATAAAGGCATCTTGTACATCAGCTGGTAATGATGTAGATATACCATTTGGATATACAACATTTGTATCATAACCTTCTGGCTCTAAAAATATTTGATGACTTGTTCTATCTGCAAATTTAACAAGTTTATCTTCTATGCTAGGACAATACCTTGGTCCAACACCTGTGATCAAACCTGAAAAAAGCGCGCATTTTGAAAAATTATCACGTATTATTCTATGGGTTTCTTCGTTTGTTTGTGTGATATAACAACTAATTTGCTTCTGTTTTAACTCTTTTGTTGTAAATGAAAAAGGAATAGGTATATCATCGCCATTTTGTTGCTCCAACACATTCCAATTAATAGTTTCACCATTTAATCTTGCCGGTGTTCCTGTTTTTAACCTACCAACATTTAACCCTATTTTTTTTAAATACGATGTTATACCAACACAATTCACATCATTTATTCTACCACCATAAGTGGTATCATGCCCTACAAACATTGTACCATTCAAAAAAGTACCAACAGTTAAAACAGTTGATTTTGATAAAAATTTTTCACCATTATCCAAAACAACACCTTCAACCTTATTACCATTAACAACCAAACCTTCAACAGCACCTTCAATTATTGCTAAATTTTCTATATTTAACAACTCTTCTTGCATATATTTTTTATATAAAACTCTATCTGCTTGTGCTCTTGGACCTCTAACTGCAGGACCTTTTGAAGAATTTAATAATCTAAACTGTATTCCAGCTTTATCAATAACTCTAGCCATTAAACCATCAAGAGCGTCTATTTCTCTAACAAGATGCCCCTTACCTAAACCACCAATAGCAGGATTACATGACATCTCACCAATAGAGTTTATTTTATGAGTTATTAAAGCAGTTTTACACCCCATTCTTGCTGATGCAGCTGCCGCCTCACAACCCGCATGACCACCACCAACAACTATTACATCAAAAAACTTCATATTAGTACCTTTTGCCTTTTCTTAACAACATATCAGTATGAATACATCTTTATAAAAACTCTGTCAAATAAAATATTTATTGACTTATAAAACTTTTAGTTTATTTTTTATTAAAAAACAACTTAAGGGTTTTATAATGCGATTAGAAGAAAAAAATTTGAGTAATTTAAAACATTTTATGGTTTATAGTATAATAAACTCAAATAATGATTCTGTTTTTTATAAAAAGATAGATGGATTACTATTAAAAAAAAGATTTAGTAATGCAAAAGATTTATCTATAAACGAACACATATATAAAATAGATATGATGCTCATTACCGAAAAAGATATTCAAA
>JAZQZH010000053.1:0-20123 GCA_045633945.1 Alphaproteobacteria bacterium
TTTTTAAATTTTTTTTAAATGTATAATCTTGTTGTTTTTAAAAGAAAAAAAAGAAATTTTGATGAAGAAAAAACTTGCATTTTTTTTGTTTTGTTTTTATAACTTTTAAAGTTAAAAATTGTAGATTTTTTTGGGGAGTTATATTATGGCCAACACAGTTAAAAATCAGACTGTAAAAAATGATAAAAAAAATAAGCAAAATTTTGCGGTATTGTCACCACTAGGAGGGGAAATGAAAAACTTACTTTCTAGAGATGAAATGCAATGCATTGTAGATGGTAATTATGAAAATGTTATGGCAGTTTTGGGTATCCATAAAGATAAAGGAAGTAAAGAGGTTTATATTAGAGCATATAAACCAAATGCAAAATCAATAGAACTTCTTGATGGCGATAATAACTCTTTGGGGCTTATGAGTAAGCTTCATGACGGAGGTTTTTTTCAAATCAATTTAGGTGTTTTAAATACTGATAATTTTAAGCACAGATTTAAAATTACTAACTATAACGATGATAGTTATGTGGAAGAAGATGTTTATTCTTTTCCATCTATTTTAGGTGATATTGATGAATATTTATTTGCTGAAGGAAATCATCTTGATTTGTATAAAAAACTCGGTGCTCATGTTATGGAGATTGGTGGCGTTAAGGGTGTTGGTTTTTCTGTTTGGGCGCCAAATGCGAAAAGAGTTTCAGTAGTTGGTAGTTTTAATAACTGGGATGGTCGTGTTAATGTAATGCGTAAACACTATAACTGTGGTGTGTGGGATATTTTTATTCCAGGAATCGTTGAAGGTGAATATTACAAATTTGAAGTAAAAACTCATGAAGGATTTATTTTGACAAAGAGCGATCCTATGGCATTTTATTCTGAGAAGCGTCCAAATACAGCGTCTATAGTTTATGACTTGAATCATTATAATTGGAATGATGACGAGTGGATGAAATATCGTGCATCATATAATAGTTTTGATAGACCAACTAGTATTTATGAAGTGCATTTAGGTTCTTGGAGAAGAAAAGGTTATAATGGTTCTGAATTTTTGAGCTATCGTGAACTTGCAGACACTCTTGTTCCTTATGTTATGAATATGGGATTTACTCATGTTGAATTTTTGCCAGTTTGTGAGCATCCATTTGATGGTTCATGGGGATATCAGGTAACGGGTTTATTTGCACCAACTTCTCGTTTTGGTAATCCTGATGACTTTAGATATATGATTGATAAATTTCACCAAGCAAATATTGGTGTGATTATGGATTGGGTTCCAGCGCACTTCCCTAAGGACGGACATGGTTTGGTTGAATTTGATGGAACTCATTTGTATGAACATCAAGACCCTAGAAAAGGTGAACACAAAGATTGGGGGACAAAGATTTATAACTTTGGGAGAACAGAAGTTAGTAATGTTCTTTGTTCTTCAGCTCTTTATTGGCTTAAAGAATACCACATTGATGGTTTGAGAGTTGATGCTGTTGCTTCTATGTTGTATCTTGACTATTCTCGCAAAGATGGTGAATGGGTGCCAAATATTTATGGCGGAAATGAAAATTTAGAGGCTATTTCGTTTATTCGTAAGATGAATGAAATTTGTTATGGTAACGAAAGCGGTATTATGACTTGTGCAGAAGAGTCTACTGCATGGCCAATGGTATCTCGTCCTACATCTATGGGTGGTCTTGGATTTGGTTATAAATGGAATATGGGATGGATGAATGATACTCTATCTTATATTAGTAAAGATCCTGTTTATCGTAAATATGAGCATGGCAAATTAACATTTGGTTTGTTGTATGCATTTAATGAAAACTTTATTTTGCCAATTTCTCATGATGAAGTTGTACATGGTAAAGGTAGTATGTTGTCAAAAATGCCTGGTGATGAGTGGCAGAAGTTTGCAAACTTGAGAGCATATTATGGCTTTATGTGGACACATCCTGGTAAGAAACTTTTGTTTATGGGATGTGAGTTTGGTCAAGATTGGGAGTGGAATGAAGCTGAAAGCTTGAGGTGGCACTTACTTGATTATCCTATGTATAAAGGTATGCAAAATTGTGTTAGAGATTTGAACTTGATGTATAAAGGTAACTCTTGTTTTTATGAAGAGGATTTTGATGGCAAAGGGTTTGAATGGATTGAACACTCAAATAGTAATGATAGTGTGATTTCTTATATCCGTCGTGGACATGATTATAATAACAATATGATTGTTATTTGTAACTTTACTCCGGTTGTTCGTAGCAATTATAAAATCGGTGTGCCAGAGGGGGGTGTATATCAAGAAATCTTCAATAGTGATGATAAAAACTATTGGGGTAGCGGTGTGAAGAATGAAGGTGAGTTATATGCAAAATATGAAGGTGCAAACGGCAGACCTTGTTCGATTGAATTAACATTGCCTCCTTTATCTACAATTGTGATAAAAAAGATTAGATAATACTTGGTGTTAATGAAAAATAGGGCGGTAGTTTTTACCGCTCTATTTTTTTGGGATTTTGAGGTGTATTTTTTTTATGAAAAAAAGATAAAAAAAAGTTTTTTGTAAAGGAATTTTTTAAATTTGTAGAGATATATTCTATGTTAACTTAGAGTATTATCCTGTGGGGTAAGATATAAAAGAAGTAGTAAATAAAAAAATAGGTATTATTATATCATCGATAGAGATTTAAGGAGAAAGTATGTCAGATATTAAAGTTTGGGAAGGTAGAGCGTATCCATTGGGGGCTACTGTTGATGAGTGGGGTGTAAATTTTGCCCTTTTTTCTCAAAGTGCGCTAAGGGTTGAGCTTTGTTTGTTTGATAAGGCTGGCGTTAATGAAATTGCTCGTTATGAGATGCCGGTTAAAGAAAATAATATTTGGCATATTTATCTTGAGGGTGTTAAGTCGGGGCAGGTGTATGGATATAGAGTTTATGGTCAATATGACCCTCATCGAGGAAAAAGGTTTAACCCAAATAAGTTGCTAATTGATCCATATGCAAAAAAATTAGTCGGTAGGCTTATTTGGCATAAAGCGATATTTGGGTATGATGTAGATAGTCCACTTCAGGATTTATCATTTTCTACTCTTGATAGCGCACCTTATGTTCCTAAGAGTGTTGTGACAGATGAATCTGTATTTGATTGGGGGGATGATATGCCTCCTCAGGTTGATGCGTCTAAAACTGTTTTTTATGAGCTACATGTTAAAGGATTTACAAAGCTTCATCCAAAAGTGCAAGATGCAAAACGTGGTACATTTGCGGGGCTTGGTAGTCGTAGTGTTTGTAGCTATCTAAAATGGCTTGGTGTTACATCTGTTGAGCTTATGCCGGTTAATGCATATATGGCAGAAAAACACTCGACAATTAGAGATAACTTTTGGGGATATGAAACATTAAATTTTTTTGCTTTAGAGCCTAGTTATACTGTTCATGGTGATAATAATGGCTTTAAGAAAATGGTTAAGAGATTTCATGAAAATGGTCTAGAGGTTATTTTGGATATGGTATATAACCATACTCTAGAGGGTAATCATTTGGGGCCAACGTTATGTTATCGTGGTATTGATAATGAAAGTTATTATACTTTAGATGGTAACAATAAGCGCTTTTATTATGACTCTACAGGATGTGGTGCATCGTTTAATTTGCAGAATCCATATGTATTGCGTTTGGTTATGGACTCAATGCGTTATATGGTTGAGGAAATGCATGTCGATGGATTTAGGCTTGATTTGGCAACATCACTTGCGAGAGTTAAAGAAGAGTTTAATCAAAATAGCGGTTTTATGATGTCACTTCGCCAAGATGATGTGCTTGCTCTTGTTAAGATGGTGGCAGAGCCTTGGGATGTTGGTATAGGTGGATATCAGCTTGGTGCGTTTTATCCTGGCTCTATGGAGTGGAATGATAGGTATAGAGATGTAGTGAGGCGTTTTTGGCGAGGAGATGATAGGCAAATAGGAGAGTTTGCAAGTAGAATTTCTGGTTCTAGTGATATTTTTGGTGCAGCAAAGCGCTCTATGTGGACTTCGGTTAACTATATTACTGTTCATGATGGTATGACATTGTATGATTTGGTTAGTTATAATCATAAGCATAATATGGTAAATGGTGAAGATAATCGAGATGGTAGCGACGCTAACTGGAGTTATAATTCAGGATTTGAAGGTTTAACAGAAGATGAGGTTATTTTAAAAAATAGAATGCTTAGATTGAGAGCTATGCTTGCAACAGAGATGCTCTCTTTTGGAACTCCAATATTAAGAGCTGGTGATGAATTTTTGAATACTCAATTTGGTAATAATAACGCATATTGTCAGGATAATGTTATTTCTTATTTGGTGTGGGAAGCAATAGATAATGATGAAATTAGGAACATCAGATATGTGAAAAAATTGATTAAATTGCGCGAAAAGATGGGGGTATTTGGGTATAGAAATTTCTTTAGCGGTCAGGTTAGTGATCCTAAAAAAGGAATTAAAGATTTGGCTTGGTACACTGAAAAAGGTGTAGAGTTTTTGCAAACAGATTGGTATCAATATAACCGTAAGGCAATATCTTATGTGGTGAATGCAGATGATAGGCTTTATATGGTTATTATGAATGCTAACAGCAATAATATTAAATGGAAGTTGCCAGGGTTTAAGAAAACTTATAAATGGACAACGTTGCTTGATAGTTCTGAACAATTTGAAAATGAAAAGATTGTTTCAGGTGGCGAAATTTGGGTTCCGGCTTGGTCGGTTCTTTGTTTTGAAATTAAATAATGGGAGAATAAAATGTCTTTTGAATTACAAAAATTAGCAGAGGAGCTTAATATTTCTACTAAGTTTAGCTATGGATGTGGCGATGTCACTGAAGTTAATGTTAGTGATGAAATGTTAAAGTTTTTTATTAAAGGGTTTGGATATGATGCAAGTAGTGATGAAGATATAAAAAAATCTCTTGAAAAAATAGCAAAAAAACGTTGGCAAAGAGTTATGGAAGCAATCTATATTGTTAATGATGATAATAAGGTTTTTGATGTGGTTGTTTCTGCTCAAGAGTTAAGTGATGGAATCGATGTTAAATATGCTCTTGAAGGAGATAAAAACTTTAAGAAGCTTGATGTTGAATTTATTGAAATAGAACGTAAACTAGATAAAAAAACAGAGTATGTTTTATTAAATGGTGTGGTTAAAAATAGCTTAGAGCCAAACTATTATGATATAAAAGTTATTACATCTAAAGGTGAGTATAAGGCTGTTATGGCTGTGTGTCCAAAAGAGTGCTATCATTTGGATAAAAAAGGCAAAGATAGAATTACTGGTTTTGCTATTCAATTATATGGTTTAAAGAGTAAGCGCAACTGGGGAGTTGGTGATTTTACTGACTTAGAAAATTTAATTGATATTGCATCTCGTAGTGGCATTGATGTGATTGGGCTTAATCCATTAAACGTTTTAAATCTTGATTATCCTGAAACAGCAAGTCCTTATAGTTCTGTTAGTAGATTGTTTTTGAATCCTATTTATATCGATGTTGAGAAGATTCCATTTTTTGAGCAAAGCGATAAGGATAATACAGCAATTTGGTATGCAAAAGAAAGTGAAAAAATTGACTATACAAAAGTATTTAATGCGAAGATGGATGCATTAAAGAAAATTTATAAGAGAGTGGCTCAAAATAAAGATAGCTCATATTATAAAGAATTTGAAGCTTTCAAGAGTGCGGATAGTGGTGAGCTTAATAGACTTGCTATTTATGAGGCAATTTCGCATGATAAATTTGTAAAAGGCGAGAATGTTTCTAAAGAATGGGAAAAAAATTATGAAAATGCACTAAGTAGTGGTGTTAAGAAATTTGAAGAAACTCATTTGGAAGAAATTGATTTTTATAAATTTTTGCAATTTGAAGCAGATAGACAGCTAAAAAATGTAAAAGCAAAAATTGATGAAGTGGGTATGGCAGTTGGTCTTTATAGAGATTTACCTGTTGGGGTTTCTAAAGGAAGTGCTGAAGTTTGGGGAGATAAATATTTGTATATGCAAGGAAGTGGTGCGGGTGCTCCTCCAGATAATTATTTCCCTACAGGTCAAAAATGGGAGCTTGGAGCGTTTAATCCATTTGAATTAAAAGAGCGTTGTTATAAGCCTTTTATTAAAATTTTAAGAGCAAATATGCGCTATGCTGGGGCTATTAGGATAGACCATGTTATGGGACTTGCTCGATTATATAATATTCCTGATGACAAGAAAGAAGGTACATATATTCGTTATAATGAAAAAGAGATGATGAATATTTTGGCTTTAGAGAGTTTGTTGAATAAGTGTATGGTTGTTGGTGAATGTATTGGTAATGTTGAAAGTGGTTTCGATAAACTTTTAAGAGATAAAAATATTTATATGCTTGGTGTTTTATGGAGCGAAAGACAGGCAGATGGTTTGAGCTTGAAAAAGCCTCATGATTATGACAGAAAATATTATGCTTCTGTTGGAACACATGATTTGCCACCTTTAAAAGCATGGTGGTTTGGTGTTGAAATTTCAACAATGAAAAATTTGGGTTTCTTTAGTGAAGAAAATGCTAGAAATGGATTCAGCTGGAGAGAATGTGAAAGAAGAAGTTTGCTTAAGGCTCTTGATGAAGAGGGGGTTTGGCCTGAGGATAGAAGAAGATGTTCTGATTATATCTATGGTGAGAATTACCCTGAAGGAATTGAAGAGGCGGTTAATGCTTATATGGCCAAAACTAATAGTGAAGTATTTTTAATTGAGTTAGATAATATGCTTCACCAAATGTGTTTGCAAAATCTTCCAGGTACAGATAAGGAGCACCCAAACTGGAGAACAAGACTTCCTGTTAATTTGGAAGACCTAGAAAATGATATTGGATATAAACGCAATATCAATATCATAAAAAGGTATAGATAATGATATCACAAAACCAGATAGATAAGGCTATTGAACGGGCGAAAATTTTATTTTCGCCTGCTGGTTTTGGTATGTTAAAAGATTTATTTTTTAAGTATGGCGTTGGTCTTGCTATTTTATTTTTAGGTTTGGTTTCTGTTTATGTTAATGTGATGGTGCTTGTGCATGTGCCAACAGCAAATGGGGATAGTGTTGAGCATATTCATTCTAGCTTTTTAGTGGCACTTGGGTATGTTCCATATCGAGATTTCTTTCAGCATCATAATCCATTGATGTGGTTTATATTTGCACCTGTTACGTGGTTTTTTAGATACGACGTTACTGTTTCAGAAGTACTTTCGTTTATTTCGTTTATAGTATTTTTGAAATCACTTGTTTATGTATACAAGATATCTGATGAGTTTTTAGCTAATAAATATTGGGGAATATTGGGAGGCCTTTTCCTTTGTGTTCCTGATAACAAACTTTATGCAATAGATTTTAGGCCTGATAACTATATGGTGTTTGCGCTTATAGGGGGTATATATTATTATTTTAGGTATTTGAGAGATAAAGAAACAAAAGACTTAGTTATTAGTTTTGTTTTTTTTGTTTTGTCGTTTTTATTTGCACAGAAAGCTATTTTTTCGTTATTTGTATTGGGACTAACAGGGCTATATTTTTGGCATAAAAAAACAATAAAAACAAAAGATATGTTGCTGGCACTTTTGTGCAGTGGTAGTTTGCTAGCTATCTTTTTATTGTATTTGTTGTATTATAAAATTTTGAAGCTCTATTATGTTTCTAATTTTACATTTAATTTGAATTTGGCGGAAGTTTTTGAATTTGGTAGAGTTTGCGAAATACCCTTGTATATGAAGGTATTTTTTACTATTGCGTGGGTTGGGGCGATTGGAGCTTTATTTTTTAAAAATAGGTATCAAATCATAATAGCTATTTTGTTTATGAGTGAGTTTGTACAACGTATTTCTTATTTTTCGCCTTATTCTTATTATTATTGGCAGTTGTTGTACTTTGCTGTGTTGATGAGCTTACCTGTTCTTAAAAAACTTGATGATAAGAATAGGCTTGTTAGAGTTATGTGTGTGTTTGGGGTGGGGGTTATGCTGAACTATTCATATAGTTTTTATATGAAAATGATTGAGGCAAATAAAGATAGAGCATATATGCCTGATTATATTGCGCGCAAGATAACCCCTTGTGATTATGTGTTTAATGGGGATAAATTGATGTATAATATGTTTGCGCGTGATCCTCATTATTATTGGCAATTGATTGGTCAATTAGATGTTGTTGGAGAAAAAACAGGAATTGCGCCGAAGCCTAATATGAATGAATTGATATTAAAATATATGCCAAGATTTATATATGGTTATAATTATTTTAATAAGGTAGCAACAGAGCTCGGACGGAAAGAGATAGTGCATTATATTGATAGAGAATTGGTTGAAAAATATTATGATAAGACGCAATTTTATGGTGTATTTGAGCTTAAAAAAGAGTTTGTAAAAGAGTGTAATATTTTGAAGAATTAACTCGTTTTTTACTTATTTATTATATGATTTTCCTAAATTAAAATTACTGTTTGGAGAACTTAAATGAGTAATAATCAAAAAGATCCAGGATTGAAGTGGGTAATTGTTGCTAATATTATGATTGCTGTTGTGGTGGCTCTTTTGGTATGGGCATCTTATATTGAAAGAAAATCAACAGATAATAAAATCAGTATTGCAAACAATATGTCTGGTAGTGAGTATTTGCCTAAAACCAATGCAGTAAAAGAATATGATTTTGATTTAAAGCTTAGCGAGCAAGATTGTAGTAATGTTAATGGTGAAGTGGATGTTGTGTTAATTACTGATAGTAATTATATGGAGTTTACTAGAGTTGCTATTCAATCTGCTAAAAAGACAAAATGTGAAAATAGTAAATATAATTTTTATGTAATGACTATGGATTTGCAAGAAGGCGATGAAAAGGCATTGATGGAACTTGCAAATAATGATATAAAAATTAAATTATTGCCTCAGAAGGAAATTGATTTATTTTATATAAGAGACACTCATGTTTCTAAAACATCTTTGTTGAAGTACTATATTGCAAATGTTTTGCCAGAGCTTAATAAGGTTATTTATATTGATTCTGATGTGCTTGTGTTGCATGACTTAAATGAGTTGTTTAATATAGATATAGAGGGTAAGTATTTGGCTGCAGTAAAGGATCCTTCTTGGTTTTTTGAAAATGGGCATGTGCTTGAATTAGGTTTGGAAGAACGTGGATTTTATTTTAATAGTGGCGTTATGCTTATGAATTTGAAAAAAATAAGAGAGGATGGACTTGTTGAAAAACTAGAGGAATATACAAATAATAATTTTAGAACCTATATGGACCAAGATGCTCTTAATGTTGTTGTTGGTAATGATGTTGTTCTTTTGGATGTGAAATATAATACTATGAATTTCTTTTTTGAGCACAATTCATTAAAAACATTGTCTGATTTTTATGGTAAAAATTGGAATAGTTATGAGGAAGTTTTTGCTCCATCTGTTGTTCTTCATTTTGCATCATCTAAGAAGCCTTTGGGAGCAAAAGTTGCAAAAACTGAGTTTTTCTATATGTTGCAAAAATTATGGTATAAATACTTTAGAGATTTAAGACCTTTGGATATGTAGGTTTTATTATAATATGATATTTTTTGAGAAGAAAAAAAAGCTTAAAAAAAGAAGAAAAGCTAGGAAAAAGGAGCAAAATTTTTGGTTGGTGCTTCGTGATCAAGGTTGGGGAGCTCTTTTGAAAAAGAAGAAAAAAAGGGTAAGTAAAAAAAATAAGCAGTTTGATTTTAAGTTACAGATTTTGATGTTTTTTGTGCTTTGTATGATTTTTTGCGTATTGTTTTTTGCGTGTTTTTTCGTGTATGCAAAGGCAACACTCCCTGATTTATCTAAAGCAATATATGTGGAACGCTCAAGAGGAGTTAAAATTTTAGCTGAAGATGGGCGAGAAATAACATCTTATGGGGCATTATTTTCTAAGCCTGTAAAAATTGATGAACTTCCTATTTATGTGCATCAGGCTTTTGTTGATACTGAAGATAGAAGATTTTATAAGCATGGCGGGTTTGATTATATTGGTTTTGTTAGAGCCATGGGTGTTAATGTTTTGCACTTAAGTTATAGGCAAGGTGCATCTACAATTACTCAACAAGTTGCAAAAAACTTATTTTTAACCAGAGAAAAAAGTATTAAAAGAAAACTTCAGGAGTTTATTTTAGCAAAAAGACTTGAGAGAGATTTTTCTAAAAAACAGATTTTGGAAATATACTTAAATAGGGTATTTTTTGGGTTTGGAGCATATGGATTAAATGCGGCATCTAAAAGATATTTTAATAAAGAGGCTAAAGATTTAAACTTAAAAGAAGTCGCAATTTTGGCTGGTTCTTTAAAGGCGCCAAGTAAATATAATTATTTTTCTAATAAAGAGCTTAGTTTGGGGCGGGCAGAAGTTGTTTTAGGCTTGATGAAAAGGGCTGGAACGTTAAATGAGGCGCAGTATCAAGAAGCATTAAAATTAGAGATTAGTGATGCAGACGAAGGAAAGATTTTAGGTGGACGTTATTTTGGCGACTATGTTATGGGAGAGCTTTCTTATATTGAAACTGATGAAGATAAAGATATTTATGTTAAGACAACTCTTAATTATGATTTACAGCAAAAGGCAGAATATATTTTAAGAAAAAATATAAGAGAATATCAAAAAAATAATGTAACAGAGGGTGGAGTTGTTATTTTAGATAAAACAGGGGCTATTAGGGCAATGGCCGGAGGTTTTGATTATGGTAAAAGTCAGTTTAATAGAGCAACGCAAGCGCAACGTCAGGCAGGTTCGGCGTTTAAGTTGTTTGTGTATTTAGCAGCATTTGAACGAGGAATGAAACCGAGTGAATTAATCTTGGATGAGCCTATTAAAATTGGTAATTGGGAACCTCAAAACTATGATAAAAAGTTTTTAGGTGTGGTTAGTATTAAAGATGCATTTGCAAAATCTTTGAATGCAGCAACAGTTGATTTGGCAACTTATAGCTCTTTGGATGAAATAATAAATGTTGCGCATCGTTTGGGAATATCTACTGAAATAAGGAAAAATCCAGCAATTATTTTGGGCTCTGAAGAGGTTAAGGTGATTGATATGGCTGTTGCGTATGGTGCGATATTCAATAATGGCATGAAGCTTAATCCATATGTTGTTGATAAGATATATGATACGGATGAGAATATATTATATTGGCATGAGGATAATGATGATGAAATTGTTCTTAGCATTGATGTAGTTAAAAGAGCAAAAGAGATATTAAGAGAAGTGGTTGTTAATGGTACAGGAAGATGGGCTAGTGTTGTAAAAAATGCGCACGGAAAAACTGGTACTTCTCAAAATTATCGAGATGCGTGGTTTGTTGGGTTTAATGATAAATATGTTGGAGCTGTTTGGCTTGGTAATGATAATAACGAAGGTATGAACAAAATTAGTGGTGGTAATTTGCCTACTAAAATTTGGGCAGAAATCTTGAAATAGTTTAGTTGTTTATTCTTCGTTTGGAGTTAAAAGCTTATCTACAAGTAAGGGGATAATTGTACCAGCTTTTCCTTGTATATGCTTATCAAAATGTGGATTTATAGAAAATGGTTCTAGGTTTATTTCTATTGTTTTGGCGCCATAATATTTAGCCGTTTGAACAAATCCTGCAGCTGGATATACTACACCAGATGTACCGATGCTTATAAATAAATCGGATATTCTAAGCAGTGATTCTATTTTATCCATATACAAAGGCATTTCTCCAAAAAATACAATGTTTGGTTTTATCATACCTGCAACGTTGCAGGAGGGGCAAATACTTTCAGAAGATGCTTCTTGCCATGTTTCGTATGTTTTGCCACAATTAAGGCAAACTAATTCGTTTATTTTACCGTGCATATGGTAGAGATTTTTTGAGCCAGCTTTTTCGTGAAGTGTATCAATGTTTTGGGTTATAATATGGACATGGCCTTTATATTCTTGTTCTAGTTTGGCTAGGGCAAAATGAGCAGAATTTGGTTTTTTTTCGATTAAATCTTGGCGCATTTGATTATAAAAATCATGTAAATAGTCTTGATTTTTATAATATGCATCTATGGTGGCAACATCTTCTATTTTATGATTGTTCCATAAACCATCAGTTGAACGAAAGGTTGGTATTCCAGATTCTTGAGAGATTCCAGCACCTGTTAAAACAAAAATATTTCTATATTTTGCATTCATTTTTGCCTCTTAAATCATTTATTAAACAATTTATTATATAGATATTCTAGACACTCTTATTTGACAATAGTTTATTTTTTAGGAGAGTATATATGTGTTGTAGTGGAATTTTAGTTTTTATCGCACTTGTTATTGGTTTTCTTGCGATGATCTATGTAGTTTATCAGTTTTATTCTTTCATACGTTGTGGGTGTGGTAAATATGGACCTTTTGTTTCTTCTTATGGTAAAATTAAAGATGATATTATTGACGAAGCAAGAAGTATTCTAAAAAAAGCAAAGAAGCCAATGAAGGTTACTGATTTAGGGTGTGGTAGTGGTGTTTTGTTGCTTCCTTTGGCAAAAGAATTTCCGCAGCATGAGTTTGTGGGTTTGGAATGGGATATTGTGCCTTTAACTATGGGTAAAATTAAGGCTAGAGGCTTAAAAAATATTCGCTTTGTTAAAGGTGATTATATGAAAACATCTCATAAAGATATGGATTTAATTATGTGTTATGTATTAAAGGTTACAGGAGAGCCTTTAGGGAAAAAATTGGCAAAAGAAATTAAAGAAGATACAGTTGTTATATCTGAAATGTTTCCTTTAGGTCATCTTGATGAAGTTAAGCAAATTCAATCTTCTATTTATGGAGTGCCTGAGAAAATTTTTGTGTATAGAAAACCAAAAGCAAAAAAGGAAAATAAGAGAAAAGATGTAAAAACATCTAAAGTTAAAAAAGAAGTTGCAACTAATAAAAAAGCTGATAATAAGAAAGCAGTTTTAAAAGCATCTTCAAAAAAGGTTGAAGCAAAAGCTGAAACAAAAATTGCTAGCCAGCCTAGAGCTAAGAAAGTTAAAAAAGCATAAGGTTTTGTGTGGGAGAAAAAAGGCTCTAAAAAAGAGCCTTTTTTTGTATCTGTTTTAGATGAAAAAAAAGAGGTGTTTTCACCTCGTTTTTTTTAGTTTTAGAATAAAGCGCTGTTAATATCTGTTCGTATGAACTCGGCATAATGTCTTTCTAGGCGGTTTTTATAATTAATGCCATGACGAGTGTTTTTTGAATGATATTGCATTGCTGCTTTTTTCCAGTCATTGGTTCTATTATAAATCTTTTGTAAGAATGAAGCACTGTATGATACATTTTTCTTTGGATCAAAAGCTTCTTCAAGATTTTTGAATGATGAGCCATGATATTTTAAGTTAATCTGCATGCAGCCTACATCTATATTTGTAAAACCAGATGCTTGTAAGTTTTGTACGGCTGTGATTGCTTCTTCTTTGGTTTTATAATATGTTCCTTTACCATTTGCATGAACAGTCCAAGGCCATGGTAGGCGGCGTCCAACAGATGATATGTACTTGCCACTTTCAACAGAAGCTATTGTTTGTAATAAATTTTCTTTGATGTTGTGACTTTCTTGTACGTCTTTTATGGCTAATGAGCATAGATTATAAGTTTTTTCCATAGATTTAGCATATGACGAATCATCATAAGAACTCGTTTTTAATGTTGATTGTATATCTACGGATTGAGTTTTACTTTGTTTTTCGGATGCTTCTAAAGCGAGTAGAGCTCCGATGTTATTATATGCTTCATAAGCCCTTGTTGGTGTTGTGATAAATGTAATTAATACCAACAAAAAAGTGATGCTTTTTAGCACGATGTTTTTTTCCTTAATACCGCTGTTAGGGCAAGGGGCTTCCCTGTCTTTAAACTTTCGGCCCTGTTAGAATCTTAAAGATTACTATCCCTAAAGGCGGGTAAATTAATAAACGATTAGAAGGAAATAATCACCTTTTAATCAAATTCAAGTGGTGTTTATAACATATAAAATTTAAAAATCCAGCAAAAAATTACCTAAGTTTACGATTATTTTACTTAGGTCGTGGCTAACACGTTGAAAATTGGTGTTTTTTTCTAGTGTTTCTTCATCAGCATATATGATACGGTTTATTTCTAATTGGAGGGTATATGATTTTTTACGTGGTTCACAGTAGTTAAATGTTGTGAAAGCGCCTGAATATGGGCGATTTTTAGATACATAATACTCTCTTCTAACTAATTCGTTTTCTACAAAGAAGCTTATTTTGTTTGGACAGCTTTGCTCAAATAAATTACCTAAACAAATATCTATTCTTGGGCTTTCTGAGATGATTGAGCAAATTTTTGAAGGCATTGAGTGACAATCTAATACTAAACAGAAACCAAATTTTTGGGTGATTTTGTTTACGAGTTCTTGAAGGCGCTTGTGATATACATCGTATATGTTTTTTATACGCTCTTCTACTTCTTTGTATGAAAGTAAGCCATCGTATATTGGTTGACTTTCTGCAGTTAGCTTATGTATGATACCTAATCCATAACGAGAACGTTGTTGATTGAGTCCTAAATCTATTTTGGGATAGTCATAAAACATGCTAGTATCTAGTTCAACCTTGGCACGATTAACATCTATGAATGCTCTATTTATATTTAGTGATATAGCAGTAACTTCGCCTTCTTTTAATGCTGGCTCTAAAAGATCATTTATCCAGAGATCTTCATTTTTGCGTAATGTTTTTATATCATGTTTTACAATATTTAAAAATTCTTCAGGAAAAACAGATCCACAATGTGGAATTGTTACAAGTAGTGGATATTTAAAGTTATCAGTATTAAACTCGCTTAGTATATCTAATTTTTTATAATCTACTGTAAAATCAATATGTTCGCTCATGATTATTCTCTTTTTTTAAATTTATTCACTAAATATATATTTATCTATACATCAAAAAAGTTAACTTTTCCATAATTTTTTTTTAAAAAGGCTTGCAAACTAAATTGAGCATGATATTTGTTTTTTTGTTGTTATTTAATTATATGGACTGTTAGTTTAAAAGTAGAATGCATCCTTGACATGGATGTGGCAGAGGAGCGTTACCTCTACAGTCCACCAATGTTAAGCTCTTGATATTAAAGAGCTTTTTTTTTACGTTTTTTGTTGTATAATGGGAAAAAATATGATATTATTAATTATGTTATATTAAAAAAGGGAGGATATCATGTCTGATAGAGATAATTTAAAAACAGAATTAAAAACAGCTGCTACTGTGGCTATGACATTAGGGGCTACGACTTTTGGTGCGCCTGAGGCAAGTGCTACAGAGATGGATAGCGATTTTACAGCAAAAACAGAGATGATTACCTCTGTTCCAGAATATAGTGCAGGTGATGCAGATATTATGTATGATCATTATGATCATCCTTCAAATTATCGTACAGCTGATGAGTATGCGAGAGCATATGGTTTACGCAGAGATCATCGTCTTAGCGAAGGTGTTCAACGTCCTTCTAGAGATTTTAGTGGTTATGCAGGGGCATATATCGACTATAGTGTTCATCCTAATGATCCTGGTAGAGTTGTATATTTACCTAATGATATGCAATGTGATAGTCATAGAATTATGCGTGTAACAGAAAGTTATGCTCACAATATGAAGAGGGAGCGTAAGGAGGCTTATTGGCAACCTCAACATGATAGAGGTTATGATGGGCATTATCAAGTTGGTAAGACTTTACGCAGGGTAGATGAAGCTGTTCATGGTGTTGGACAGGTTGTCGATGGTCTTCATCATATATTTGGTGGCGGTAGAGGTCGTTAATCTTATTTGAAAACTATTTCAACAGATTTTTTAGCTAGTATTATATAGCCAATAACATCTTTTGTGCCTTCTTTTCTTAAAACTAATTCTTCCGTTTTTATAACGTCGAAGCCGCAATGTTTGAGTTGGCGTATGATATAGGATATGCTGTGTACGAATCTTCCAGATGGAGTTAAGTGATATTCGTTGTTGTTATAAATATTTTTGGATATAGAAAAACATAAATATCCGTTTACAGTTATATGAGGATTTAATAGAGATATTAAAGGTTTTAAATCGCCAATATAGGTTAATACATCGCCAGATATGATGGTATTGTATCTAGTTGTATTATGTTGTAAAAAGTTAAATATATCATCTGTATATAGCTCTTTATATATATTTTTTTTGCTAGCAATGGATAACATTTTATCTGATATATCAACCCCATAATATTCTTCATTTGGGAAGTGCTGTTTTAGCTTTTCAGCGCATAAACCTGTTCCGCAACCTAAGTCGAGAAAGCGTTGTTTTTTGAATATTTGGGTTTTTATTGTACTTTTTAGGAAATTTGCTATGACGTTTGGTACGGCATAGTTTAGGTCTTTTAATATTGTATCAAAAGATGAAGCAAAGTCATCAAATAAATTTTTAATATAAGTTAAATCTGTTGTTTTGATGTCTTGTCTGTTGCTTAAGGCTGAACAGAGATGATGAACAACGGAGTTGTCTGGAAAGTGTGATTGCCATAGTTCTATATAATTTTTTACAAGCTCATCTTGGTTTTCATCATATGCTTCATATAGTAAATAACCAAAATTTATGTGATCTTGGATGCTTACTTGATAATTTTTTAAGAAGAATAGGCGCCACGCATGATGTAAACCTTGTTTGTAGTTGCCCATTTTGATATATAAGTTAGATACAGAGTTGCAAACCCATTCTGAATTTGGAGAAATTGATGCGGCTTTTTTTAGGAATATTCCAGCATCATCTTTTTTATATAATTCGGCATATGCATTGCCAGCGATAATGTATGCATCAACTGTATTGGGGCGCAAGTCTATAGCCATTTTTGCATATTCAATCGCGTTAATAAATTGGCTTAAATTATAATATGTGTTAGCAATGTTGGCAACCGCATTATATGATTTGGGGTTTATTTGGTATAGTTTTTCATAATGTGTGAGTGCTGTTTCATAATCTTTGTCTGCATAATAAGCGTTTGCGATATTGAGCGTTGCTGAAAAGTTATTAGAATCTAGCTCGAGTGCTTGTTTTGCATATGAAACAGATTTTTCATATTTTTGGAACTCATAATAAATCGTAGATAAATTAAGTAATGCGGTCAAAGATTGCGGATTTATCTTTAATGCTTTAAGATATAGATTAAGTGCGTTTTTTTTATCGCCTAGAGCATCATAGCAGTTAGCAGCGGTGATAAAATATCTGTCAACATCTGGGTGTTGAATAGCTAATTTTAAGTATAAATTTGCCGCCTTGTCATATTCTCTTTTTTTTAGAAAAGTAAGAGCATTTTTTTCAATCTCGTCCACGTTTTTTTCCTCAGATTTGAAAAATTTTTTTACAATATTTATTATTTGTAGTTATATAACATATAAAAACAAATTTAGCTATAATTTTATAATAAAAAAAATAAAAAAAACTATTGACTGTTAAAAAAATATGCTATAAAAGCAATTCATCGTACATTGACGGGGGTGTGGCGGAACTGGTAGACGCGCTAGACTCAAAATCTTGTTTCCTCAGGAAGTGTCGGTTCGAGTCCGACCACCCCTACCAATACCTTGCTTGGCAAGGTTTTTTTTTGCTTTGTTTTGAGGCGCAAAAAAAAGAGGCTTAATTTTAAGCCTCTTTTTTGTTTGAT
Organism: Alphaproteobacteria bacterium; assembly: GCA_045633945.1. Taxonomy (GTDB): domain Bacteria; phylum Pseudomonadota; class Alphaproteobacteria; order RF32; family CAG-239; genus CAG-267. The sequence goes on from JAZQZH010000053.1 coordinate 17,682, forward strand.
TTGAATTATTTCAAGTTATCAATAGCTCTTTGAATTGGTTCATAATCAATTGTACGCAATGGAGAACCGTTGATAATCATTGTTGGAACGCCACGAACTTCTACTTTTCTAGAAAGAGCAGCAACGTCTTCAAACTTCTTATCAATAGAAGTAGTTTTCATTAATTCTTTGATTTCATCTACATTGAGACCAGCTTTTTTAATTTGTTCATCAATAACTTCATTAGTGATACGGCCGTTATATGTTAATAAGCCTTCATAAATTTCAAAGAATTTACCTTTTTCAGCAGCAGCTAAAATAGCTTTTGCAGCTGTTTCTGATGTTTCACCTAAGAAGCCAACTGGTTTGAATACAACTCTAACATCTGGGTTGTTTTTGATTGCTTTTAATAAAGCTGGAGCTAAACGTTTGCAGTAACCACAGTTGAAATCGAAGAATTCAACGATAGTGATTTTTGCATCTTTTGGGCCAACATATAATAAGTTGTCTGTGTTGTGCAACTCGTCAATGTTTGCTTTGTAGCTTTCAAGTACGCGCTTTTCAGCTTCTTCTTGCTCTTTACGAGCAGCTAATTCCAAAGTTTCACGAATGATTGTTGGATTAGATTTTAAATAACTTTCAATACTTGCGTTAATGTTGTGTACAGCTGGAGCAACCTCTTTATTTTTTGGTGCAACAGCGGTGCTAACTAATACAGACAAAGCAACTGATGCTAAGATTGTAATAATGTTTTCTTTTTGCATATTTCCCATCCTTAAATTAGATTATAACTCTAGAAAAGTTAAAGGAAAAAAAAATAAATTCAAGAGTGCTATTTATTTTAATTAACAATTTTTATTTAGTAATCGTCTTGATAAGTTTTTATATATCTAGTGCTTTTTCCTAGGTTGGAAAGAACCTCATAGGCGATTGTGCCAGCATCTCTTGCGATGTCATCTAGAGTGTATTCATCATTTATGAGATATCCATAATCACCAACGTTTATATTTTTTAATTTTGATATGTCGCAGATGATATTATCCATAGAAATTCTACCAATTATTGGGCAAAAACGAGGGGTGTTGTTTTCGTAAAAAATTACTTTTCCTTTGTTTGATAAAGAACGTGGAATGCCGTCACCATAACCTATAGAAATAATGGCTATTTTTATTTGTTCAGGTGTGCGGTAGGTTGCAGAATAGCCAACGAACTCGCCTTTGTTTAGTGTTTTTATTTGTAAAATAGGGGCTTTTACTTCTATTATGTTGTGCATTTCATTAAGGCGGTATGGAGCTGTGTTTATACCATATATGGCAGCTCCTAAGCGAACCATGTTAAAGTGAAATTCTGTGCCTAAAAATACTCCATCTGATGCTGAAAGAGATGCTGGCGTTGTGGGGAAAAATTGTTCTTTTATTGTTTTGAAATTACTTAGTTGGCGGAAATTCATGAAATGTGCTTGTTCATCACCACAGGCAAGGTGTGATAGTACATAAGAAAAAGACGATAGCTCTTCTTTTGATAGGGATTTTAGCTCATTTATAGTTAAACCTAGACGATTTAATCCTGTTTCTACTTGTATGGCAGGGGTTATGTTTGGGATGGAATTTTCTTGCCAATATTTTAGCATGTCTACTGAAGAAATAACAGGAATTAGATTGTATTTATAAAAAGTGTTGAACGAATCGGTTCCAATGCCTTGTAATACAAAAATTGATGCATCTTGAGCATGTGGGCGAATAAGAGCCCCTTCATTTGCATGAGCAACAAAAAAATGTCTGCATCCCTCTTTATATAATGCGTTAGTTATTTCTACTGCACCTACACCATAAGAATCGTCTTTAACAACAACAGCAGGAATGGCAGGTGTTGAGAGATTTTTTAGGGTGAGATAATTTTCAATAGCTTTTTTTAGGTTGATATTTAGTATGGGGGTGGTATATATAGACATTATTTGTTCTCGTTATTGGAAAGTTGAAATTTTATGTATTCTATTGATACACATATACATTTGCAAGATTTTAATGGCGATTTTGCACCAAAGCTTTTGGGGGATGAAAATACTTTAGGGCTTATTGTTGTGTCTGCAAAAAGTGATGATTTTGAGAATGTGGCAAAATGGATTGATAAAGGGGAGAGCAAAGTTATTGGTGCGTTTGGTTTGCATCCGTGGTATATTGGTGATGATTTTGAGTTTGATAGGTTAGAAGAATTTTTAGTTAAATATCCGAAATCGCTAGTTGGAGAAATTGGTCTTGATGGAATAAGACAAAATGTAAGTTTTTCTCAACGTATGTTTTTTAGGGAGCAACTTTTTATTGCAAAAAAATATGATAGACCAGTGGTTGTGCATGGAGCAAAAGCTTTTGAGGCTTTAAAAGAATATAAAAAAGAATTAAAAGAAGTTAAGTTTGTGTATCATGGATTTACAAAAAATAGAGAGATTATCAAGTTTGTTAATGA
>JAZQZH010000054.1:0-20156 GCA_045633945.1 Alphaproteobacteria bacterium
GAATACCTTTTTTCATTGTTATCTCCAAATATTAATTTCTTCACAAAATTTTGCACTTCTTATACACTACACTTTTATATAATGCAAGCATAATTTTATATTTTTTTAAACTTATTTTAAAACTTTAGCAATTTTTTGGCTTAAATTAAAGTTTACAGCCATCAAATTACCAGAGTTCAATACCATTCTAACATCTTCAGAACGAGTATCTTTTTGATCCATATCAAGCACCATACCACCAGCCTCTTTAACAAGCAAAATACCAGCAGCTATACTTGATTGCATAGCATTCGGAGCAATAACTGCATCAAGCTTTCCTGCTGCAACATATGCCAAATCAAGACAAACTGCTCCGCTCACCCTAACTTCAGATGATACACCAATAACATTATTAATTAGTTTATAACTAACCTCTTTATTGTTAACATCTGGCTTAACTGCAATAACTGCACCTTCTAAATCTTGTTTAGAAGAAACACGAAGTCTTTCGTGGCTTCTAAATCCTTCTCTATATGCACCCTTTCCTTTTTCAGCAAAGAAAAGCTCATCTCTTGCAGGATTATAAATAACCGCATCTATCACTGTGCCATTATCAACAAGTGCAACAGATATAGCAAAATCAGGATTTCCATGTGCAAAGTTAGCTAAACCATCTACAGCAGAAACACTAAAATAAGAATTTTTATTTTGAGGATTTTGACCTGCCAATACAACTGGATAAGCCTCTCCATACTTTGCAAATTCTGCCACAATCGCCTTTTGAATTTTATCAAATGCAATACGTGTAAAATCAAGACTACCTTTTATAGAAGTCTGTAAACGCTCTATCTCACTAAAGTCTCTATTAAGATTGACAGCCACCTTCTTAACAATAGAAACCATATTAGTAAGCAATGGTGAAACATATGCCATTATTTTGCTCTTTCTACATAGTTTGCTTCAGCTGTTCCAACAACAATTTTTTCACCTGTTGCAATAAATGGAGGAACACCGATTCTAACACCATTATCCAAAATAGCAGGTTTATAAGAAGAAGTAACTGTTTGACCTTTAATAACAGGCTCTGTTTCAACAACAGTACAAATAACATGTTGAGGAAGTTGTACAGAAATTGGTCTATCATTAATGTGAGAAATTCTAACAACCATACCATCTGTTAAAAATGGTCTAGAATCACCTAAAATATCTACAGGCATAGAGAATTGTTCAAATGTTTCACATTCCATAAAAGTAAGACCAGTAGCATCTTCAAACAAGAATTGACAATCTTTATCCTCAACCATCATTTTCTCAACACTATCTTCTGTTCTAAAACGTTCATTAGTCTTAGTGCCTTCTTCAACAGCTTTCATTTCAACTTGCATAAACGCACCACCTTTACCAGGCTTAATGTGTTGAGCTTTTGTAATTGTCCATGGTTTACCTTTATATTCAATAACCCAGCCAATTCTAATAGATCCAGCTAACTGTTTCATTTGATTTGTTCTCCATATTTACAATGTTAATATTAGTACTTTAAGAATTACATTCTAACGCATGACTTTAAGCTATTTTTTTTTATTTTGCAACAAAAATTTTAAAAATTTGACAAAAAAATATTGCATAATATTATTTTTTGTGTTACCATCTCCCCTGTAAAACAAAAAAATATGTATATAATTATGGAAAAAAATGAAATCAATGTCCTTTTGGACGAAATGTGTAACGACATGATGTTCGTTGAAGTCTCTAGAAATTGCAACATTTCAAAGAGATTTTTTATCAATCTTGGTAAACTCGCTTCAGAGGAAAATATTCTTCAACATATCGTTGACAGAATGGAAAACGAAGATGTTCCTTATCTAGATGAAGCTCTTTGCTTCTTTACAGAAATGAAAGGCTTAGACCTAACAGAGGCACAGATGCGTACTCTTGCGAAAGTGGCTACAAAGAGCGGTATATACAAAGAAGAGGATATCATTTGCTGTATCGTCAACAGTGTTAACAGCAAGTTATCTAAGACAACCATCAGAATTATTGCCAAAACACTTGAGCGATGTGCTGATGACTTCTTCTCAAGTTATATTGACAAGCTTTGGGATAACATTTTCCAGAAAAACATCTCTAAATTTGAAAAGGAGAAAGCCAAAAAAATCTACGAAGAAACAAAAGAGTGGTTCTTTGACGAAGGCTGGCTCTAATCACCAAGAAAGTAAACAACAAACAAAAAATTAAAAATTATGTGTCAGAACACTCACGCAGACTTTATTGTCAAAAGTCTCAAAGACGGTTTCGAGTACAACTCCACAATGAAGGCTCTACTTACAAAAGCTCTTCAAGAATCTCTCAGCGAGATAAAAATGTCCTCTGAGGCATATATCTTCGATCTAGAAGATGCAAAAGAGCAACTAAGTGCTTATCTCAACACTCCATGCCGACGCTTCTCACTTTCTGTCAACGGCGAGTTCATTCTCCTTGATAACGAGAAGTACCACGAACTACTGAGGTTATACATCGAACACCGAGAACTAGATGAAGAAACGCAAATCAATGCCTGTGCATTTGGCAACAATAAAACAAAAGAGCTTATCGTTCTTCATCACAAGCTCCATGGCCTTTGCCCCAAAGCGCTATCTGCAGCAAAAAGCAGACATTGGATCTAAAGACCAACAAAACTCTATCATAAAGGTGGTTCAAAACCACCTTTATTTTTTTTGCCATTTTTTCAAATATTCAATTTGGATATCAAGTAGTTTTTTAACACTATCAATATCAACCCACTCATTATCACTATGCATCCCCTCACCTGTTCCTGAATGCATAATAACAACAGATCCTCTCAAAGCAAAAAGTCTAGCATCTGTTGCCCCACCTATTTGCTCAAAAACAATTTCCTTGCCTAAAATCTTTTCTGCAATTTCTTTATAGCCTAAAATTTTAGGTTCATTTTCGTTCATCACAACAGGATTTGAAGAAGACACAATTTCATATTCAACACCTCTCTGACAGGATTTTTTAAGATTTTCTTCTAATTCTTCAAGTTTTGATGTTTCAATAAGCCTAAAATCCAAAAGAGCTTCAGCATTAGATGATATAATATTAGAAACCTCTCCACCACACATTTTAGCCACATGCATAGTATCAATCCAAGCATTATTAGGTTTTCCCGTATATTCATCAAAATAAGGATATTTAGTTCTTAGAACTCTAAGTGTTTCCATCAACATTTCATTTGCATCAAGCCCTTCCCATGGTGTAGAACCATGCGCCCCTTTACCTTTTGCCTTTAGTTTAACAAAAACAGGGTTTTTACACTTATTTATAATAACACCAATATCTCCGCCCACATCATTATCCAAAACAACCTTTGCGCCAATATTTTTATAGCGCTCTAAAAACGCATGCGTACTTTTGCTACCTTTTTCTTCATCAGAAGATAACAACACTCCAAAATTAACATCAAGATTATTTTCAAGCACATACATCATTGATTTCATAGCAACACCTGCAAAAGACTTCATATCTAAAGCCCCTCTTGCATACATTTTATTACCAATAATCTTAGGCTCAAACATCTCGTCATTAGCTTTTACAACATCAATATGCCCTAAAACTAAAACATCTTGCACATCTTCATTATTATTTCTGATATAAATAACTGGACTTGCATCTAAAAAGCGCTCAATTTTCACATTAGCTTTTGTACCATCAAAAAACTTTTCAATATATTCCAAACACTTATCAACTTCCACATCATTACCTGTTTCGCTCTTAAACGAAATCAAATCTTTAATAATTTCCACTAAATCCATTTTATTCCCTCTATTTATGTTTTATCTACACATTTCACTAACAAAAAAAATTTAATTTTTTATTTAAAAACAGAACATTAAAATAAGACCCACACTTTTGTTGAAAATATAGCATTTTTTAAACCTTTTTTAACCCCCGATTCGTAAACTGTATACGTAGAAAACTTTTTTGAGGGAATTATGCGTTTTTTTATTGCTTTTATACTAATGTTTCTAACGAGTTTTAATGTTTTTGGTGCTATTATTGAACTATCACCAGATCAAACACGTTTTGTGTCTATGCGTGCTGACAAAGTAAATGCGCGTTCAGGACCAGACAGACGCTATCCCATAGAATGGATATACCAACAGCGCCATCATCCAGTTGAAATTATTGCTGAATATGAACATTGGCGCAAAATACGAGACTTTGAAGGCACAACTACTTGGGTAAAAAAGAATCTTTTAACCAATCATCGTTATGCCCTCATAACAGAGCAAGGCTTAAGCAACGTTTATGCCAAAGACAACCTAAACTCAGAAGTAATCGCCAAAACAGAGTTTGGAGTAGTTGGTAAAATAAAAAGTTGTTCACTATCTTTTTGCTTAATTGAATTTGAGAACAACATCGAAGGATGGATAACCAAAAGATCAATTTTTGGCGTAAAAAAAGACGAAGAAATATAATTATGTAACAAAACTTGGGCAAGTTTTAAAAATTGGAGACTAAAATGAAAAAAGTACTAAAAAAGACAATCAGCATAATAACAATGTGTTCGCTCATATTGGGTTTTACAACAGTACCCGCCTATTCTGCAACCCAATTAACAGCCTCTCATTTATATTATTGGGCAAAAACAAAAAACTATTCTCGTCTAAATCAATTTAAAAGCTACATCAATCTCCACAATCAAAACAACAAAACAGCTCTTTGCTTGGCCCAAGAAGCAAAAGATCGTAATGCCTACACAACACTAATCAAATTCGGCGCCTCAACAAAAGTTTCCTGCCACGATGATGATGATCCAATTTGCGCTGTTATCATAAAAGAAGAAACAAAAGTCTCCCCTGCTGCATTATTACTCGGCGCCGGCGCTCTAGGTGCAGCATATTTATTAAGCGACAACGACTCAAACGATAAATCAACTCCAAAAGTTTGCGATTTAAATGAATACCCATATGCAAACTTATGCCCAACAGGGATGAAAGAAATTAATAACTGTACAGATAATAGCGGTACACACTATCAATGTGAATGTGATGAAGCACAAAATCGCTACCAAGATCCTAACAAATGTTCCATAAACCAAAGCGGCAAAACTGGTTATAATTGTTCATCTAAAGATGAGAATGGATGTTTTATAAGAACTAATCTTGCATGTATATCACCAAAAGTTGACCAATGCGCTCAAGCAAGCGAAGGGTACACTCTAACAGACACGGGCGCCGATACTTTTGCAGGCGAACAAGAATGTCGCTCTTGTTCATACAGCTGTGATGAAACAACACTCTTTGCAACTTGCCCAGAAGATAAAAACTGCACACCCGTAGAAGAACATGGTACTGTGTGTCATAAAATATTAAGCGATAAGTGTGACAGCGATACATATACTTCAACACAAAATTGTTCTGACACAACAGGTCTCAAAACTGTAGACACTTGCACAGAAAAAACAGCAACAGGAGACGTAACATATTATCAATGCGAATGCGATACTGACAAAGGATATTACCCAGAAGATACAGAAGATTTAACAAAATGTGGATCCGGTGGTGCAAATGGTTGGAAATTTATAGAGAAAAACATAAATAGCACAAACTGTAAAACATGCCAAACCCTAGAATGTGGCCCAAACGATTACGGATATGGAGAACCAAATTGCGCTAAAATTGATGGATTAAGCGAAACAAGTTCATCATCTACATTCTATCATGGTAACGATCAGTGCTTCAGTTGCTCTTATACTTGCGCTGGAGAATACTATGAAGAAGAAAGTGATTGCTTAAGCGATGCTTCTGTAGAAAACAAAACTTGCATCTCTCGTGAGTTTTCTTTACCTAATAACAACACTAAAACATGTTATTACCAAACTCCCAAAACTTGCGGTGAAAATATGTATATAACAGAGAAAGAATGTGAGCAAAATGGAATTTTTACCTGTAAAAATGAAAAAGAAGACGGAACAGGTTGTTGGTTTGCAACAAATTGTGCAACAGAACAAAATGAAGAGTATGATAGCAGCATTTTCATACAATCTTCAACCTTACATTCTGGATATGGCAATTTAAAATGTTATACTTATGAATACTCATGCCAAAACACTTTTCACACAGGACAACCAAACTGTGAATCTGATAACGCATATATAGGTAAAGTTATAAATAATAACAAAATTAAAGACACTACTTGTTACCAGTGCGAATACATTTGTAACACTGATAATGGATGGAATGACGGAGATTGTCCAGATAAAATGAGTTGTTCTAATGTAATAACATCTCCTATCACTTGTCACCAAGTTGATGCTTGCAACACAAGTTATAATCTTTCAGAAACCCAAAAAGATACATATTGCACAAATGCTAATATTGAAAGCTGTACAGACAACAATGGCACACACTACAAATGCTCTTGCAACACAAGTTCATATCCATTTGATGCATGTACAACCGGCACAACATCTATCTCAAGCTGTACAGACTCCTCAGGCACATACTTCCAATGCGCATGCGATGATAACTATGGATATTACCCAGAAGGTACAGAGTTAACAAAATGTGGCAACAGTGGTGAAAACGGATGGGAATGGAGCGCCAACGAAACTTTAAGTCAAAACAATATAACTCTCTCCTGCGCAAAATGTACTGCAAAAGATTGTATTGATACAAATTACAATCCACAAACAGGCGAATGTAATTCATATAACAACTTACAAAAAACGCAAGGAGCATCTACAGGCTGGAATGGAGAAAATCAATGCTTTGAGTGTCATTATGAGTGTGAAGCAGGTTTATACCCTGATGAAACGACTTGTAAAAATGATACCCAAGATGGAGAATATTGCATTCCTGTAGAAAATGACTTAAATATTGAATGTTATACAACAACATCATGTCCAACAGAATATCCATCAACATTTGCCTCTATTGAAGCTTGTCAATTAGACGGATATGACTGCGAAGAAAGCCCTACTGCCAAAGGTTGTTACAAGAGAACAGCTCGCACTTGTACACGAGGTGAGACAGATATAAATACCAAATACTGTGCCCAAACAAATGGCGGTAATGAATTTAGCTGGGAGCTTAAAGATACCGACGAACGTTCTGGTGGTAAAATATGTTATGAATGTAACCCAGTAAATAATTGCGACGAAGGAACTTCATCTGATTATACAACAGATGAAAAATGCCCAACACAAAACAATAAAACAGCAACCTCATCACCTGTTACCAACAAATATAACGGTAGTGCTCAATGTTATGAATGTACATACACTTGTGATGAAACACAAAACGCATACAAAGAAGAAACAGATTGTATAACTGAAACCAACGGATGCTCATTAGATAACGCATCTGGATGTTACATAAGAGATATTGCATGTCCAGAAGGAGAAGATTTATCTCCAACAGATATAACTATTTGCGGAACTTACCCTAGTTATGTAACAGCCACAAAAGTTTTATCTGGCACAATATCAGGAAATAACTCTTGTTATAAATGTAATTATACATGTAACACAAATATGGAAAATATATTTGACAATCAAACATCTTGTGAAAACAATACCCAAAATATTAAAGCATATTCTTGCGCCAAAGATGAAACCTATGGTTGCTATCAAAGAAATAATTCTCTAGAATGTACCAAAGGAACAACAACTTGTGCACAAACAGAAGAAGGATACACCCTTTCAACTGAGCCAACCGGTGAGTATGATGGTGAGGATCCTTGCTTGAGTTGCTCATATGCTTGTGATGAAGAAAATCTCTATAATGAATGCCCAGAAGGTAAAACGTGCAACACTGTAACAGAACATAATGTAACATGTTACAAAGTTACTGGCGACGAATGCAATAGATCTATTTACACTTCAAAAGAAAATTGCAGCGACATATCTAGTGATAAATTAGAAAATATCGATACATGTACAGATGATAGTGGTGTATATTATCAATGTGGTTGTAAAGAACAATACCAAAACATCACTTGCGACGACACCCTAAACAAAGAATTGATTACTTATTCATTTAATATAGGCGCCACAGAACCTCTCATATGTCAATCTTGCGAATATAAAGAGTGTGATGATCCATATACACTACATTCAAACAATCCAACTTGCTCTTCAGACAACGAAACTTATATTCGTGCAGATGTAATTAAAGATATTAATGGGCGTGTTTACGAAGATGAATTTTGTTATGCTTGCACATATGAGTGTATAGGTAACGCTATTAAAGGAGATGAAAGTGCTTGCCCTAATGGATATATATGCGATGCATACGAACAAAAAGACCCTTATGGTCAAACTACAGTTTTAACCTGCCAAGTACCAACAAAATGTGATAACATACAATATTTTGATAAAGAACATAGAGAAAATGGTAAATCTTATGCCCTTATCAACAATTATAATATTGAATGCTATCAACAAACAGAATGTAACGAAGCTGACGGCAAATATAGTACTGAAGATTTATGTAAACAAAGTAACTCTGGAACTGACCTCTTTACTTGTACAACTGAAAACGAAGACGGAACAGGTTGCTGGATTGCCGATGGTTGTCAAGATGGACATTCAGAAAGCACTCAAACATCTTATAATGAAGCTTTCATTAAAAGCCCAATAGAACACACTTCAGGCAATCAAACATGTTACACTTATACATATAGTTGTGCTAAAAACTATTACACATCCACAATAAATGCTCCAAAAACTTGTAGCACCGATAAACCTGATATATACACAGGACAACCAAACTCATATAACATTGATATAGTTGGTATTGATTTAGCATGCTACCAATGTAATAACTCTTGTATCGATACATATCAACCTCAAGAAGGAGATGCATATACATCAACTACTAACATTCCTAAAAATAGTTATACAGATGAAACTATAACATGTTATCAAAAAATAGAATGTAATGAAGATGAAGGTAAATATAATAGAGTAGAAGATTGCGAGAAAGAAGGAATATTCTACTGTGAACGTGAACAAATAGAAAATGGGGTTGGCTGTTGGATTGCAACACGTTGTGCAACAGAACAAGAGGAAACCTATGAAAGCAACGCTATCATACGATCTTCAACCCCATATGAAGGATATGATAATCTAATTTGTTACACTTATGAATACTCTTGTAACACAGCAAATGGATGGAGAGATGACTACACTGCTGCTACTCAATGTAGTGCTTTAGGCGAAAATGGACACTATTTTGCAGAAGAGAGGGCGCCTGATCATAGTATTACTTGTAAAAAATGTGAAAACTATGATTGTCAGATGGACGGATCTGTTGTAGGAAGTTGCCCGACAACGACAATAGATTGGTTAAAATATGAATACGGAAGCACAACAGGCTATACAGCAACAACAGGTGAAAGATGTTGGGATTGTGCATATTCTTGTAATGAAGGTTATTATAAAGAATTAAGTGAGTGTCTTAACGAATATGAAAATGATGAAAGCGAGTGCATAGATCATTCAATCACAATTGCTGGAGTAGGCTATACATGCTACGGTCCTAATACCACTTTAAGTTTGATAACCAATGATTTGGAAAAAACAACTAATACTGACACCATCGAACTAACATCAGAAGGTGATGAAAATATCTATGGTATGTCATCTAGTAATGATATTACAAATAAAGGCACAATAAACATTACTCATAACTCAGAAGGTTACGCATATGGTATGTATGGCGCATCAAATAATAAGTTATTAAATGATGAAGGTGCAAAGATAGAAATCACCAACAACAATAGTGGCACTGCCGTTGGTATGTATGCTTCAAGTGGTGGTGAAATCACAAACAAAGGTAATATCACAATTAATGGTACCCAAGGCACTGCCGTTGGTATCTTAGGTGAAGGTCAAAACACCATCACTAACGAAAGCGAAATCACCGTTTCAGGCACAAATGCCTACGGTATCAGGGTGCTAGATGGCACAGAAACAACAGTTACAAACACTGGCACCATCACTGTTAATGGCACAAACGAAGCCTATGGTATTTATATTGACCAAAATGGAGACAGTGCTAGCGTAACAAACGAAGGTACAATCAACGTAAATGGCGATGTAAATAGTACAAATGCTATTGTATTAAATGGCGCAGAACTAAGAAACAAAGGTACAATGTCTGTATCAGGCGAGCTAGACCTAAATACAATGGGGGCATCTAAAGTATTCCTAGAAGACGGCGCAATATATGAAGCCCAAACCATCAAAGGAAACTTAACAGCCGGCACTTCAACCGTTATGAATGACAACCTAGATACATACATAAAAACAGATGCAATTAAATCTGAAAACATAAACGAGCTTGATATTTCTTCAGAATCAGCCCTATTTACTGCCAAAGTAAATAAAAACAATAGTGGTAATACAGATGTAATCTTAGAGCGCAAAAACTTTAGCGAGTTCACCCCAAATAGCTCAATGTCTGATTATTTAACTAAAAACTATCAAGCTAAAAACTTTGAAGAGAAGTTTAATAGCCTCAAATCCCAAACAGAAGTTATGGCTGTTCAAACAGAACTTGCCGACTGGATGGCTTATGATAAACTCCTAAACTTCGCAGACGAAAACTTCCAAGTGCTCCGTAGCTTAAATAGAACTATGGCAGACACAATCTTAAAACCAACCGATGAGCCATATCGAGTAATCGCAGGTTATGATAACTTTAACCTCGAAACCGATAACAAAGGCTTGCTCTCTGGCTATGACTTAAATGCTCACTCTATGTTTACTTTTGGAGATAAGCGCTTAAATAACTGGTCTAGACTTGGTCTTGGTATTAGCTTCACAGACCTAAGCACCTCATATGAAAAAGGAGGAAACAGAGATTTAAATATCGTTAGTATCTTTATGCCATATATGCGTAAATTTAGCGACCAATTAAATCTCGTTACAATCCTAAACTTAGGTTACGGATATGGTGATTATGATAGAGGCTCTAATAGAGATGCAGATATTAATGATTTTATCTATGGTCTAACAAACGAACTACGTTATTCTGTTAACTTAAACGACTTTGCAGAATTAGAACCAGCATTAATGTTAAATGCAATAGGATATGTAGAAGATGAGCTTGATGAAAAAAGCGCAACAGATGCTATCGAAACAAAACGTACTAACAACCTCTCTGTTGAACTGGGCGCAGGACTATTCCTCAAAAAAGAAGTAAAAATGGAAAAATATGGCAAACTTGGGTTCAAAATTGGTGGTGTTTACTATCATGAATTTGCAAAACCATATCGCGATATAACACTTCATCACAAAAACGACCCATATAATTGGTATAGAATTAACGACTACGCAAACCTATACCAAAGAGACAGAGCAGTCTTAGAAGCTGTTATAGACTATGCATATAAAGACCTTGCTCTATATGTAAAATATAACAAACTAATCCAAAAGAATAATCCTGATTTATTCGATATGGGCGTCAAGTTTAACTTCTAACAAAAAAAAGCAGGCCATAAAGCCTGCTTTTCTTTTTTATTTTGCATACTTAGCGCAATACATCTGATGCAACTTTTGATTTGTCTTACACAAAATCCTCACTGCTTCCTCGCACATGGTGTGAATATTTATGTACATCTCAAGAAGTCTTTCGTTATTAAGGTGAGCAAGAGCAACCTCAGCTTCCCAACAAAGTCCTCTATCAAAAGAGCATCGAGAGATAAACTCCCTTATCGCAACTTCCTCGCCTCGATAAATGAGCGCAACCTGAGCCGTATCCCATAACCATACATTTTTCACATAATTAACAAGCGCCCCAACAGAAGCATTGTTGACAATAGCTAAATGATCATGGTATTTGTAACTCATCAAGCACTCATCTAAGTTGTTCTTTGAAAGTGCAAAAAACAACTTTGACTCAAAGTCCTTCTCAAAGCGATAACCACCCAAGCAATACATACACTCAACGTGCTTTTTAAGCAAAGGTTTTGCCAACCTATCATTAACTATGTACTCCTGAGCCTCATAACACAACGGCATAAGAGATAGCATCACCTCAACCATCATAGAACCGGCGTTTTTTAGCACCTCAATCTGCAAATCTGGTGTCAGAGCATAAGCCTCAATCTGCCCCATAATCTGTCTAAAATCATGCATATGAGAAACTCTTATGCGATAGATATGATTATAGTGTTCACACAACGCCCTAAAAGCCTGTATATTATCCTTGCGGATAATCTCTTCCTTAACCTTTTGGCTTAAAACAAATCCTCTTTTGATATATTTAACCAAAATAGACCTGTTTCGATGGTCAAGAAGATACATAACCTCCTTTTCATCTAGCTCCTTGCAACTCTCAATAAATGCCATAATGATATCATCTTTCTGGCATCCCAATATATATTGGGAATCATTAAAAAAATTGCACTTAAACAACTCTCTTGCCACATCAACAAGATTGTTATCAATGATGTGCATTTCAGTTTCGTTATAAAAACCCTGAAGATTATAATACTTCACACACACATCTGCAGGCATTTTCTCAACCAAATATTTCTCCGCATCTAAGCTCAAAGAAAAGCGGTTAATATACGCCAAAACAACCTCTTTTGAGCAACGGTCAATTAGAAGCTTCTCATAAAGCTCGTCAAACCTGGTACGATACCTTCTAGCGCTAAGATACGCCAACAACTCATCATTACTCCCCTTCCTGATGAGTCTTTTAATTTTTTCATTCATAATTTAAATAATTATTAAACATTGTAATACTAAACTTCTTTTAATATAAGACAATAAAATAAAGAGTCAACAGCTAGATTCTGGCTACCTTGGAGGCAAAATGAGAACAACAAAGATAATATTATTTACATTAACTTTAATATTAAATGGATGCACAAAAGATGTTTATTTAGCCCCTGTTCCATGTCAAAAAGACTGTCCTAAATGCCCTCAAGACCAAATATGTGACGAAGTAAAAAAATCATCAGAACTACAAACATATTATATAGAAGACATGCCAAAAGAAAAAGTTGACTATTCAAACGTCACAACTGGCAAAATAAAACGCTGCAAAAAAGTTTGCCGACAACAAAAAATTGAAAAATAATCTAAAAAAATCCCTTAAATAAGCGATTTAAGGGATTTTTCGACAGTAACATTTAAATGCGAGGTAAAATCATATGTTTAACGTAAAAATTTCTTTATTTGCAAGAACAAAAGAACTTGAACATTCTATTGATCGTCTTCATGATAAAATTATCGAAATGACTATTGAATTTAGAGATGCTGTTGATATTTACCTAAAGGAAAAAGGTAGTGATAACTATCGCAAAACAAGCAAAAAAATTAAAACCATAGAACATGAATCTGATATATTACGTCGCCAAATAGAAAGTAGTCTATATGAACAAAACCTAATTCCAGATTTAAGAGGAAATATTTTACAACTTGTAGAAAATCTAGATAAAGTTATAAATTTATTTGATGAAGTTTCTCACAAATTCTATATTGAACAACCAGATATTCCAGAAATTTATCATGAACAGCTAAAAACTCTCGTACGCCAAGTTAGTGACTGTGCAGAAAATATGGCTATTTCATCTCGTGCATTCTTTAGAGATATCGTAACATTAAGAGACTATGCTCAAAAAGTATTTTTACTCGAAAATCAAAGTGATAGAACTTCTGCAAAATTAAGAAAAGCTCTATTTGATTCAGATTTAGAACTTGCTCGCAAAAACCAAATTAACGAATTTATAGAAGAAGTTGCAGATATTGCTGATTTAGCAGAAGACTGCATTGATGCGTTACTTATTTTTGCAATTAAAAGGGAAATTTAATAATGTTAGAGTATTTGCTATTTTTATCAAGCGGACTTTTTTTAGGATGGTCATTAGGAGCAAATGACTCTGCAAATATTTTTGGCACTGCCGTTGGCACCAAAATGCTGAGATTTACAACAGCAGCAACCATTGCCACTATCTTTATTATACTAGGAGCTGTTATAAGCGGTCAAAACACCACAGAAACATTAAATACTCTTGGTGGGGTAAACACTCTTCCTGCAGCCTTTGCTGTATCATTATCAGCAGCTCTTGCCGTAAGAGTAATGCTAAAATCTGGTATTAGTGTTTCCATATCTCAAACAATCGTTGGTGGTATTTTAGGCTGGAACGTCTATAATCATCAACCAACCGATCAACAAACACTTATCAATATTTTTTCTTGCTGGATAATGTGTCCTATCGTTTCTGGCCTCATCGCTGTAACACTATATTTTGTTGTCAAAAAAATCTTACATCACTCCAAAATGCACATTCTATGGCAAGATATGCTTGTAAGATGCGGAATGATTTTAACAACTGCACTGGGAGGTTTTGCTCTTGGTGCAAACAATACTGCAGACGTTGTTGGTGTATTCGTTCAATCATGCGCTTTTGATGATATAACATTATTTGGCTTCATAAAACTAAGCGGAATCCAAGTTTTATTCTTAATTGGTGCAATAGCTGTAAGCGTTGGTGTATTTACATATTCAAAAAAAGTAATTTCAACCGTTGGAAAAGGAGTTTTAACTTTTTCACCAGTCGTTGCTTGGATTGTAATTTTATCTCAATCTTTGGTATTGATATTATTTTCATCAGATGGTTTAGAAAATTTCCTCACCTCTATTGGCTTGCCTGCTCTTCCCGCTGTTCCTGTATCTAGCACACAAGCAGTAATCGGAGCAATCGTTGGAATAGGTTTAGCCAAAGGTGGTAAAGAAATAAAATGGAGCTTGGTTGGAAAACTTGTTTGTGGTTGGATAACCTCTCCACTTATGGCTTTTATCCTAAGCTATATTTCGCTCTCATTTATGGAAAATGTTTTCAAACAATCTGTAATCGCGCCATTCTAGGAGTAATAAGTTGTTAAAACAAATATATCAAAAAACACCTATTGCCATACTTTTATTACATATCATTTTAGCTCTTGGCTATTGTTTGTATATATCTTGTTTTACAACAACTCTTGGTGGAGATACAATAGAGCATATGCACTCATCATATCTTGTGCATATCAATAGCATTCCATACAAAGATTTTTTTCAACATCACAACCCTCTTTTATGGTATTTATTTGCCCCCATATTAGGATTATTTGATAAAGGAACAAGTGATAATTTTATAACTTCATTTGTTATTAGTTTTGCTGTTTTGGTATCTTTTTTAAACTATTTTTATTTATACCTAATAACAAAACGTTTCTTATCAACACCTATTGCCGGACTTATCGCATCATCTATTGCCATAACTCCATACATTGTTTTATCTATAACACATTTTAGGCCAGATAATTTTATGCTAACCTCATTTTTTATTGGTTTATATCATTATTTTGCATATTTAGAAAATAAAAAATTAAAACACCTAAGTATTGCCTTTTTTGCATTCTGGTGTTCCTTTATGTTTTTGCAAAAAATTGTCTTTACACTTGTGTTACTTGGAATAATAACAATCTTTCTTCTAATAAAAAAACAAATAAAAATAAGCGATTTAATATATTCACTAATGTTTCCTTTAGTTTTAAGTTTAGGATTTATTGCTTATTTATATACAAATAATATACTTTCAATCTGGTATCACTCGAATTTTACATTTAATCTCCATATACCAGAACTATTTGATGAAAGACGCAACGGTTTTATCTGGCCAGAGTTTAAAATTTTACTCACATTATCTATTCTATCGCTAATTTTTTGCACTAAAAATAGCTCTATTTACTTTAAAATTATCGCCACTATTTTTATTTTCGAGGCAATACAAAGATTTTTCTATTTTGCCGCATTTGCCTATTATTTTTGCCTATTAATATACATCGCTTCAATCTTAAGCGCGACTTTTATTGGAAATATCATCTTAAAAAAATATTATTTTACAATTTATTTCTTAGCAATTCCTCTTTTATTATGTATGTACAAACCAAACATTTATAACGGCAATATTGGTGGCACAAAAACCAGATTTTATAAACCATTACACAAAGAAATAACACATTATATAACCAAATGTGACACCATACTAAATGGTGATGGAACAATATATAATGTGTACAACAAAGATGCACATTATTATTGGAATTTACTAGGACAAACAGACGTTATTGGAGCCAAAGTTGGAATAGCTCCTCTAATGGATATTAATAATGTTATAAAAACAAAAAAACCAAGAATAATATCAATAAAGCCATACAAAGATAAATATTCATCAGAAAGAGGTATAGATAAGATCGTCCACAATCCAGATCAAGAATACATAAAAAAATATTATAAACCATTTAATAATTCAGACAATCTATATATCCTAAAACCAGAATATTCAACACCAGATTGTAAATAAATTAAAACTTATAATGACAATTAAAATATTTTAATATAATAAACTATAGTAACAAAAAAGAGGATATTATGTTTGTTGATTCGCATTGCCACATTGAAGATGAAGAAATAATTAATCGCGCTCAAAACGCCAATATTAGCATATTATTAAATGCTGGAAAAGACTTAGATGAAATGAATAACCAACTTCAATTATCAGAAAAATATCCATTCATTTATACTTCTGCTGGCATTCATCCAGATAGCGCAAAAGATAAATTAAATAAAATAACTGAAAATGATATCATTAAAGCCTCATCTCATCCTAAAGTTATTGCAATAGGTGAATGCGGACTTGATTATTACTACGCTCCAGACACTAAAAATGAACAAATAGAAATGTTCAAACGTCATATCATAGCAAGTGCAAAAACCTCTCTACCTTTAATGATTCACCAAAGAAATGCAGAAGATGATATGCTTAAATTATTACATGACAGCATCAAAAAATATGGCAAATTAACAGGTGTTATACATTGTTTCACATCAACCACAGAATTTGCAAATGAAATACTCAAACTAGGTTTCTATATATCTGCATCAGGTATTATAACTTTCAAAAGTGGAACAGATATTTTAGAAACATTTAAGACAATACCTCTAGATAAAATACTAATAGAAACAGATAGTCCATATCTTGCCCCTGTACCATATAGAGGCAAAATAAATGAACCGGCATTTGTTATAAAAACTGCTGAAAAACTAGCCGAAATTAAAGGCTTGACGACCGAGCAAATTGCCAATATAACAAAAAATAACTTCTTTTCATTATATCAAAAAGCAAAATCAAATTAAGAAAGGTAAACTAGTGTCAAAAATAATTATTTTAGGTTCTGGTGCAGCTCCTGGTGTGCCATCATTAGCAAGCGGTTTTGGTGATTGTGACCCTAAAAACCCTAAAAATTTTCGCCTAAGAAGTGGAACTTATTTAGAAATAAATGATGTAAAACTTCTAATTGACACATCACCTGACTTAAGACTTCAACTAATCAATTCCAACATCAAAGATATTGATGCAGTTTTCTATACACACACACATGCCGATCACCTACATGGAATTGATGATTTACGAGAAATAAATCGCATAACCGAACGTGCAATAGAATTATTTGCATCAAAAAATGCTCTAGAAACAATTCGCACACGTTTTGGTTATCTTATCGCTGATGATAAAACCAAAATTGAGCCTGTTTACAGAGCAGCTCTCCACCCAAATACTTTTGAATTTGAAGAAAGTTTTTATTTTAAATCACTAAAAGTAACTCCTATCAAACTTCTAGGACATAATGTAGAAACAACTGGCTATATTTTCAATGATGGTGAAGTTGTATTTATTGCAGACTTTAGAGAAATACCAAAATCTGCACTAAAACTCATAACTAAACCAACAAAACTTTTAGTTATGCCACTAACCACCCCTAAAGGCACACGTTTTCATGCTGGCCTCGAAGATCTTCTCGACTACAAAGAACAAATAGACCCAGAACATATGATTATAAATCACATGGCAACTGAAAGTGATTATGCAGAAGTGTATTCTAACTGTCCAAACGGTATAGAACCTGCCTTTGATACAATGGAATATAGTTGGTAAACAAAAAACTGTTTTATATTATAAAAATGTATTTACATTATTATATAACAGTGATACATTTCCTTATATTTTAAGGGAGGCTTATTGAGTAGCAAAAGTAAGAAATTACGTTTATTATCGCTATTTTGGGATTATGCTAGTGCATTATCTTTAATCTTGTTTTTGGCTCTCCTCTGGAATTTAGGAAAAGGCCCAATAGAAGTAAACTTCTTACGTCCTTATATCATACAAGCTCTCACCAATGAAACATCTTCTTACAACATTAATATTTCATCGGTAAACTTAGAGCTTACAAACTCTATCCAACCCCTAAAAATAACCGCAAAAAACATATCTATTACAGATACCGAAAAACTATATAATATTACAGCTCCAAAATTATCATTATCTTTTTCAGCAAGAGCTCTCTTAAAAGGATTACTCGCCCCAAGCTCTATTAGTGTTGACAGCCCCAAAATAGAAATAACAACATCATACAATAATTCTAAAAAAGACAATATTACTACCAACATTCAAGATACCCCTCAAGAAGCAAACCTCAAAAAAATAGAGTTCTATTTTCAGCAGTTTGAAGATTTTTTAACTCGCTTTAATTCATCTGAAAAATTATACATTGAAAGCTTCATAAATGAAATAGATATAATAAATGCCGACATCAAAGTAAATGAAATAGAAACCAAGCAGCAACTAAACCTAATTGGTGCCGACATATCCTTTTTAAGAGCGCTTGCTGAAATAAAATTAAGCGCAGTAAGTGCTGTACAATTTCAAGACAGAACATCAAGTATAGACACCAATCTAAACTACAATTTATTTAGCGATAAAATAATATATAGTCTTAATTTTACCGATCTTGTTTTAACAGATTTGTATAATATTCTAGTCCCAATAAAAGGAGATATCAAAGCAGTCGATATTCCAATAAGTGGCAACCTAAAAGCACAAATAAACTTTAGAGATATCTTAAACGACAAAGAACACTTTGCAGAAAAACTTGGCTCAAACATTGAAGAAGTAAGTTTTTCAATAGATGGCGGTGATGGCAAAATTGGTTTCCTTGGCAATAAAGATTTCGACTACAAGGTTTCAGCGTTCAACCTAAAAGGCAAACTATATGGTGGACTAGATAAAATTGACATCAAAGATACAATATTTAAGTTTAATGACAAACAAGCCATGTTATCACTCTCTGCAACTGGATTTAAAGACTATTTCCTAAAAGGAAACCTAAAAGATTTTAAACTAAAATTTGGTGCCAAAATTGGTGAATTTAATATGGATGAACTATCACTACTATGGCCCAAATACATTGGACAAAAAGCATGGAAATGGTGCAAAGATAGCTTATATGGAGGAAAAATTTCTAATGGAGATTTCATTTTCAGCTTTGGTTTTGATGAAAATACAGAAGAATTTTCACTCTTAAACCTAACAGGAAAAGCAGACGTAAAAGATGCCAACCTACACTATTTAGATGGCATGCCCATTGTAAAAAATGTATATGGAACAGCCCTTTTTTCAAATGACAAAATAGAAATTCTAGTTGATAAAGGAGTTTCTGACAATATCATTCTAACCGAAGGTAATGTCCTTTTGTATGATCTAAATAAAGATGATAACTTTATAAAAATAAATCTAAAAGGAAATTCTAGCATACCTGATGCCTTAAAATTCATAGACAATGAACCTCTTGGATTTACTAAAGAAATAGGAATTTCTCCTGATTTAGTAACAGGAGACGTTGATATAGACCTATCACTTGGTTTTGAATTAAAATCCAACCTTAAACCAAACGAAATAAAAGTAGAAGTAAAAGGCTTATTACAACAAGTTGAATATTTAGGCCTATCCGATGGTAAAACCTTTGTATCAGATAAGTTAGATTTATTTGTAAGCCAAAATGGTTTTGAACTAAACGGTATCGCCAAATACCAAGACATACCAGTAACACTAGCCTTAAATGAAGATTTTCATAACAAATCTCATAAAAGTAAAATTATAGCAAATATAACCATTGATGATAATATCTTAAAAAAACTTGGTGTTAATGCAGATATCTTATCAGCACCATATTTCACAGGTTCATCAAACATAACCGCCACCCTAACTTTCCTAAATAATGGAAAAATTGCACTCTTTGTTGATGGTTCATTAAAAGATACAGATATAAATTATGC